>NZ_JACZFS010000056.1 GCF_014904795.1 Nisaea nitritireducens
GGCCCGCCGGTGCGGCCATCGTGAAGATCTTCCCGGCGCGGGAATGCGGCGGCCCCGGTTTCCTCAAGGCCGTGAAATCGGTCTACCCGGAAATCCCCTTGATGCCGACGGGCGGCGTTTCGCCGGAAACGGCGAAGGCCTATCTCGATGCCGGCGCACTCTGCCTCGGCATGGGCGGCGAACTCGTCTCTATCCCTGCCCTGAAGGCCAACGACCCAGGACCGATCCGGGAGGCCGTCGCCCAGGCTTTCGCCTCGGTAAATTCATGACCGGCTTTCCCGATCTTCTCTGCCTCGGAGAGCCGATGCTGGAATTCAATCAACAGCCGGACGAACGCTATCTCGCCGGGCATGGTGGCGACACCTCGAACGTCGCCGTGGCCGCCGCCCGGCAGGGTGCCTCTGTCGGCTATCTCACCCGGATCGGCCGCGATACGTTCGGCGAGAGCTTCATGGAGCTTTGGAAGAACGAAGGCATCGACACGCGCGGGGTCGAAACCTGCGCGGACGGTCACACGGGGATTTATTTCGTCACACACGGCCCGGACGGACACCGCTTCAGCTATCACCGCGCCGGATCGGCAGCGAGCCTGATGACTCCGGGCTTTCTGCCGCGCGAGATGATCCGGGACGCCAAGGTCCTGCACCTCTCCGGTATCAGCATGGCGATTTCCGACAGCGCCGCTGACACCGTGTTCGCAGCGATCGCGCTTGCGAAGGAAGCCGGTGTCAAGGTCTCGGTCGACCCCAACCTGCGGCTGAAGCTCTGGCCGCTGGACCGGGCCCGGGCCCTGACCCATGCCGCGATGGCTGACGCCGATATCGCCCTGCCCGGCCTGGACGACGCGACCCTTCTGACCGGGAAGAGCGATCCCGATGCCATCGCAGATTTCTATCTCAATCTCGGTGCCGGAATCGTCGCCCTCACCCTCGGTGCAGAAGGCAGCCTGATTGCCACCGCGACAGACCGGAGGCGGCTTCCGGGACATGCGACCGACGCCAGGGATGCCACCGGAGCCGGCGATACGTTCGACGGCAGCTTTCTGGCCGAATATCTCCGGACCGGTGATCCGTTCGCGGCGGGACGTCATGCCAATATGGCGGCCGCATTGTCGACCCGGGGCTTCGGCGCGGTCGGCCCGATGCCGCGACGTCCGGAGGTTGAAGCCGCCTTGGCCGGTTCCTCAGAACCCACATCTTCCGACTAGTGCTTTTCCTCACCGTTCCACTGACTCATACTGTGGCATCCAGGCGTCCCCGCTTCACTTAACGGGCAGCGCTCGACCGGGCCAATTACATGCAGCTTGATATCTCCAATCTTCAGAAGGCTCTCGGGCGCGGCGCGTTTGGCGGCGTCATCGGCCAACCGGTCACGTTGTCCTTCCGGCAAGGTCTGCTTGCGGTTGCTTTTGCCTGCATAGCACTGCTCATCGGCTATTTCTTCGGCAGTCCCCAGGACGCCGTCTTCTCGGCCTGCGTGGCTCTCGCCGGTGGCTATATGGCCCTGAATGTCGGCGCCAACGATGTTGCGAATTCCGTCGGCCCGATGGTCGGCGCGCGCGCTCTGCCGCTGGGAGCCGCCCTCCTGCTCGCCGCTGTCGCCGAAACCGCCGGAGCCCTGCTTGCCGGTGAGCATGTCGCCGGTCGGATTGCCTATCGCATCGTCGATCAGGATATGGTCCACGACCCCGTGCAATTCGTCATCGGCATGCTCTCGGCCCTTGTTGCCGCCGCCCTCTGGATCAATGCCGCCAACCTGCTCCGGGCGCCGATCTCGACGACCCACGCCATCATCGGCGGTATCGTGGGTGTAGCGGTCTTCGCAATCGGCGCCGATGCCGTCGCCTGGCCGGAAATCTCCCTGATCACGCTCGGCTGGTTTCTCTCCCCGATGGTCAGCGCCGCCGTCGCCGTTCTGATTTTCACCTTCATCAGGTCGGAACTGCTTGGCGTCCAGAACAAGGTGAGAGCCGCCCGCACCTGGATCCCGATCCTGATCGCCGCCATGGCCGCTCTCTTCACGCTCTACCTGATCGCAAAAGGGCTGGCCAATGTCTGGCGCCCGACCACGCCGGTTCTGATCACCACCGTGCTGGCCGCCTTCATCGCCGCACTGGCAGCGTCCGGCCCCTATATCCGCCGCAGTTCCATGGGGCTGGCCAACCGGAACCAGACCGTGCAGGTGCTGTTCCGTGTCCCCCTGATCGTCGCCGGCGGCTTTCTCGCCTTCTCCCACGGCGCCAACGACATAGCCAACATCGCGGGACCGGTGACTGCGATCCTGCATGTGCAGAAGACGTCCGATCTCAGCCTGTCGCTCGATATCCCGATCTGGGTGTTTGTGCTCGGCGCACTTGGGCTTTCCGTCGGCCTGCTGTTTTTCAGCTCCGGCATGGTGCGGGTCGTGGCGACCCGTATCACCAAGATCACCCCGGTTCGGGCCTATGCCATTGCCATGGCAACGGCTTCGACCGTTACCGCAGCCTCCTGGATAGACCTGCCGGTCAGCACCACGCAGATCGCCGTCGGCGCCATCTTCGGGATCGGCATCTTCCGTGAATATCAGACCCGGCGCGACCTGGAAAAACGGGTTCTCGAAGATGGCGCGACTAAGAAGAAACAGCGCCTGCTGATCCGGCGCGAGGACGCCATCCGCATTCTCGCAGTCTGGGTCATCACCTTCCCAGCCGCCGGCCTGATCGCCGCCACCGTGTTCTGGGGCATCAACCGGTTTCTCTGACCGCGTACGGCACGTCGGTCAACGCGCCATCGCTGCCTCCAATTTGGGCAACGCAGCATAGCCTTGATGAAAAATGCAGCGCCCCATGACCACTCGACCAGCACGCGTGCACAGCTGTTTTTCGATATTTCAACACCTTAAGAGATACATGAGCTTTGGCACGCGCCATGCAGATCAATGATTGTGCAGCGCGTCTAGGGTTCCGGCCGCAAATCGCGGCGCTGGTCCGAGAGATGCAATCCGGCAAACTGACATAGCCGGAGACACGGCGGGGCAAAATCCCGGGAGATCACTGCACAGGTTTGCTGAGCGCAAATCTCTCTCGGTTATGTGCTCGGCGGCCAAGACGACCATGGCTCCTTGGGGGAGCTTTGATCCATCGTTCTTGAAAGGAGCCGTCGCATGTTCCGTAAATCCCTTCTGAAATTCCTTCCTGCTGCGTTCGCCGCAACCCTTCTGCTCTCGGCGCCTGCTGCCGAGGCCGCGCCGAAGAAAGACTTCAAGGTCTGCTGGTCGATCTATGTCGGATGGATGCCCTGGGGCGAAATCCAGAATTCCGGCCTGATGAAGAAATGGGCCGACAAGTACGGCATCAATGTCGATATCGTGCAGATCAACGACTATATCGAGTCAATCAACCAGTACACGGCAGGTGAGTTCGACGGCTGCTCCATGACCAATATGGACGCGCTCTCGATCCCGTCAGGCGGTGGCGTCGACACCACCGCACTGATCATCGGCGACTATTCCAACGGCAATGACGGCATCGTCCTGAAGGGTGCGAAGGCTCTCGCGGATATCAAGGGCCAGACCGTGAATCTGGTCGAACTCTCCGTCTCGCACTATCTGCTGGTGCGCGGTCTGGACGGTATCGGCCTGTCCGAGAAGGACATCACCGTCGTCAACACATCCGACGCCGATATGGTCGCCGCCTATAGCACGCCGGACGTGACCGCCGTGGTCACCTGGAACCCGCTGCTGTCCGAGATCGCCGGTATGCCGGAATCCTACAAGGTGTTCGATTCCAGCCAGACCCCGGGCGAAATCATCGACATCATGATGGTCAATACCGAGGTTCTGAAGGACAATCCGGACTTCGGCAAAGCGTTGGTTGGCGCCTGGTACGAGATGATGGCCATCATGTCGAAGAGCGACTCCGCAGGCATGGATATGCGGACCGCGATGGCCAAGGCTTCCGGCACCAATCTCGCGGGTTACGACTCCCAACTCGCTTCCACCGCGATGTTCTACACACCGGCCGAAGCCGTCGCCTTCACCAAGGACCCGAAACTGATCACGACGATGGAGTTCGTCCGCCAGTTCCTGTTCGAGAAGGGTATCCTCGGGGAAGGCGCACCCAGCGTCGATTTCGTCGGCATCGAATTCCCGGGCGGCAAGACCCTGGGCGACACGGCAAACATCAAGTTGCGCTTCGATCCCGCCTATATGGAGATGGCGGCCGCCGGAAAGCTCTAGGCGGCCTCCGGGGCAGCCCCGGTGCGTCTCATCAACCAGAAGGTCTCGCGGCCGGCCGGCTTCCTGCTGGCCGCGATCCCGTTTGCCATCGTCATTATCGCCTACGTGTCGGCGAGCGGTGCACGCCTCGCCGTCAATCCGTCGGACAAGCTGCTGCCGTCCTTCGCCTCCATGGCGGAAGCCTTCTGGCGCATGGCAACACAGCCGGACCGGCGGTCGGGCTCCCTGCTGCTCTGGGCGGACACGGCGGCGAGCCTTGCCCGTCTTGCCTTGGGTATCGGCATCTCTGCCCTCCTCGCTCTCCTGCTCGGCGTGCCGATCGGCCTGATCCCGAAAATCCGAGGGCTGCTGAACGCGTTCATCGCAACCTTCTCGCTGATCCCGCCGATTACCGTGCTGCCGATCCTGTTCATCGCGGTCGGACTCGGCGAAGCATCCAAGATCGCCCTGATCATCATCGGCACGGCGCCGGTGATGACCCGGGCGATTGCCCTTGCCGTCTCCGAGCTACCGGTCGAACTGCTGGTGAAGGCCCAGACCCTCGGCGCCTCGACCTGGCAGATCATCCTGCGGGTCGTGCTGCCACAGATCTGGCCAAAACTGGTGGTCGCCATCCGGCTCGGCCTTGTACCGGCCTGGATCTTCCTGATCTCCGCCGAAGCCATCGCCTCCACCGAAGGGCTCGGCTACCGGATCTTCCTGGTCCGGCGTTACCTCGCTATGGACGTGATCCTGCCCTATGTCGCCTGGATCACCCTGATCGCCTTCCTGCTCGACCGAGCCCTCATGCTGTCCTCCCGGCGGTTTTTCCGCTGGGCCCATCTCGGCGGGGGCGGTCTCTGATGCTGACAATCCGTAACCTCGAAAAGGACTATGGCGGCGTTCCCGTGCTGGAGCGGATCTCGCTCGACATCAAGGAAGGCTGTTTCTGCGGCATTGTCGGCCCGTCCGGCTGCGGCAAGTCCACATTCCTGCGCATCCTGCTCGGCCAGGAAGCGCCCAGCCGGGGGGAATTACTGCTGGATGGCGTTCCCCTGCCGAACGAGCCAAGTACGGAACGCGGCATCGTTTTTCAGCGCTATTCCGTTTTCCCCCATCTGACCGCCCGCGAGAACCTGCTGCTGGCCCATGATTTCGAAGGCAGCCCGTTTCTCGGCCGCGCCTTCGGTACCCGGCGCCGGGAGGCCGAGCGGATGGCCGACCAGTTGCTGGACCGGACCGGCCTCGACCCGGCTCGGGATCGCTATCCGGCGCAACTCTCCGGCGGCATGCAGCAACGCCTCGCCATCGCGCAGGCGCTGATGAAACGGCCCCGCATGCTGCTGCTGGACGAGCCGTTCGGCGCGCTCGACCCCGGTGTCCGTCTGGAGATGCACGACCTGCTGCTGGAACTCTGGCGCGAACACGGCATGACCGTCTTCATGGTCACGCACGACATCTCCGAAGCCTTCAAACTGAGCACCCGTGTGCTGACCTTCGACAAGGTCCGCACCGACCCGCAATTCCCCGACGCCTACGGCGCCACGGTGACCTACGACCTGAGCGTCGACGGCACCGCCTTTCCCGACAATATCGAAAAGGATGATCCCAATGCTGAAGCTGGCTGACCGGCGCTCCGACCGCATGGCGGGCGTGCCTCTGCCCTTGAAACAGGACCGGCGGCATCACCATCCCGACTTCAACAAACGCGACATGCAGGGCTGGAAGGCTCTGGAAGCCGAGGCCGAACTTTCAGCCGATGGCTGGCGCCAGGAACAGAAATGGGCGCTCGAGATGGGTCTGCCCGGCTCGGACAGCCTGACGGACAAGTCAATCCCGACTTTCTCGCGCGGCGAGCTCCCGCATTTCGCCGGCATCAATACGTTCCTGAAAGCTCCTTACGTAGAGAATGTCCGCGACGTGGCGAAGTATGATGCCGCAGTCGTCGGCATTCCCTTCGATTCCGGGACCACCTACCGCCCCGGTACCCGCTTCGGCCCACAAGGCATCCGGCGCATTTCCGCGCTCTACACGCCCTACAATTACGAGCTGGGCGTCGATCTGCGCGAGCAGATGACCCTGTGCGACGCGGGGGACGTTTTCACGATTCCGGCCAATCTGGAAAAGAGCTTCGACCAGATCACGAAGGGCGTCTCCCACATCTTCTCCTCCGGTGCCCTGCCGATCATGCTGGGCGGCGATCATTCCATCGGCTTTCCCTGCGTGCGCGGCATCGCGCAATGCACCTCGAAACGCATCGGCATCATCCATTTCGACCGGCATATCGACATCCAGGAAAAAGATCTGGACGAACGCATGCACACCACTCCCTGGTACTGGGCGACGGAGATGGACAACGTGCCGGCAACCAATCTGGTGCAGCTCGGCATCGGCGGCTGGCAGGTCCCGCGCCCCGGCGTGAAGCAGGCCTACAAGAAAAATACCAACGTCCTCACCATCAACGATATCGAGCAGCTCGGCCTGGAGCGCACAGCGGAGATCGCGCTGGAACTCGCCTGGAAGGACGCGGACGCGGTTTATCTCTCCTTCGATATCGACAGCATCGATTGCGGCTTCGTGCCGGGCACAGGCTGGCCGGAGCCGGGCGGCTTCCTGCCGCGCGAGGCGCTGAAGCTGCTTGGCCTGATCGCCGCCGAAGGGATTTGCGGCCTCGAGGTGGTCGAGGTCAGCCCGCCCTACGACACATCGGACATCACCGCCCTGCTCGGCTGCCGGGTCGCCGTCGAGGCGCTGGGCTCGCTCGTGGCACATGGCAAGATGGGCTCCCACAAGGGGATCATCGACAAGCCGGTCAGCTACTGAGAGGCGGGGAGAACATGAAGATGCACAGCCATCACCATCATCCGCACCACCACCACGATCACGCGCACGATCATGCGCACGACCATCCCCATGATCACGGGCACGGGCATAACAGCCCGCCGCAAGCGGCAAGCCAGTGGCAGACGCCGCATCTGCCACACGACGCCCACGATCACGGCCACGATCCGGAGATCAGCGACGAGCGGAAGGATCTCGATCTGGTCGAGCAGGCTTTTGTCGAGGGCTTCCATGCGTCGAGCGACCCGACCAGCTTCCTGCGTCTCGCCAACATTCCCTTCAGCGGGAAGCGGGGGAGCGGAAAACAGGACGGCGGCAACGTGCTGCATCTGCTCCGGGTGGAGCAAAGCCGGGAAACAAATCTCGGCAGCGTGACGCCGGTTCTGGGGGGCGGATCATTCCGCTATGCCCCGCTGCCGGCAAAAATGGCTTCCCAGCAGGACAGGCTGAACTTCCTTTATCTGGACGGCGAGCAGGTGGTGAAACTGTCGCTGGACGAAGCAAGGGCATTACAGCCAGAGCACCAGGAGCCTGCAAAAACAGACTGAGCCTGATTACTCGGCGGGCTGTTCCTCGGCTTCGGCGACATCCCGGATGCCCTTGGCCTCTTCGAGCTCACGATCCAGCTTCTCCGCGGCATCGGCACGGGCCGCGGACAGGTTGGCCAGAGCGATATAGATCACCGGGGTCAGGTAAAGGGTGAAGGCCGCCGCCAGCCCGAGGCCGCCGAACACGACCCAGCCGATGGCGCCCCGCGCCTCGGCCCCTGGGCCTGTGCTCAGGATCAGCGGCAGGCCGCCAAGAATAGTCGAGATCATCGTCATGGCGATCGGGCGGAGGCGAACGAGAGCCGCCCGTTCGACCGCCTGACGCACTCCGAAGCCTCTGTCGCGAAGCTGATCCGCGAACTCGACCACGAGGATGCCGTTTTTCGCCATCAGCCCGATCATCATCACGAGACCGATCTGGCTGTAAATATTGACCGAAGTGCCGGTCAGCAGCAGCGCGTAGATCGCCGCCGCAATCCCGAAGGGGACGGTCAGCACCACGATAGCCGCACTGGTCAGGCTCTCGAACTGGGCCACCAGGACAAGGAACACCACGATCATTGCGATGGCATAGGTGATCGCGACCTCGTTCGAAGTTTCCTCCAGCGCTTCCGCCTCGCCCAGCAGGACCAGGCTCACATCGTCGGGCAGGATCTCGTCCGCGAGCCTTTGAACGTCATGAATTGCGGCGCTTAAAGGCAGGCCGGGCTTGAGGTCCGCATCCAGCTCCACCGCGCGGCGCTGGACATGCCGGTCCAGCTCGGCCGCCACGCCTTCCTCTTTCATGGTCACCAGACTGGAGATCGGGATGAGTTTGCCCTGGCTGGTCCGGACATAGAGGTTCGTCAGATCGGTCGGATCGTCTATCGCGCCGCCAATGGCTTCAAGGCGGATCGGGATGGACTCATCCCGCACGTTCAGATCGGCGATTTCCAGTCCGTCGATAGTGACCTGCAGAACATCCGAGAGATCCTCCAGACTGACACCGAGATCGGAGGCCCGGCGGCGGTCGATATTGATCGAAAGCTGCGGCTGCGTCGGCTGATAGGAAATCCGCACGTCGGACAGGTCCGGCAGCCGGTCCTCGATCGCGCGCGCCAGTGTCTTCGCAACCTCATAGAGCCGCAGATAGTCGTTGCCAACGAGCGCCACTTCAACGCCGCTTCCGGCGGAGCGGAGATTGAGGCTGTTCGGACTATAGGCCCGGACCCGGACGCCCGGGATCTGGCTCATCTTCTTGCGTATCTCGGACAGGATTTCCTGCTGCGACCGGCTGCGCTCGTCCCACGGTGCAAGCGGCGCGGAGATGAAGGTCCGGTTCAAATCCCAGCGCCCGACGATGGTGAAAATCGAGCTGATCTCCCCGCTATCGACATAGGGCTGCAGGATGGCCTCCATCAGGTCGGCCTGCTTGTTGCTGTATTCGAGACCCACACCGTCCGGCCCGTCTCCGCGGATATAGATCCGCCCGCGATCCTCCGACGGGAGCAATTCCTGGTCGAGAATATTGAAGGTGAGCCAGGCGCCACCGGCGAGAGCCAGCGACACGGCTATGACAAGGATCGGGGCCGAAAGAGCTCCCCTCAGCGTGACGCCGTAGAACCTCGCGAATGAATCTCCGATCCGCCCCATCACCGTTCTCAGCCCAAGGCGGTCTGGTCCCGCATCCGCGAGCCGTGCCGCAAGCGCCGGCACCAGGGTCAGCGCCACGAAGGACGAGATCATCACCGCGATGGCGAGGACAAAACCGAACTCGCGGAACAGCCGCCCGGCCGTGCTCGGCAGGAAGGAGATCGGCACGAAGACGGAGATCAGGGTCGCGGTCGTCGCGATTACCGCGAAATAAACCTGGCGCGTGCCGAGGACGGCCGCAGCCCTGCCACCAAGCCCCTGGGCGCGGCGGCGCTGGATATTCTCAAGCACGACAATGCTGTCATCGACGATCAGGCCTGTTGCCAGAACCAGAGCCAGCAAGGTCAGGATATTGATCGAGAAGCCGAAGGCCCAGATCGCGGCAACCGATCCGACCAGCGCGACCGGAATGGAAACGCACGGGATCAGCGTCGCGGCGGGAGAGCCGAGGAAGACCCAGAGCGTCACGATGACGATCAGGACCGCGAGCAGCAGGCTGAACAGAACCTCCGAGACCGAGCCTTCGATAAAGAGCGCATCGTCTGACGTCACCATGACCTCGATCTTGTCGAAGCGCCGGTTCAGACCGGCAATGGCCTTGGCGACATTCTCCGAAATCTCGATGGTGTTGGATTGCGCCTGCCGGATGACGCCGAGACCGATCACCTCCTCGCCATTCACCCGGACCAGGCTCTCGGGATCTTCCGGCCCGAAGAAGACCTGGGCCACGTCCCCGATCCGGACAGCGCCCCGGATGATGATGTCCTCGACCTCTCTCGCCGACTCCACCGTCGCGTTCGCGCGCACCAGCAACTCCTGGTCCGTCGACGCGAAGCTGCCTGCGGGGATATCGAACGGAGCGCTTTGCAGCACGGCAATGACATCGGCGACGGACAATGCGAAAGCGCTCAGCCGCATCGGGTCGAGCACGACCCGCAGCAAGCGCGCCCGGTCCCCGTACTGGGTCACGTCGGCAACGCCGTCGATAGAGATCAGCTCCGGGATGACGTCCGTTTCGACGACATGCGCCAGCTCCTCTTCCGTCAGACCGTGCCCGAATACGGCGAGCCGCATCACCGGGCTCGCATCCGCGTCGGCCTTGATGACGGTCAGTTGCTCGACATTCTCCGGCAACTCACGTTGAACGCGGCTCACCGCCTCGCGGATATCGGACGCGGCCACATCGAGATCAGCCGAGGGGCTGAACTCCGCATGCAGACGGAAATTGTTCTCCTCGCTCGAGGAGCGGATACGCTTTACCCCGTTGACCCGGGCGACCGCGCCTTCGACCAGACTTGTGACCTCACTGTCCATGGTCTCCGGCGAGGCACCGTCGAGAATGCCGCGAACGGAAACGACCGGCCGATCCACATTCGGCAGCTCGCGCACTTCCACCGCCATAATCGCCGCGACGCCGGCGAGAGCGATGAGAAGATTGAGGACAAGCGCCAGCCAGGGACGGCGGACGCTGATGGATGGCAGATCGTTTTGTAACGGGGACGGGGAGGAGGATGGGCCTCCGTTCGTCGTCATGATGTGGTCGCGTCCTGATACGCCTTGACCGGTGCAGCTTCAGGGCCGGCTCCCGGCAGGATCTCGACCTTGGTGCCTTCGCGCATGCGATGCAGCCCCTGGGTCACAACCTTGTCGCCCTGCTCGAACGCACCGTTGAGCAGCACGGTCGAAGCCTGCCGCTGGACAATGGAGACCGGCAGACGCCTGGCGACGCCATTGGAAATCGCCCAGACAAAGGATCCGTCGCCACCCCACTGGATTGCCACCTCGGGCACGCTTGCGCGCTCCGGTCCCTCGACATCAAGCGTGACCCGGAAACTCATACCGGGGCGAAACCGATCATCAGGATTTGGAATCCGCGCACGCACAACGAAAGTCCGCGTCGCTTCGTCGATCCGGCTTCCGGTGTCGTAGATCGTGCCATCCTCGACCGGCCCTGACTCTCCGCTCCAGAGAGCGAGGCCGACCGGGTCGCCGACAGCAATCCTGCCATGCATGGCTTCCGGCACCTCGAAGCGGATCAGCAAAGCCGACCGGTCGTCGAGAACCGCTATTTCGGTGCTGGTATCCACCCGGTCGCCCACATCGATATCGGTCATGCCGATACGGCCGGAGAACGGCGCCAGGACATAACGATCGTCAAGCGCGACCTGCGCCCGCTCAAGCTCGATCTTAGCAGCATCGACCGCCGTCACAGCGTCGTCGAGCGCGGCCTGGGTCGAGGCGCCGCTCCTGCGGAGCTTGCTCAGCCGTTCGGCGATACGTTGAGCGGCCTCAAGGCGAACACGGGCCAGATCGACGGCGAGCGTCTCCGACTTGTGGTCCAGTTCGAGAAGGACCTCGCCCTTGCCCACCTTCGCGCCGGTAGCAACCGACACCCCGGTCACATGCCCGTTCGTGACCGGATGCAGCCGTGCGGACTGAAAGGCGCGCGCGGTTCCGACGGCTTCGGTCCGGAGCCTCTCCTTGAGGAATTTCACATCGGCGACGACAACGGCTGCCGCACGGCTCTTCTTGCCCGCGCTTTGTTCGTCCGCCATTTCCTCGATGCCGAAAATGGGACCGCGATAAAACCATCCGCCGGCCACAATGACGGCCCCTACAAGCAATATCAGTAGTTGACGAGTCACGCTCATCCGAACCGTCCCATTCCGCGCATTGGACTACCCGAATGCGATGCCGAAGAGTGTAGTGCTCCGTCGGGTTTTGTCTATTGCAGCCGCGAATAGATCTGTGAAAAGAGCTGGCCGGATTATTCCGTCCGGGGCTGAATCGGCGGCTGCACATCGTCGGGGATTGGGCACCGATAGGGCGTCTTTGCCATACGGGCGGCGTGATCGGCCTTCGCAGCGGCCAGCAAGTCAGCGTCGCGAACCAGATCGACCGCAGTCCCGGCCATCGCTTTGGCAGCATAGATCATGCCCTTGTGCGCGGCGGGAGCCTTTCCCTGGGCCGTGATCTGCCAGGAATGTCCCGGCGTGCCGATGGCATGGGTGGCAACCCGCGCCTCAATGGTCGGCACCGCCCAGCTGACATCGGACACATCCGTCGATCCGGGCATCGAGACGCCTTGCGCATCGAACGGCACGACGAAGTCGCACAGTGGCGTGTCTTCCCGTTCCTCGACGCCGGCCTTGCGATACTCGCTGCCGATATCTTCCGGCGAAAGGGTCGCCTGGATTTCGGCGGCATATTTTCGGTCGTCGGCATCGAAAGGAACAGGGCCGAGACGCTGCAAATTCTCGAACATGGTCCTGCGCATCGGCTCGTTGTCGAGCATGTTCGATACGGCGCTGACGATCTGGGCGGTCACGCTCGTTTCGGTCATGAGCGCTGCGCCCTCGGCAACCTTTTTCACCCGTTCGACAAGCGTCTGCATGGAGGCCAGCTCTCCGGCCCGCACGGCATAACGTACCTTGGCGAAGCCCTGCACCACGTTCGGCGCAACACCGCCGGCATCCAGCATCGCGTAGTGGATACGGGCATCCGGCGGCATATGCTCGCGCATGTAATTCACGCCGACATTCATCAGTTCCACGGCATCCAGCGCACTGCGGCCAAGATGCGGCGCCGAGCTCGCATGGCTGCTGCGTCCGGTGAAGGAGAAGTCGATCCGGGTATTGGCCAGCGAATTCGCCTTCTGAACCTTGGTAACGCCCGCGGGGTGCCAGGTGACGGCCGCGTCCACATCTTCAAAGGCACCGGCACGGACCATGAAGCCCTTGGCGGCACCACCCTCTTCGGCGGGACAGCCGTAATACCGGACCCGGCCCGGCGTGCCCGTCTTCTCCAGCCAATCCTTCAGACCGGCCGCGGCCAGCATGGCGGCGGAGCCGAGCAGGTTGTGCCCGCACCCATGGCCATGCCCGCCCTCTTCAACCGGCTGCGGCTCGGCGATATTGGCGACCTGGCTCAGTCCCGGAAGCGCGTCATATTCGCCCATGATGGCGATCACCGGACCGCCCTCGCCCGCCTCGCCCATCACGGCGGTCGGAATGCCGGCAACGTTCTCGGTTACGCGGAAGCCCTGCTGTTCCAGCATCTTCCGGTGCTCCTCGACAGAGCGGTATTCGGTGTAGCAGATCTCGGGCATGCCCCAGATCCGGTCAGCCAGCTCGATGAACGTCTCGCGGTGCTCATCGACAAGATCCCAGATCAGCTCGGCATTCGACATGGCAGTCTCTCCTGGACGCATTTTCTCGACCGGATGCAGGCCCGGAAAGGCAGGAAGTCTCAGGGCGGGGCAGCGCAAGGGTCGCTTGGAAGGACAGAAACGATGCGCCGGAGCTGCTACCGGGTCAAGTGCGGCGCACGAACGGCATAATATCTCTTTTGGTTATTTTTGTTCTTGATTTGTTCGCATCATGATAAAGATGATCGCTGCCAATCGGAGACAGACAATGCCGTCACAGACCGAGAAATTCGAAACATTCAGATCCCTGCATTTCGGGGACCGGGCATTCGTCATGCCGAACCCGTGGGATGCCGGCTCGGCACGCATTCTCACGCATCTGGGGTACGCGGCGCTGGCGACGACCAGTGCGGGATATGCCTTTTCCGTCGGCAAGCGGGATTCCTTCGCCGGATTGAGCCGGGAGGAAATTCTAACCAATGCGGCGGCCATTATCGCGGCGACGGACCTGCCGGTTTCAGCCGATCTCGAGGACGGCTTCGGCGCTGGCCCGGAAGCATGTGCGGAAACAATCAGGCTGGCGTCGGATATCGGGCTGGTTGGCGGCTCGATCGAGGACGCGACCGGCAATCCGGACGCACCGATCTACGACTTGCACCAGGCCACGGAACGGGTCAGGGCAGCGGCTGAAGCCGCGAAAGGCCGCTCGTTCCTGCTCACGGCACGGGCTGAGAACTATCTCTGGGGTAAACCAGATTTGGTAGACACGATCGACCGGCTCCAGGCCTTTTCGGAAGCTGGCGCGGATGTTCTCTACGCTCCGGGCCTGCCCGATATCGACGCCATTGCAACGGTCTGCCGCGCAGTCGACAAACCGGTAAATGTGGTGATGGGCCTGCAAGGCAAGGCCTTCTCCGTAGACGAGCTTTCGGAGGCCGGTGTGCGCCGCATCAGTGTTGGCGGCTCCTTTGCCCGCGCTGCCCTTGGTGCCCTGAAGCGAGCCGCAGAGGAAACGCTCAACACCGGAACATTCACTTACGCCGAAGACGCCATGCCGGATGCGGAGGTCGCCAGTCTAATGTCGCCGGAGAAACGCTCGATCAAGCAGTAGAAAGAGCGGCTCAGAAGTCCGGAAAGGCCTCGGAAAGCAGACCACCGAGGCGGACCGGGGCGACGCGGGTGGCGAGGCCTGTGGCGTCGTCGCTTTCGATCAGCAGGCCGGACACTGTCGCCGGGCCCTCGGCGACTTCCAGCCGGGGCCGTCCCCATTTGGACAGGAACCGCTCGACCGGCGCCTCTTTCTGCATGCCGATAACGCCCTCATAGGAGCCGCACATCCCGGCATCGGTCATATAGGCCGTCCCGCCCGGGAGAATCATGTGATCGGCCGTCGGGATATGGGTGTGCGTCCCGACGATGGCGCTGATCCGGCCATCGAGAAAATGACCGAGCGCCAGCTTCTCGGACGTCGCCTCGCCATGCATGTCGATAAAGATGAAATCCGCGCCATAGCCGAGCGGGCATTCCTCGGCGATCTTCTCCGCGGCGACGAACGGATCGTCGCTGGTATCCATGAACAGGCGGAGGATGACATTGGCGACGAGCACGAAGCGGCCGTCAGCCGTCGGGAACAGGCCGCTGCCCTTGCCTGGCGTGTCGGCGGGATAATTGGCCGGACGCAGCAAACGGGGCTCGGCGTCGAAATAGGTCAGGATCTCGCGCTTGTCGAAAGCATGGTTTCCGGTGGTGATGACATCGGCACCGGCATCGAAAAGCGCTTCGGCGATATCCGGCGTGATACCGAAACCTCCGGCTGAATTCTCGCCGTTCACGATGGCGAAATCGACGGCGAGCTGCTCGCGCAGTTCCGGCAGGTGATTCTGCACCGCCTCGCGTCCGGACCGGCCGACCACGTCGCCGAGAAACAACACTCTCATGCGGAAGATCCTTCGAATTCGGTCATGCCCGTCTCCGTCAGCATGGCGTCAAGGCGTTGGTCCGTCGCCTCGCGCGGCACCGCCGGGACCCGCTGCGCTTCGTATGCAACGCCGACGGCTCGCACGGATTTCAGGCCGCGCAATTGTTCCAGCGTACGGTCATAGAAGCCGCCGCCATAGCCGAGCCGGCAACCGGTATCGTCGAACGCGAGCATGGGAACGAGCAGCAGGTCGGGCTCAAGCTCCGGCGCCCCGATATCCGGGACCAGACCGCCCAGCCCCGCCTTCACCAAAGGTGCCCCTGGCCCCCAGAGTCGGAATTTCAGGGGAGCGGCTTTCCGGACGACGACCGGCAGCACAATGCGATGGCCGAGCGCGTGCAGGGCTGTCATCAGCGGGCGCGGATCGATCTCTGTCCGGAATGGCCAATAACCAGCGATGACAGGCGCGTCGGCGCGCGGCGCGGCGTCGAGAAAAAGATCGCGGATAGCTGTGCCGGCAGTCTCGCTCAGCGCGTTATGCGCGATGCCGCGCTTTGCCTCGATCTCACTGCGCAGGGCCGCTTTGTCGGCGGCGAGAGTGTCATTGAGGGGCGTGGATGCAGGCACGAGCGGCTTTCATTTTTGGAGGTATGCGGACGGCGCCACCTCGACCGTTGGCCGTTGTAACCCTCTGTGGCCTGCAAAGCAGGTGGGCGCCGCATAACGAGGCCAGGGCCCCGCCAGAGACAGCTCCCGAAGGATCGATTATAGCCCCAGGGATTGTGTGACCTGACAAATCGCGCAGCCACCGTCCACGGGTATATCTAGGCGCGTTCCAGCTGGTCCGCAATGCTCTCGATCCGTCCGGCCATCGCATTGAGGGCCGAGACGATCTTTTCCTCGCCGTCACCGAGGGACACGGAGCCCCCCTCCGTGGAGACTTCCCGCTCGATCTCGCGCAGATCGACGAGTTCGTCCGCGATCAGCAGGGAGGCCATGACCAGCAGCCTTGTATCGCCGATCTGACCGATCTGATCGACCAGATCCTTCACATGGGAATCGACCATGGCGGCGAGGCTGGCGATGCGGCTTTCCTGGCCGTCTTCGCAGGCGATCCGGTAATTCTTGCTGTTGATGGTGATTTCGACCTGGGCCAATGAACTATCCTTCCAGCACGAATTTCAGGCGGCCGATGGTCTTGTCCAGTTTCTCGCTGACCTCATCGGTGACCTTGGACAGTTCGGCATATTCCTTTTTCGCCGCATCGAGTTCGGCCTGCAGCTCGGCCGACCGGGAACTGAGTTCGACCGCATGGTGAGCGGCCGAATCCAGCCGCTCGATGGCGGCTTCCAGACGGGCGGCGGCTTCGTCGAGTCGGGACATCCGGTCCGATCCTTCCAACACTTTGGATTCCGGGCATCACGCGCCCGGCGGCAGAAGCATACAAAGCCGGATATCAAGGCGTCAACGCGCGCCCTTGGCACGTCCCCCGGCATACCGGGAAAACCCGCATAAACTACAGAGTTGACGCGCGCGAGGCGGGACGGCATTTTCACCGCGCCTTTTAAGGGGCTGAGACGGTGTTCCTGCGCCCGCCCCGCTCATCAGTTGCGGCCTCCCGTCCGGCCCTGTTCCGGAGAAGGGCGCCGCCGAACACGATTGACGCTCATGAACACGACATCTTCTGCTGCAAGCGACGGTACCGAAAGCGCCGTTTCGCACGATATGCTCGCGAATGCCATCCGCGCCCTGTCGATGGACGCGGTGGAAAAGGCCAAGTCCGGCCACCCCGGCATGCCGATGGGCATGGCCGACGTCGCGACCGTGCTGTTTTCCGAGTTCCTGAATTTCGACCCGAAGGCGCCGAACTGGCCGGACCGCGACCGGTTCGTACTGTCGGCCGGCCACGGCTCGATGCTGATCTATTCTCTGCTGCACCTGACCGGCTATGAAGACGTCACGCTGGACGAGATCAAGAATTTCCGCCAGCTCGACTCGAAGACGCCGGGCCATCCGGAATACGGCCATACGAGCGGCGTCGAGACCACGACCGGCCCGCTCGGCCAGGGTCTGGCCAACGCGGTCGGCATGGCACTCGCCGAGCGCATGAACAATGCCCGCTTCGGCGACGATCTGGTCGATCACTACACATACGCGATCGCCGGCGACGGCTGCCTGATGGAAGGTATCAGCCACGAGGCCGCCTCCATGGCCGGCCACCTGAAGCTCGGCAAGCTGGTTGTGCTGTTCGACGATAACGGCATCTCCATCGACGGCTCCACCGACCTGTCGGTCTCCGACGATCAGCTGATGCGGTTCGAGGCCTATGGCTGGCATGTCAGCCAGGTCGACGGTCACGATGCCGAGGCTGTTTCAGCCGCCATCGAAGCCGCGAAGGCGGATGACCGGCCGTCCCTCGTCGCCTGCCGGACCAAGATCGGTTTCGGCGCGCCGACCAAGGAAGGCAAGTCCTCCTCCCACGGCGCACCGCTCGGCACCGACGAGATTGCCGGCGCCCGGGAAAATCTCGGCTGGAGCGCTGCTCCGTTCGAAATTCCGGCGGATGTGCTGAAAGCCTGGCGCGCCATCGGTGCCGCACGGGCCGAGGCTCACATTGCCTGGACCCAGCGCTACGACACTGCTGAAGCCGGAAACCGGAAAGCTTTTGATGCGGCTCTGTCCGGCAAGCTGCCTGCCGGTGCCGAAAAAGCCATCAAGGACCTGATCGCCAAACATGGCGAGGAAAAGCCGAAACTCGCCACCCGCGTCGCTTCCCAGAAAACACTGGAAGTGCTGCAACCGGCGATCCCGGCTCTGGTCGGCGGCTCGGCTGACCTGACCGGCTCCAACAACACCAAGGTTGGTGGCCAGGACGGGGTCAGCGCCGACAATTATGGCGGCCATTACATCTATTACGGCGTGCGTGAGCATGCCATGGCCGCTGCCATGAACGGCATGGCCCTGCATGGCGGCCTGATCCCCTATGGCGGCACCTTCCTGGTCTTTACCGACTATTGCCGCCCGTCGATCCGTCTCTCCGCCCTGATGGGCCTTCGGGTGATCTATGTGATGACCCACGATTCCATCGGTCTCGGCGAAGACGGCCCGACGCATCAGCCGGTCGAGCATATGGCCGCGCTCCGGGCCATCCCGAACCTGAACGTGTTTCGCCCGGCGGATGCGATCGAGACCGCCGAATGCTGGCTCGCCGCGCTGCAGGACGAGCATCGCCCGTCTGTCCTCGCGCTGACCCGCCAGGGTCTGCCGACGGTGCGCAGCGGCGACACCTCTGAGAACCTGTCGGCCAAGGGCGGCTACGTCCTTTCCGACGCGTCCGGTGATCGCAAGGTGACGATCCTCGCCACCGGCTCCGAGATCGAGATCGCCCTGGAGGCCCAGAAGACCCTGGAAGCCGATGGCGTCGCCACGGCCGTGGTTTCCATGCCATCCATCGAGCGTTTCAAGGCTCAGGATGCCGACTACCGCAAGCAAGTGCTCGGCTCCGGCACACTCATGGTCGCGGTCGAGGCCGGTATCCAGCAAAGCTGGGACGCCCTGATCGGGCTCGACGGTATCTTCGTCGGCATGAACTCATTCGGCGCATCCGCGCCAGCTGGCGACCTCTACAAACATTTCGGCATCACCAGCGATGCCGTCGTGTCCGAGGTCAAAAAACGTCTGGGATAATCCCATCTGCGCCGCCCATCGGGGCGGCGTTCTTGTAAGAGACTGTAAAATCTGGAGGAAAACTGATGAGCGTCAATGTTGCCATCAACGGGTTCGGGCGGATCGGCCGTCTGGTTCTGAGGGCACTCGCGGAAAGCGGACGGGACGACATCAAGGTCGTCGCCATCAACGATCTGGGTCCGGTTAAGACAAACGCGCATCTTCTGAAGTGGGACAGCAACCACGGCCGCTTCCCGTTCGATGTCACCGTCGTCGACGACACCATCGATTACGGCAAGGGCCCGATCAAGGTGACCGCCGAACGCGACCCGGCGAACCTGCCGCACAAGGAACTCGGTGTTGATATCGTGCTGGAATGCACCGGCCTCTTCACCAAGCGCGAAGACGCGGCCAAGCACATCGCGGCCGGCGCCAAGCGCGTGATCATCTCCGCTCCGGGCACCGGCGTCGACCTGACCGTGGTCTATGGCGTGAACCATGACCAGATCACGGCCGAGCACACGGTGATCTCAAACGCTTCCTGCACCACCAACTGCCTTGCCCCGGTCGCCTATGTGCTGAACGAAGCCATCGGCATCGAGCACGGCTACATGACCACGATCCATGCCTATACCGGTGACCAGCCGACGCTGGACACCATGCACAAGGATCTCTATCGCGGCCGCGCCGCAGCCAGCTCGATGATCCCGACCACGACCGGTGCCGCCAAGGCCGTCGGCCTGGTGCTGCCGGAGTTGGCGGGCAAGCTGGACGGCACCTCCGTTCGCGTGCCGATGGCCAATGTCAGCCTGATCGATCTGAAGTTCGTGCCGAAGCGCGAAACCACCGTCGAGGAAGTCAACGCCGCCATCGTCAAGGCAGCGGGCGGCAAGCTGAAAGGCGTCCTCGGCATCAATGACGAGCCGCTGGTCTCCATCGACTTCAACCACAACCCGAACAGCTCCACTTTCGACCTGAGCCAGACCCAGGTGGTCGAAGGCAAGCTGGTCCGCGTGATGAGCTGGTACGACAACGAATGGGGCTTCTCCAACCGCATGCTGGACACCACCGCAGCGGTTGCGGCGACCCTTTAAAGACCTGAGAGAGAAGGACCGAAGGCGATGAAAATCACCCAACGCGTCAAGCGCATCCTCGACAATTACGAAAGCGATTGCCCGGGCACGAAAGCCAATCTTGCCCGCATCCTGATGCAGGGCAAGCTCGGCGGCACCGGCAAGCTCGTGATCCTGCCGGTCGACCAGGGCTTCGAGCACGGCCCGGCCCGCAGCTTCGCACCGAACCCGGATGCCTATGATCCGCACTACCATTTCAAGCTGGCGATCGATGCCGGTCTCTCCGCTTATGCCGCTCCGCTCGGCATGATCGAGGCCGGTGCCGACACCTTCGCGGGTCAGATCCCGACGATCATGAAGGTGAACAGCTCCAACAGCCTCGCCCGCGACAAGGACGGACCGAGCCAGGCGATCACCGGCTCCGTGCAGGAAGCCGTGCGTCTCGGTTGCTCCGCCATCGGCTTCACCATCTATCCAGGCTCCGACAATGCCTTCGAGATGATGGGGCAGATTCGCGAGATGGCGGAAGAAGCCAAGGCTTACGGCCTCGCAGTCGTGGTCTGGTCCTATCCGCGCGGTGGCGATCTCACCAAGAAGGGCGAAACCGCGGTCGATATCTGCGCCTATGCCGCCCACATGGCCGCCCTGCTCGGCGCCCACATCATCAAGGTGAAGCCGCCGACCGAGCATCTTGAGCTGGACGCCGCCAAGAAGTCCTACGAAGCCAACAAGATCGCCATCGGCACCATGGCCGAGCGGATCGAGCATGTTGTGCAGTCCTGCTTCAACGGCCGCCGCATCGTCGTCTTCTCCGGCGGCGAAGCGAAGGATCTCGACGGTCTCTATAACGAGATCCGCGGTCTGCGCGACGGTGGCGCCAACGGCTCCATCATCGGCCGTAACACTTTCCAGCGTCCGCGCGAGGAAGCCATGGCGATGCTCAACACCATCATCGACATCTACAAGGGCAAGGCGTAAACCTCGCCCCATACCGCTTAGACGCGGCGCCCGCTCGAAAGGGCGGGCGCCGTTTTCACTTCCAGAGGCCTAAAAGATGTCCGCCAAGTCCGAGCCAAGTTGCGAGCTTTACCTGATCACCCCGCCGAAGATCGAGATCGATGCCTTCGCCGGGGATCTTGCCGCCGCCCTCGATGCCGGGCCGGTCGCCTGTCTGCAGCTCCGCCTGAAGGACGTTTCAGACGACGAGATCAAGCGAGCCGCTGAAGCGCTCCTGCCAGTCTGCCACGAACGCGGCGTGCCGCTGCTGATGAACGATCGCCCGGACCTCGCGCTACTGACCGGCTGCGACGGCGCCCATGTCGGCCAGCAGGACGCCCCTTACAAAGAAGCCCGCCGCATTCTCGGCGACGAGGCCATGATCGGCGTGACCTGCCACAACTCACTGCATCTGGCGATGGAAGCAGCGGAATCCGGCGCCGACTATGTCGCCTTCGGCGCGTTCTATCCGACGGAAACCAAGGAAATCCTGCACCACGCCGAAATCGAGACGCTAGAAAGCTGGGCGTCCGTCTCCATCATCCCCTGCGTTGCCATCGGCGGCATCAATCTGGAAAATGCGCCGCCGCTGATCGACGCGGGCGCGGACTTTCTTTGCGTGATTACGGCGGTCTGGAAGCATCCGGAAGGGCCGGCGGCGGCAGTGAAGGCGTTCAACGGGCTGTTTACCGAGACCGGTCGCTAACCTCATTCCTCAACCGCCCAGACCAAACCGCTCCATGTGCGGCCATCCTCGATATTCTGAACGAAATCGAACATGGGGCGGCGCGTCAGACCGAGCTTGCGCATCACGGACTGAGATCTCGCGTTCTCAGAACCCGTATAGGAAATAATGCCGGTCAAACCGAGGCTGTTTCGAGCATGGTCGAGGGCCGCCCCGGCGCTCTCGGTCGCATAGCCGTGCCCCCATGCGCTTCGCTGGAACCGCCAGCCAATCTCATGATGGGGACCGAGCGGATGGTCCGCCGAGAGACGCGGCATGACACCCGCATAACCAAGGAACCGGCCTTCCCGGTCTTCGACGGCCCAACGGGAGATACCATGATTCCGAAGCGCGTCCCGATAGCGCTCGAACTTCGCCATGCTTGCCGAGAAATCAATCGGCCCGCCGAGATCCGCCATCACCTCGACGTCGGCATGCATTTCGGCAAAAGCCTCGAGATGCCGTTCCGCCCAGGAGTTGAGACGTAATCTCTCTGTTTCGATTACTTGCCGCTTCATAACCGCTCTTCTTTAGGCGTCTCCATACCAAGTATGCCAAGGAGTAAGCGCCTTAGAGACGTTCTTAAAAGTCTGATTCCTGATTTATTCCCACGATAAACACTGATAGCGCTCAGCACCTAGCAAGGGCGCTGCATTGCAGCCTTGCATTGCTTTCCCAAGCCCCATCAATAGACACCGCCGCCGCAACCTGATAAAAGCGCGCCGCACCTGACTGAGTGTCCGTCCGCGCGGTTTTGCGCGACGCCGGACACCGCGACAGCTCGACGGACAGAGATATGAAAATCAACGGTAACGCCATCCGCATCGGTAATGTCATCGAACACAAGGGCCGCCTGTGGGTCGCGATGAAGACCCAGGCTGTGAAACCCGGCAAGGGCGGCGCCTTCAACCAGGTGGAACTGAAGGACATCCGGTCCGGCACCAAGCTGAACGAGCGGTTCCGCGCTGACGAGCAGGTCGAGCGCGTCCGTCTGGAACAGCGTCCGGCCCAGTTCCTCTTCGCCGAGGACAATCTGTTGACCTTCATGGACAACGAGACCTACGAGCAGACCCAGATCGACAAAAACCTGCTCGGCGATAACGTGGTGTTCCTGCAGGACGGCATGGAAGTGCAGATCGAAAGTCACGAGGGCGAGCCGCTTTCCGTACAGATGCCGGAAACCGTCGTGCTCGAAATCGTCGAGGCCGACGCCGTGGTGAAGGGGCAGACCGCCTCCTCCTCCTACAAGCCGGCCGTGCTGGAAAACGGTGTGAAGATCCTGGTGCCGCCGCATATCGAAAGCGGCACCCGCGTCGTCGTGCGAACTGAAGACAGCACCTACGTCGAGCGCGCCAAGGACTGATTGCCACTGGGACTGATTGCCTCCGGGACCGATTGGCCCTGGAACTGATTGCGGCTGCCGGATCTGCCGGCACCGCCGATATTCTGTTTTGAACTGGAGAGACCATGGCGAGCCGTTCGCCCGCAATCAACGTGATGGTGAAGGCCGCCATGAAGGCGACCCGTCAGCTGCTGCACGACTTCAACGAAGTCGAACAGCTCCAGGTCTCTAAAAAGGGCCCGGCCGATTTCGTCTCGAACGCCGATACCGCGGCCGAAAACACAATTGTCGACGAGCTAAAATACGCCCGGCGCAATTACGGTTTCCTGCTTGAGGAAGGCAACGAAATCGAGAGCAAGGACGAGTTGAAGCGCCGCTGGATCATCGATCCGCTGGACGGCACCACGAACTTCCTGCACGGCATTCCGCACTTCGCGATTTCCATCGCGCTTGAGGAAGCCGGCGAAATCGTCTCCGCCGTGATCTACGAGCCGACCCGGGACGAGCTGTTCTGGGCGGAAAAGGGCAAGGGCGCGTTCCTGAACGACCGCCGCCTGCGCGTGTCAGCACGCCGGAACCTCGAGGACAGCGTTTTCGCCACCGGCATCCCGACCCTGCGTGGCGGCGATCATGCGTTCTACCTGAAGCAGCTTGAAGCAGTGATGACCCGCTGTTCCTCCGTGCGCCGCCTCGGCGCCGCCGCGCTCGACCTCGCCTATGTCGCCGCCGGCCGCTATGACGGTTACTGGGAACGCGGTCTCAGCCCGTGGGACATCGCCGCCGGTCTGCTGATCGTGAAGGAAGCGGGCGGCTATTGCACCGACTACCGGAACCGGGACAAGGCTCTGGAAACCGGCGAAATCGTCGCGGCAAACGATCAGGTGCACGGCAAGCTCCTGAAAGTATTGCGGGACGCGACGAAAGCCTGATCCCGCTCGAACTGATCGCGACACCGCTTAGGCGGTTGTCGCGAAAAGGCCTGTTGCGATAAGGTCGTCAGTGAAATTAACCCTCCACCCGAGGATGCGCTGACATGGCCGGATCGACTTACCAGGGCAAGTGCCCCGTGTTTCTTCTCCTCGCGGGCCTGATCGGGCTCCAGGCGGGCCCGGCGCTCAGTCAGGAAACCATCTATATCGGCGGCACGGGCAGTTCGGTCGAGATCAATCTCGATGTGCTCGATCAGCTCGGCACGCCGCAGACGATCCCACAGATGCTGCAGACCGACATCCGCCGCGGTCAGGTCGCAGCAGGAGCACCGCTGCCACTGCCGGGCGAAGCACGCGCGGCAGTGTCCCGCGGCGTCCCGATGCCGCCGCCCACCCGGCCGGCCAGTTCCCAGAGCCGCCGCGTGGTCACGGCTGGATCGACCGCCCTGCCGGGCGCAAGGGCCCCGCAGCAGCCGACATTGCCGACGGCGCGCAGCACGGCCAGAAACCTGGCTCCGACAACCATAGCCCCCCGCGCCCCGGCAGCGTCGAAGGTACCGGCACCGGCACGCGTTGCAGCGCCGGTACCCAGCGCACCGAAAGTGGCCAGGACGCCGACGCCGATCGTCGCCCCTCCGGCCAAGGTCGCCATCGCGGCGCCCGAGCCAAAGGCGCCCAAATCCGCACCGAAGGCCATCGCAAAGGTCGCTCCAAAGACGACAACGAAAATTCCCGACATCGAGATCCCGGCAGCCCCCAAGGCGGCGACCCGGACGGCGGCGATTGCTCCGCCGCCCCCGCCTCCGGCCGTCACGGCACCCTCTGTGAGTGCGCCTACCCCAACGGCAAAGGCCCCGGAACCGGCCAAGCAGGTTGCCTCCGCCTCTCCGGCGCCGAAAGCCGCAGCCCCCGTGCCAAAGGCCTCCAGTGCCGGCGCCGCGATCAGCATCACCTTCGACACCGAAACCAAGTCCCTTCCGACCAATGCCAGTGGCACGCTGAACGAGGTGGCGGAGAAAATGAAGGCGGACAAGTCGATGCGGGTCCAGCTTCTGGCCTATGCCAGTGCCGGCGAGCGTTCCGAAGCCAAGGCCCGGCGGCTTTCCCTGTCCCGCGCGCTTGAAGTGCGCTCCTACCTGATCGGCAAGGGTGTCGCCAGCACGCGGATGGATGTGCGCGCACTCGGCAACCAGGCGCCCTCAGGCTCCCCGGACCGCGTCGATCTGACTCTCATCAACCGCTGACAAAGCGTCGACGGATGCCATCGGCGGCCGGAAATCTGCCATATTTTTCGTCCATAGAACCATGCAGACCACCGGGACATAGCGCTTTACCGGCCATCCCGGCCACACTCAGGGGATCGATCAGGTGACCAAACCCACGCGTTTTCTCGTCCGGATGGCGATCTTTCTGGCGCTTGTCACTGCGGTCGCGGTGCTTCTGGTCGGCGCGCTGCTGGACGCCTTCATGGCGAATGCCGCGCTGAACGGCATGATTCTGGCGACACTGGTCATCGGCGTTCTCTACGTCGTCCGGCAGGTCATGTCCCTCGCCCCGGAGGTCGCCTGGATCGAGTCCTACCGGACCGGCCAGCCCGGTCTTTCGATGCAGCAGGCACCAACCCTGCTCGCACCGGTCGCCACCATGCTGGGCGAACGCCGGGACGACCGGGTCAGCCTCTCGGCCATGTCCCTGCGCTCCCTGCTCGACAGTATCGATTCCCGGCTGGCGGAAAGCCGGGACATCTCGCGCTACATCATCGGCCTGCTGATCTTCCTCGGCCTGCTCGGCACCTTCTGGGGTCTGTTGCAGACGGTCGGCGCGGTCGGCAATGTAATCGGCAGCCTGAGCATCGAGAGCGGCGATATCGGCAGCGTCTTCGGCGATCTGAAGACCGGTCTCGAATCCCCGCTGAACGGCATGGCGACCGCTTTCAGCTCCTCGCTCTTCGGTCTCGCCGGCTCGCTCGTCCTCGGCTTCATGGAACTGCAGCTCGGCCAGGCCCAGAACCGGTTCTACAACGATCTTGAGGAATGGCTCTCCGGCCTGACGCGGCTCAGCTCCGGCGGCGGCGTACTGGCCGACGGCGAACATTCCGCCAGCGCCTACCAGACCGCTCTCTGGGAGCAGACGGCGGATAGTCTGGACAAGCTGCAGCGGGTCATCCTGCGCAGCGAGGATGACCGGCGCCAGGCGAACACCAACCTGATGTCCCTGAACGAGAAGCTCGGCACCCTGGTCGAGCAGATGCGCAGCGATCAGGATCTGATGCGGAAGATCGGCGAGGCTCAGCTGGAGATCCGGCCTGTGCTGGCCAAGATCGCAGAGGGTCAGTCAGGCGGCCGGGACGAGCTGATGCGCAGCCACCTGCGCAATATCGAGGCCTATGTCGCCCGTCTGGTCGAGGAAAGCTCCGAAGGCCGGAACCGCACCGTGGAGGAAATCCGCCAGGAGATCCGGCTGGTCGCCCGGACCATCGCGGCGCTCGCCGAAGAAGAGCGCTAGGGGAGCCGCGGCCATGTCCGCCCGCAGCCGCGCCTCGATGCGCGAAACCAATATCTGGCCGGGGTTCGTCGACGCGCTCGCCACCCTGCTGATGGTCATCATCTTCGTGCTGATGGTGTTCATCGTCTCGCAATTCTACCTGACCCAGGCACTGTCCGGCCGGGACGAGGCGCTGCATCGGCTGGAAGCCCAGATCTCCGAGCTGTCCGAGCTGCTCAATCTGGAGCGTGACACCAACACCGAACTTCGCCTCAACGTCGCCCAGCTTTCCACCGAGCTGCAGGCCTCCATCGCCCGCCGGGATGCGCTGAGCCAGCAAGTCACCCAACTGGTCTCCCAGCGCGACCAGCTTGAGGACCGGCTGGCGGAAGCCGTGCGCGACCGGGCCAGCATGACGCAGCGCCTGACCGAACTGGAAAACGGCCGGGCCGGGCTGAACGAACGGCTGACCGAAGTGCTGAGCGAACGGGACGCCCTGATGGCCAAGCTGCGCTCGGTCGAGAACGACATGGCCATCGCGCAGGCCGAGCGGGATGAGGTCACGGCCGGGCTCGAGGATGCCTTCAAGATAATCGAGGCGGATCGGGAAACCATCAAGACCCAGCTGAAGGATCTGGAAAGCCTGCGCCGCGATCTGGTCGCCCTGAAGCAGGCCCGTCAGGATCTGGAAGCGGAAGTCGCCGATCTGGCCGCCCAGAAGCTCGCCCTGCAAAAGACCCTGAGCCAGAGCGAGGATGATCGTCAGGCGGCGGAGCTCAGCGCCGAGGAACGCAAGCAGCGGATCGACGCACTGGTTGCCGAGATGACCCAGGTCCGGGATCGCAGCAAGGAGCTGACCGCCGCGCTCAACGAGAGCGAGGAACGCACCCTGCTGCAGCAGAAGGAAATCGCCGAACGGGATGTCCGGCTGTCCGAACTGACAGCCGATTTCTACGATACCGCCTCCGCGCTCGGTGCCGAGAAGGAGATATCCTCCAAGGCGCAGGAAGCGGTCGCCCTGCTAAACCGGCAGATGCGGGCCCTGCGTGAACAGCTGCTCGCGCTGCAGGAGGCGATGGACGCGCTCGAGGCGAAGAACAAGGAACAGAATGTCGAGATCGTCGATCTCGGCGCCAAGCTGAACCGGGCACTCGCCACCAAGGTGCAGGAACTGGCGAAATTCCGCTCCGAGTTTTTCGGCCGTCTGCGCGAGGTGCTGAACGACCGCCAGGGCATCCGCATCGTCGGCGACCGTTTCGTCTTCCAGTCCGAAGTGCTGTTCGACAGCGGCTCGGACCAGATCGGCCCGGCTGGCGAAATCCAGCTCCGCCAGTTCGCCGACGAGCTGAAGGATATCGCCGCCAAGATCCCGACAGGCATCGACTGGATCCTGCAGGTCGAAGGTCACACGGACCCGGTGCCGATCTTCAACGAGCGCTTCAAGAACAACTGGGACCTGTCCGCCGCCCGCGCCATCTCGGTGGTGCAGACGCTGATCTCTGAAGGCATCCCGGCGGGCAAACTCTCCGCCACCGGCTATGGCGAGTTCCAGCCGATCGACGAGCGCAAGGACGAGATCGGCAACCGCCGGAACCGCCGCATCGAAATGAAGCTGACGCAGCGGTAACGCCGGGCATCAACTGGCCGGGGAAACCCGGGGAGGCCGATATGACGTTTTGCAGGATAGTGCTCGTCGCACTGTTTGTTCATTCGGCCATTTTCGCCGGCATCGCCTGGGCTCATTCAGGGGCGACCGGAGTCGTCAAAGAGCGCATGCAACTCATGAAGGACATTGCAGGCGACACCAAGACTCTCGGGCTCGCCTTCAGGGGCAAGACACCATACGACCCAGCGGAAATCGCGGCGGCAGCGGAACGGATCGCGGAACATGCGGGCACGCGGCTGACGGCATTGTTCCCGGACGGAAGCAACGACCATCCCAGTGAAGCAAGTTCTGAAATCTGGAGCGACTGGGAACGTTTCACCGAGATCGCCGACGACCTGCGCGTCTCGGCCCGGCGCCTCGCCGACGCAGCGTCATCCGGACAAACCGAAACCGCCCCCCTCTTCAAGGACGTGGCGAGGGCCTGCAAGGCCTTCCATCAAGACTTCCGCATCGACTGACGGTGCCGGGCGGTGAGCCGGGATCATTACGATCACACAGCTGGCACCCGCCATCCATGGATCCCGACCTGCGTCGGGATGACGTAGTCAGTTTTGAAGGTTGTCCCATTGGATATAGCTCTGTGACTCGTCACCAAAACCATCGTCATCCCGACGCAGGTCGGGATCCATGGCGCTGACGTCCGCCCTAGAACAGCTCGGGAAACAAATCCCGCCATCCCGGATTAGACTCCCGAATCAGCCTGATTTTCCAGCCCCGCCTCCATTCCTTTAGCTGCCGTTCCCTCTGGATCGCGCCCTCCATCCGTTCATGCTGCTCGAAAAACACCAGCCTCTTCACACCATATCGGGAGGTAAAGCCTGCAATGGAGCCTGACCTGTGCTGCGCAACGCGGCGGGGGAGGTCCGACGTTACGCCAATGTAAAGCGTGCCGTTTTTCTTGTTGGTGAGAATATAGACGCAAGGCTGCATGGCCCGGACATGGGCTGAAGTGAGCGGGTTTCTGGACAGAGACCGCCATCCGTGGATCCCGACCTGCGTCGGGATGACGGTTGCTGTAAGCGCTTGTTTCGCTTCTCCACTGTGAACGGTGCTGCCACCACACCGTCGTCATCCCGACGCAGG
>NZ_JACZFS010000057.1 GCF_014904795.1 Nisaea nitritireducens
CGCGAAGGGTCGTCGCGCGCCCTACTCCGCCGAAATCGCCATCCCCGCAGCCGCTGAATCCGCGAACTGTAGCTCGGCCAGATGGCGGTAGAGCGGGTTGCTCTCAAGCAGCTCGGAATGCTTGCCTTCGGCGATCAGGCGGCCGTCTTCCAGCACCAGGATGCGGTCCGCTTTCAGCACCGTGGCGAGGCGGTGGGCGATGACCAGCGTGGTACGGCCCGGCATGATGGCTTCGAGCGCCTTCTGCACGGCCCGCTCGCTTTCGGCATCGAGCGCGCTGGTTGCTTCGTCCAGCAGCAGGATGACCGGGTCGCGCAGGATGGCGCGGGCGATGGCGATACGCTGGCGCTGGCCGCCGGAGAGGCGCACGCCTTTCTCACCAAGGTGGGTTGCGAAACCTTCCGGTAGGGCCTCGATAAAGCTTTTCGCATTGGCTGCCTCGGCGGCGGCGATCACCTCTTCATCCGCCGCATCCGGGCGGCCGTAGCGGATATTCTCCATCGCATTGTCGGAGAAGATCACCGGCTCCTGCGGCACCAGGCCGATCAGCGAGCGGAAGGCGCGCGGGTCGGCCTCCGTCAGATCGACTCCGTCGATCCGGATATGCCCCGCCTGCGGGTCGTAGAAGCGCAGCAGAAGTTGGAAGATGGTCGACTTGCCGGCGCCGGACGGGCCGACGATGGCGACCCGCTCGCCGGGCTTCACGGACGCGGTGAAACCGGAAAGCGACGGGATGTCCGGCCGGGCCGGATAGCAGAAGTCGACATCTTCAAAACTGACCAGCCCCTTTGCCGGATCGGTCAGGGGCACAGGATTGGCCGGTGCGGAGACGTCGCTCTCCGCCTGCAGGAGGCCCATTAGACGTTCCATGGCGCCTGCGGCCCGCTGCAGGTCGCCAAGGACCTCTGAGAGGGCTCCTGTGGAGCCTGCGACGACGGCAGCATAGAAGACGAAGGCTGAAAGCTCGCCCGCACTGATCCGGCCGGCCAGAACGTCCCGGCCGCCGATCCAGAGAATCACGGCGATGGAGCCGAAGACCAGTGATATGACGATAGCGGTAAGAGCAGCGCGGGCCCTGATCCGGCCGAGGGCGGCACTCAACGCATTCTCGACCCGGGAGCCGAACCGCTCGCGGTCCACCGGCTCGTGCGCAAAGGCCTGGACCGCACGGATCCCGTAGAGCGTTTCCTCCGCGTAGGAGCCGAGATCAGCCACCCGGTCTTGGGTATCGCGGGACAGCCGCCGCACCTTGCGGCCAAGCACGATGATCGGGATCACCACGATGGGCACGACCAGCAGGACATAGCCGGACAGCTTGGCACTGGTGATCAGCAGCATGACCAGCGCGCCACAGAACAGCAGCGTGTTGCGCAAGGCGATGGAGACGGAGGAGCCGACCACGGTTTGCACCAGCGTGGTGTCGGTGGCCAGGCGGGACAGCAGCTCGCCCGTGCGAGTGGTTTCAAAGAAACCGGGGCTGAGGGAGATCACATGGTTGAACACGGCCTTGCGGATATCCGCCACCACACGCTCGCCGATCCAGGAGACCAGGAAGAACCGCGCATAGCTCGAACCGGCCAGCAGAACGACGACGCCCATCAGGACGATCACCGCTCCGTCCAGCAATGCCGGATCGCCTGCGGAGAATCCCTTGTCCACCAGCAGGCGCAGCCCGTTGCCCATGGCCAGCACCGTGACGGCGGCGACGATCAGCGCGACCGCGGCACCGGCAACCTGCAGCCGATAGGGCCGGATGAACGGCAACAAAGCCCTCAGGGGACCAAGATTGCGCCGGCTATTCTGTTCGCTCATATCGGATTCCCACAAAAACAGGTCCCTTCGCCCTTGCGCTCGGTCCCTGTCTCCTTTATATCGTCGCGCTCTTATTCACGGATTGATACCCGCGCCCATGAACGCTCGGGGGCAGGAGTACGAAAAATGAAGGCTGATATCCATCCCGAATATCACGCGATCACAGTCGTGATGACCGATGGCACCGAATACCAGACCCAGTCGACCTGGGGTAAAGAGGGCGACGTGCTTCGGCTCGAAATCGACCCGCTGACCCATCCGGCTTGGACCGGCCAGCACCGGATCCTCGACAGTGGCGGTCAGGTTGCGCGCTTCAACAAGCGCTTCGCCAACCTCGGTATCTAATACCAAGACGAATTGCCGCAGGCTTCGGCCGGCGGAAACTGAACGGGCGTCCTTCGGGGCGCCCGTTTTTGTTTGCGTATTTTTCCCTCTTGAATCCGTTTTCCCGCTTTCCCAGATCTTGGTCAGCGCCGTTGCCACCTTCGGGACGGTGCAATGAAACGCCACCCGGCCAGCGATATGGCGGGTGACAGATTGACGACCATGTTGCTTGGAAAGGATATGGATCCAATGCGTACGATCGATTTTTCTCCGATGTTCCGTAATTCCGTCGGTTTCGACCGCATGGCGCAGCTTGCCGATGCGGCACTTCGCGCGCCTGCCACCGGCAGCCAGCCAGCCTACCCGCCCTACAATATCGAGAAAGTCAGCGAGGACGACTACCGTATCTCAATGGCTGTCGCAGGATTTGCCGAAAAGGATATCGACGTCACGGTGAAAGAGAACTCTCTCATCATCACCGGCAAGGTCGAGAAGACCGAGGATGGCGAGGGCCGGGAATTCCTGCATCGCGGCATCGCCGAACGCGCTTTCGAGCGCCGGTTCGAGCTCGCCGACTTCATCAAGGTGACCGGCGCCAATCTGGAGAATGGCCTGCTCCATGTCTCCCTCGTGCGCGAAGTCCCCGAAGAGGCGAAGCCGCGCAAGATTGAAGTACGGCCATCCGTGAAGGCCATCGAAGGTAAGAAGGCGGCCTAACCCCCCACCGCTTTCTGCCCCCCGAACAAAGAATGCCCGGACCGCCTCCACTCGGTTCGGGCATTCTGTTTTTTTGCTCCGTCACCGCCCGAGTTCGATGAAATTTCATGAAAGACAGGCGCGCCCGACGATCGGTGGATCCCGACCTGCGTCGGGATGACGATTGCTTGTGGCTAATACTTAGCGAACTGTCAGACAGGAAATCCTCAAGCGCCCACCCCCTCCCCGTCATCCCGACGCAGGTCGGGATCCACGGACGGCAGGGTAGAGGCCGGTTTCAAGCAGCGACGGGCTGCAGCTCCAGCGCCGTCTCGCAGCGTGCAATCCAGGCTGTGAGGTTTGGTCGGACCGACAGATCGAAGCCACCCTCTCCGGCCAACCGCGTATAGGCCAGTAAGGAGATGTCGGCCACGGTAAGGGTCTCGCCGACAAGGAAGCTCTTGCCCGCGAGCTGGCTTTCCATGTGATCCAGCGCCTGCTCGCCCCGCTCCACCCGCCAGGCTTCCCGCTGATCGGCGGATTTTCCCTGATAGACCATGTGGAAACGGCAGACGGCGGCATAGGGCTCGTGGCTGTACTGCTCCCAGAACAGCCATTCGTTCACCTTGGCCCGCAGGAACGGATCCTGCGGCAGCAAGGCCGTATTCTCAGCCAGATAAAGCAGCACAGCGTTCGACTGGGCCAGCGTTTTGCCGCCGCCGAAATCAACTGCCGGCACCTGTCCCGCCGGGTTCACCGCCAGGAAGTCCGGTGTCCGGCTTTCGCCTGTCATGATGTCGACATCGACAAACCGGTAGCCGAGGCCGAGCCAGTCCGCCGCATAGACGATCTTCAGACAATTTCCGGAACGCCGGTCCCCATAGAGCGTGAATGCGGGCGCGCTCACGCACGCTTTTCCCGGCTGGAATAGCTGAGCGGCTGCGGCAGGCGGGCAATCATTTCCTTCGGCACGACCTGCCAGAAATGCCCAATCTCCTGCCCCCAGTTGATCAGCAGACGCTCGGCGAAGCGGGATTGAGTCTGCTCCACATGCTCCTGCACCAGACGCTTCAGGGCCGCTTCCCAGTAATCCGTCTCGATCCGCTGCCAAAGCACCGACTCCGGATTGACGTTACGCTCGAAACTGCCGTCCGAATCGTAGATGAAGGCCATGCCGCCGGTCATGCCGGCGGCGAAGTTCTCGCCCACCGGGCCAAGCTGCACGACGGTTCCGCCGGTCATGTACTCGCACCCGTTCGAGCCGCACCCCTCGACCACCGCATCGGCGCCGGAGTTCCGAACCGCAAACCGTTCACCCGCCTGACCAGCAGCGAAGAGCTGCCCCGCCGTCGCCCCGTAGAGCACGGTGTTGCCGACGATGGTGTTCTCGTTCGAGGCAAAGCGTGCCGCCGTCATCGGCCGAATCACGATCGAGCCACCGGAGAGGCCCTTGCCGACATAGTCGTTGGCATCGCCGAACACTTCCAGCTTCAGGCCCTGCACCGCGAAGGCACCGAGGGACTGGCCGGCGGAGCCGCGCAGACGCACGGTGATGTGCCCCGGCTGCAATCCGAACATGCCGTATTTCCGGGTGATCCGGGAACTGAGCTTGGTGCCGATGGCGCGCAGCGTGTTGGCGATATTGTAGGTGAGCTGCATTTTCTCACCGCCCTCAAGCGCCGGCTGCGCATCCTTGATCATCTGCGCGTCCAGCGTCTCCGGCACCTCGTTCCGGCCTTCGACCGCATTCATCACCGGCAGCCCGCCACTGTCGGCGCGCACCAGAATCGGGTTCAGGTCGAGATCGTCGAGGGACGGATCGCCGCGGCTGACCTGATGCAGCAGGTCGGTCCGGCCGATCACTTCTTCCAGCGACCGGACACCGAGTTCGGCGAGAATCTCACGCACTTCCTCGGCCACGAAGGAGAACAGGTTCACCACCTTTTCCGGCGTGCCGTCGAACTTGGCGCGCAGGCTCTGGTCCTGGGTGCAGACCCCGACCGGGCAGGTGTTGCTGTGGCACTGACGGACCATGATGCAGCCCATCGCCACCAGAGAGGCGGTGCCGATACCGAATTCCTCGGCCCCGAGAATGGCGCCGATGACCACGTCCCGGCCGGTCCGGAAACCACCGTCGACACGCAGCGAAACCTTGTGCCGGAGCCGGTTCAGGGTAAGCACCTGATGCACCTCGGAGAGGCCCATTTCCCACGGAATACCAGCATACTTGATGCTAGTCTGCGGGCTGGCGCCGGTACCGCCGCCATGGCCGGAAATCAGGATCGTGTCCGCTTTCGCCTTGGCGACACCGGCGGCAATCGTGCCGATGCCGGAGGAAGCCACCAGCTTCACACAGACGCGCGCATCCGGGTTGATCTGCTTCAGGTCGTAGATCAGCTGCGCCAGATCCTCGATCGAATAAATATCGTGGTGCGGCGGCGGCGAGATCAGGGTCACGCCCTCGGTCGAGTGCCGCAGCTTGGCGATCATGGAATTGACCTTGATACCCGGCAGCTGTCCGCCCTCGCCCGGCTTCGCGCCCTGGGCGACCTTGATTTCAAGCTCGCGGCAATTGTTCAGGTACTCCGCCGTGACGCCGAAGCGGCCGGAGGCGACCTGCTTGATGGCCGAGCTCGGATTGTCGCCGTTCGGGCGCGGCTTGAAGCGCGCAGGATCCTCGCCGCCCTCACCGGAATCCGACTTGGCGCCGATCCGGTTCATGGCGATCGAGAGGGTCTCGTGCGCTTCCGGACTGAGCGCGCCGAGAGAGATGCCCGGCGCCACCAGCCGCTTGCGGATCTCGGTGATGGAAGAAACATCTTCCAGCGCCACTTCCTCGCCGGTCGGCTTGAAGCCGAGCAAATCACGGAGATTGATCGGCTTCTGAGCGTAGATCTCGTTCGCGTACTTCTTGTAGAGGTGATAGCTGTCCGTCGCGACCGCGTGCTGCAGGGCATGCATCATCGGCCCGTCGAAGGCATGCCGCTCGCCCTGGCGGCGGAACCGGTAGAGCCCGCCGATCGGCAGCGTCACCACGGTTTCGTCGAACGCCTTGCGGTGCTGTTCCAGCGCCTTTTTCTGGATGCCGGGCAGGCCGAGGCCGGAAATCCGCGAGGACATGCCCGGGAAGAACCGGGCGACCAGCGAACGGGACAGCCCGACGGATTCGAAATTGTAGCCGCCGCGATAGGAAGACAGCACGGAGATGCCCATCTTGGACATCACCTTCAGGATGCCGTCCTGGATCGCTTTACGATAAGCGCCGACACAGTCGCTGAGCGTCTTGTCGCCGAACAGCCCGCGGGCATGCCGGTCCGCAATCGCTTCCTGCGCCAGATAGGCGTTCACCGTCGTGGCGCCGACACCGATCAGCACACAGAAGTAATGCGTATCGAGGCATTCGCCGGTCTGCACATTGACCGAGGTGAAGGTCCGGAGCTGCTGGCGCACCAGATAGGAGTGCACCGCACCGGTAGCCAAGATCATCGGGATCGCCGCCCGCGTCGCGCAGATCGCCTTGTCGGAGAGCACGACATGGGTGCAACCGCCGCGCACCGCGTCTTCCGCCTCGCGCTGAATCCGGTCGATGGCTTCCGCGAGCGCTGAGTCACCGCCGGAGACGTCGAAGGTGCAATCGATCTCCTCCGCCGTGTCGCCCATATAGTCCCGCATCGCCTGGAACTCGGCGTTCGACAGGACGGGGGATTCAAGCAACAGGTGTTCGCACTGCTCCTCGGTCTCATCCAGGATGTTGCCCAGATTGCCGAGGCGGGTCCGCAGGGTCATCACCCGGCGTTCGCGCAGGGAATCGATCGGCGGGTTCGTCACCTGGCTGAAATTCTGCCGGAAGAAATGGTGCAGGCCGCGGTATTTCTCGGACAGCACCGCCAGCGGCGTATCGTCCCCCATCGAGCCGATGGCTTCCTTGCCGCCATCCGCCATGGGCTGCAGGATCAGTTCCATATCCTCAAGCGACCAGCCGGAAACCACCTGGCGGCGGCGCAGGTCGTCGCGCTCCAGACCCGGCTTCTCCTCGTGGTGGCTCTTGATCAGCTTGTCGATCTTCGTGCTCTGCTTGATCCACTTGCCGAACGGCCGGGAAGAAGCGAGATGCGCCTTCAGCTCGGCATCGTGGTAGAGCTTGCCGCTGACCAGATCGACCGCAATCATCTGGCCCGGATCGAGCCGGCCCTTCTCGATGATGTTCTTGTCCTTGATCCGCACCATGCCGGTTTCGGACCCGGCGATCAGCAGGCCGTTATCGGTGACGCTGTAGCGCATCGGGCGCAGGCCGTTCCGGTCCATGCCGCCGAGCACCCAGTGCCCGCCATAAGCGGCAATCGCCGCCGGGCCGTCCCACGGCTCCATGACCGCGTTGCAATAGGCGTAAAGGTCGCGCAGTTCCTGGGTCAGGTTGCCGCCATCGGCGACCGCCTCCGGGATCATCATGCTCTTCACCATGGGCAGAGACCGGCCAGCCCGGACCATCAGCTCGAACACCGCGTCCAGCGCGGCGCTGTCAGAGCTGCCGTCCTGGATTACCGGCTTGATGTCCTCGATCTCGTCGCCGAACGTATCCACAGCCATACGGGTCTCGTGACTGCGCATCCAGTTCCAGCAGCCTTTCAGCGTGTTGATCTCGCCGTTATGGGCAAGCACGCGGAACGGCTGGGCAGCGCGCCAGGCCGGGAAAGTGTTGGTCGAATAACGCTGGTGATAGATCGCGAAATTGGAGACGAAACGCTCGTCCAGCAGATCCGGGAAGAACTCGGAAACCTGCTCGGCCAGGAACATGCCCTTGTAGATGATCGACCGGCAGGACAGCGAACAGATGTAGAAATCGGTGATGTTTTCGGCCAGCGCGGCGCGCTCGATCCGGCGCCGGATCAGGTAGAGATCACGCTCGAACTTGGTCTCATCCGCCCCGGCAGGACCGGAAACCATGATCTGCTCGATTTCCGGCCGGGTGGCGTTGGCCTTCTCGCCGATCACCTCGACATTCACAGGCACCTGGCGCCAGCCATAGATCTTGTAGCCGCGCGAGAGAATCTCTTCCTCGACGATACAGCGGCAGCGTTCCTGCGCCGCCAGATCGGTACGCGGCAGGAACACCATGCCGACGGCGATCAGACTGTCGCCTACCGCCTGCCCGGCACGTTCCACATGCTCGCGGAAGAAGTCCTGAGGGATCTGCAGATGGATGCCGGCGCCATCACCGGTCTTGCCGTCCGCATCGACCGCGCCCCGGTGCCAGATCGCCTGCAGGGCCTGAATGCCGGCCTCGACCACGTCGCGCCGCGGGGTGCCGTCGATGGAGGCAACGAAACCGACGCCGCAATTCTCGTGCTCGTCCGCCGGGTTGTAGGCGTGGGCGGCCTCAAGCCTCTCCACATTCGCCTTCCAGTCAGCCACGAAGGCGTCGCCGCCGGTCATCGGAAATTGGTTATCCTGTTTCATATCGATCACCCTCGGCTCAGGAAGCGAGATCGAGCGCGGCGTTGGCCTGTCGCTCGATATAGGCATGCATTTGATCGGCAACGTCACGACCGTCACGAACGGCCCAGACCACGAGAGACGCACCGCGCACGATGTCACCCGCGGCGAAGACGCCGTCGAGGCTGGTCATCATGGACGAGAAGTCGATCGAGAGAGTTCCCCAGCGGGACACCTTCAATTCTTCCTCGCCGAACATGGTCGGCATGTCCTCCGGATCGAAGCCGAGCGCCAGGATCGCCATGTCAGCCGGGATCGTGAAGCTGCTGTCCTCGACCACTTCAGGCGCCTGACGCCCGGTCGCGTCCGGCACACCGAGATGAATGCGGTGGCACCGCACACCGTCGACAACATCGTCGCCGGTGAAGGCCTCGGGGGCCGACAGCCACATGAACTCGACGCCTTCTTCCTCGGCGTTCTGAACCTCGCGCTGGGAGCCCGGCATGTTGGCCTTGTCCCGGCGATAGACGCATTTCACCGATTTGGCGCCCTGGCGAATGGCCGTGCGCACACAATCCATCGCCGTGTCGCCGCCGCCGATGACGACGATGTTCTTGCCCTCGGCATTCAGACTCCCGTCCTCGAAAGCCGGAACGGTGTCGCCGAGCCCCTTGCGGTTGGAGGCCGTCAGATAATCCAGCGCCGGATGGACATTGCCGAGACCGACGCCCGGGCATTTCATATCCCGCGCCTTGTAGACGCCGGTGGCAACCAGAACCGCGGCGTGTTTCTCGCGCAGCTCGGCAACGGTGATGTCCTTGCCGACATCGACCCCGGTATGAAAATGAATGCCGCTCTCTTCCAGAACCCGGGTGCGTCGCTGGACGACGTCCTTCTCCAGCTTGAAATTCGGGATGCCATAAATCATCAGGCCGCCGATCCGGTCGTACCGGTCGTAGACATGCACCTGATAGCCGCGCTTGCGGAGCTGCTCCGCCGCCGCGAGCCCGCCGGGGCCGCCGCCAATGATGCCGATGCTTTCCTTGCGCTCGGCAACCGGTTTCACAGGCTTCACCCAGCCCTGCTCGAAAGCGGTCTCGGTGATGTACTTTTCAACGGAGCCGATAGTGACCGAGTCAAAGCCCTTCTCGATCACGCAATTCCCCTCGCAGAGACGATCCTGCGGGCATATACGGCCGCAGATTTCCGGGAAATTGTTCGTGGCGCTGGAGATCTCGTAAGCTTCTTCCAACCGGCCTTCGGCCGTCAGCATCAGCCAGTCGGGGATGTTGTTGGAAAGCGGGCAATGCACCTGGCAATAGGGCACGCCACACTGGGAGCACCGGCTCGCCTGCTCTTGCGCCTGATCCTCGACGAACTCGTCATAGATCTCGCCAAAATCCTGCCGCCGGTCTTCGGCGTCACGCTTGGCCGGCATCCGCTTCGCGGTGTGGACGAATTTCAGCATACGGTCGGTAGTCATTGCGCTCTCTCCCGCGGCCCTTCGGGCCTTATTCCTCTTCAGGCTTGCACCGCCCGAATTGTCTTTCGGACGTCACTATACCTCATTGGGGAGCGCCTATCTACGGAAAGGAACCGAAAAGGTCAATAGTTAGGACTAATTTTCTTGGCCAACACGGGTGCGCTTGCGACGCACGGCAGCATGCGCAAACCACGATCAATATTTAGTCTCGATTCGAGACTTTATGCCATATTCTTTCTGTCGCAACGGGATGTTATAGTCTTATTCACGCTACATGCAGGAGATCGGGGGCTCCGGCGACGGTCGCGAGTTTCCTTACACCCTCGACAAAACCAAGACCGGAGCCTGACGGTGCCGATACTTCATCTGGCTATCCTTGCCCTCGTTCAGGGCATCACCGAATTCCTGCCCATCTCCTCCAGCGGTCATCTTGTCCTCGTCCCCTATGTGATGGAATGGCAGGATCAGGGTCTCATGCTGGATATTGCTGTCCATGTCGGCACGCTCGGCGCCGTGATGGTCTATGCATGGCGCGAGATCGGCATGATGCTCACCGGTTTCTGGAAACTGATACGGGGGCGTGTCGATCAAGGCACCCGGCTGATGCTGCAAGTCATCCTCGGCTCTATCCCGGTGGTCATTGCAGGTTACGCCATTGCCAAATATGCCGGCGGCATGTTGCGCAGCGTGGAAATCATCGGCTGGACGACACTCGGCTTCGGCCTGCTGCTCGGCCTGGCGGATCGGGTCGGCATGACGGTACGACGCCTTGAACACATGAGCTATGGCGGCGCCCTGGCCATCGGCTTGGCACAGGTCCTGGCTCTGATCCCCGGCACCAGCCGCTCCGGCATCACCATGACCATGGCGCGGTTTCTCGGCTTCGAGCGGGCCGACGCGGCACGCTTCTCCTTGCTGCTCTCAATCCCGGCAATCGCCGGCGCCGGGACCCTCTCCGGCATCGAGCTCTGGCAGAGCGGCGATGTCAGCCTGACCCGCGACGCCTTGACGGCGGCAGGCCTCGCCTTTGCCTCCGCCCTGGTCGCGATCACCCTGATGATGGCCTGGCTGAAACATGCCGGGTTCATGCCCTTCGTGGTCTATCGGATCCTGCTCGGCGCCCTTCTGCTCTATCTGGTTTATGCCGTCTGACGGCACTCATTGATGCCGGATCGGGCATCGACCGCAGCCGGCGGGATTTCTAGACTTCCGACAAAATCACACCGAAACGCCAGGGAGGCGGCATATGAGGTTCGCGACGTTTGAATTGGATGGCAAGACGGTCTGGGGACTGGCAACGGACAAAGGGCTGCATGCGGTCGATGCCGCCACACTTGCCCGCTACCCAAGCCTGAAGGCCGCCATAGCCGCGAACGCACTGACCGGGATCGCCGCCGCCCTTAAAGACAGCGCCCCGTCGGTCTCCCTGGAGGACGCACACTTCCTTCCAGTCATTCCCGATCCCGAGAAAATTCTTTGTGTCGGCCTGAATTACGAGGCGCACCGCATCGAGGGAGGTTGGCCGGAAGTAGAGCATCCGACGATCTTCGCCCGCTTCGCCAACACGCAGATCGGCCACCGCGAGCCGCTGATCAAGCCGAAGGTTTCCGACATGCTGGATTACGAGGCGGAGCTTGCCGTCGTCATCGGCAAGCCCGGGCGGCATATCACCGAGGCTGACGCGATGGACCATGTCTCGGGATACGCCTGCTACAATGAAGGCAGTGTGCGCGACTGGCAGCGCCACACCACCCAGTTCACGCCGGGCAAGAACTTCATCGGCACCGGCGCTTTCGGACCGTGCCTGGTGACGAAAGACGAAATCCCGGACCTTGGCCCTCTGGTAATGGAAGCGCGGCTGAACGGCGAGGTCATGCAGCACACGAAGCTGGATGACCTGATCTTTTCCATCCCGCGCCTGATCAACTACATCAGTACCTTCACCGAGCTGGTACCGGGCGATGTCATCGTTACCGGCACACCGGGCGGGGTCGGCTCTCGCCGGGACCCGCAAGTCTGGATGAAGCCGGGCGACGAGATCGTGATCGAGATCGACAAGATCGGCCTGCTGTCCAACACCATCGTCTCGGAAGCCTGACCCGGTGGCGACGGTCATTCCCTTCGACCGGAATTTCGAGCCGCCCTATGGCGTCATTGAGCGGCTCGCTCCCGGTCTCCGGCGGATCGTCGCCCGGAATCCCGGCCCCTTCACCTTTCGGGGAACGGCGACCTTCATCGTCGGCGAGGGGAATGTCGCCGTCATCGATCCGGGACCGGATCTGCCCGATCACGTTCAAACACTGCTGGCCGGGCTCGGTGACGAGACTGTGACGCATATTCTTGTCACCCATACCCATCTCGACCATTCACCCGCTGCCGCCGCACTGAAAGCAGCGACAGGCGCACCGACTTATGGCTTCGGCCCGCACGGCCGGGGGCCGGACGGCATTGAGGCCGGTGGGGACGCGGAGTTCTCGCCGGATATCGTGCTGCGGGATGGGGACCTGATAGACGGAGAAGGCTGGCGGCTTGAGGCCCTCCATACGCCGGGGCACACCTCGAACCACCTGGCCTTCGCCTGGCCGGACCGGCAGATCCTCTTTCCCGGCGATCTGGTGATGGGCTGGTCGACCAGCGTGGTCTCACCGCCGGATGGTAATATGGGGGATTACCTCCAGAGCCTTGACCGACTGCTCGAGCGGGACGACGAGATCTATTGGCCGACCCATGGCGGGCCAATCCGGAACCCGAAACCGTTTGTCGAGGCGTTCATCGCCCACCGCCGGGACCGGGAAGATGAAATCCTCGCCTGCCTCGGGGATGGCCTGGAATACATTTCAGACATGGTACCGGCGATCTACGCCGATGTGCCGCCAGCCGTACATGGCGCCGCCGCACGCTCCCTTCTGGCAGCCCTGATACACCTCGTGGAGAGTGGACGGGTGCACTGCGAAGGCACCGCCGATGAAGAGAGCAGGTTCATCTTATCTTAAGTATATTAATATTAATTTTCCCGGCTTGTGCCGTTTTGCACATGACGCATGTTTTACAAAACGAGCAAGAGCCAGGCTGCGCGCCTCTTCTCTGCGATCAGGGTATATGGCTTGAGCCAGGAAAACACACCGCCTCCCAGCACACACGATCAGATTTGGACTTCGGTCCAGGTCGCTGAGAACTCAGAGAACTTCGATATAGCGGAAGAAATCCTGTCAAAAGCAATCAGGCAGCGGATATCTCCCGAACATACTGCCCTCTATCTTGGCGAACTTGCGCTAATCAATCTTGCACGCAAGCGATACGACAAGGTGCTGGACATCTGCGGAAGCTTGCTTGGCGGGGACTCAGAGATTGAAGCGCGACACCCAAATCTCCATTTCAATCTGCTCGCCTGCCTGGAGATCGCGACATTTCTGCAGGCGGGGGGCGATGTTGCCGAGGTTCCCTTCCATGGCCACACCTTGAGGTTTGCGATCTCCGGCCAGAACAGCGAACTCGAATTTCAGCATATCCGGCAAAAACTCTACGAACCGGAAGAGGTCGAGCTTATTCTGAAGCATATGGGCGAGGAGGATATCGTCCTCGATCTCGGGGCGAATGTCGGGAACCATGCCATCGCACTGGCGACGGCCCGCCCCAACGCAACGATCCATGTCTTTGAGCCGATCAAGAAAACCTGCGAGCTCCTGCGCCGGAATATCGCCCTCAACGGCCTGACGAATATCGACGCGTCAAATCTCGATATCGCCGTCGATTCCGAAGACGGTTTTCTCAACATGGTGCAGCGAATCAATCTGGCGAGCAGTCGCGAAGCCAACGAAGGCATTGGCCCCGCCATTCCAAAACGCGCTTTAAGGTCGCTTTGGCCGGAACGGGTCGATTTCATTAAAATGGATGTGGAAGGCGCAGAACTGCGCATCATCAAATCGGTGCTCGACCTCATCCGCAGAGACCGCACCAAAATCATCCTCGAATGCTACAAAACCACGGTAGAGCAGGATTTTGCCGACCTGGCCGAGCTCGGGCTGGAACAGATCGACTGCATTGAACGATCAGCCGTTTTCAACGTCCTCGTTCAGCCGAAATAACGACCAACCGGCCTGTCCCTCAGCTGTATCGGATATACGGGGAATCAGTCCGATAGCTGAAGAAGGGGTATGTTTCCTTCGGCACCAGGTTCTCCGCATAGCGGCGCTGTACCTCCAGCAACATGAACTCGGTCACGTCCACGAGGGGGAGCTTCAGGGCTTCTGCCAGAGGGAAAAAATCAAGGTCGCTCAGCTCACCGCTGCCGCCAAGCTCGCCGGACATGTCATCCGCCCAGGCGAAGAAAAACCGGGCATTGAAGCGGGCCTTGCGTTTTGCCGGTGTGATCGCATGGCCGACGTAGCCAAGCTTGCCGAGATCGGGCGCAATGCCACGCTCGGCGAAATCCATCCACGTCTCGTGATTGGTCGCACCGACATCGGCCGCCCCCGCAAGCAACAGGCCGGTTTCTTCAAATGTTTCCCGAACCGCGGCCACGGAGAATCCCCGCGCACGTCGCTGATCTTTGGAAATACGGGTGAGAACATCGGGGGCGAGATCGCTGGCGAAACCGACAGAGCGGTCCGCGGCATCGACCTTGCCGCCCGGAAAGACGAAAACACCGCCGAAGACAGCTTTCCTGGCTCGTCGCCCCATCAGGACATCAAGGCTATCATCTTGACGCCGGAGCACAATCAGGCTCCCGGAATCCTTCGGGCGTACGGGCTTCTGTCCAGGCTCGGCGAGGCTGGGGAGGGATTTCGGCGGGGCGCGTCTCATGGGAACTCATAAACCAAGCGTCATTGATAGCGCCCAGTCTAGGCCGGTTGGAGCAAGACCTCCAACCCCGATCGGCACGCCCTTCCGAAAGGGCAGGTTTTAGAGGTTGTTCATCGCGCCGTAATAAGCGACGGAACCGAGCAGGCCGAGAATGCCGGCGCAGGTCAAAAGGGTCTGGGTGATGCTGAACTGGTTCATGTTCGTGTTCCTTTCAGAGGTGAACGAATGCACAAACCGAATATAGATCGCGAAGAGCCATGCAAGATTCGCATATATTGCAACGCACAATTGCGAGAAAAACATGGGTATCGAAAATTAAACGCCATTAATGCAAAAACAAGACGAATGTATAGACTCTCCTAGGCTGACACCCTCGGAACCTCCTGAGAGAAATCCATCAAAACAGAAAGGCGTCTCGCCGCCGTTCTCGCCAGCTTCAGGGTAAGGGACTTGCGGCGGGCGGCATTCAGTTTCGTCAGCTCCGCTTCCCGGGCAATCACGGCGTCGTACTGATCCGCCAGGATCAGACCGCAGCGCGGATCGTCCGGCAGGATCTCACGCGGAAAACCGGGCGCGACGGCGAAATAAAAACGGTCGCAGAAATCGAGATACTCATGCCATTTCCCGTCAGCATGATAATCGGCCGGGTCGGACTTCACCTCAACGACAGCGATGCCTCCGGATGCGTCGATCGCCATAACGTCAACCCGGCGTCCCGTGCGCAACGGCATCTCGGTCACGTGGCACCAGTCGAGATTGGTGAACAGGCGCGTCACCCCACGGGTGACCTGAAGGGTTATTTCCGGTCTGACCAGCATGCCGGCGCCGTCAGTCGAGGCGGAGATTGGTCGCTCCGCGCGTATCCGCCCCCGAGAGGTCCGCGCCACGCAGGTCCGCGCCATCGAATTCGGCATCGCGGAGCACTGCACCCCGCAGGTTGCAGTCACGCAGATCCGCGCCGGTGAAAACAGCACCGCTCATCTCGGCCTGATGGAAATCACCGCCGCGCAGAACGGCTTTGTCGAACCGGGCGCGGTCGAAATGTGCAGGCCAATGCTGCGTCTTCGCTCCCACGATCTGCACCGGGCTTGCCTGCACACCAACAAGCCGCGCCTCCATAAGGTTCGCGCGGCGCATGGTGGCTCCGCGCAAATCCGCATTGGACAGATCTGCCGTCCGCATATCTGCCAACGCCATGTCCGCCATCAGCAGATTGATGCCGGAGAGATCGGCCCCCGTCAGGACGCTGCATTCCATATTCGCCGCCGCCAGGTTCAGGCGACTGAGACTCTGGCGGCTGAGGTCTCGGCGAGCCAGATTGGCCCGCTCGCCCTGCTTGCCGTTGCTTTTGATCCAGACGTCATGGCGCACCATGATATCCGCCATCTCCGGGCCGAGGGCATCCAGCAGCTTCGGCATCCGCGCCAGACGGAACTGCGGATCGCCTGGATTCATGTTCGAGAACACCGCCCCGGCGAGGTCCGCATCCGTCAGGTCCGTACCACTGAAAACCGCGTTGTAGAGGATAGCGCCGTTCAGAATCGCGCCGGTCAATACAGCCTCGGTCAGGTCGGCACCTTCAAGGTCCGCGCCTGTCAGGTTTGAATGGCTGAGATCCGCGCGCACGAAGCGCGTGTTACGCAGCTTCGCATCGGTCAGGTCGGTCTGCACGATGAAGGCGTTTGAAAGCCGGGCCCCGCTCATGTCTGCCCGGGTTGCGTTGGCAACAGCCAGATCCGCATCCACGGTATTGTAGGTCACCGCGACGAGATTGCCCTTGTTGTCCGGCTTCAGCAGAACCCCGTCCCGGAGATCCGCCTCCATCAGCAAGACATCGCAAAGATCGGCACCACGCAGGCAGGCGCCACGGAGATCGGCTCTGGAAAGGTCCGTGCCTTTCAGGACGGCCTCGCGCATGTCGCAGGCGAAAAGGTTCGCCGTCTGCAGGTTTGCCTTCTCAATATTGGCGTTTCGCAATGAGGAGCCGGACAACTCGGCCCCGCGCAGGTCCTTGCCGGCAAGGTCCATATATTTCAGATCGTAGCCAGGCAGATTTGCGCGCGCGCCACCGGTCTGCCCGCGCAAGAACATGCCGTGGCGCTCGATAATGTCTTCGAGCTCCGGAGCAGAAATTTGCCTCAGGGGAAGATCGCCGGTCGCGGAAGCGCCGAGATCCAAACGTTTCTCCGATGCCGCCCATGCGACTTCGGACGGGATACCCGTCACCGAATCGTTGTCAGGGTCTTGTCCTGGCAAGAAGCGCGCCTACTCTCCAACTCTGTGCATCGGCATGAAGCCTGAATGCGGGTCCTTCAGTAAATTGTGTTTTGAGCGCGGATTGCAAAACAATAGTGACGGAAGAGGCGTTACATCCAGTCCTGAGCTTGCGGAAAATTATACGCCACAAACCTGTAGGTTGATTGCACCGCCTCACGAATTCCCTTGGAACGCGTCGAGAGATCAATGTCCCAGGTCTCAATCACTTCATCCCAAATCATGATCTTCTTGTGCAGTTCATCCCGCATCTCGCGAATGAAGTTGATCTGCTTGTCGTAGCTTCTCAGCACCGTGAGGATTTCACCGGTCTGGGCATCGACCTGATCGAAGATGAAACTGAAGTCCCTGATCGGAGGCTCCATCAGGGTCCGCACGCGCTGCACCTCACTGATGAACTGTCTGTCACCTCGATGCAGGGCGATCACCTGAACCAGCTTGGACTGGATCGCGCTCGCATAGGTGAAACGGTCACGCAGGGCTTCGATATAGGCAAGCTCGCGGGCGACCCGGTCAACCAGGTCGAGCACTTCCTGTTTACGCTCCTTGCCGAGGCCCAGCTTTTCGGCAATGTCGGCAACGCCATTCTGGATGCGCGCCTTGGTCTCGGGCTTTGCCAGTTCGGCCTGAATATCCGATTCGGCCATTGAGACATCTTCGCCGGAAACCCATTTTGCGATCTGGGCCATAAGACGGTTCTTGGCGCGTTCGAGATGCTTTTCATCAATCGACCAACTGGCCGAGCCATCGAGCAACTCGCGCGGGATGGTATCGCCAGGTCGGATATCCTTGACGTAATTCAACCCCTTACGGACCGAATCGAGCAATTTCCCATCCTGGGAATCCTCATCGATACCGAATTCCGTGCACAGTGACTCGAGCGGAACCGACGCCTCAAGATCGCCGACCTTCACACGCAAGGCCGGAATCCGATCCTGACCGGTCAGCATGAAATGCGCGCCGTTAACCTTGAAAATTTTATGCTCGAAAGCGAAGTGCGTGGATGGGTCCAGCGCGCCTTCTTCTTCAGCAGCGGTCATTTTCGCTCCAGATCACAGGGCCTAGGGCCGGTCGCCCCTGTCCAACCATGCCGTCATACGCCAGAAGATTGAACGAATTGCTAACATTATTATTAATCTAAACCAACGTATGCCTTCAGCAGAACTTTGATAGAGAAAATTGATTAACGGAAAATTAGGAACGCTCAGGTTATGGTGTAATCTAATTAGAGTGGTGTCGCGCAGAGTAAAGATCGAGCGCACCCTGAGGTCTAACAAGTGCTGAGGTCGCGCCGTGGGTGATGCTAAGGGAAGAGTTTTCTCGGTGGAGCGCCGCGCTCAAGAACGCGGACATCCGGTCCAATCGCCAGTCGCCGAGAAGGATGTCATGGCATCTTTCTCTTCCAGCGCGTTCGAACAGGCTCTTCTCGCCGAGATTTCGAGCCTGAGAACCGAGCTTTCGGAGATTCGCAAAGCCGTTGGAATGGGCGCACCGCCCCCGGCACAAGCACAGGCACAGGCGCCTGAACCGTCCGAGCCGGACGAACAGCCCCTGGAAATGACCGACATCGACCACGATCTGCGGATCGAGATCGCGCAGATGGTCCGGTCTATCGGCAAGGCCAAGACCCAGATCGCGGCGATCAAGCACCCGATGTCGGCGGAAGACCAGATGCAGACCGCCTCCCTGCAACTGGATACGATCGTACAAACGACGGAAACCGCGACCAACGAGATCATGGAATCGGTCGATGCCATCGAAGGCACCCTGAAGCAGATCCACGGCTTCACCCTCGATGATCCCGAAGTCCAGCAACTGATCGATCAAGCATCCAATCAGCTGATTTCGATCATCGAGGCCTGCAGCTTCCAGGATCTCACAGGACAGCGGATCAATCAGGTGGTGAAGACACTGCGCTTCATCGAGAGCCGGATCCTGGCCATGATCGATATCTGGGGCGGCCTTGAGGCGTTCAAGGATCTGCCGATACCCGAGGACGAAGCCGGCGTCAGTGAAGGCATTTCGGAAGAAGAAGAAGGCCTCCTCAACGGCCCGGCACTGGGCAGCCAGGGCCTCAGCCAGGACGATATCGACGCCTTGTTCGACTAGGTGGCCTGCCAGAGGCTGTCCACATATGCATCTTCGGAACCACTGGAAGCCATTGGACGGCGCCGGGATCTTGATCCGGGCGCGTCGATCACCTACATGAAGTAGGCGCGTGATCAATGAGGATGCGCGCCCTGAGTGCCGCGTCGCGGGCTCGAAGATCGTCTCGCTCATGCCATGAGGGGTTGGTCCCATGTCACGCATGTCAGTTTTCAATTCTCCGCTCTTGCTCGGCTTCGATCATTTCGAGCGGACGCTCGACCGGATATCCAAGTCCACGGCCGACGGGTACCCGCCCTATAATATCGAGCAAACCTCGAGTGACGGCCTCCGCATCACGCTTGCCGTAGCCGGTTTCGGCTCCGACGAACTCAGCGTGCAGATCGAGGACAATCAGTTGGTCATTCGCGGGCGGCAAGTCGAGGAAGACGACAGGATTTACCTGCATCGCGGCATCGCCGCGCGTCAATTCCTGCGCACGTTCGTCCTGGCGGAGGGTATCGAGGTCCAATCCGCAGACCTCGACAACGGTCTCCTTCATATCGATCTCCGCCGGCCGATGCCGGAGGTGAAGGTACAAACGATCGAGATCAATGCCGGGAAAAAACCGTCCACATCGGGCACAAGAAAGAAGCTTGATGTCGAGCGGGCGGACTAACGTCCGTCGACCTGTAGAATAGCAATCAGGACTTCAATAGGACATTGTCCGGAATACGGAGATGTAAATGGGAAGCGAAATGACCGAATCTAACAGCGTGCGCCAACTGAATTCGCGGGACTTCGCCGCACTCGGGCTGTTCGATATCGCTTTCGTTAAGCCGGTAACCAGTGACGGCGAAAAGAATTTCGAAATCCGCACCGCGGATGGTGAGCTGGTCGCCGACGCGCCGAGTTGGGAGGCTGCAGTCTCCCTGATCGCCGAGAACGAAATGCAGGCGGCCCGCATCCACTAGGACGCGGACGCGCCTGAACCATTTAAAAATACTGAATAACGGAAAGATCAGGCCGCGTTACTGGCGGTCGCTTCGGTCAGAAGCGCATAGATCGCGTCGACACTGTCCGCGCCGCGGATCTTCTCGCAAACGCCTTTGTCTCGCAGCAGACGGGAAACCCGGGCCAACGCCTTCAGATGGTCCGCACCCGCGGATTCAGGCGCCAACAACAGGAAAATGATATCCACCGGCTTGTCGTCGATCGCATCGAACTCGACTGCACGGTCAGCGCGCGCGAAGACGGCATAGAGCCGGTCAAGCGACGGCAGCTTGCCATGCGGTATGGCAATGCCATTGCCCATGCCGGTCGTGCCCAGACGCTCACGCTCCAGAAGCACGTCAAAGATTTCTCTCTGCTCAAGTCCGGTCACATCGGCAGCACGGCGGGACAGCTCCTGCAGTGCCTGCTTTTTCGATGTGACCTTCAGATGAGGGAGAACTCCCTCCGGAATAAGGATGTCCGCGACTTCCATCGTGTCTACCCTGCTCTCGTTTCATATCTGGCACAGCGCAGGCTTTCTCCATCGCGGGAGCAGCCTGGGCACCGTACCGGCCCACAAAGGATCAGGCTCATCCCTGAGCCAGCCCCTTCGGATCAATCCAACCAATATTCCCGTCACTGCGACGGTAAATCACATTCAACTCGCCGTGCGCCCTGTTCCGGAACATCACGACCTGAAGTTCGCCGAGTTCGAGACGCATCACGGCTTCTTCAACCGAGAGGTCTTCGATCGACGTCGTCATTTCCGCGACAACCACCGGCTGCCACTCATCCTCGATCACGGGCTCCGCGGAAGCTTGGTCCGCTGCGAGGACATACTGCTGCGCTGCAACTTTCACGCCACCATTCCCGCGATGATGATCGCGGACCCGACGCTTGAATCGGCGCAGGCGTTTGTCGATATGCTCACCGGCTTTGTCAGCGGACGCGTAAGCGTCCCCCGCAATACCTTGACCGCGCACGAACATCTCGCGTCCGACATGGACCGCGATATCGGTGCGGAAACTATTTCCCTCCTTGGAAACGGTCACGCTTCCATCGAGAGGGTCACCAAAGTATTTCTCGGATATCGCAGTCACCAAACGCTCGATATGCTCGTTGAGCGCTTCGCTGATCTGGACCTGCTTGCCGTTAATCGATAATTGCATGCTTCTTTTCGCGGTCGATGAAGTCTGACCTGTCTATGCCCAAACCAAGGCTCGCAGGCACCGGTAAAATAAGCCCGAACGCCGCCTATCCAGCGAAGGCGCGGAACTTATTCGCGCCCAAGGGGAGAGTCAAGCATTGCGCTTACCGGTTTCCTAAGCTCCCGACAATTAGATCAAATTCGCATCGACTTTTCGCGCCTCCTCTGAACCGACGAGGGAATTTTCATCGCTTCGCGATACTTGGCGATTGTTCGCCGCGCGATATCGACGCCTTGCCCTTTCAGTATTTCCACGATGCGATCATCCGACAGCACTTTGGTTGGTGGTTCCTCGTCGATCAATTTCTTGATTTTGAACCGGACCGCCTCCGCGGAAAGGGCATCACCACCCGCCGATGATGCGATGGCACTGGTGAAGAAGTACTTAAGCTCATAAATACCGCGCGGTGTCGCCATGAACTTGTTCGATGTGACCCGGCTGACGGTACTTTCATGCATTTCGATGGCCGCTGCGATATCGCGCAGCACAAGCGGCCGCAGATACTGGATGCCGTGCTGGAAAAAGCCGTCCTGCTGGCGGACGATCTCACCGGCCACTTTCAGAATCGTCGTCGCCCGCTGGTGCAATGATCGCACAAGCCAGTTTGCCGACTGATGGCACTCGCTCAGATACTCCCGGTCGGACTTCTGTTTCGGCGCCCGGCTGACCTGCGACAGATACGCGTTGTTCACCAGCACGCGCGGCAGGGTGTCGGGATTGAGCTCCACAATCCATGTTCCGTCCGGCGCCGGACGCACCAGCACATCCGGCACCACCGCTTCGCTACTGTCCGGCTCGAAGGCGAGGCCCGGTTTCGGGTTGAGGGAGCGGATCTCCTCGACCATCTCGGTCATGTCTTCGACATCCACACCGCAGACTTTCAACAATGCCTGCATGTCGCGCTTGGCCAGCAATGGCAGATTATCGAGCAGGGCCTGGATTGCCGGATCGAGCCGGTTCCGGTCCTTCAGCTGCAAGGCGAGGCATTCTGAAAGGTTCCGGGCAAAAATACCCGGCGGGTCCAGGCTCTGCAGTTTTCCGAGCACCGTATCGACGGCCTCGCTGGGACAGGCAAGCCGTTCGGCCACGTCTTCAAGGTCGCCCGTGTAATATCCGGCATCATCCAGGGAATCGAGCAGATCGGCGGCAATGATGCGCTCGTCCGGCTGGACGATATCGAGTGTTATCTGTTCAAGAAGGTGCTCACGCAGGGTCTTGTCCTGCCCGACGGACTCTTCCAGGCCCGGCAAATCCTCGCCACCGCGCCCACCGCCACCGCTGCCCGCACTCTCCCAGCTGCCGAGGGTCGGAGACAGGGAAGGGTCCGCCTCCTCGACACTGGCGCTGCTCCAGTTGTTGTCGTAGTCAGAATCGCCGGGATCATCATTACCCGCCGGCAAGGATTCCGCGCTCGTCCGGTCCACTGTATCGGGCCCGTCCGGTGCCTCGTCCCAGCCGCTTTCGGCCGCATCGCCCGGGGTGCTCTCCCCCTCGACCGCCTTGTCATAGGCCGCGAGATTATCCGCCTCGAGCGCTTCGAGCGTTGCCGGCCCGTCGCCGTCATCCCGTTCGAGCAGAGGGTTTTGTTCAATCTCCGCTTCGACGAATTCGTTGAGCTCAAGATTGTTGAACTGCAGCAGCTTGATCGCCTGCTGCAGTTGCGGCGTCATGACCAGGTTCTGGGACTGTCTGAGATCCAGTCTGGCTGAGAGCGCCAAGGTCGGTCTCCCTAGAGCCTGAAGCGGTCGCCGAGATAGACCCGGCGGACGTCAGTGTTGGAAACGATCTCGTCCGGCACGCCGTCCATCAGGACCTTGCCATCATGCAGGATGAAAGCCCGGTCGACGATATCCAGAGTCTCGCGCACATTGTGATCGGTGATCAGCACGCCGATGCCACGATCCTTCAGATGGGAGATCAGATCCCGGATTTCCCCGACGGCAATCGGGTCGATACCAGCCAGCGGCTCGTCGAGCAGGATGAAATTCGGGTGCGATGCCAGGGCGCGGGCGATCTCGACCCGGCGCCGCTCGCCACCCGACAGTGCGATAGACGGCGTCCGGCGGAGATGGCTGATCGAGAATTCCGCCAGCAGATCTTCCAGCAAGGCATCCCGCTGGCCGGGATTCTCCTCGACGATTTCAAGCACCGCGCGGATGTTCTGCTCGACCGTCAGTCCCCTGAAGATCGATGCCTCCTGGGGCAGATAGCCGATGCCGAGCCGGGCGCGCCGGTACATCGGCAGGTCCGAGATATCCGCGCCGTCGAGATGGATGGAGCCGTAATCCGCCGAGATCAGCCCGGTGATGACATAGAAACAGGTGGTCTTGCCGGCGCCGTTCGGGCCGAGCAAACCAACCGCCTCGCCGCGCTGCACGGAAAGGCTGACATCGCGCAGCACCGGCCGCGATTTGTACCGCTTGCCGAGATTTCGCACGACGAGCCCGCGATTGCTGCTCACTAGGCGTGGCCCATCGCCAGTTCCAACAGGACTGTCGGCCGCACCGATATTGCTGTCGCTCATCCCTAGCCTATGCCCCGCTTTCCGGTGTGCCGTTTGCCGTGACGGGTCATTTCTTGCCCGTCTTCGGATTGAACAATCCCCTGACCCGCTGCCGTGCTCCGTTCGGACCAGCCAGCAGCTTGCTGATACCGGTCTTCAGATTCACTTCGGCCCGTTCGCCGTTCAGCTGGTTATCGCCCCGGGTGATCCGCACATTCCCCTGAAGGATAGCGGTCTCCGAATCGACATTGTAGATGCCTTCGTCCCCGCGCGCGACCTCCTCGGCCGTGGTGATCACGACATTACCGACCGCATCCATGCGTTTCGCGACCAGAGTGCCCTGGGCATCTTCCTCGAACCGGGCGATCAATGTGTCAGCCCTGATCGTCCGATCATCCTTCTTCGCCTCGGCGTTACCGCGAGCAACGGCGATCTGACGCTTGTCCCAGTATTCCAGGCTATCGCGCGCCGTGATGGTCTCCGTTCCGGTTTCCAGACGAGGCGGCGCCTTGGTTCCGAGCATGACGGCGACGGCCTCGTCCAGATCGTAGACTGCCCGCTCGCCATAGCCGGTCTGTTTATCGGAGGTGATCACGACATTGCCGATCGCCTCGAGCCTGTAGATATCCGTAGCGCCGTCCTGGTCGCGGTAGAGCGCAGTCAACGTATCGGCGGCAACGGTCACCCCGCCCCGCTCGGCCCTGGCATTGCCACGCGCCACATACATCTGCTCTTCGCGGATCCACTCAATACCGTCATCCGCCTCGACGGTAACGGGCGCATCGTCACCATTGGCAGATTGAAGCGATTGGCCGTATGCATCGGCGGAACCATAGAGGGTCGCCACAAGAAGAGACACGGCACCAAAAACAGCACAGAATTGCCGATGAAAAGACTGATAACGCATTAATTCACGCCCTGGGGCTTGCCGCCCTGGAATTGAGCCGGGAAGAAGACAATCCTGCTTTTGCCGGTAAACACAATGCGCTCGCCCCGGTCATAGATCCGGAACCCCTCTCCGGTCGCGATTCCACTCTGACCATGGGCACTGACCGGATCATCGCTCATCGCCATACCTTTATCCAGCAAGACCCGCGCGGTATCTGACGTCACCGTGTAGCCATGATCGTGGAATACCGTCACACCGCCGGCCAGATCGATCGTTTTCTGCTTTTTGTCGTAAATTCCGGTGGCAGCGGAAAGCGCCATCCATTCATCCTCGTTGACCGCGAGGTCGGCCTGCGGATTGACCAGATCGAGCCGGTCGTCGCCATGAGACTGCTGGCTCGCCCGGGACGCCGTCACTTCGTACGGACGGTGCTCCTCATCAACGCCGACATAGCGTGGCTGATCCATGCTGAGACCGTCTGTCGCCGCGACAAGAACGTTCTTCACCTTGTCGCCAAGCCGGAATTTCGTGTGGTCGGGGATCAATTGCGGCCAGCTGATGATGAGCGCGATGATTGCCAGCGCCAGCGCCGGCAGGATCAGCTTCATCAGCACGACAATACGGCTGGCGCGAAACTGGGCGGCTCTCAGGGAACGCGGACCGCTCGGAGTAAACCGGCGGCCGTCAATATTCTCCCCCAGCTTTTCCGCAGTTTGGTCGGCCATCCATTCCTCTTTCGTGATTCACTTGGAATCACCTCGGATTCCCGCGTGTGGCACCAGCCCGTTCAGATCGGCATCGACATGCGCGCCACTTTGGCCCGACAATTGCTTGTCTATACGGCGAGAGTATGGCGAATGACCGCTAAAGGGTCAACGAATCCCGATGATTCCGCCGTCAATGAGCAAAAATATCCTCACCGCCATAGCCGATCAGATCGAGTGCCGCACGGGTCGGAAGATAGCCAAAGCTTGCAGCGGCGATCCCGTCACGGCCTTCACGCACAAGGCGGCGATCCAGCTCTTCGCGCAGTTTGTGCAGATAGAGCACGTCGGATGCCGCATAGGCCATTTGTTCCTCGGTCAACTCGTCCGCACCCCAATCCGAAGATTGCTGCTGCTTTGACATGTCGATGCCGAGCAACTCCCGGCACAGATCCTTGAGACCATGGCGGTCCGTATAGGTGCGCACCAGCTTGGACGCGATCTTCGTGCAATAGATCGGAGCCGTCACCACGCCGAGATAGGCCTGCATGACTGCGACGTCGAAGCGGGCGAAGTGGAACAGCTTCAGGACATTCGGGTCCGTAAGCAGCCGGGCCAGATTCGGAGCATTGTGCTCGCCCCTGGCGAACTGAACGAGATGGGCATTGCCGTCACCGGAGGAAAGCTGAACCACGCAGAGCCGGTCCCGCTCGGGGCGCAGCCCCATGGTCTCGCTGTCGATCGCCACCACCGGCCCGAGATCGAGACCGTCCGGCAGATCGCCCTTGTGCAATGTGATCGTCATGGGGTTCTCCTGCTCCGTCTCGCCCAAGGCCGCTGAACGGCCACGTGTAAATCAGGTCCTACGACAGAATATCGGGACCCGCCAACGGTTTTGCGATTTCTTTTAGGAGAGATGGTGCCCCAAGGCGAAGCCGGATCGAACAAACATCCGGGTATCAGATCGACTTCAGGAGAGATGGTGCCCAGGAGAAGACTCGAACTTCCACGACCTTGCGGCCACTGGCACCTGAAGCCAGCGCGTCTACCAATTCCGCCACCTGGGCACAACCGGCGGGTAGGTGTCCGCCGGTGAGGCCGGGTAAATGCCAGCACGCGGCGCGTCTGTCAAAGGCTTTTTACCGTGAGATGACAATCCGGTTGCCCATCATGTCGTGGACCGGGATTTTTGATCGCCCGGGCCGCTCTGCTATATTATAAGCGGCGGTAAGATTATGGAATGCGCCTCCGGTTTTGCTGGGACCGAAATGGCGCGCTTGAGAAGGACAACAACCATGTTCCGAGGCAAGAAGGTCACCGTTTTCGGCGGCTCCGGTTTTATCGGCCGTAACATCGTGCGCGAACTCGCGCAGCAGGGCGCCCGGGTGACCGTCGGCTGCCGCGATGTCGAGGGCGCCAAACACCTCAAGGTGCAGGGTGTTGTCGGGCAAGTGACGCCAGTGCATGTCGATGTGACCAAGGGAGATGGCATTGCCGCAGCCCTGGAAGGCGCGGACATGGCCATCAACCTGTGCGGCATCCTGTTCGAGAGCGGACGCAACCGGTTCGACGCAGTTCAAGGCACCGCAGCAGGTGTGATTGCAGCCGAAGCCGCGAAAGCAGGCGTTACCAAGTTCGTTCATGTTTCCGCCATCGGCGCGGACGAGAACTCAGCATCCCGCTATGCTCGCAGCAAGGCCGCTGGCGAAGCGGCCGTGAAAGGTGCCTTCCCTGCCGCAACCATCCTGCGGCCAAGCATCGTCTTCGGCCCCGATGACGATTTCTTCAACCGCTTTGGCGGAATGGCGGAAACGATGCCGTTCCTGCCTCTGATCGGTGGCGGCCATACAAAATTCCAGCCGGTCTATGTCGACGATGTCGCCCGCGCCACATTTGCGGCTCTGACGTCGGATGCAGCAGAAGGCAAGACCTACGAGCTCGGCGGCCCGACCATCTACAGCTTCAAGGAACTGATGGAACTGGTGGTGGCACAGACCGGACGCAAATGCCGGCTGATCGATATCCCGTTCTGGCTTGCCTCCCTTGAAGCAACCTTCCTGGAATTGCTGCCGACACCGCCACTGACCCGCGATCAGGTGGTCCTGCTGAAATCCGATAATGTGGTTTCAGAAGGCGCAGCGACTCTGCAAGATCTGGGCATCACCCCGACCGCCTGCGAAGCGATCCTGCCGACCTATCTGGACCGGTTCCGTCCCGGTGGCCGGTACAACCGCTTCCGAGCCGCTTGAAATTATTCAGATCCTACGCCCCTCCGTTAAAGCGTGAATCTAGAGACAAGCAACCGATAGCCCGTGCCTGCTTTCAGCCTATATGTGATCGCTGAATACGACGGGAGATAGGCTTAGACACCAGCTGGTGTCTAAGCCTTGCGGCAATATTCACGATTAATCGGCCATCCAGTATCGAGCAGGGCGAAACGCCGCTGCCCGCGCCCTCGCGCGCGCGGTTGGCTGACGTTGACTAATGCAAACTGGCGCACAAACCCCAAACACGCCAGAGCCCCACAATGACCAGAATAAAAATAATAAACCTGCCTGAATTAGCAGGTTTTAAAATATTTATTCAAAACATATAATCAATTCCTATCTTTTTACCGAATATTGTGCGCAGGTGTGCGCAGTCAAATATTGCAAATATATTTTGCATCAATAAGAAAAAGATATTTGTGTGAAATAAATATTTGACGTTTTGAAACCATTACACTGGAAAGGGAACCGCGCTTACAGAAAGTGCCGGATCCTACCCGAAGAAACGTCACACTGAATTTGAACCTGCGGCCATGGCGCCGCCAGATGGAGTATCGGAAATTGACATTACCTGAATGGCTTAAGCCAGCCGTGCTTGGCTTTGGACTTGGTGCAGTCACTGTCATGATAGTGGGCTTTTCCTGGGGCGGCTGGGTGACCGGCAGCAAAGCGGACAAAATTTCCTCTGACAGGGCAGATGTCGAAGTCGTAAAGGCTTTTGTTCCAGTCTGCGTTGCCAGGTCAATATCGGACCCGAATGCAGCCAAGACACTGGCCGAACTGGAAAAAGCGCAAACCTATAATCGCGACGATGTGATCATGGACTCCGGCTGGGCCACGCTGCCCGGTGCAAACAGTCCCTCCCGGCCACTGGCATTGGCCTGCATCGAAAAAATCATGGAAAAAACCTGAGGAAACACCGCCATTCAGGCGCAGTGGTGCCTGACCAAATCGTGTGTATACAGGGCAAGCAAGACCAGCGACGCCGAAGCCTTACCGCTTCAATGCGGTAAGGTTGACGTTCTGAGATTCTCCGGAAGAAATTTTTCAAGCTGAGGCACGAACTTTCGTGCCTCGATCGGCTTGGTGATATAGCCGTCAAAGCCGGAATCGAACACTTTCTGCTCGACACCGTCCGTCACCAGCGCGGTGACCGCGACCAGTGGAACTCTCTTAAGAATCGTGTCCCCGCGAATCTCACGGGCAACCCCGAACCCATCAAGACCATCCATCAGAAGATCGCACAATACGAGATCGGGACGCGCTTCCCTGGCGGTTTGAAGCCCGGCATAGCCATCCTCGGCAGCCAGAACCTTATAACCAAAGGCCTCGAGGATAACACGCAAGAGCTTCAGGTTCGCCGGCAGATCCTCGATGACCAGAATCTGAGTCGTCATTTCATACTCCCTTTTGGGGTAATGACAGGGTGAATTTACTGCCCTGTCCTTGCGCCGAGGAGAACTCGATACGCCCTCCCAGCCGCACAGCCAGTTGTTGGCTGATGAAAAGCCCTATCCCCGTGCCTTCTTTTTCCTGGTCCCGGTTTGCCCGGTAGAACATTTCGAACAGGCGCTCCCGCGCCTCGTCGGGAATCCCTATGCCGGTATCGGTGACTTCAAACTGAACGGCAGCACCGTCGCCTCTTCCGCAACGGCGGATCCGGACTGTCACGTCTCCCCGGTCGGTATATTTGACGGCATTTCCGACGAGATTGATCAGAATCTGCGTCAGCATGCGGTGGCTGCTCTTGAGCTTGATCGGCTTCTCCGGGCCATCCAGCTTAAAAGACAGGCCCTTGGCCGATGCTTCCCGCTCCATCATCTTGCACACCGCCGAGGCGGCATCGCGCCCATCGATTTTCTCGATAATCATGTTCTCGGAATTGAATTCGGGCTGCATCAGCGAGAGAAGCTGATTGATCAGGGCCAAAAGATGTTCCGCGCTTTGCTCGATCGTTTTGAGGTGATCCTGCTGCTCGTCGTTGAGTGGCCCGGAGAGCCCCATCAGAAGAGTGGCCGCAAACCCAGATATCGCGTTCAGCGGCGTGCGGAGCTCGTGAGACAGGCTGAACAGGAAGCGGTTCACATTCACCAGCTTCTCGAGCTCAACCTCGTTTGCACGCGCCCGCCGCTCCCGCTCAAGGCGCTCCGTCACGTCCCGGATAGCACTCAGTATGAGTATGTCGCTTCCGACAGGAACAGGACTGAGGCTGATTTCGACAGGGAACTGCTCCCCCGACCGCCGGACCCCCTGCAATTCATAATTGGAGGCCATATTGCGGGCTCGCGGCGCCTCGACATAGCGTTCACGGAAGCCGACATGGCGTTTGCGATGCGCTGCCGGCATCAGCATCTCGACCTGACTACCGACCAGTTCGGATTTTGAGTAGCCGAACAGTTCCTCGACGCGGCCGTTCGTCATGGCGATCTGACCACCGGAATCGACGATCAGCATGGCGTCGGGAACTGACTCGAGGAAGAGTTCCAGGTTTTGAGCACTAAGCAATTTCTGTGCATCTCCAGCGCCAATAAAGCGCTTCAGCATTCAGTCATCACCGGCCCCAATGTCCGACGCTAAAGTAGATTTATGATGAAAATCAATTTTTAATTGGCATAAAGGTGAAATTGAACAACCTGGTATTAACGCGCGCAAAACACGAGCTCTCGGAGATACCCGCCAAGCGATGCTGCGTGCTCCATTTTTTTACGGGAGCGCAGAAACTAGGGAACCCGTAATTTCCGAATGAAAGAGGCCTGAAATGGACGAAGCCCGCCAGTTTCCCGGCGGGCTTCGATGGTGGAGCCAAGCGGGATCGAACCGCTGACCTCTACAATGCCATTGTAGCGCTCTCCCAGCTGAGCTATGGCCCCGATAACCTTGCGCCGGTTTGGGCCCCGGCGCGGGTGGGCTCGCTATGTAGCGAGCCCAGTCCGTCGGATCAAGTGCTTTTTGACGATATCGTCAAAAGACCTGCGATCAGAGATCTTCGTCGTCTTTTTTGACAACAACGACATCATCGTCGTCATCGTCATCGTCATCGAGAAGAGCGTCGTCAACATCGGCGTCATCGTCGATATCGGCGATCAACGTGTCGTCACCGTCGGCATCATCATCATCGCTGTCATCATCAGCGTCATCTGCGACGACGGCCTTTTCGTCATCCGAGGCAAGTTCCTCGACGCCATCGTCCTCTTCCTCGAGTTCAGCGTCCTCAGCCTCTGCTGGTTTCTTTTTCTTCACGTCCGCCACCGGAACCGGACGCGCCCGACGGCTTTTCAGCACCGCCTCGGGATCGTACTCGGTTTCGCATTTCGGGCAGACGATGGGAGATTTCATCAGGTCATAGAAGCGCGCGCCGCATGATTGACAGGTGCGCTTGATGCCCCATTCCGGTTTTGCCACGTCGTTTCTCCGACAGCCACTCGACTCAAAATCGCTATTCAACGAGGCGCCGAATAGCTGTGATGCATGTATCTGTCAAAGTGAAAATGCACAATGGAGAACCCCGATTCCCGCCAATCGTGCCTATTTCTCCCAGACAGGCCGCAAGCCTCTGTGATAGAGAGCCTTCGGTCAACCCGAAGCCGACGCGTTTTTTTAAGCGGCGCAAAGCCCCGTGAGAGCCCCATGACGACCCTAAGCTCATCCAAAAGCACCGCCCTCACCGGAACACTCAAGGTTCCAGGCGACAAATCGATCTCCCACCGCTCCCTTATTCTCGGCGGCCTCGCCATCGGCCGGACAGCGGTTTCCGGTCTGCTGGAAGGCGAGGATGTACTCGCGACGGCCGCCGCCATGCGCGCACTCGGCGCCAGCGTGAACAGGCTGGACGACGGCACATGGGAAGTCTTCGGACGCGGTATCGGCACACTCGACGAGCCGGAAGACGTGCTCGACCTCGGCAATTCCGGGACGGCTGCCCGTCTTCTCATGGGACTGGTCGCCGGCCACCCGATCAATGCCGTCTTTACCGGGGATGCATCCTTGCGCCGCCGCCCCATGGGCCGGGTCATTACCCCGCTAAGCCAGATCGGCGCCGCCTTTCATGGCCGTACCGGGGGCCGCCTGCCGCTGTGCGTCGAAGGCGCCACCGATCCGCTGCCGATCCGCTATACGCTTCCTGTCGCCTCTGCCCAGGTGAAATCGGCGATCCTGCTCGCCGGTCTGAACACGCCGGGCGAGACCACGGTGATCGAGCCGGAAAAAACCCGCGACCATACCGAAACCATGTTCCGCCATTTCGGAGCGGAGGTGCGGGTCGAGGATCTGCCCGAGGGGCGCGTTATCACGCTCACCGGCCAGCCTGAATTCAAGGCGCGCGATATTGTCGTGCCGGCCGATCCTTCTTCAGCCGCCTTCCCGGCCGTGGCAGCTCTTGTTACGCCGGACTCCGACATCACCCTGCCCGCCGTTGGGCTGAACCCGCTGCGCTTCGGCGTATTCGAGACCCTGATAGAGATGGGGGCGGATATCGAGATCTCGAACCGCCGGGTCGAGGCCGGCGAGCCGATCGGCGACATCCGGGTCCGCAGCAGCGCGCTGAAGGGCATCGAGGTTCCAGCCGAACGCGCACCGAGCATGATCGACGAATACCCGATCCTCTCCGTCGCCGCCGCTTTTGCCGAAGGCGCAACCATCATGCGCGGTGTCGGTGAGCTGCGGGTCAAGGAGAGCGACAGACTGGGTGCCATGGCCCGCGGCCTTGCCGCCACAGGCGTCCGTGTCGAGGAGGGCGAGGATACGCTTGCCGTCACCGGCTCCTCCAACGGCGTGGCGGGCGGCGCGACAATTGCGGCCGATCTCGACCACCGGATCGCCATGTCGTTTCTCGTCCTCGGCATGGGGGCACAGGCGCCGGTCGTCATCGACGATGGCCGGACCATCGACACCAGCTTCCCCGGCTTCGCCGACCTGATGCGCGGCGCCGGCGCGAAAATCGCCAAAACCATGACAGACGGCGGAGCCGCTGCATGATGATCGCCATCGACGGACCTGCGGCTGCCGGCAAGGGCACGCTCGCCCGGCGCCTGGCCGATCATCTGGGCTATGCCTATCTGGACACGGGATCCTTATATCGTGCCGTCGCGGTCATGTTGCTGCGTAGAAACGGTGACCCGGAAGATGCCGAGGCCGCCACGGAAGCAGCCCGCACGCTGGATCTCGACCTGCTGGGCAGCCCCGATCTGCGCACGGGCGAAGCCGGTGCCGCCGCGTCCAAGGTCGCAGCGGTCCCCATGGTCCGGGCTGCACTGACCGATTTCCAGCGGCAATTCGCAACGCATCCTCCGGGCAATGCCGGTGGCGCGATTCTGGATGGCCGGGACATCGGTACGGTGATCTGCCCGGACGCAGACCGGAAACTCTTCGTCACCGCCTCTGTGGAAGCGCGGGCCGAACGGCGATTCAAAGAGTTGCAGGAACGGGGCGAGGCCGCTATATATGCGCGCGTTTTGCAGGATATGCGTGAACGTGATGCCCGCGACGCCGGTCGGAGCGATGCCCCGATGAAGCAAGCGGACGATGCGATCCTGATCGACACGTCGTCGATGACCCCTGACGAGGCCTTTGCGGCCGCACTTAGGGTAGTCGGAGACGCGGGCTGATCAACACAGACTGCTGAACATGAGAGATGCCAGTCATTAGGTCCGATGACCGGTTTTGGAAACCAACGGTGGCTGACAGGCTCAGCCGCGTTCCAACCCCGGACCGGGTGGAACGGTCCCGCGATGCGGGACGCAAATCCAATTTGCACAGCCACCATGAACAGATGCCGGCGAACCTCGGTTTTCCGGCAAGACCCATTGAGGAGCTTACATGGCTGATACAGCCGGAGCGGTCCAAGAACCGGAAATGACTGAAAATTTTGCTGCCCTGCTCGACGAGTCCTTTGGCGACGTCACGAGCATCGAAGGCAGCGTCGTAAAGGGCACCGTTGTCTCTGTAGACAATGATGCGGCTCTGATCGACGTCGGACTGAAGTCCGAAGGCCGTGTGGCGCTGAAGGAATTCGGCAACCCGGGCCAGAAAGCCGAACTGAAGCCTGGCGATATCGTCGAGGTCTATGTCGAGCGCATGGAAGACCGTAACGGCGAAGCCATGCTGAGCCGTGAGAAGGCCCGCCGCGAAGAAGCCTGGGCGGTTCTGGAAACCGGTTTCGAAAACAACGAGCGTGTCACCGGCACCATCTTCGGCCGGGTCAAGGGCGGCTTCACCGTCGACCTCTCCGGCGCCGTGGCCTTCCTGCCGGGCAGCCAGGTCGACATCCGTCCGGTTCGCGACATCGGCCCGCTGCTTGGTACGCCGCAGCCGTTCCAGATCCTGAAAATGGATCGTCGCCGTGGCAACATCGTCGTTTCCCGCCGTGCCGTTCTTGAAGAGTCCCGCGCCGAAGCTCGCTCCGAGCTGGTTGCGAACCTCCAGGAAGGCCAGGTCCTCCAGGGTGTGGTCAAGAACATCACCGACTACGGTGCGTTCGTGGATCTCGGCGGTGTCGACGGTCTGCTGCACGTCACCGACATCGCGTGGCGCCGCATCAACCATCCGAGCGAAGCCCTGCAGATCGGGGCGACCGTCAAGGTCCAGGTCATCCGCTTCAACCCGGAGACCCAGCGTATCTCCCTCGGCATGAAGCAGCTTGAGGCCGATCCGTGGGAAGGTGTGGATCTGAAGTATCCGGTCGGCACCAAGTTCACCGGCCGCGTGACCAACATCACCGACTACGGTGCGTTCGTCGAACTCGAGCCGGGCATCGAAGGCCTGGTCCACGTCTCCGAAATGAGCTGGACCAAGAAGAACGTGCACCCGGGCAAGATCGTCTCCACCAGCCAGGAAGTCGAGGTCATGGTCCTCGATGTCGATCCGGCGAAGCGGCGTATCTCTCTCGGTCTCAAGCAGTGCATGGCCAATCCGTGGGACGATTTCGTCACCGCATATCCGGCCGGCACCGAGATCGAAGGCGAAGTCAAGAACATCACCGAATTCGGTCTGTTCGTTGGCCTCTCCGGCGAGATCGACGGCATGGTTCACCTCTCCGACCTCTCCTGGGAGCAGTCGGGCGAGGAAGCCATCAAGGAATTCAAGAAGGGCGACATGGTCAAGGCGAAGGTCCTTGACGTGGATACCGACAAGGAGCGCATCTCCCTCGGAATCAAGCAGCTCTCCGAGGATCCCTTCGAGTCCGGTGCTTCCGATCTGCGCAAGGGTGCGGTTGTCACCTGTACCGTGACCACGCTGACCGACAACGGTCTCGAGGTTGCTGTCGGCGAAGGTCTGCACGGCTTCATCCGCAAGTCCGACCTGTCCCGGGATCGCTCCGAGCAGCGTCCGGACCGGTTTGCGGTTGGCGAAAAGGTCGATGCCAAGATCACCCAGATCGACAACAAGACGCGCAAGCTGACCCTGTCGATCAAGGCCCGCGAAGTCGAGGAAGAGAAGAAGGCCATGGCCGACTACGGTTCCTCCGACAGCGGCGCCAGCCTGGGCGACATTCTGGGCGCGGCCCTGAAACAGCGAGAAGAAGGACAGCAGGACTAAGGCATAGCCTGTCCTACTGTTTCTCGAAATGCGGCGCCGCCCCGGTTTGGGCGGCGCCGTTTTCGTATCCATCGTGACAAATCCGCACTTCTGATTTCATGAAGTGCGTTTTTATTATGCAAATGAGAGACTTACACTTGACGAACCACGGTAAAATTCGGTTTTATTGTGGCGATGTCCAGTCCTGGCGCGGGAAGAGCGAGCCAGACGGTCAATTGGGGGAGCGTGGCAAACATGACCAAATCTGAGTTGATCATGCGTCTTGCCGAGGCGAACCCTCACCTTTATCAGCGCGACGTGGAACGGATTGTCTCCGCAATCTTCGACGAGATCTCCGATGCCCTGGCAAGCGGCGACCGTGTCGAACTCCGCGGCTTCGGTGCATTTTCCGTGAAAAAGCGTGACGCCCGTGTCGGCCGCAACCCGCGCACCGGCGACTCTGTGCCCGTTCAGGAAAAGTTTGTGCCCTTTTTCAAGACCGGCAAGCAGCTGCGCGACCGCATTAACGACGGCTAGAGCTTTCCGGCTTCCGGACAGAATCACAAATACATTCGGACAATGCGTCACGGGGGCTTCGATCCGCGTGTGTGATCGCCTATATTCAATGGCAGTTTCGTAATTACGGTAGTGCCATGGCCCGCAGATCCTTTTTTGCAAAGACGCTTCTCCTGCTGATCGGGCTACCGATCATGGCGGTTGTCGTCCTGTTCGCGATCTCCAACCGTCACCTTGTCGAGGTCGGCTTCTGGCCGTTGCCGATGATTGTCGAGGTGCCTGCCTATATTCTCGGCCTCTGCACCATGGCGTTCGGCTTCATCCTCGGTGTCGTCGCCACCTGGATCAGCGGCGGGTCGACCCGCCACCGGGCCCGCCTGGCCGAAGGCAAGGCGCGGCGGCTGGAAGAAGATCTGGATCACAAGGCCCACGAAGTCGAGGATCTCCGGAAAGCCCTGCCGGCCCCGGAAAAGCGCTGAGAACCGAGAAAGTCGAGACACCAATGGACGTCAAGATCTGCGGCTTGAGAACGCCGGAAGCCGTCGAGGCAACCGCTGCGTCCGGGGCCAGCCATATCGGTCTTAATTTCTTTCCGCCCTCTCCGCGCTCTGTCACGCCCGAGGAGGCGAAGGAACTTGTGCGCCATGTCCCGGAAGGAGTGAAGGTCGTCGCCCTCGTTGTCGATGCCGACGACGCGCTCCTCGATGCAATCTGGACGAACGTGCACCCGGACATCTTCCAGCTGCATGGCAAGGAGAGCCCGGACCGGGTCCGCGAGATCAAGGCCCGCTACGGCGTTTCGGTCATGAAGGCGATACGTGTCGCCGAGGCTGAGGATGCGCGCTCGGCGGAAGCTTATGACGGGATCGCCGACGTCATCCTGTTCGATGCCAAGCCGCCGAAAGACAAGGACAAGCTGCCCGGCGGTAACGGGCTCATTTTCGACTGGGTGGCGCTCCAGGCCTACAGGGGCAAGACACCCTGGATGCTGGCAGGTGGGCTTGATGCGTCGAACGTTGCAGAAGCCATCCGGGTAACCGGCACAAAGGCGGTCGACACCGCCTCCGGTGCCGAGGATGCGCCCGGCGTGAAGAACCCGGACAAGATCCGGGCATTCGTCAACGCCGCGTTGCAGGCAGATTAACGCCCGAAATGCCCTTCCCAGCCTTGCCTTACAAAGGCGCGCAACGCATTATGCGGCGTTTCGCGAGCGTCCTGAATACACGCCTCGACTCCACAAGCCCCGATCCGACGAGGAAGCCTGATAAATGGCAAGCTCCACGCCAGTCCTGAACTCATTCCGCAATGGCCCCGACGAGAACGGCCATTTCGGTATTTTCGGCGGCCGTTTTGTCGCCGAGACCCTGATGCCGCTGATCCTGGAGGTCGAAAAGGCCTACCTGACGGCGAAGGGCGATCCGGACTTCTGGGCGGAGATGGAATATTACCGGAAGCACTATATCGGCCGTCCGAGCGCGCTCTATTTCGCGCCCCGGCTGACAGAGCATTTCGGCGGCGGCAAGCTCTACTTCAAGCGGGATGAGCTGAACCATACCGGTGCTCACAAGATCAACAACGTGATGGGCCAGGCCCTGCTCGCCAAGCGGATGGGCAAGACCAAGATCATCGCCGAGACCGGCGCCGGCCAGCACGGTGTCGCCACCGCGACCGCCTGTGCCCTGTTCGGCATGGAATGCGAAGTCTTCATGGGCGCCGAAGACGTGAAGCGGCAGAAGCCGAACGTCGACCGCATGCGCCTGCTTGGGGCGAAGGTGGTTCCGGTGACCTCCGGCTCCTCCACCCTGAAGGACGCCATGAACGAGGCCCTGCGTTACTGGGTCTCGAAGGCGGAAACCCATTTCTACATCATCGGCACGGCCGCCGGCCCGCATCCCTATCCGGCCATGGTCCGCGATTTCCAGAGCATCATCGGCGAAGAAGTCCGCTGGCAGCTTGAAGAAGCCGAAGGCAAGCTTCCGGACGTGCTGGTCGCCTGCATCGGCGGCGGCTCCAACGCCATCGGCCTGTTTCACCCGTTCCTGGATGACGAGAGCGTCGAGATCTTCGGTGTCGAAGCGGCCGGACACGGCATCGACAGTGGTGAGCATGCCGCATCGCTCACCGGCGGAAACCCGGGTGTGCTGCACGGCAACCGGACTTACCTGCTGCAGGACGATGACGGGCAGATCACCGAGGCGCATTCGATCTCGGCCGGTCTCGACTATCCGGGCATCGGCCCGGAGCATTCCTGGTTGCATGAGAGCGGCCGGGTGAAATATGTCAGCGCCACCGACACGGACGCACTGAAAGCCTTCGCCCTGTGCTCCAAGCTGGAAGGCATTATTCCTGCTCTGGAGCCGAGCCATGCGCTGGCCTATGTCGGCTCCATGATCGGCGATCTGGCGAAAGACAAAATCGTGGTCATGAATCTCTGCGGCCGTGGCGACAAGGATCTGGATGCGGTGATTCCGCGGCTCGAAGAAATGGGCGAACTCTGATGGCTTACACCGCTTCCCGCCTCGACACGTCTTTCGCGGCCCTGAAGGCCGAGAACCGCGCCGGTCTCGGCATTTTCATCACCGCCGGCGATCCGGACCCCGAGACCTCCCTTGCCATCATGAAGGCTCTGCCGGGTGCAGGCGCTGACATGATCGAATTCGGCATGCCATTTTCCGATCCGATGGCGGACGGCCCGTCGGTCCAGGCCTCAAGCCAGCGGTCGCTGAAGGCCGGCGGCAGTATGGTAAAGACCCTCGCTCAGCTCCGTGCTTTCCGGGAAGACGACAAGACCACGCCGGTCGTTCTCATGGGCTACTACAACCCGATCTATATCTACGGGGTCGAGCGGTTCCTCACCGACGCAATCGAGGCCGGAGCCGACGGTCTGATCGTTGTCGATCTGCCGCCTGAGGAAGACGAAGAGCTGTGCCTGCCCGCCGTAAAGCGCGGCCTGCCTTTCGTCCGGCTGGCAACGCCGACAACGGACGATGCCCGCCTGCCGACGGTACTGACCAACACCAGCGGTTTCCTGTATTATGTCTCGATCGCAGGGGTCACCGGAACAGCCGAAGTCCCGATCGACATGGTTACGGCGGCCCTGGCACGCCTGCGCAAGCATACCGATATTCCGATCGGTGTCGGTTTCGGTATCAAGACGAAAGAGCAGGCCGCAGCCGTTGGTACGGTGGCAGATGCCTGCATTGTCGGATCGGCCGTGGTCGATGCCATCAGGGATTCGCTCGACGGGTCCGGCAAGGCGACCGGCAAGACCGTCGGCGCCGTGACCGCGCTTGTCTCCGACCTTGCAGCCGGTGTACGGAACGCCCGGTCTTAGAACAGTATAATCACCGCAGCCTGCGGAGAGGACGGATATGAACTGGATCACCAACTCGGTCCTGCCGAAGATCAAGGCGCTGGTGCAGCCGCGCGATGTTCCGGACAATCTCTGGATCAAGTGCGGCGGCTGTGGCGAGATGATCTTCCACCGCAATCTCGAGGAAAATCAGCAGGTCTGCCCGAACTGCCAGCATCACATGCGGATCGGCGCGGAAACCCGAATGGAAATGCTGTTCGACGATGACAGCTACAACCGGATCGAGCTGCCGAAGCCGGTTCTCGACCCGCTGAAATTCCGTGATCGCAAGCGCTATACGGACCGCCTCAAGGAAGCCCAGGCAAAGACCGGCGCGGATGATGCAATCATCGTCGCGCACGGCAAGATGGGCGGGGCGCCGGTGGTTCTGGCCCTGTTCCGGTTCGATTTCATGGGCGGCTCCATGGGCGCCGCGGTTGGTGATGCGCTGGTCCGCGCGGCCGAACTTGCGAAAGCCCAGAAAGCTCCGCTGGTGGTCTTCCCCGCATCGGGCGGCGCCCGCATGCAGGAAGGCATCCTGTCGCTGATGCAGATGCCCCGCACCGTGATCGCGCGGGAGATCGTCCGCGAGTCCGGGCTGCCCTTCGTCGTCGTGCTGACCGATCCGACCACGGGCGGCGTCACCGCCTCTTTCGCCATGCTCGGCGACATCCATATTGCCGAGCCGGGAGCCATCATCGGTTTCGCCGGTCAGCGGGTCATCCAGGAAACCATCCGCGAGCAGTTGCCGGACGGCTTCCAGCGCTCGGAATATCTGCTTGAGCACGGCATGGTCGACATGGTCGTGCACCGCAAGGATCTGCGCGACACGCTGATCCGCGTCTTCTCTATGGTCCGCGACCCATTGCCGAAGGCAGTCGTCGTCGCCCTGCCGAAAACGGACAAGCCGAAGAGCGAAGAGGACGACAGCGAGAGCTGAGCGTATCCCGCCGCTGGAGGATCCTGAGATTTCCGTACCCGCGCTCTCGCCGCAGACGATCCTGGACCGGTTGCAACGCCTGCACCCGAAGCTGATCGACCTGTCTCTCGATCGCCTTGAAAGGCTGCTCGGCCTGCTCGGCAATCCGGAGCAAAAGCTGCCGCCGGTGATCCATGTCGCCGGCACCAACGGCAAGGGTTCGACCATTGCCATGCTGCGGGCGATCTACGAGGCCGCGGGCCGCAAGGTCCACGCCGACACCTCGCCGCATCTCGTCTGCTACAACGAGCGCTTCTATATCGCCGGCAAGGAGATAGAGGACGCGCCCCTGGTCGCGATTCTGGAAGAGTGCGAGCGGGTCAATGGCGGCACGCCGATCACCCATTTCGAAATCACCACGGCAGCGGCTTTCCTTGCCTTCTCCCGCACCCCGGCGGACGTTCTGCTGCTTGAAGTCGGGCTCGGCGGCCGGTTCGACGCGACCAACGTGATCGACAAGCCCGCCGTCTCCGTCATTACGCCGATCTCGATGGACCATATGGGTTTCCTCGGCGACACGATCGAGAAGATCGCTTTCGAGAAGGCCGGCATCCTGAAGCCCGGCGTCCCGGCGGTAATCGGCCCGCAAGACCCGGCGGCGCTCGCAGTGATCGAGGCCCGCGCGGCGGACGTCGGCGCTCCGCTCTACCGGTTCGGTCATGAATGGACCATTGCCGAGGGCGGCGACGGCATGCTTTTCAGCACCGGCGGCAAGACCCGGCGCTATCCGCGCCCGGGGCTGCTCGGCGCGCATCAGGTTCTCAATGCGGGACAGGCGCTGATGGCGGCCGATCTCGCCGAAGCCTCCGTCAAGACAACCGAAGGCGCCCGCGCCAAGGGCATTGCCGAGGCTTCGTGGCCGGCCCGGATGCAGCATCTGGAAAGCGGCGCTCTGACGGAATATCTCAATCCCGGCTCCAGCCTCTGGGTCGATGGCGGCCATAACGAGAGCGCCGGCGAAGCGGTCGCGAAAATCCTCGACGGCTGGGCGGCCGAGCCCGGTGCCCTGCCGGTCTACCTGCTGTTCGGCTCGCTCAATACCCGCGATCCTGCCGCCTATCTGAAATACATGCGCGGACGGGCTCAGCGGCTCTATGTCCTGCCGATCCCTGGCGAGGAAAACAGCCTCACCGAGGACGCACTGATGGACGGCGCCAAGCGCGCGGCCCTGCCCGCCATTCCGGTTTCCAGCGTCAAGCAGGCGCTGCGCGACAGCCAAAAAAAGGGCAAGTCCGTGCGCTTCCTGATCTGCGGCTCTCTCTATCTCGCCGGGCACGCGCTCGGACTTAATCAAAACGCCTGATCTCTCGGGCGTTATCTTGTTTTCAGTCGTCATCCCTGCGAAAGCAGGGAGGTGGAGATCATAGGATTGTTTCTGTGATCGCTGGGTTCCCGTGTGCACGGGAATGACAATTTTCAAATGGGGAGCGGCAGTATGGATCTCGGACTCAAAGGCAAGAAAATCATCGTCACCGGCGGCACCCGCGGCATCGGACTGGCAATCGCCGACGCCTGCGCGGCGGAAGGCGCGTCCGTCTCGATTTGCGGTCGGACCGAAGCCAGTCTCACGGCTGCGGCGGAGCAGCTCGCGCGCCATGGCGGCGTGGTCCATACCGCGCCCTGCGATGTTGCGGACGCGGATGCGGTTGCAGCCTATATAGACGCGGCGGCAACAACGCTCGGCGGCATTGACGGGCTGGTGAACAACCCCTCCGGCTTCGGCGCCTCCGATGACGAGGATGGCTGGGCGAAGAGCATGGATGTCGACCTGATGGGCGTGGTCCGGGCGACCTGGGCGGCCTATCCGCATCTGGTTGCGAGCAAAGGCTCCGTCCTCACGATCTCCTCGATCTCCGGTATCGGCGCTTCCGGCTCGATCCCCTATGGCGCGGTCAAGGCGGCCGTCATCCAGCTGACCCAGAGCCACGCCAAGAAATTCGCCGCCGACCGGGTCCGGGTAAACTGCATCGCCCCCGGCTCCATCGAGTTCCCCGGCGGCAGCTGGGAGCGGCGCAAGACCGAAGCGCCGGACGTCTACACCTCCACCCTCGCCGGTATCCCGTTCGACCGCTACGGCACGCCGGAGGAAATCGG
>NZ_JACZFS010000058.1 GCF_014904795.1 Nisaea nitritireducens
GTCGCCGCCTTCCTGCTCTCCCCCGCCGCACGCTGGGTCACCGGTCAGACCATCGCGGTCGATGGCGGCCAGAACCTGTAGGTCTCACCCTTAGATCGTCATCCCCACTCACATCGTCATCCCGTTGAAGAACGGGATCCATGCTCCAGCGTCAGAGCCATGGATCCCGACCTGCGTCGGGATGACGCCCAGGGCGGGGTTGGACATGAGGGGCCATGGTTTCCACCCCCGCACAACAGGAGCAAGCAATGCCTCAAGCGATTAACCTCGCCGAAAAACTCACCAAGTTCAGCGACCACTGGTCGCCGAAAATCGTCTCCGGCTTCAACGGCCACGACATCATGGTCGTGAAGGTCAAAGGCGAGTTCAACTGGCACGACCATGCCGACAGTGACGATTTCTTCCTCGTCCTGAAAGGCTCCATCCGGATCGAGACCGAGCAGGGCAATGTCACGCTCAATCCGGGCGAACTCTATGTCGTCCCGCGCGGCGTCAAACACCGCCCGGTCGCCGAGGAGGAAGCCCATCTGCTGCTGATCGAACCGGCAGGCCTGCCGAACACGGGCGACGATGCGACAGCGGCGGTGAAAGAAGCGATCTGAAGACCCGGCCGGCGATGCTGGACCGGTCAATCTTCAAACGCCCAGCCACCTCCTTCAGCGTCATCCCGACGCAGGTCGGGATCCATGGCTCTGACTCCGGAGCAGTAGAGTCTAACCGTCATCGGGGTGACGCTGAAAACTGGTATGGCTGGTTCGATCGAGACATGATCGCAAGAAGGCTCACCGCATTCCATGAACCGCCCCACTCTTCAGACACAGCGCTTTATTCTTCGACCTCTTCAGGCCTCCGACACGGCGCACATGGCGGAAGTCATTTTCGGCGATCCGGATATCGGCTGGCGGTTCGGCCTCGTCGCGGATACGAGCAGCCCCGATGCAATACTCGAGACCACCGCACACTGGATCGAGGAGGCGAACAGCAACTGGGCCGCAAAGGGATGGGGCGCCTGGGCGATCCAACCGCGGGACGGCAACGTCACCTCGGAACACCCTTTCCTCGGTTTTTGCGGTTTCTTCGATCCCGACCCGCCGATAGAAGACCACGAACTCGCTTACGGCATTGCCAAGGCACGTTGGGGACAGGGCATCGCAACCGAGGCCGCCACGGCGGCACTCGCTTTCCTGTTTCAGGAAACAGAGACCAGACAGGCTGAAACCGTCTGCCATCCAACGATCAATCTCGGCTCCTCAAGAGTTCTGCAAAAAGCCGGGATGCGTTTGCGCGGGCAGATCGACTATTGCGGCTCGGTCGCCGCCGGTCACGGCCTGTTCAACCATTTCAGCATCGACCGTGCGACCTGGCTGAACCGGCAAGCCTCTACCCTGCCGTCATCCCGTTGAAGAACGGGATCCATGCTCCAACGTCGGAGCTGTGGATCCCGACCTACGTCGGGATGACGATGCGTAAATGGGATGACGGTGACGGTGCGATGGCAGGCGAGGCCGTCGGCCAGCTCTGGACGTCATCCCGGCCGGAGAGCCGGGACCTTGTCGAACGTGGAGCGAACTCCTCGAAAGGTCCCGGATCAAGTCCGGGATGACGAACTTGGGGAGGGCTTACCCCTCGATCAGTAGACCACCACGCTGCGGATGCTTTCGCCGGCATGCATCAGGTCGAAGCCCTTGTTGATGTCTTCCAGCGGCATGGTGTGGGTGATCAGGCTGTCGATGTCGATCTTGCCGTCCATGTACCAGTCGACGATCTTCGGCACGTCCGTCCGGCCCCTTGTTTAGTCAAGAGCGGTGCCACACCGTGATCGACGCAAACAATTGGGAACCCGCGCCTCTAAAGTAGCAGGAAGAGCTTGATTACGACTGCATTCGCGATGTCGATGAAGAAGGCCGAGACAAGCGGCAGAACGATGAAAGCCAACGGTGCTGGACCATAGAATTTGGTCACGGAGGACATATTGGCCATGGCCGTTGGGGTCGCGCCGAGTGTAAAGCCGGCGAGACCGGCACAGAGAACAGCAGCCGTATAATCGCGTCCCAAAAGACGGAAAAACAGAAACACGGTCATGACGGCGACTGCAGCCACCTGCAAGACGAGCACGAATACCAAGGCCCCACCGAGTCCCTCGAGCGTCCAGAGCTGCATGCTCATCAGCGACATCGCCAGGAAAATTGAAAGGGTGTAGTCGGAAACGATCGCCATGGCCCGGGTCCGGGACGGGAAATGGATCTTCCGGAAGATCAGCGGAACCAGGTTCGACAGCGCAATGCCGACAAAAAGACACGAGACAAAAAGCGGCAACTTGATGCCAAACGTCTGAAGGCTCTCATCCAGCAGATAGCCAAGCATCACAGCCACATTCGTCCAGAGCAGCACCCGCATGATCGAAATGTGATTGATCCTCGGCTCGGGACCGTCGTTTTCCTCGTCCGGATGAGGAAGTCCGACGGTCAGCACACGTTCGGAGCCGCCTTCCAGGCCATTTCGTTCGATCAGCAGTTTCGCGATCGGCCCGCCGAGCAGGGCGGCCGCAACGAGACCGAGCGTTGCCGATGCGATGCCGATCTCCGGCGCCGCGGTAAAGCCGGTCGTCTCCGCAATCGTGGTGCCCCACGCGATCGAAGTGCCGTGCCCGCCGATCAGGGATGCCGAGCCGATCAGCACCGCGACGGGGGTCGGCAGGTCGAACAGGAAGGCGCCCAGCACGCCGATGCAGTTCTGCACCACCATCAGGAAGATCGCGATCATCAACAGCGTCGCCAGCAGAAAGCCGCCTTTTCCCAGGTCTTTCACCCGGGCATTCAGGCCGACCGTGGCAAAGAAGATCACCAGGAACTCGTCCCGGGCCGCGAGGTCGAACGTGATCTTGATATCAAGCGTGGCGTAGATCAGCCACGTCGCCAGCGCCACGACCAGCCCGCCCGAAACCGGCTCGGGGATGCTGAATTCCTGCAGGAAGCGGACATTCCGCGTCAGGAAAGCCCCAAGGAAAAAGACCACGATCCCCAATGTGACGGCGGGCAGTGCCGGTACCTCGATCATGCCGGACTCTCGCCTCCCTGCGTGTTGCTTTCGGGAACTCGCTTCAATCCTAGCCTAAACGTCATCCCGTTGAAAAACGGTATCCATGCTCGGTCGTAGAGCTATGGATCCCGACCTGCGTCGGGAAGACGATGAGGAAGCGGGGTGACGGTGACGGAGCGATTGCGGGCGAGGCCGTCGGCCACCTCTGGGCGTCATCCCGGCCGGTGAGCCGGGACCTTGTCGAACGTGGAGCGAACTCCTTCGAAAGGTCCCGGATCAAGTCCGGGATGACGAACTTGGGAGGGCTTACCCCCCGATCAGTAAACCACCACGCTGCGGATGCTTTTGCCCGCATGCATCAGGTCGAAGCCCTTGTTGATGTCTTCCAGCGGCATGGTGTGGGTGATCAGGCTGTCGATGTCGATCTTGCCGTCCATGTACCAGTCGACGATCTTCGGCACGTCCGTCCGGCCCCGTGCGCCGCCGAAGGCGGTGCCGCGCCAGGACCGGCCGGTGACCAGCTGAAACGGGCGGGTGGAGATTTCCTGGCCGGCACCGGCGACGCCGATGATGATGCTTTCGCCCCAGCCCTTGTGGGCGCATTCCAGCGCCTGGCGCATGGTGTTCACGTTGCCGATGCACTCGAAGCTGTAATCGGCGCCGCCGCCGGTGAGGTCCACCAGATACGGCACCAGATCGCCTTCGACTTCCTTCGGGTTGACGAAGTGAGTCATGCCGAATTTCTCGGCGATGTCCTTGCGGGCGGGGTTGAGATCGACACCGATGATCTTGTCGGCGCCGACCATACGGGCGCCCTGGATCACGTTCAGGCCGATGCCGCCGAGGCCGAACACGACCACGTTCGAGCCCGGCTCCACCTTGGCCGTGTTCACCACCGCGCCGACGCCGGTGGTCACGCCGCAGCCGATGTAGCAGATCTTGTCGAACGGCGCGTCCTTGCGGACTTTCGCCAGCGCGATCTCCGGCATCACCGAATGGTTCGCGAAGGTCGAGCAGCCCATGTAATGGAAAATCTTCTCGCCATTGATGGAGAACCGGCTGGTGCCGTCAGGCATCAGGCCCGCGCCCTGGGTGGTGCGGATCTTCTGGCAAAGATTGGTCTTCGGGTTGAGGCAGTACTCGCACTCACGGCATTCCGGGGTGTAGAGCGGAATGACATGATCGCCCTTTTGCAGGCTGGTCACACCCGGTCCGACTTCGACCACCACGCCCGCGCCCTCATGGCCGAGGATCGCCGGGAAAATGCCTTCCGGATCGTCGCCCGAGCGGGTGAATTCGTCCGTGTGGCAGAGGCCGGTCGCCTTCATCTCGACCAATACTTCTCCCGCGCGCGGGCCGTCCAGCGTGACGGTCTCGATGCTGAGCGGCTTGCCGGCCTGGAATGCAACGGCGGCTTTGGTTTCCATGGGATGCTCCCTCTCGTGCCTCTATCGGAATTGGAGGCATACAGTCTTTCATCAGTCCCGCTTTTGCAATGCGCGTCTCCGAGCATACTGAAACCGCCACCGCTCTCGACCTGTTCGAAAAAGCAGGGAAAGATAGAGGCAACAATAAAAATGGGAGGAGACCGGACAATGAGCATCAAAGCAGTGATTACCGGCGGGGCCAGCGGCATTGGATATGCCACCGCGAAGAAGATCCTCGCGGACGGCGGCGCCGTCTGCCTGCTGGATATGAACGAGAAGGCGTTGGCGGACGCGCAGACAAGTCTCGGCGGCGACCGGGTGATGACCGCCGCGACGGATGTGCGCGATGCGGCGGCACTGGATATCGCGATCCGGGCCGGGGCCGAATTCATGGGCGGGCTCAATGCCTGTGTCGCCAGCGCCGGGATCGGCTACCGGGTGCCGATCCTCGAATCCGACACAAACGAATTCGAACGTGTCCTGTCCATCAACCTGACCGGCGTCTATTCGACGCTCCGCGCAGCGGCACTGGTCATGGTCGAGCAGGGAAGCGGCGGCTCCATCGTGACGCTGGCGAGCGTCTGCGGTGTGCGCGGCTGTGCCGACCGGGCCGCTTATGGCGCCGCCAAGGCCGGGGTGATCAACCTGTCTGAAACCGCCGCCATCGAGCTCGCCCAGCACAAGATCCGGGTCAACGCACTCTGTCCGTCACCGATCAACACACCGCTGATCGAGGGCGTACAGGACGAGCAGGCCGTCGCCGACTGGATGGTCGGCATCCCCATGGGCCGCTATGGCGAGCCGGAGGAAGTCGCCGAGTTGGCATCCTTCCTCTTGAGCGACAAGGCCTCGTACGTCACCGGCCAATCCATCGGCGTCGATGGCGGCTGGATGGGCGCGGGTTTGCATAATGCCGCCTATCGGGTGGCCGCCCAATGACCGGCGGAACAAAGGACATCAGGATTGGCGCTTTCCGTGTCCGCACCGTCACGGCGCCGCTGCCGCAGCCGCACAAGACCGCGTCAGGGACACTGGATGCAGCGCCGCTGGTGCTGCTGGATATAGAGACCGATGCGGGCGTCACCGGCTCCTCCTATCTGTTTCCCTATGCCGCCTTTTTCCTCCGTCCGCTCGCGCTTTTGGTCTCTGAACTCGAGGAGCTGATAAAGGGCCAGCCCCTGATGCCGCGCGATATCTGGACCATACTGAAGACCCGCACCCGTCTCGCCGGATATCCGGGCCTGATGGCCTGCGCCGTCGGCGGCATCGATATGGCGCTCTGGGATGCGCTGGCGAAAGCGCACGGATTGCCGCTCGCCTCGCTTCTCGGAGCGGCGCCGCGCCCGGTCTGGGTCTATGACAGTCTCGGCCAGATGGGACCGGAAGAAACCGCCCGGGACATCGAGCGATCCCTGAAGGACGGCTTCCGCGCCTTCAAGGTCAAGTCGGGCGATCCCGACCCGAGGGTCGATGTCGCCGTTGCCCGCGCGATCAAATCGGTCGCCGGAGACGACGCCTGGACGGCGATGGACTTCAATCAGGCCTTCACCGCCGAGGAAGCCGTCAAGCGCATGCATCTGCTCGATCATGAAGGCATTGCCTGGATCGAGGAGCCTGTGGCCTGGGACGATTTCGAGGGGCACGCGAATGTTCGCGCGGCGATCTCAACGCCAGTGCAGAGCGGCGAGAACTGGTACGGCGCCCGCGACATGGCGAAAATGCTGGAGGCCGGCGCGCTCGACCACGCCATGCCGGACGCCATGCGGATCGGCGGCGTTACGGGCTGGATGGAAGTCGCGGGGCTCGCCGCCGCGCACAACATCCCGGTCTCAAGTCACCTCTTCCCGGATCATTCCGTGCACCTGCTGGCGGCGACGCCAACCGGCTACATCCTCGAATGGTTCGACCTCGCGGCAGGGATCATGGCTGAGCGACCAAAGATCGTGGACGGGATGGTCAGCCCGCTCGACCTGCCCGGTGCCGGGATCGTCTGGGACGAAAAGGCGATCGCGGAATACGCGGCCTAGCCGCCAGACCGCCTAGCCAATCGACATCAGGCTGGCATTGCCGCCGGCCGCCGCCGTGTTGATGCTGATGGATTGCTCCTCGACCAGCCAGTCGAGGCAGTAATCCTCCCGGCCGGACGCGAGCCCTGCGGACGAGATGCCCTGCACGCCGACCAGAGGGCCGTCGCGATCCGCCGCCTGCTTCTGCACGTCGATCAGCGCGTCCGCGTCGCCCTCGAACAGCACGGCGGCCAGATCGGGCTCGGCGTGCCAGTCCGGTGTCAGGTGCACCCGGTCCTTCAGATCGGCGGGCAAGCTGCCGACCAACGCGCTGGCCGCATCGTTTGTCTGCAGCACGGCCTCGTCTCCCGCCGCGAGGATGGCCGCGACCTGCCGCAGCAAACCGGCCTCGCCCTGTGCAATCGCCGCAACGCGCCCTTTCGGATGAACGAGATAGCGGTTCCGCTCCCCGACCGGACCGGGCAGGTCGAGATCGGTGCCAAGCGGCGAGCGGGCGATATAGGCCGCCGTCATCTCCGCTTCCTTCGTCCGGCCAGCCTCGCGCAGCCAGGCTTCGAGCTGGTGCGCCGGCTCCGGGCCGACATCCGGCGCCCGGTCCGAGATGGCCGAGGTGAAGGGGCGGCGGGCCAGAAGACGGGTGAGATAGAGCGGGCCGCCCGCTTTCGGGCCGGTGCCGGAAAGGCCCCGTCCGCCGAACGGCTGTACGCCGACGATGGCGCCGATGATGTTCCGGTTCACATAGACATTGCCGACACCGACCCGGCGGGTCACCCGGTCGATGGTCTCGTCGATCCGTGAATGCACCCCGAAGGTCAGGCCGTAACCGGTGGCGTTGATATCGTCCACCAGCGCATCCAGTTTGTTCCGCTTGAAGCGGACAACATGCAGGACCGGGCCGAACACCTCGCGCTCCAGCTCGGCGAGGCTGCCGATCTCGATCAGGGTCGGCGGGATGAAGGTGCCGTGTCTTGTGTCGGCGGGCAGGTCGAGTTGCTCGACCTTGTTGCCGCGCTCCCGCATGCTCTCGATATGCGTCCGGATGCCCGCCTGCGCTTCCGCCGTGATGACCGGGCCGACATCGGTAGAAAGCCGGTCCGTGTTACCGATGGCCAGCTCGTGCATGGCGCCTTTCAGCATCTCCAGCATGCGGTCGGCCACGTCTTCCTGCAGGCAGAGCACACGCAGTGCCGAGCAGCGCTGACCGGCGCTGTCGAACGCGGACATGATGACGTCTGCGACGACCTGTTCCGGCAGGGCCGAGCTGTCGACGATGAGGGCGTTCTGGCCGCCGGTCTCCGCGATCAGCGGGATCTGCGTGCCGTCCGGCGCGAGACGCCCGGCGAGGCCGGCCTGGATCAGCCTTGCGACTTCGGTAGAGCCGGTGAACATGACGCCGCGCACCCGGGCATCCGCGACCAGCGCCGCGCCGACCTCACCCGCTCCAGGGACCAGTTGCAGCGCGTCCTCCGGAATCCCCGCCTCGTGCAGCAGCCGGACAGCCTCGGCGGCGATCAGCGGGCTTTCCTCCGCCGGTTTCGCCAGCACCGGGTTTCCGGCAGCCAGCGCCGCCGCCATCTGCCCGGTGAAGATCGCCAGCGGGAAGTTCCACGGGCTGATACAGACCACCGGACCAAGCGGACGATGGCTGTCCATGTTGAATTTCGTCTCCACCTCCATCGCGTAGTAGCGCAGGAAGTCGACGGCCTCGCGCACCTCTGCGATGGCATTGACCATAGTCTTTCCGGCCTCGCGGACGCAGATGCCCATCAGCACCGGCATGCGGGCTTCCATCAGATCGGCGGCCCGCATCAGCAGGGCGGCACGCTCCGCAGGCTCCGTCGCGGCCCAGACCGGCGCCGCTGCCTCGGCGATCTCGAACGCCTTGCCGATCACAGCCTCGTCCGCATCGCGCACGGTGCCGACCAGATCGCGCCGGTCCGACGGGTTGCGCACTTCGCGCACCGGGCCGGTCTCGGCGGCGCCTTCCACCGTCGGTGCCGATTGCCAGAAGGTCTCCGCGCTGGAGAGCAGAGCGGCGGAAAGGGAGGCGAGCCGGTGCTCGTTCGACAGATCCAGACCCTGCGCGTTCGGCCGTTCCGGGCCGTAGAGCGTACGCGGCGCGCTGATCTTCGGATGCGGCGCGCCGACCGGCTCGACCTTCAGCGCCTCGGCCACCGGATCGGCGATCAGATCGTCAATGGAGAAGGCAGGATCGGCGATCCGGTTCACGAAGGAGGTGTTGGCGCCATTCTCCAGCAGACGCCGGACCAGATAGGCCAGCAGGGTCTCGTGGCTGCCGACCGGAGCATAGACCCGGCAGGGCCGGTTCAGCTTATCCCGCCCGACGACTTCCTCATAAAGCGGCTCGCCCATGCCATGCAGGCACTGGAATTCGTACTGACCCGCGTAATAGTTCGGCCCGGCCATCTGCATGATGGCGGCGAGGCTCTGGGCATTATGGGTGGCGAATTGCGGATAGACCGCGTCCGGCGCCGCCAGCAGTTTCTTGGAGCAGGCGAGGTAGGAAACATCAGTATGGATCTTCCGGGTGAAGACCGGGAAATCCTCCAGCCCGTCCACCTGTGCACGTTTGATCTCGCTGTCCCAATAGGCGCCCTTCACCAGCCGGATCATCAACCGGTGGCCGCTGCGCCGGGCCAGGTCGATCAGGTAGTCGAGCACGAAGGGGCAGCGCTTGGAATAAGCCTGCACAACGAAGCCGATACCGTTCCAGTCCGCCAGATCCGGATCGAAGCAGACCGCTTCAAGCAGATCGAGGGAAAGCTCCAGCCGGTCCATCTCCTCGGCGTCGATATTCAGGCCGATATCGTAGGAACGGGCGAGCTCAGCCAGACTTTTGAGGATCGGTAGCAGCTCCTCCATCACCCGGTCCTGCTTCATCCGCCAATAGCGCGGATGCAGGGCGGAGAGCTTGATCGAGATGCCGGGACCTTCGTAAATCCCACGGCCCTTCGAGGCCTTGCCGATGGAGTGGATCGCCTGCTCGTATTCCTTCAGATACCGGGCGGCGTCCTCGGCCGTCGTCGCCGCCTCGCCCAGCATGTCGTAGGAGTAGCGAAAACCCTTCTTCTCCATCGCCCGGCTGTTGGCCAGCGCCTCGGAGATGGTCTGCCCGGTGACGAACTGCTCCCCCATCATCCGCATGGCGACGTCGACACCGCTGCGGATCAGCGGCTCGCCGCCGCGCCCGATCATCTTGGTCAGGGCCGCCCCCATACTGTCCTCGCTCTGGGTCGCGGTCAGCCGGCCGGTGACGACAAGACCCCAGGTCGCGGCATTCACGAACATGGACGGGGAATGACCGAGATGGGATTTCCAGTCGCCATTGGAAATTTTGTCGCGGATCAGCGCGTCGCGGGTCTGCCGGTCGGGAATCCGGAGCAGCGCCTCGGCGAGGCACATCAGCGCGACGCCTTCCTGGCTGGAAAGATCATATTCGTGGATCAGGCCTTCGACGCCGCCGCGCACGCTTTTCTCGCGCAGCTCTTCCACCAGGGTGCGGGCCAGATTTGCCGCCGCCTGCTGCTTGGCAGGCGTCAGGGATGCCTCGGAGATCAGATACGGCAGGCATTCCATCTCCGGCTTGCGATAGGCGGCCGTGATCCGGGCCCGCAACACGCTCTGGGCCTGCACACCCTGTGCGAATTCCAGAAACGGCCGGGGGAGCTGTTCGCCGGCAGGCGTGCTTTCATCCAGGTCGAGATCCGCATCGCCGGCGAGATAACCGTCCAGCGGCTCTCCCCGTTCGATCCGCTCGATGGCGCCGACGAGAGACTGCTTCACCAGCCAGTGGGGCGTGCGGCCGATCCTGTCGGCGGCGGTCTTCAGCCGCGCCCGCAAGTCCTCGCTGACTTTCACGCCTATGGTCTGTGCCGCCATTACCGCCCCCCTGGATCGATCCGAAGGCGAAGGTTACACCGACAACACCACACAGGTGCAACCTGATTCTTTCAAAGGGTAACCCGAGCCGATTACATCGGTTCCAGACGCAGCAGATCGCCTGCGGAGCTGTCCGTCAGAACATAGAGATAGCCATCCGGCCCCTGCTTCACCGCACGGATGCGCTCTTCCAGATCCTCCAGCAGCACTTCCTGCTCGGTCACCCTGTCGCCATCGAGCACCAGCCGCCGCAGATGCATGTGCGCCAGCGCGCCGACGAAGAGATTGCCGCGCCAGTTCGGAAACTTGTCGCCGTTATAGAATTCCATCCCGCTCGGCGCGATGGAGGGCACCCAGTAGACCACCGGTTGCTCCATGCCCGGCGCCTCGGTCTTGTCGGAAATGATCGCGCCGCTGTAATCGATGCCGTAGGTGATCGCGGGCCAGCCGTAATTCCGGCCGGGACGGAGGATATTCACCTCGTCACCGCCGCGCGGGCCGTGCTCCTGCGCCCAAATGGTCGAAGTGCCCGGCCGCAGCGCCATGCCCTGTACATTCCGGTGCCCGTAGGAATAGATCTCCGGCAGCGCGCCCGACCGGCCGACGAACGGATTGTCCGCCGGCACCGAGCCGTCATCCATAATCCGGGCAATGGTGCCGATATGCGTGCCGAGGTTCTGCGCCTCGTTCATGTAACTGCCCCGGTCGCCCATGCTGACGAACAGCGTGCCGTCCGGCGCAAAAACCAGCCGGGAGCCGAAATGCCTGCCGCCACCGACCTTCGGGCTTTGCCGGAAGATCACGTCGAGGTCGACAAGGGCATCATCCACCAGGCGGCCCCGGGCGACTTCCGTTCCGGCACCGCCGTCGCCCCGCCCGGCAAAGGACAGATAGACCAGCCGGTTTTCGCTGAAGTCCGGGTGCAGCACCACGTCGAGCAATCCGCCCTGGCCCGAGGCATAAACCTTCGGCGTGCCGCGCACCGGCTCCGGCTCCAGCCCGTCCGGTCCGACGATCCGCAACGCCCCTTCCCGCTCGGTGACGAGAATGCGGCCGTCCGGCAGGAAGGCCAGTCCCCAGGGGTGGTCCAGGCCGCCAGCCAGCTGCGTCACCCGAAAATCATGGACATCGGACCGCTCGGCCACCGGCACATCGGCACCTGCCGTGCAGGCCGCCACACCGAAAAGGAGAGCATTTGCGGCAAGCCGCGACGACACTCGAAACAATCGAGAGCACAGATCCAATCCCATGACTTCCTCCGTTCGGTCACCTGACATCTAGATGGCGCCGCAACGCCTTCCAGCAAGGGCCAGCCGGGGCGTCGGGGCCGGAAATGCGCGGTCACATCGGGAATTCGGGAAGCTACGAACAAATTTCCGAAAAATATCCGGAACATTATTGTACTATTTACGAAATCAATCTCAGACTGAGGAAAATCAATATATTTGGGGCAAGGCCGGATCAACGGCCAACCGGAATAACAAGGGGGAAACAACCCATGGCGGAACAGACTGAAACCTCACGGCAGGCATTTACCGAAATCGATCAAGGGGCCCTGCTGGCCCTCAAGCAAATCTGGCCTCTTGTCGAAAAGGGGCTGCCGTCCATCCTGGATCAATTCTACCGCCATATCGCCTCCGACCCGGAAATCGCCGCAAACCTGGAACAGGGCCCGGACCCAGACATCCTCAAGCAGGCCCAGACCCGGTTCTGGCAATCGCTCTTCAATGACGGGTTCAACGACGATTATCTCGCGCATACCCGGGAGATCGGCGAACTTCATGCCGGGATCGGCCTCGGCCCGCGCTGGCATACCGCCGCCGCCGCCTTCATCCAGCCACGCCTTTTCAGCCTGATCGCCCGCAAGCACAAACGTGCCGACGATACGGTGCGGTATTGCAGCGCCGTGGCAAAGGCCATCGCGCTGGACATGGATCTTGCACAGGATGCCGCTGGGTCATCGGACGAGACAGAAAAGCTCAAACAACAGGTCCTCAACCTCGCCGACACCCTTGAGCGGGAAATCGATCAGACCGTGGAAGAGGTCATGCTGCAGGCCGGCCGGGTTGCCGAGCTGACAAACGGCCTTGCCGCCGCCGCGACCGAGATGGCGTCACTGGTCAACGAGGTGCGCGGCGCGACCGACATCACGGCAGGCAATGTGAATTCCGTCGCCGCCGCAACGGAAGAGCTCAGCTCCTCAAGCCAGGAAATCGCCACGCAGGTCTCGGATTCCGCGCGCCTTACGGCCGAAGCGACAGACAGCGCCGAAGGCGCGCGCGAGCGGGTTTCCGCCCTTGAAGAAGCCACCAAGAACATCAGCTCCGTCGTCGACCTGATCAACTCCATCGCCGCCCAGACGAAGCTGCTCGCCCTGAATGCGACGATCGAGGCCGCCCGCGCCGGGGAGGCCGGGAAAGGCTTCGCCGTCGTCGCCTCCGAGGTGAAATCGCTGGCGCAGCAGACCGAAAACGCCATTCAGGATGTCAGTCAGCATACCGCCGGCGTCCAGTCAGCGACCCGGTCCTCCGTCGAAGCCATCACCGGGATCGCCTCGAAGATCGCGGAAGTGAATGGAATCTCTTCGGGGGTTGCCTCCGCCGTCGAGGAGCAACTGGCGGCAACCAGCGAAATCGGCCGCTCCTCGAACGAGGCATCGGAGATGACCGGACAGGTCGCCGCCTCCATCGCCAAGGTGGCCGAGCATGCGGATCGCACCAGCCAGTCGGCAACCGCGATCGAGACCCTGGCGAAAAATGTCAGCACGAATGTGAGCGACATGAAACGCCGGCTCGGCATCGTCGTGCGGGCGGGAGAGGACACGAACCGCCGGGGCAGCGACCGGATCCCGACCGTGATCAACGGGACGATCCAGTTCGGCGCCATCAACACAGAGGGCTTCATCGCCGATCTCTCGCCACGCGGCGCCCTGCTGCTGTGCGACGGGCAGGAAACCGCAGAGCCGGCAACGCTCGGCAGCGTTACCCTCGCCAACGGGGTCCGCATTCCGGCCCGCGTCGTTGCCGCCACATCTCTTGGCATCCATGCCGCGTTCGAGAATATCGACGCCATGGCAGCCGAAATGGTTGGCGCCATGATCGAGCAGGCCATGGGCGAAAACGATGTTTTCCGGGACATCTGCGTGACAGCCGCGAGCGAAGCCGAAAACGCCCTCGCCGCCGCCATCAGCGCGGGCCGGATTTCCATCGAAGACATGTTCGACAGTCAATACGCGGCAATGCCGGGCACCAACCCGCCGCAATATTCAACCAGGTTCGTCGATCTGACCGACGAGTTGCTGACGCCCATACAGGAACATCACAAGGACCGGGACGACCGTATCCGCCTGCTCTGCGCGACCGACAGGAACGGCTATATCGGCACGCACAACGCCGCGGTCTCGCAGCCACAGCGCCCGGACGATCCGGTCTGGAACGCCGCGAACTGCCGCAACCGTCGGATCTTCGACGACCGGGCGGGCCTGCTGGCGGCGGGCAACAAGGAGCCGCATCAATTGCAGACCTATCTCCGGGATATGGGCGGCGGAAAGAAAGTGCTGCTGAAGGAGATCGACGCACCGATCACCCTGTCCGGACGCCATTGGGGCAACATGCGCTGCGCCTTCGTTCCCTGAGGCATCGGGGGTCAGGGCCGAGGTCAGCTGCCCACCTTGCAATAGAGCTGCCGAACAGTCCCGATCCGCTCCAACTCGGAGAAGGACGGGGCGTTGACCCATCTGGTCTGCGCCTCATCCTCGGCCTGAACTTTTTCGCTCTTCAACATCTGCTTGATGGTGTAAGGCGCGACCGTCGATACGCGACCGCGCCTTGTGTTCGAGGCTATGGCGATGCCGACCAAACGCCCCGAGGCATCCAGCGTCGGCCCGCCGCTGATCCCGCCGAGGCTGCCCGGCGCCACCCCCTCGCGTCCGGTCTCGGCCCAGACCAGAACAAGACGGCCTACGCCGCGCAGGGACTTTCCGTGAAGCTCACCGCGCCCAATCAATGCTGACGAAACTCGCCCCTTACCCGTTCCGGGGAAGCCGTAATGGTATCCGGCATCGCCGATATCCGGTAGCGGACCGAGGGAAAGAGCCGGGGACCGCCCGGCATCCGCGCGCACGAGCGCGATGTCCGCATCCGGATGCGAAACCGCAGAACCCTTGATGGGCGTCACTTGCCGACGATCGACGACGAAACCCAGCCGGTCGCACCCCTCAACGACATGCCGCGCGGTCAGCCAGTAACCCCGGGAGACAACGAACGCCGTTCCGACGCCGCTCCCGATCTTTTCACGCTCTTCGAGTTGCAGCTTGATATCGCGCAGGCCCGGAGCGGGCAAAGGCCGGCGCGGCGTCCGGCCGAGCGCTGCCTCACCCCCCGGACCCGCCTGCCCTTCCGGTGCAGGTTGCCCGCCTGTCTCGAACAGCAACGCCAGGGCCATGACGAGCATGACAAGGAAGATGACGGCCCCATCTGACGGAAGAAAGCGCATTCCCGTTAGCCCGAAACAGCCGCCGCATTGAGGGCGGCGACCGAGAGCTTGATCGAAACCAGGAGCGTCGCGGCCCCGATCTCGCCCTCTTCAATGCGCCTGGAAAGATTGCGTATGGCGAGATCCGTCACCCTGAAGACCAGAATCTGGATCACCAGCGTCACCGTGCCCCAGATCAGAATATCGAGCAGGCTGACGCTGGCCGCCAGACAGAAAGCAAGCGGGATCGCCAGGCCAAGAACGGCTCCGGCAAGCGACAGCGCAGCCGCCGCGTTGCCTTCCCGGATCAGCTTCATCTCGTCATGCGCCGTGATCCGCATATAGATCAAGGTTCCGATCAGAAGCATTCCCAAACTCGCCGCGAAATGCGCGATCAGATACGGAAGACCGGCCATCAAACTGCTGAAGACACCCGACATTTTTCGCCCCTAACCTAAAACAACCCCGCCGAGGATGCTTCTACGCGAGAGTCCCCGTCAACCACGACATGTGCGCGCGAGCGTGCGCAGGCGCCACAAAATATTCCAAATTTTAAGGATATTCATCGTAATTTCGGTTTATAGTAAACGCGCATCTGGACAATTATAGGTTTGGTTTGATATTTTAAGTCAATTGATCGAAAATGGTTTAAGATTAGAATCTAAATTTTGAAAACACCTTCAAAAGGAAACGAATTCCGCTGATGCCACGCTACATCATCCTCGACGAGCAGGCCGAACGTGAAGCGCGTGTCATGCACCGCTATCGCGTCGAGGTCGCTGCGTACTGGATGAAGTGGCATCTGTGCACCGGGCTGGTCGCCGCCCTCGGGATGATTTTTCTGACCGGCCTTGTTGTCGCCCTCTACAACGCGGCCATCCTGGGTATCGGCCCGACCCTGAATGACTGGGGCGATTTCTCCTTCCTGCTGCACGTCAATATTTTCAACTGGCGGGTCGACCCGGACTATTATCATCGGCTGGTAACCTACCCGATGATCCCGATCACCCTTGACCACATGCCCTGGGCTCACCTGTTCGGCTTCATCACCATGGGCACATGCCTGATCACGGCGATGATGAGCGTGCTGCATTTCGACCCGATCATCAGCCGCGACCCGAACCGCTATATCCGGATCGAGCCGGTTCGGCTGACACCGCCGATCGAGGTTTATTTCGAAAGCGATCGCGGACTCGACCAGAAATTCGTGATCGACGTCATCTTCACCGCGCCGGGCACGGCCAGCGCCCAGGTGATCCGCGAAAAGTCCAAAGCAATCTCGCTGCATTGCCAGACAGAAATCCAGCGTCTGGTCGATAGCGCGGTCTGGCAGATCCGTCTGCCGCAGCTCCGTCGGCAACTGGCGCGCATCGCCGTGGAATACGTGCCCCGCGATGCGATCCACGATCTCAAGATCCGCTCGATCAAGATGCATCCGGTGGTGCGCCCGATGCCGCTGACACCGGCGGCAGTCGTGGCTGCGGTGCAAGGTATCGACGCAGAAGACTCACCGGAAACGCCGACCGGCGTCGAGGGCCTCTCTCCGGAACCGGTTCCGGCGGAATAGCCGCCGGTCAGACTTCGGCACGCTCCCAGACAGTCACATTCTTTTGCTCGATCATCGGCGCGACGTGACCGTCGAAGGCCTTGAAATGGTCGGTTGCCAGATGGGCCTTGAAGGCCGCTTCGTCGTCATAGAGCTCATAGAGGAAACAATGCGCCGGATCCTGCGGATCGAAGCAGACATCGAAATGATTGCACCCGGGCTCGAACTTCAGCGACGCAGCCGCATTTTCCAGCATGGCCTCCCTGAACGCCGCCGCCATGGCCGGCCGGATATGAAACTCGACAGTGATGACGTACATCGCTTTCGCCCCTCCAAGGGCAGAGTGGTATCGGTCCGGATCAGGACCCGATCAGGCTGCTGACACCGACCCAGAGCAGACGCGCCGCCAGCAGCGTCAGGACCGTCTTGAACCCGATCGCGAAGGCGCGCTCGGGCATCCATTCCAGCACCTTCTTGCCGGTTGCCGTGCCGAGGAACCCGGTCGCGATCATGGCGACGATCAACGGTATCCATTCCGGAAAGGCGAAGCCGACGATGCCGAATGCGACGACCTTCACACCGTGCTGCACCGTCATGCAGGCACTGTGGGTCGCGACCGTGACCATCTTGCCATAGCGATCCGGTGGCAGAAAAGCGGCCAGCAGCGGGCCGGTCGCGCCGACGAACATCGTGGCAAAACTGGTCACCGCTCCGACCCCGATAAAGCCCGCCGCGGGCACCTTGTGCTTGCCAAGCTTCGGTCCCCAGACCGTGTAAAGGATGAAACAGGCCAACACCGCCTGCAGGGCCGCCTGCGGCAAGGAGACGACAATCTGCGCCGCGAGCGCGACACCGATCAGAGCCCCGATCAGGAAAAACCAGAAGAGCTTCCGCTCCGTGTGCTCACGCATCACATAGGCTCGCCCGGCATTGGAGCCGAACTGCACAACGCCATGCACCGGGATCACCGCCAGCGGCGGCAGCACGGAGCCAATCGCAACCAGCATCATGACCCCTCCCCCAAGACCGAAGGTCACGGTCACCGCGGACGTCACATAGCTGAAAAGGATCAGCGATATACAAGCCCATAACGGCACGGACTCAGGCAACAAGGCTTCAACCACGAACGGCGTCCCCCAACGCAGGAATTACGGAAAGCGGGCGCAGCTTAACCCATCGCCGCCTCGCCGCCACCCTATCGCTTTGGTGACTTGTGCCAGAGTACGCGCCATGTAGAGTGAGAAGCCGATTGCGGGCATATTACTGCCATGCTTTTGGATCAACCGGGCACCGTCTTCCCGAAGACGACACCAATTGGAGACCCCTCTTGAAGAAACTGGTTCTCGCGGTTCTGGCGCTGATCGTCGTACTGGGCGTGGTCGTCCTCGTCGGACCCAGTTTCGTCGACTGGAACAGCTACAAGGCCGAGATCAGCCGGACTGTCGAGGAACAGACCGGCCGAAAGCTCGACATTGACGGCGATATCAGCTTCCAGGTGCTCCCGGCTCCCAGGCTTTCAGTGGAACAGCTGAAGCTCGCGAATGTGGAAGGCGGCAGCGCCGACACTTTCGTTTCCGCAAGCGCGCTGCAGATCCATGTCGCATTGGCGCCGCTGCTGAGCGGCAAGGTCAAGGTCGCATCCGTTACCCTGAAAGATCCGGTCGTCGCGCTTGAGCAATTTCCCGACGGGCGCAACAACTGGACGTTCAGCGCCCCTGCCGGCAAGACGGACGAGACGGCGGGTGCAGACGGGGATACCAGCGCCGCCGGCGGCGGGGATATCGATTTCAGCCTCGATGGCGCCACCATCGCGAACGGCCGCATCTCCTTTCTCGATCACGGAACGGGAACCGCCCATACCGTCACCGGTCTGGATGCCGCCCTCAGCGCCAGCAGTCTGAACGGACCGTTCAAACTGACAGGTGATTTTGTCTACAAGGATGTTCCGATCACACTGTCCGCCGCGACCGGGACAATAGACGCCGGCCGGGCGACGCCGCTCGAAACCATCGTCACTCTCGGCAACAAGGCGGCGGAGCTGAGCTATAGCGGCACCCTCGTGCTTGGTGACATGCCGCGGCTGATGGGAACCATTGGCGCCACAGCCAAGGATCTTGTCGCCGCCGGCGCAGCGATGGCGCCGCTGGGCACGGGCACCGACGCTCTTCCGCCCGCGCTCGCCGGGCCGTTCAAACTGTCCGCCAAGCTGGAAGCTTCTGCCGAGGAAGCCAAACTGAGCGAGCTTGCCGTGACCGCCGGCGGGATCTCCGCGAAGGGTGCCGTCACCGCCCTTCTTGCCGACGGCGTCGCTGTCGATGCGGCACTTGCCCTTGACCGGTTCGTGCTGGATGACGTGTTGGCGGCACTGGCCACCGGGACGGACGCACCAGCGAATGCGCCTTCCGCCACACCGGCGCCGGCAAATACAGGCACCGCGGAATTCGCCCTCCCGACCGGGATCGACGCCGACCTGGTCCTGACCGCCGATGCGGTCGATTATCGCGGCGGCGTGATTCGCCACCCCCGGCTCGAAGCCTCGCTCGCCAACGGCGCTGCTGTACTGAAGGTCTTCAGCGCACAGATGCCCGGCGGCTCGGACCTCAGTCTGTCAGGCACCGCGAAAAGCGCAAACGGCAGCCCGCAATTCTCCGGTCGTGCCGACTTTGTTTCGGACAATCTGCGCGGAACGCTCGGCTGGCTCGGTATCGACATCGATTCCGTCGCCGCCGACCGCCTGCGCAAGGGAAGCATCGGCGCTGACATTGCCGCAAGCCCGGAACAGATCCAGCTGACCAACTGGACCATGGACCTCGATACCACCCGCATCAGGGGCGGCCTTACCCTGCTGTTGCGCGACCGCCCGGCATTCGGCTTGGCGCTCGATCTCGGCAAGATCAATCTGGATGCCTATCTGCCCCCGGAAGGGCAGACCGGCACGGCACAGCCGGCATCTGACGCGGACAAGACCGCGCCGGCTGGCCCGTCCCCGATGGAGCAGGCCGCCGTTGCCCTGAACAGTTTCGATGCGAATGTACGGATCGGATTTGACGAAATCACGCTCCGCAAGACCCCGATCATCGGCGGTCAGCTAGAGGCGCGCATCCAGAACGGGGCGCTCTCCGTCAGCAAGCTCGCCATCGCCGATCTCGGCGGCGCGAAAGTCAATCTGAGCGGCTCGCTCGCCGGAGCCGTCTCCGACCCGAACACGAAGCTAGAGTTTGAAATCGCCGCCAAGTCGGTTGCGAGGCTGGCACGGCTTGCTGGCCTTGAGCCGGACGAGACGCTGCAACGTATCGGCGCCGCCACGCTCAATGGCAGCATCCTCGGCGACCTGTCCGCCCTGACCGTCGACGCAACGGCAAAGGCCGTCGGCGCCACCGCCTCGGTCAAAGGTATCGTGCACCCGCTGGCACAGCCGCTGAACGTCGATCTGGCGGTCAAGCTGCAGCATCCGAGCGCGGACAAGCTCGCGGCTACCCTGGCTCCGGATGCCCTCCCGAAGGACGTAACGCTCGGCTCCCTGGCACTCGCGGCGACCGTGATGTCGGCACCGGACGGCGCCTATGGGCTGGACGCAACGATGGATCTCGGCGGCGGACAGCTCGGCTTGAAAGGGACGGTCGCCCCCGGCCCGGAGACAACGGCGGTCGCACTCGATACCCGCTACTCCCATCCGGATGTGGTTGCCCTGATACGCGCACTGTCCCCGGGCTATACCCCGTCGAAGCGCGATCTCGGCCCGGCGACTTTGGCAAGCCGCCTGGAAGGCAATACCGACAACCTGAAGATCAACGGATTGCGGCTCGGCCTTGGCCCGGTTTCCCTGACAGGCACAGCCTCGCTCGCCCTTGCGGGCCCACGGCCGAAACTGACGCTTGCCGCTGAATCTGGCACCATCGCCATCGATCCCTGGCTGCCCAAGGGCAGTGCCGCGCCCGCTGGCGGCGTGGCCCCGGCCGTCCCGGTTAAAAGCAGTTCGCGGACCTGGTCGCGGGAGACAATCGACACGTCGGGGCTACTCGCCGCCGATGCGGATATCGCGCTGAAGGCGGAGCAGGTTCTCTACGGCGCCTACAAGCTCGACACGTTCGATCTGGGCGCCACACTGGACAATGGCGCGTTGACCATATCGCGCCTGACCTCCGGTCTGTTCGGCGGCACACTTGATGGCACGGCCTCTCTCAAGCACGGCACCACACCCACGGGCGGCCTGACGCTTTCCGTCAAGAATGCCGATGTGCGCGAGGCAGCCATATCGGCCTCAGGTGCAGCACAGGTGACCGGCACCCTGAACTACGAGACCAGCCTCAATACCGCGGGCCGCAGCGAGTACGCGCTGGTCTCCGGGCTCCAGGGCAACGGCTCGATCAAGGTCAACGATGGCACCGTCGAGGGTTTCGATCTGCCGGCGGTGAGCAACCAGTTGAAACAGCTCGACCGTTCCGTCGATTTCCTGGTGCTCGCCCAGCGGGCCATGCAGGGCGGCACAACGCCGTTTGAAAGCCTGACGGCGACCTACAAGATCACCAACGGCGTGCTGCAATCGGAAGACATCTCGCTCAAATCCACGACCGCCGAGGGCCGCGGCACCGCCGTCGTCAACCTGCCGCCGCAGGAAATGGATGTCCGCACCCAGTTCTGGCTCAGCGAGCATCCGAACTCGCCGCCGATCGGCTTGCGCCTCACCGGCCCACTCGACAATCCGCGCCAGATCCTGGATGCCAACAAGCTGCAGGCCTACGTGCTGCAGCGGGTGATCGAACGCGGCATCCTGCGGCAGTTCAACAAGGGGACGAGTTCGGGCAGCGACGGCACGACCACGACGACGCCCGACTCCGCACCGAGCCAGCCGGTCGAGAAAGTCGATCCGCAGAAGGCCCTGCGTGGCGTGCTGAAAGGGTTACTCGGGAACTGACGGCCTGCCGCTCAGCAACTCCGACAGAACGAACACGCGCAGCGCACTCGAAAGATTACCGCTGCGCGTGGCATCCACCTCGGACACCAGCCCGTTGATCGAAAGATCCCTGGCTGCCGCAATCTCCTTCAGCGCATCCCAGAACGCCTCTTCCATCGACACCGAAGTGACGTGACCGGAAACCGTCACGGTTCGCTTGCGAATGCGGGCCGGGTCCTGCTCTTCCGTCACATTCATGAACCCCGCCGGACGAAGTGGGCGACCAGTTCGATATGCGGTGTCCAGAGGAACTGGTCGATCGGCGTGACCTGCAAACAGTCGTAGCCGCCATCCACCAGCGTCCGAGCATCCCGGGCAAAGGTGGCCGGGTTGCAGGAGACATAAACAATCCGCTGCACCTTCGACTCAGCCAGCGCCGCCGCCTGTTCCCGCGCACCGGCACGGGGCGGGTCCAGCACCACGGCATCGAACTTGCCGAGCTCCTTGCCGGCATAGGGGCGCTGGGAAAGATCCCGCCGCTCTGTCCGGACGCGCCCGCCAAGCCGGGCCGCATCGGCTCCGCCCCGGATCGCAGCCAAAAGACCGTCATCGCCTTCCACCGCGAGCCGCTCCGCTGTCCCGTCCAGCGCAAGGCACAGGGTGCCGCATCCGGCATAAAGATCGAGCACGGTGCGGGCACCGTCCGTGCCTTCGCGCACCAACTGCTGGATCGCCGCCTCGCCATCCACCGTCGCCTGCAGGAACGCGCCCGGCGGCGGCGTCACGGAAACCGGACCGAACGTGATCCTCGGCGTCCGGCGCTGAGCCAGCGGCACAGGGTCCGGCAGAGTGTCGCCCTCGGCATGATAGGAAAGCCGGGTCAGGTCCTGCTCTTCGGCAAAGGCCGCAAGCCGCTCCCGGAAATCGAGATCGGGATGGTCCGGCAAGCGAAGCAGCAGATCGAGCCCGTTATCCAGCTCGTTCACCACGCAATCGACGGACTGCCCCGATTCCAGCCTGCCCGCGAAAAGCTGCCGAAGCGGTTGCATCAAGGCGAAGATGGCCGGCCGCAAGACCGGGCATTCGGTGACTTCGACGATCCTGTTGCTGCCGCGCTCATGAAATCCGGCGACCAGCTTCTTGCCGGTCATCCGGAGTACGAAATCGGCCCGGCGCCGGGCACCGGGCGCGCAGGTCCGCAATACCGCGACCTCAACCTCGCCGAGCCCGGCCCGGCCGAGATACTGCACCACCTGATCCCGCTTCCAGGCCTGATAGGCGGCCGCTTCGAGATGCTGCACGGCGCAGCCGCCGCAGGTCATGAAATGCTCGCAGGCCGGATCGACACGCTCGGGCGCCGGCTCCACCAACTCGACCAAATCGCAGACAACGCCCTCGCCGCGATCGGATACCGGGCGCACCCGGACCCGCTCACCGGGCAGGGCGAAGGGAATGAAAAGCGGCCGGGTCTCGCTGACATAGCCGGTCGTGATCTCGGCCTGGGCCAGCCCGTCGCCGCGGCCGCCGAGCCGCTCGACAACGACGTCGAGGAGCGGCGCATTGGCCGCATACCCCCGGCGTTGCGCCGGCCGTTGGGCAGACCGTTTTGCCGGCCGTCCCCGCTTGCTTCCCTGCCGTCCTCGGCCCATAAAGCGTCCGCCCTTTCTGCATGCGACGTATAGCGCCTAACTACTGCCAACGGCGCCTGCTATGGTGATGACATGCGACGCGCTACGCTGACAACAACCGAACTGCGATATCCGGCGGGACACAGCCATGTCCGGCGTCGGCTGATTGCGGCTGTTTTTGGCATTCTGGCCCTGTTGACCCAGGCCGGCTTTACTCTCGGCGCCTCCGCAGCCATGACAGCGGCGCCTCCCGGCAGCCTCGCGGCCGACCTCGCCAAACTGTGCCTCGGCGCCATCGACGATGCCAGCGGCGGCCGGGAAGACAGCAGCCAGGAATACGCACCTGATTGCGAGCATTGTACGCTCTGTGGCGTGTCAGCCGCTACGGCCCTGCCCTCAGACAGTCCGAACACGGCCTGGAAGGTCACCGCGTCCGGCCATCTCGCGGCCGGGCCTTATCAAGCCTATCGTCAGAGCTTCATCCGGTTAAGCAATCCCCGGGCACCTCCCCTCTGAGCTTTCGATTCATCCTCATGACACGCGGCACCACCGCCGCATCCCGAGAATTGAAAGACACGAAAATGATCAGATTTGCACAAACCGCGGCACGGGTTCTTACAGTCGCCATCGTCACCCTGCCGCTGCTCGGCGGCCTCGCATGCGCCAGCGAATACAAGGCGGGCGAAATCGAGGTCGAGCATCCCTGGGCACGGGCAACGCCCGGCCGCGCCAAAAACGGCGCCGCCTTCATGAAGCTCGAAAATCACGGCGGGACGGATGACCGTCTGATGGCGGCATCCGGCGACGTTGCCAATCGGGTCGAACTGCACACCCACCTGCACGAGAACGGCGTGATGAAAATGCGCCCGAGCGGCCCGATCCCGGTTCCGGCGCATGGGCATGCGATGCTGCAGCCTGGCAGCTTTCACGTCATGATGATCGGCCTGAAGGCACCGCTGGTGGAAGGCGAGATGTTTCCGCTGACCCTGACCTTCGAGAAATCCGGCTCGGTAACGATCAACGTCATGGTCAAGTCCGTCGGCGCGGGCGCCGGGAATACGGGCATGAAACATGGCCACGGCATGAAAAAGAACTGACCTATCTCGCGCGGGAAGCGGTCAGGCGGGATCTTCCTGCTTGATCGCTCCCGGGCGGGTCGCGATCCATGTTGCGACCAGAGCAAGCACGACACCTGTCGCCGCCGCCAGCCGCCAATCTTCCAGTACAAATCCCCAGAGCAGCGCGAAGGAAAAGCCGATCATCGTCACGGCGGCGATCTTGGCCCGCGGCGGGATCACCCCATACTCATGCCAGGCGCGCACGCCACTGCCGAAGTGCGGATGATTGTAGAGCCAGAGGTGGAACCGTTCGGAAGAGCGGGAAAAAGCCCAGACCGCGATCAGCAAGAACAGCGTCCCCGGCAATCCCGGCAGTATGATACCGGCGATGCCCAGGGCGGTGCACAGGATGCCGACACAGAGCAACACATAGCGCCAGGGGCCACAGATGGTTTTTGGTTGTCCGCTCAACTCTCGTCTCCGCGCATTCTCGCTTGCGCGCCGATAATGGATTCGATCCGATAAGATTTAGTACTGCCTCGGCATATGCCTAGAGGCGACGGGCGAACCATATCACGCGGCCGACGATATTCACTTCCTCAATCGTCCGCTCGTAATCCTGATAACGCGCGCTTTCGGAGCGGATCAGCACCCTTGGCGGATCACTGTTGGGAATATATTCGAGCTGCTTTGCCACCAGGCCAATGCCGTCATGCAGCACGAAGATGCCCGGCGGTGAGGGGGCCGTGCGGCTGAGATCGATCATCACCTTGTCGCCGGAATACAGCACCGGCTCCATAGAATCGCCGTCGATGGAAATCACCCGGAGATCCCGGGCCGACGCCCGCAGCTCATACCGCAGCCAGCCCGCATCGAAATACCAGTCGTTACCGCCCGGCTCCTGTTCGAGATTGGCTCCGCCACCGGCCGACGCCGAAATCCGGACTTCCGGAACCGCAGTGACTCTCGTCGGATCGATCAGCCCGGAGCCGGGAAAAGGCGATATGGCCGGCCCGGCCCGACGCACCGGAGCGGGTAAAGATGCCGCCCCCTGTTCCGGTCGCAGCACAGCTTCGTCGACGCCAAGATGGCGGGCCAAGGCATACCGCACGTCTTCCGGCAATTTCCGGGGTGTTCCGCGATTTATGAACTGGTGCAGGTAGGCGTGATTCTTGCCGCAAGCCAGCGAGGCTTTCTTCAGATCCGTTGGAGGATCACGATGCGCCACCAATTCCAGGATGCGCTTTCGCTGGATATCGAGCTTCATAATCGGAACCTAGACATACACAATCGGATGATCAAGAGTTTTTTTCCTATTGCCGGAATTTCATCTTTCGCCTAGAACAACCTAAGCGTCAGTGGCAAAGGTATTTTTTGACCGGGAAAATCCGATCTCGTCGCAATTTAGCGCCATAGGCGCAGAAAAGCCACACCCACACTTTTAACGACGCCCCATTCATCGCGACGCTGATCGATTCCGATTGGAGGGAGTCAATGACGAGCACGCAGATTGTGCCGGATCCAAAATGGATCAAACACTACCTGAAAGAAGCAGCGGACACTTTGCACAGATTACCACGGGCATATGCCAAGGCCCGGCTCACAGGGTGGCCGGACGTGGCGCAAAACAGCTTTGCGCATGAATTGTCGCCGGGAAAAACACGGCCGGCTTCCCCGAGCCCGGCGGCCATAGACCGACTCGACGAAAGTTTGGGGTGGATGTTCGCCTGCGACCAGGAACAACGGATCGTGGTCTGGGCCCGGGCCTGCGGCGTCGCCTGGCGAAAACTGGAGGATATTGACGGGCGCAGCCATGTCACGTTGCGGCGGATCGAGGACCGGGGCCTTGCCGCGATCCGCGACCGGCTTCGGAAAACACCCCCGCCACGCGTTTTTCGCAGGCCAGATTGATCGGTTTTTTCCGATTAATGAAAACAATAACACATTGATTTAAAGTGGTTAACTGCCGCGATCCTTTAAATCCGCATACAAACAAATGACAAACTATCGGAAAAAACCGCTTTACAAGGTTTATAAAATCGGCTAAATACTATTCTATCGTCGGCGCCTTGTGGGAACACCCCGCAGGGCGCCTTTTTCTTTGGGTGAAACGCATGGCCGAATCCGCAGCCCGGACACGTAAGAAACGGCACTTTTTGAAAGCTCTCGCCGAAACCGGAAATGTCAGCGAAGCCGCCCGCAAGGCGCGGCTCGATCGCAGCAATGCCTATCAGATAAGACGCCAGGATCAGGCCTTCGCCGATGCCTGGGACGACGCACTCGACATGGCCGTCGACATGCTTGAGGCCGAGGCCCGAAGTCGGGCTGTCGAAGGCGTGGAGCAACCGCGTTTCCATCAGGGCAGGATCTGCGGGACGGTCCGGAAATACTCGGACTCGCTCCTGATGTTCCTGCTGCGGGCACACCGCCCGGAAACCTTCCGGGAGGGCCGAGATGCCGGATCAGAAGACCTGGAGCGCCACCTCAAAGGCGCAAAGGAAAAACTCGCCGCCCGCCTTGAGTCCCTCTCCGCCACCTCCCACTCGGCCCCCTCTCTCGTTGGGGAGCATGAGCCCGATGGAGCGGACCCGGTTCCTGAGCGGGATCAGTGACGCCGAAGCAGCCCTCCTGCTGTATGACTGGCCGTTCTGGGCCCGGGAGAAGCAACTACCGCCCGATGGCGACTGGCGGGTCTGGCTGATCCTGGCCGGACGCGGTTTCGGGAAAACCCGAACCGGCGCTGAATGGATCAGGACGGCACTCGAAAGCGGCCGCTGCCAGCGTGCCGCAATCATGGGGGCTACCGCCGGAGATGTCCGTGACGTCATGGTCGAGGGCGAGAGCGGCCTGCTGGCCATCGCCCCGCCTTGGGAACGGCCACACTACGAGCCGTCGAAACGACGGCTGACCTGGAAATCCGGCAGCGTCGCGACCTTGCTGTCGGCCGACGATCCGGATCAGGTCCGCGGGCATCAGTTCGACATCGCCTGGGCCGACGAAATTGCAGCCTGGCCCCAGCCAGAGGCCTGGCACAACCTGATGATGGCCCTGCGGCTCGGGCCTGAACCACAATGCATTGCCACCACGACACCACGTCCGAAGGACTGGCTGAAACGTATCGCGGAAGCTGACGGCACGGTGCTGGCCCAGGGCCGCAGCACGGAAAACCGGCTCAACCTTGCCCCGGGCTTCCTGGCCGCGATGGAGACTGCCTATGGCGGCACCAGGCTGGGCCGGCAGGAACTCGACGGTGAATTCCTGACCGACGTGCCGGGCGCATTGTGGCGCCGGGAGCAACTGGAAGCCGCCCGAATGACGCCGGGCGAGCAGCCCGTTCTGGACCGCATCGTTGTCGCCATCGATCCGGCGGCGAGCCACCATGCCGCCTCGAACGAGACCGGCATTCTGGTCGCCGGCCGCTCCGCCGAAACCGCCTTTGTGCTGGAGGATCTCTCCGGACGTCTCGCCCCGAACGACTGGGCTGTCCGCGCCATCGACGCGTATCGCCGGCATGACGCGGATCGCATTGTCGCCGAGGTCAATCAGGGTGGAGAAATGGTGGAGCAGGTGCTCCGCAGTGTCGATCCGTCCGTGCCGCTGCGACTAGTACGCGCCAGCCGCGGCAAACAGACCCGGGCCGAACCGGTCGCCGCTCTCTACGAACAGGGCCGCGTCCGTCATATCGGCCAGCTGGATTTACTCGAGGATCAGATGTGCAGCTTCACCGGAGCATCGGGAGCCAATGGCTCTCCGGACCGGGTGGATGCGCTGGTCTGGGCCCTGACGGAACTCTTGTTGAGCCGAAACCGGACTCAGACCGGGCAATTCCTGGTTTGAGCCCAATCGAACCGAACCTGAACGCATGGCCTTTGGGCCAGCCACTTGAGGCCAACCACTTGGGGAGGTGGGAGATGCCTGTAATCGCGTACCTCGAAACAAGCGTCGGGCCCGGCATCGGGCAGCCGCACGATATAGCCCTCGTTCAGGCCTTGCTTGCACATATCAGGGATCTGTCCGGGCGCCCTTACTGGTCTGACAGGATCGATGGCTTGGCGAGCGATGCGCTGCTGGATGCCATCAACCGTTTTCAGGAAGAGTTCGGCCTGCTCGACGATGCCGGAGACGATATCCGGGCGATGATCTCGCCGGCCTCCGTGACATTCCAGTGTTTGCGGGAAGCAACGGCCCCTGTTCTCGCCGGTCTTCGCGCCATTTCCGGCACCGCCAGCCTCTATATCCCGCCCCATTGCGGCGAGCAGGTTCTGGGCGTGATGACCGCGAAATTGCGCACCCTTGGCTACGAGGGCGACGCAGTTCTCGGCCGACGGCTGGCCGCTCTCGCTGAACGGGTGTTCGACAGACACCGCTTCCTGATCCGTTTTCCTGCACCGGAAGACCGCGCCCCACGGATACAGCGTGTCCGGGTGCATTTTCACGGCCTGAAATGGCTGACCGAACAAGCCCGGCTGACATCCTCGGAGCAGCCCGACAGCCCGGTCCCCGAAGCAATATGGTCCCTCGTCGCGACGGAAACCCGGCCCGTCGGGGGGCTAGCGCCCGAACAGATAGACTATGCCGGCTGCCAGGAACTCTGGCTCAGGCATGACGGATGACTAGTCCGCAGAAAGGTCCAAAAATGAGTTCCGATGTCGCGACTCCGAATGCCGCCTATCAGGACATGGCCACCGATTGGGAGCTGATCCACGACTTGCTCGGCGGCACCCGCATCATGCGGCAGCGCGGAGAAAAATGGCTGCCCAGGGAGCCCGGCGAGAGCCGCGAAGCTTATACAATCCGACTGAACCGCAGCGTACTGTTCAACGGATTGCAGCGCACGATACAGACCTTGCTCGGAAAACCGTTCCACCGTCCGGCCAGCCTGACCGGCGCCCCGCCGGACGCCCTGGCGGCGTTGGCGGACAATGTCGATCTGGGTGGCCGCAACCTCACGGTCTTCGCCCGCGATGTGATGCAGGCCGCATTGACGGATGGCCTCACGCATATCCTGGTCGACCATCCCCGGATCGGTGACGGGGGAAAGGATACAGCCCGGCCCTATCTTGTCCATATTCAGGCATCGGACCTGATTGGCTGGCGCGGTCAGGAGAGCGGCATCGGCAGCGCTCTGACGCGGGTCCGCATCCGCGAAACCGTGAACCGGGCGTCCGGCACATGGGAAGACAAGACAGAACGCCAGATCCGGGTACTCTATCCCGGCCGTTTCGAAATCTGGCGGCGCGGCGATGACGGGCTCGGCCCCTGGCGCCGCGACGATGCGGGGGACAGCAGCCTCGGCTGCATTCCCCTGGTTACCATCTATGCCAACCGTGCAGGTTTCATGACGGCCCACCCGCCACTGATGGATCTTGCCTGGCTGAATCTTGCGCACTGGCAATCGGCGAGCGACCAGCGACACATCCTGCATGTAGCCCGTGTGCCGATCCTGTTCGGCCGGAACCTTGCGCTACCCGAAGACGGCCTGGCGCTCGGCCCGAACCGGATTATCACGGGCGAGGGCGAGAGCGCCGATCTGCGCTTTGTCGAGCATAGCGGTGCCGCCATCGCCGCCGGCCGTCAGGACCTGATTGATCTGGAGGACCGCATGGCCGTCATGGGCCTCGACCTCATGACCCGGCGCGGCGGGACAGGCTCGACAACAGCGACGGCGCGGGCCATCGACGCGGCGGAAAACAGCACGTCCCTGCTCGGCCTGATCCATGCCGTCGAGGACGGGCTGACCACTGCATTCGGTTACATGGCGGACTGGCTCGGCGTTCCGAGAAGCGAAGCCGGACGGGTCGCATTGCACCGCAAGGATCCGTCGGATCTCTCGACCAGTTGAACCGGAAACCCGTTGCAACCCAATGATTGCAGTGGCATTGCCATGCAATAAAATCGTCTTTACCGATTGATAACCTCAATCGGATAGAACTTAGGCGAGTTAGAGGAGTATCGCTTTGCCTAGGTATATGAAAACGCCGTACAGCATCGAATCGCGCCGTGCACCCAATGCGGGTGCGAAGAACGGTGCCAATAGCAATCTCGGCACCAAAGGTGCCAAAAATGCTCTGGTTGCCGAAAGTGTCGTCAGCGCCGCCGAGGTCGATCTGTCCGAAGTCATGGAAGCGATCCGAGCTCTGGAACGCAAGATCGACGGGCACCAACCTGCACCGGCGCCAGCAGATACAGATAAAGACAGAGATGCAGCAGAGGCTGTCGGCAAGCAGGATCAGAAGATCGAGGAGATCCGGACCGAGATCTCCGAGATCGCCGGCCGTATCCAGGCGACAAAAGTCGAGATTGCCGCTCTGCGCCACCCGCTCTCGAACGAGGACAAGTTCGAGTCAGCGACCGAGGAACTCAGCGAGATCGTGCGCCAGACCGAGAGCGCGACCGACGGGATCATGGGCAATGCGGAAAAGATCGAGGAAGTCGTCGCCGACCTTTTGACGGTCACCCAGGACGAATACGCGAACTCACGGCTTGGCGACATCGCGGACTTGATCACGGCGATCTACGAAGCCTGTAACTTCCAGGATCTGACCGGTCAGCGCATCAACAAGGTGATCAAGGTCCTCAATTACATCGAGGAACGTGTCGACGCGATGATGGCGACCTGGGATATCCGCGAATTCCAGACCATGCCGCTGCCGGAAGACATTACCCGCAAGGACGAGGATCTGACCCTGAGCGGCCCGATGATGGAAGGCCAGGCGATCTCGCAGGACGAAATCGACGCCATGTTCGACTGACGCCTCATCCTTCCCGGACTTTTCAAAACGCCCCGCCCAGCGGGGCGTTTTTCGTTTCAGCCCTTTGTTTTCGTCACTGGAGTACAACCATGCCCTTGCCCGCCGAAACCGACTCTCTCGACGCTGTCCCGGAAGCGGCCCGCGCCTTCTATGTCGAAACAGACGACGGCCGTTACCGCCTTGATGCGGACGGTGTGGAGGACGTCTCCGGCCTGAAATCCGCACTGGAAAAGGAGCGCGCCGCCCGGCGTGAGTTGAAAGCAGAACTCGACCGGCAAGGCACCGATCAGGAAGGAGAGGCCTCCTTGACCCAGGTCAAGCTGGAAGCTGCACTGATCGCCGCCGAGGCCCGCGCGGCGATCCATGCCGAGCACGGTATCGCCGAGCTGCTTCTGCCCGTCATCGTACCCCGGCTGATCCTAGCCGAGAGCGAGGCCGGTATCTCCGTGACAATTCGGGGCGAGGGCGATAGCCCGGCGGAGAACCCCGAAGACGGCACCCCGCTCACCCCGCGCGATCTGGTGCGCGAGTTGCAGGCCAGCCCGGTCTATGGCCGGGCCTTCGAGCCTCCCGCACGCGGCGGCAGCGGCGCGCCAAGCCTCGGACAGGCAGGCGGCAGCGAGAATGTCATCGCGATGAGCGACCAGAACGCGCTCGACCGCAACATCGCCGCCATCGCCAGCGGCCGGATACGGGTCTCCCGCTAACACCAATCACTTAACACTCTGATCTGACACAACCGGCGGCCGGGATGGCCGGCGGCGCTTTGTGCTGCGCGCGGGCCGGGCGGCACGGCATCGACATGCTTTTTTTTCACACATCAAGGAGCCTTCCAAATGGCAAACGCCATGACCGAAATCATGCCGAAAATCCTGGCCCGCGGCCTCTTGGCCCTGCGCGAGCAGGCGATCATGCCCCGGCTGGTGAACGCGGACTATTCGAACGACGCCGCCCGCAAGGGCGACACGGTGGACGTGCCGCTGCCGAGCGCCATCACGGCAAGCGACGTCACCCCGTCGAACGCCGCCCCGCAGCCGGACGACATCACCATCTCAAAGGTCCAGGTACCTCTGGACAAGTGGAAGAAGGCCGGCTTCTACCTCACGGATAAAGAGGTGATGGAGATCGACCGGAACGAGAGTTTCGTGCCGATGCAGATGAGCGAGGCGATCCGGGCGCTGGCAAATGCGGTCAATGCCTCCGTCCATGCCGAATATAAAGGCGTCTTCGGCCTTGTCGGCGGGGCGGGCGTGACGCCTTTCGGCTCCGACGTATCCGACGCCACGTCTGCCCGCAAACTGCTGAACAAGCAGCTCGCCCCGCGCGGCGACCGGCGGGCCGTGCTGGATTTCGATGCCGAGGCCAACGCGCTGGCCCTCGCGCCCTTCTCCGACGCGGAGAAAGTCGGCTCCGCATCGGTGAAGATCGACGGCGAGATCGGCCGCAAGTTCGGAATCGAGTGGTACGCCGATGACGGCGTGCTGACCCATGCCGCCGGCACCGCCAGCGACAGCGGCAGCTTTACCATCACCGCCAATGTAGCGAGCACCGGAGCGGCGAGCGTCAGCCTGAAATCCGACATCGGCAGCCCGACCCTGAAGGTGGGCGATATCGTCAGCTTTGCCGGGCATGCCCAGAGTTACGCGGTGACGGCGGACGCGGTTCTCGATGGCAGCGGCGTCTCCGTTGCGATCAATCCTGCCCTGAAAGCGGATGTCGCCGCCGATGCGGCTGTGGCCGTCACGCCGAGCCATGTGGTCAATCTGGCCTTCCACCGGGATGCCTTCGCGCTGGCCATGCGGCCGCTCAGCGCCGGCACCCAGGATCTTTCGCTCGGTAACCAGATCCTGTCCATGACCGATGCCGAGACGGGCATCTCCCTGCGGCTGGAAATCTCCCGCCAATACAAGCAAACGGTCTGGGAATTTGACGTTCTTTGGGGCGTGAAACTGGTCCGCCCGGAACTCGCCGTCCGCATCGCCGGCTAGGGCTTTCCCCGCCTGGCCCGGGTCTCCGTCCGCCGGAGCCCGGGCCGATTTTTTATTCAGCATTGCCAGACCAAAGGGGCCGTTCCATGTCCGAGCCTGAAGCCGACCTGCTGCCAACCGTCACGCTGCAGCACCGCTACGGCGAGCAGCGCCTGCTCGCGAACCGGGCGGATTATATCCACGAGAAAGACGGCCGGTTCCGCAACTGGCTGCTGTCGGACGACGATCCTGAAGTGCAGCCCCCGCCCTGCCAATCCGCTCCCTGCCATTCCGCACCCAGCCAGTCCGCCCCGGCGCCTGCACTGGCCATATCGACACCCCCCGTGCCTGTGCCTCCGCCCGCACCCGTTCTTTCCGGCAAACGGCGGCGCCGGGGGAGGCGGAAATGAGCCTCGCGGTCGGCGAAGACACCTATCTCACGGTCGCGGATGCGGATGCCTATTTCGCCGCCCGTAACGCGTCGGGATGGGCGGCGGCGCCATCGGTCGCGCGGGAAGCCGCCCTGCTTCAGGCCACCGCCTATATCGACGGCAGCTATGCCTTCCGAGGGCGCATCGCCGATCCGGGACAGCCACTTTCCTGGCCACGGCGGGATGCGGTGGACAGCGAAGGAAGGACTCTCTCCGGCATTCCGCGCCGGGTTGAGCATGCCACAGCCGAGCTGTCGCTGATCGCGCTTGCCGGCGATCTGGCACCGCCATTGGAACGCGGCGGCAAGGTGCTGCGGGAGAAGGTCGGCCCGGTCGAGGTCGATTACATGCCCGACGCCGTGTCCGGCCAGTCCTACCCCTTGATCGATCTGCTGCTGAAGCCGCTGCTGCGGCCGGCCGCGAGCCATGAGGTGATACGCGCATGACCCCGTTCGGCTCTTCTCTCTCGGGCGTAGCCGCCCGTTTGATCACCCGCTACGGCGCCCCAATGGTGCTCAGCAAGACCGAGGCCGCCAGCTATGACCCGGCGACAGGAAACGTCACCGGAACGCCGTCCGACCATCCCCTGCTGGGCATCGTCGAAAGCGTCTCGGCGGCCTTTGTCGGCGGGCTGATGCAGAACGGCGACCTGCTGGTCACCGTCGCCGGAGAGGATCTGTCCGGCATCCGCCCCGCACCGGGCGACCTGCTCCGGATCGACGGTGCAGCGCATGACGTCGTCAATGTCACCACCATCGCCACCGGCACCGAGCCCCTGCTGTTCCGCCTGCTCGTCAGGCGCTGAGGAGAGAACTGATGTCCTTCACCAGTGCCCGGCGCGCGGTCGAGAGTTTTTTCGGCGCCAACTGGCTGCTCACTCCGATCGCCTTCGAGAATGTCGCCTTCAGCCCGCCCGAGGACGGACGCTGGGTGAAGCTGATGATCCTGCATGAGCAATCGGAGCAGGCCGCGCTCGGCAGCCCGGCCCTGCACCGCTACCGGGGCCGCATCATGATCTACTGCTTCACCCCGCTTGGCGGCGGCGCGCAACAGGCAACCGCCCTCGCCGATGCCGCCGCCGCACTGTTCAACGACGCACTGATCCCAGCTCACGTGCTGCTGCCGCCTGAAATCACCGCGGACGAGGATATCGACGGCGCCTACCGGGCCGCCGTGGCGATCCCGTTCTGGCGCGACGAAATCCACTGATCTTTCACCTCTACCCCAAACCTCACGCCCAAGGAGACCACCATGGCGGATTCAAGCCGCACGGAACTCGCCTATGCAAAGGAATCGCTCTGGGGATCGACCCCGGCCTCGGCCCTGACAAAACTTCGCTTCACCGGCGAGAGTCTCGGCTACACGATCGCCACCACCAGCTCGTCCGAAGTCCGGGCCGACCGTCAGGTCCCCGACCTGATCCAGACCGGCGCCTCCGCCTCGGGCGCGGTCAATCTGGAGCTGTCCTACGGCGCCTACGACACGCTGATCGAAAGCGCCCTGTTCTCGGTCTGGTCCACGCCGCTCGCCATCTCCATCGCGGACGATATCGCGGCGGATGCAAGCGGCAGCGCTTTCACCAGTACCTCAACGGATTTCGTCGCGGCCGGGATCAAGGCGGGGCAATGGGTCCGGGTCGGCGGCTTCGCGGCGAACAGCGGAGAGAATAACGGGCTCTATCAGGTCAGCGCCGTGACCACGAACAGCCTCACCGTGGCATCCGCTCCGGCAAGCGACGAGGCTGCGGCCGGTCTCACCGTCAACGTGGACGGCTCGATGATCCGGAACGGGGTCTCGGAGACGGCGCTGACGCTGGAAAAGGCCTTCACCGATATCGGCCAGTATATCGCCTTCACCGGCATGGTCGCTGACACCATGGATTTGCAGATCCAGACCGGCCGGGTGCTGACAGGCAGCTTCGGCTTCATGGGCGCTTCCGCCTCCATCGGCAGCGCCACGGTCGGCACCGGCGCGGCCATTCCGGCCATGACCAATCCGGTGCTGAACGCGGTCAACAATATCGGCCAGGTGATGGAGGGCGGCGCACCGCTCTCCGGTGTCTTCCTGCAATCGCTCTCGATCTCGCTCGCCAACGGTCTGCGCGGGATCGGCGCGGTCGGCAGTCTCGGCAATGTCGATATCGGCACCGGCCGGTGCCAGGTGACCGGCCGCGCCAGCTTCTATTTCGCCGATGGTGCGCTGTACGAGAAATACCTGAACGGCACCCCGACCAGCCTGTCCTTCCGGGTCACCGACGCGGACGGCAACGCCTATGTCTTCACCCTGCCGCGCGTCCGTCTGACCCGGGGCAGCATCGCCGCCGGCGGGCCGGACCAGGACGTGATGGCCGACTTCCAGTTCCAGGCGGTGCGCGATCCGGCCACCGGCGCGACCGTCCAGATCGACCGCATCGCCGCCTGATCACAAACGCACCCATTTCCGAAGGACAGATAATGGATCTCTCGAAATTCAAGGCCGACCGCACCGCCGAGGATGAAGGCGTCTGGGTTGCACTGGACGGCGACGATAGCGGCGCGCGGGTCAAGCTCGCCCGGATCGGCAACCGGCGCTATCGCGAGGCAATGCAGCGCCGGATGAAACCGTTCCGCCGGGCCCTGCGCGCCGGAACATTGGAAGAAGCGACGGCGGAGCGGGTGACTGCCGAGGTGCTGGCGGAAACCGTGCTGCTCGACTGGCAGGATCTCGCGCTGGACGGCGCGGCGCTTGCCTATTCGCCGGACCGGGCGCGCGAACTCCTGCTCGACCCGGCACTGCGCGACTTCCGCGATCTCATCGTCGAGATGGCGACCGATATCGAGCTCTACCGGCAGCAGGATCAGGAGGAGGCGGAAAAAAACTTGCCGCCTTCGTCCGCTGGCAAGTCGCCTGGGGCGGGCGGCAAGACTTCCTGACCCTTCTCGCCGAGCAAAGCGGCACAAAGCCATCCGCACTCGACGAGAAACCCGAGTTGTTTCCGGATCTTGAGCGGGTGGCCCACGCTTTCGCCCTGCTGACACGCGGACGCCCGCTTGTGTCCACGCCGTTCGGGACGGCGGAAGGGGCCATCCCGCTGGCCGAGATCGCTGCCTATTGCGGGCTCTTCGGCATCACGGACCCGGACGAGTTCGTGCCCCTGCTCCGCACCATGGACGAGGCCTATCTCCGCACCCGCGCGGAGCAGGCTCCCCCACAGAGCACAAACACGCAAAAGAAAAAGGACTGATCGCCATGCCGATCCGCCGCCTGCCCGAGGACGGTGCCGCCGCCGGAATCTACACCCTGCTGGAGGCCATCGACACCATGCCGCCGGTCCTGAGCCGTGCGGAATCCGCCTTCGACCGCCTTGCCGGCAGCATCACCGGCGCACTCGACCGGGTCGGGGCGGCACTCGACAGTCTGGAGCGGCTACGCCCGACCGTGCCGTCACCGGGCACACAGATCCCGCAGTTTCAGGACGCCTCCTTCACCTCGAGCGAAGCGGACCTGCTCGCCCTCGGTGAAGACAGGTTGCATCTGGAAGACCTGATTACGGAGTCCATGGTCGAGCAACTGACCGCGTCGGAGAACATTGCCACAGCACAGGAGGACGCCGCCCGGCGCAGCGACGCGGCCTGGGGTACGCTCTCCGACGATATCGCCCAAGATTTCGACCGGGCCTTTGCCGGGATTTCGGAGAACGGCGCCGATACCTTCGCCTCGATCTGGCAAAACATGGCATCCGGTCTCGGCCAGGCAATCTCTGCAATCGACTGGGACAATATCCTCGGCGACGGCGCGGGCAGTCTGGCATCCGCCGCCTCCAGCATTCTCGGCTCCCTCGGTGGCAGCGGCGGCGGATTTTCCGGACTGTTCGAGGCTGGCGGCTCTCTGCTTTCCAGCTTTCTGCCAAGTTTGGGCGGCGCTGGCGCTGGAGCGGGTGCGGGCGGCTCCTTCCTTACCGGCATTGCCGGCTCGCTTGGCAGTACGGGCACGATCGGCGCCATCGCCGCCGTTGCCGCGCTTGGTTTGAACGAGCTTTTCAAGGACAAGGACTATCCCTTCGCCAAGGCCGTCATCGGCATCCAGGGCGGCACGCCAACCGCTGAAAGTTCCTTTGAGCTTGATGACGGGCCGCTCGACGATCTGCTGCAATTGCAGGACCGGGTGCTGACAGCGCTGGACGCCATGACCGACCGGCTCGGTGTTGCCTTTTCCGGCAATGCCGGCAACTTCCTGCAGATCGGTTATTCCAGCGGCCGGAAATCCAACCTGCCGACCGGCTATTTCGTCGGCGGTCTGGAGACCACCGGCGATTTTGCCACCGGAGCCGACCTCAGCGGGATCGAGGGTAAAGAGGAGTTGATCGCCCGCGCCATCGAGTTGTCCTTCGCCAAGGCCGTCCGCGACGGCAACCTGACAGGGCTGCCGGACGATGCCGGGGCGGACTCTCGCAACCAGCAGACATTCGAGGCCGGTATCGAAAAACTGCTCGCGGCGCCGTTCGAAAGTCTCGAGACATCGCTGCGCCGGATCGACTTCCTCGCCAGCTTCGAGGAGACCGTCGCCCTTTTCAGGGACGGCGCCGAAAGCGTCGATGCCTATACGCGTGCGCTGCAAGGCCAGCGTGCCGCGATCGACGCAGTCGGCCGGGCCGCTGCAGGTGATGCGTTCGAGCCCATCCGTTTGTTCCTGGAAGATGTGGCCGTGCTGTTCAGCGGCGGCGAAGCACCGGACGCCGCGGCGGGCCTTCGTCTCGAGCAGGCAGGCGCCGCCGTCCGGGGCATGACCCGTGATTTGCTCGACACGCTCTCACTGTCCGGAACAGAGGCGCCGCTTGAAGGCTTTGCCTTGCTGTACGAACAGCAGGCGGCCCAGATCACAGCCCTGGTGCCGGCTCTGGAAGCCCTCAATCGGGAACTGGCAGCGCTCGGGCTTGAGACCATCGATGTCGCCGCCGAGATCAATGCCGCCACCGACACACTGAGGGCGGAAGTCAGAACGCTTTTCCTGCAAGAGCTCTCTCCCGAACGGGCCGCCGCACAACAGGCGCTCAATGAACGGGACAGCCTGCTGCGGCAGGCCGAACAGCTCGGCTATGGTCAGGATCAGGAGATCCTCGGCAAAATCGAGGCGAACTTCACCGCGCAACTCGACCGGATCGGATTTACGTTCAGCGAAAGCGGCGATCTGGTCCAGACCTTTGCCGATAGTATCGAGGCGGCGACCGCCGGGCTCGACCGGCAAATCTCAGTGCAGGAAAACGCTGTCGGAGAGTTCGTCCGCCTTGCGGAAAACCTTACCTCCGCCCGGCAGGATTTCGCTCTCGACAGCTCCCTCTCGCCACACTCGCCGCTGGACCGGTTGGCACAGGCGCGAACCGGGTTCGAAGAGCTCGCCGCCGCGTCCGCCGAAGGCGATACGGAGGCGCGGGAGGACCTGGCGGCCAGCGCCCGCACCTATTTGACACTGGCGCGGGAGGTACACGCCTCCAGCCAGGCCTACACAGATATCTTCTATCAGGTCGATGCGGTTCTCGCGTCCGCGCTGCACGAGACGAAAGCCCAGATCACGGCGGCAGAGCGCCAACTGGATGTGCTGATCGAAATCCGCGACCGGCTCGAGCCGCAGAGCACCACGAACGGCACCCCGCAATACCAGTCGGACGGCGGCGGGCAATACCAGTCCGGAGGCGGCGGCTCGCCCTTTGCCGGGTACGACCTTGGCTACAACCCGGACACCAACCTCGCCATCCTGACCGCTCTCGATGCCGCCGGACTTCCCCTGCCCAGCGGGTTCGGCGAAGGCCAGCTCACGCGGCTTCGGGCGGAGAATGCGGCCGTGAACGCGGTGGTCACCGCCATGGGCTTCGCCACCGGCGGGATCATGACCGCGAACGGCCCGGCCCAGACCGCACCGTACGATGGCGGCATTACCAGCGACGTGTCCGTCGCCCTGTTCGGTGAAGGCAGCCAGCCGGAAGCCTATGTGCCCCTGCCGGACGGGCGCTCCATTCCCGTCACGCTCAGTCTGCCCGCCAACGACGATAGCGGCGGCATCGGTGAGACGCGGGACGCACTGCGCCTGCAACGGGCGGACAGCCGCGAGCTTGTGCAGGAGATGAAGCGCCTGAACAGGGAGGTCGCCGCGCTCCGGGACGACAACGAACGGCTCAACCGCGTGCTTGGCCGGGCCTTCTCGCGCCAAACAGCCTGAAGGAGCAAAGATGTCCCTCTATGACGCGTTGATCGCCGATCCATTTTCGATCCGGCGCTATCTGGCAATCCTGGAGCCGTATGATTCCGATCTGGAAACAACGGTTCCGCTCTATCTGAGCGACCACGGCTTCACCACGGAACCGGACGAGGTGCCTGGCAACCAGTATTTCGATGCCCGGTTGCTCTCCGCCATCAGTTTCGAACGTCATCTTTATCGCAGCGGTCAGCTTGAAGGCCGGTCTGTGCCCGGCTTCGGCACGCTCGACATCAACAACGCGGACGGAGCCCTCGACCATTGGCGCGGCCTCGCATTCGACGGGCGCCGGGTCCGGCTTTTGCTCGGCGGCGACCGGTTCCGCCTCGCCGACTACCGGACTGTGTTCGACGGCACGGCAGAGCGTATCGAGTTCGATGACGACCGGATCCGGCTGCATCTCCGCGATCTGCAGGTGCTGTTCGAGCGGCCATTGCAGCAGACCCTCTATCTGGGCACGGGCGGAAGCGAGGGCGATGCCGGGTTGAAGGGACGCCCGAAGCCGCTGTGCTACGGGCGCTGCTTTCACGTTCCGGCGGTGCTGGTAGATGCGGCCACCCTGACCTATCAGGTGCATGACAGCCAGATCTCCGGGATCGACGCCGTATTCGACAGCGGCCTGGCCTTGACCGCCGGGACTGAACCGCCGGCGCCATCGCATTATGCCGTGGACCTCGTCGCCGGCACCTTCCGGCTCGGCAGCGCGCCAAATGGCCCTGTCACGGCTCACGTCCATGGCGATGCGATGGGCGGCGCCTATGCGGAAGACGCGGCCAGCCTGATGCTGAGCATTGCCATGCGGGCCTCCGGGCTGACGCTCATCGACTGGGGCGCTTTCGCCGACCTTACCCTCGCCGCCCCCATGGCCACCGGTTTCTTCGCCGGACAGGAGACCGGCATGCTGTCCGCTCTCGACAGCCTCGCGGACAGTATCGGCGCCCATTTCGGTTTCGACCGGCAGGGTCAGTTCACCGTCGGCAGACTGACGGAACCGGCGGAAACCGCGACGGAAAGTTTCGACGACAGCGCCATCGTCAGCCTTGAACGCGAGCCGTCCGCCTTGCCCCTCTGGCGCCAGAAACTCGGTTACGCCCGCTATTGGCGCCCACTTTCGGACGGGGAAAGCGCGGCCGGTCTCGGCGCGGAAGCACGGAGCGATTTGGCCGCGTCCCACCGCTATGCAGACGCCTCGGACCCGACCATCCAGATCCGGCACAAACTCGCCGGCGACATTCAGAAAGACGGATTGCTGGCAACCGAACCGGACGCTGTTACGGAAGCGGCCCGGCGCCTCGCCCTTTTCGGCACGGCGCGCGACCTCTTCAGGGTCCGGGTAAAAACCCGGCCCTACAGCCTCACCCTCGGCAGCACCATCCGGATCACCTATCCGCGCCACGGGCTGGCCGGGGGACGCAACCTGGTGCTGGCCGGACTGTCCGAAGACAGCGCTTTCGACGAAGCCGAACTCACCCTCTGGGGATAGCAATCGATGAGCAACATGCTGATCGTCTACCGGAACTATCTGGACAATGCGGCCCTCGACGGCGGGGACTGGAGCAGCGGTCTGCCGCTGGACAATCTCGCCCACCCGCACCCGAGCCGGGTGGCTCGAACCGTCGACACCGATCCGGCTTCCTGCTGGTTCGAGGTGGATTTCGGCGCCCAGCGTCCCGTCAGTTTCGCCGGTATTCTGAACCACAATCTGAGCCAGCGCGGCACCTGGCGGGTACGGCTGTTCAATACCTCGTTGGAACAGCCGGAACTCGACACCGGCGCCGAGCCGATCTGGCCCCGCGTGGTGCCATTCGGCACCGGGCACTGGGGCGAGTTCCAGTGGGGCGGCCATCTCGATACCGCGACGGCGGAGACTTACGGCATCGGATCTTACGCCATCCTGCCCGCGGCGCGGCGCGTGCGCTATGTGCGCGTGGATCTTGAGGACCCGGACAATCCCGCCGGTTATCTGCAAGCAGGACGCGCCTTGCTGGCACCGGCATGGACGCCCAGCGTGAACCTGCAATATGGCTGGAGCATTGAGCAGGTGGACGAGAGCCGGATCGTCAAGTCGCGCGGCGGCCAGGCCTATTTCGACGGCAAGCCGAAATACCGCCGCCTGCGCTTCCGGATCGAACATCTGGATATCGACGAGATGCTGGCCAACGCCTACGAGTTGGAACGGCTGAAGGGCACCGGCGGCGACATCCTGGCGATGGTCGATCCGGACGACACCGCGCACCTGCACCGGCGCACGGTCTATGGCCGGATCGCCGAAACCACCCCCATCGTGAACGATTTCAACGCGCGCTATTCCAAGGAATTCGTCATAGAGGAGCTGTACTGATGACCTGGTCCGTGACCATCGGCGACCGCACTTTCACCGACGCCAATCTGGACGGCAATGCCTATGCCGAGGAAGAAACCGGCTTCCCCGCCATCGTCCGTGCGGTTGCCGAGGAAACCGCTGTCCTGAAGGGCGCGGCCGGACTTTCCGCTTCCCCGCTCACCCCCGCGACCGGCCCCGTCACCTTCACCCTGCTGGCCACTCCGCCGCCCGGCTGGAAGGCCGGACAGGTGTTGCGGGTCACCAGTGCGGGCGAGGCAACGCACCTCATGGCCGGCACGATCACAACGCTCGACGGCACGGCCCTTACCATGGAGGTCAGCTTTGCCGAAGGCGCTACCGAACGGAGCGACTGGGTGCTGAGCTACCCGCTCTTCACCGCGTTCCTCGAACGCGCGGGCGGGACAATAACCGGGGCCCTGAAGATCGACGGCCATTCTCCGGCCCTAAATGCCCCGCCCGGCCAGTACCTCAACCTCCGGATGATGCGGGATGATCTGCCGCATCTGGATTTCGGCCTCGACGATACCCCCCTGTCGGATACGGCGGGCGGCAGCCTGATCTTCCTGCACACGTTCGATAATTCCGGTGCCTGGACCGGCCGGCCTTTGGAGATCAACCGGGCAACCGGCGAAATCAAGACCATGGGCCTGAATCTTCAGGGCTATGCGCTGGCCGACGGGAACCTGCGCGGCACCCGGATGAGCATCGAAGACCTCGGAGAAATCGGCACCGGGACAGTGTCCATCGATGCGGCCCGCTGGAATGCCCTTGCCGTCACCCTGACCGGAAATGTCGGTTTCGATTTCGCAGCACTCGGCCTCGGCTTCGAATATACGCGACGGTTCCTCATCACCCAGGGCGGCGCCGGAGGGTTCGCGCCGTCATGGACCCTCGGCGGCAGCGCAGGTGGAGTCAAACGCATCGGCGGAATCCCGAACTATGCAGGCCAAGCAGCGGGCGTTGTGACCCGGGTCACCGCCGAGGTCTGGGGCAACCAGCTCCGGCTCTGGGAAGCGGAAGAAAGTCCGTAATTCCGCAAGCGCCACCTATTCAATTTTCCCACAAGATGAGGAGTTTCCCATGCATGTCAGATCGATGCTGGCTGTCGTGAGTCTGCTGACGGCAGTGCCGGGATGTGCCGATCCCGATGCCGCCGCGGAGATCGAAATCCGCAGAGCCAATGCCCTCGCCGCCATCCATGCCGTGCGCGACGGCTATTGCGCCCTGCCCCCCGCTGTCCGGGAACGGTTGCGGAATGCCGGGGACATCGACCCCGCTCTGGACAGCTGCACCACCCCCGCCGAAACCAATCCTCAGGAGACAAAGTGATGAACTTCAACACAAGCTGGCTACTGGACCGTTTGGGTGAACGAAGCACCTGGATCGGCCTGACAGGATTTCTCACGGCCACCGGAGTATCTCTGGAGCCTGAGATCGGTGAAGCAATCGGGGCCGTCGGCATCGCCCTCGCGAGCCTGATCGCCATGCTTACGAGAGACCGCTAAGTCGGTAAAGGGAGTGCCTCCATGGACCAGGACGATGCCCGCCGCGTGGTGCGGGCGACATTGACTGAGCTCGGCCTCGACGTCACCTCACCGGAGCGGGTGATCCAGGCGCAGCACGATTTTGCCTACCTGCGCCATCAGCGGAATCTGTCGGAGAAAATCGGCGTCGGTGTCCGGCTGATGGTGCTGACCAGCATCATCAGTGCCGGGCTCGCCACCATCTGGCTCGGTATCCGGCACTCCCTGATCCTGAAATAGGGGGAGCGGCTCAAATCGTTTGAGGTCTTGCTAGGGTTTCAGCAAAACCCGTTCGGCCAGATCGACGCGTTCCGACGCACCGGTGATATGGCCGACGATCATACCGAAAGGGCCTTCCGACTCCAGGCGCACCGGTATCCAGGAGCCGTCTTCCGTCAGCCGGGCGACCCAGAGCCGTGTCACGGCATCTGTCTTGTCCTCGCCGAACCAAGGCTTCTTGTACCCTCCGGCCAGCGTCTCGTATGCCACCTCGCACCGTTCAGCCCGGCCGTCGAAAACGCTGTAGTCCGTCTTCTTCAAAACATCGGAGCCAGCGTGGGACAAGCGGAAATCCGTCCGGGTGCGGCCATTGAAGACCCGCAATTCTTCCTGGCATGGATTGACCTTGGACGTCAGAGCCAGCGAGACAACGGCCGCATAGGGATCGATCGTGCCCAGTTGCAGATCTTCCGGCACCGCATCCCGCTTTTCCGGATCGCGCGGCGGGTGCATGGAGACTGACGGCGCCGCACCGTCACGGGTCGTGAGCGTTATGCGGCGGGGCTTGCCGTCAAAAGTTCCATTGCTGCGATATGTCTCGGGTTTGATGCCACTGCCGGTCACCTGGCCGGTGCCCTCGCTGGTCACGGCAATCGGGAAGAAAAAGTCGAGGATGCCGAGGGAACGGGCGTTGGTCGTGACCCGGTAGGCCGAGCGGTCGACGGCGATTTTTGAATCGAACGCGGCGACGGAGAAGCCGCCGAAATAGATCGTATAGGAGAGATCAAGCTCGCGTGCATCGGCTTTTGAAGCCAATAGAGCGCCGCCGATCAGTCCCAAAAAAAGCCACCGCATGCCCCGCCCTCATGTGCGTGTTTGCGTATGGCTTTAAATAAGGGAACGCGGCGGCGGATCAAGTACCGCCGCCGCGTGCATGCTGTTTTTAGTAACGGTAGGCCTCGGGCTTGAACGGGCCTTCCTGCGTCACGCCGATATAGGAAGCCTGCTCGTCAGAGAGCTGGGAAAGCATCGCGCCGACCTTCTTCAGGTGCAGAGCGGCGACCTTCTCGTCCAGTTTCTTCGGCAGCACGTAAACCTGCTTTTCGTATTCGCCGGCATTGTTCCAGAGTTCTATCTGGGCGAGCGTCTGGTTGGTAAAGGAGGCGCTCATCACGAAGCTCGGGTGGCCGGTGGCGCAGCCGAGGTTAACCAGGCGACCTTCGGCCAGCAGGATGATCCGCTTGCCGTCCGGGAATTCGACTTCGTCAACCTGCGGCTTCACATTGTGCCAAGTCAGGTTACGCAGCGGCTCGACCTGAATCTCGTTGTCGAAATGGCCGATGTTGCAGACGATGGCGCGGTCCTTCATGACCCGCATATGGTCCATCGTGAGGATGTCCTTGTTGCCGGTCGCGGTGACGAAGATATCGCCGCGCGGCGCGGCCTCTTCCATCGTCACGACTTCGTAGCCTTCCATCGCCGCCTGCAGGGCGCAGATCGGGTCGATCTCGGTGACCAGCACCCGGGCACCGCCGTTGCGCAGGCTGGCGGCCGAGCCTTTGCCGACATCGCCGTAACCGGCGACGACCGCGACCTTGCCCGACAGCATGACGTCGGTGGCCCGGCGAATGCCGTCGGTCAGGCTCTCACGGCAGCCATAAAGGTTGTCGAACTTGGACTTGGTGACACTGTCATTGACGTTGATCGCCGGAACCTTGAGCGTTCCCGCCTTCGCCATCTCATAGAGGCGGTGCACACCGGTCGTGGTCTCTTCCGACACGCCGCGGACATCGTCCATCAGCTCCGGATAATCCTCGTGCATCATGATCGTCAGATCGCCGCCGTCATCCAGCAACATGTTCGGAGCCCAGCCATCCGGACCCTTGATGGTCTGGCGCAGGCACCATTCGTATTCTTCCTCGGTCTCGCCTTTCCAGGCAAAGACCGGGATGCCTGCAGCCGCGATAGCAGCTGCGGCCTGGTCCTGAGTGGAGAAGATGTTACAGGAGCTCCAACGGATATCGGCGCCGAGATCCACCAGGGTCTCGATCAGCACGGCCGTCTGGATGGTCATGTGCAGGCAACCGGTGATGCGCGCGCCGGCCAGCGGCTTCTTGCCGGCATTTTCCTCGCGCAGCGCCATCAGGCCCGGCATTTCGGTTTCGGCGATCGCGATTTCGCGGCGGCCCCATTCGGCGAGCGAAATATCGGCAACTTTGTAGTCGGTGAAAGCGGCGTCAGCCATGCGGCAGCTCCTTGCACTTTTTCTATCCGGCGTCACTGCCGGTACCCGGTCGCACTGGGCTATATCAGTCCGGGAAAATAGGGGCAAGCAGGCAAAGGACAAGAGGTGGCATTGACAGCGCAACCCGGCCCGCCTTATCTGGCCGCCCCGTTGCCTGCTGAAAGACTTTTTGATGCCCCACCATTCCTCCTATATCGCCGCCATGGGCGGAAGCGACGCCGACGATGCCTGGGCAATTCATACCGAGGCCCGCAAGCGTTATCGGGCAGGCGAGACGGACGTCATCGTGCTGTCAGTGGGCGATCACGATTTCACCACCGACGAGCGTATCGTTGAGACAGCGGTCAGCGCGCTGCGGGACGGCAAACACCATTACACCGCAAGCATCGGCTTCCTTGCACTGCGGGAAAAGCTTGCCGCCTACCACAGCGCACGCATCGGCGAGACGGTCACGGCGGAGAATGTCGCCGTCATTCCAGGCGCCCAGTGCGGTGTCTTTACGTCCGGGCTGGTGACGCTCAATCCGGGCGATCACGTCATCGCCTTCGATCCGATGTATGTCACCTATCAAGGCGCGCTGATCGCCCGCGGCGCATCGTTGAGCCAGGTGCCGCTGCTCCCCGAGAACAGCTTTGTTCCGGATCCGGCCGATATCCGTGCCGCCCTGCGCCCGGAAACCAAGGCGATAGTGATCAACTCGCCGAATAACCCGACCGGCGCCGTCTGGCCGCGCAGGACCATGGAAGAGATCGCCCGGATCTGCATCGAGCACGACCTGTGGCTGATTTCCGACGAGGTCTATTGCTCCATGACCTACGATCAGCCGCATTTCAGCCCGCGCCTGATCGACGGCATGAAGGACCGCACACTGTCGGTCTACAGCTTCTCCAAGGGCCATGCGATGACCGGCTGGCGGCTGGGCTGGATCGTCGCCGATCCGGATACCATCAACGCGGTCGAACAGGTCATGGGCTCAATGCTGTTCGGCTCACCGCCCTTTATCCAGGAAGCGGCCATGACCGCGCTCGATGAAGCGGTCGATACAGTGGACAGGATTCGCGATCTCTACCGGCACCGCCGCGACCGGGTTTGCGACGCATTGTCCGCCGTGCCGAAAGTGAAGGTCCGCAAACCCGATGCCGGCATGTTCCTGATGCTCGATATCCGCGAGACTGGTATGGACACCACCGATTTCGCCTGGAAACTGCTGGAAGAACAGAAGCTCGCCCTGCTCCCGGGCGAGGGCTTCGGCGACATGCTAGCGGGGCACCTCCGCCTGAGCTTCGGCGCCTCGGACGAGACACTGGATGAAGCGGGACGACGACTGTCTGCGTTTATCCAGAAGCACGGATAAACACGAGCCGTTTGGGCTCAGCGCGCGAATAGCCGGTCGTCCCACCAGACCGGCGTTTCCAGTCCGACATCAACCCGCACGAAATCGGCATGTCCCGTATGAAAGACGAAATTGCGCTCCATACGCGCGACAACCGAAGGGACAATCAGGATTGCGGAGCGTTTCTCCACATACCATTTCCGGCCGTATTCCCGCGCGGCAATGCCGGAGATATTCGCCCACCCATCGAGAAGATCCGGATTCATCACCTCGTAGGAGAGTCCCGCCGGGAGCGTGATTTCGATGAAATGCTGATTGCCCGGCAGCTCACCGCCGAAATGCACCAGCTTCTCCAGCATCGCGGTCGAGTAATGCTCCGAGGCATAAATCACCCCTGAGCCGGCCTCGTGCCAGCGGCCGAACGCTTGCCGGGCTCCGCCGTCATCCCAAATCGGAAATTCGCCGTCCGGATCGCCGATCCTGTAGCCCGTCAACGGCTCCGGCAATGTCCGCAACGCAGTCATACCGCGAAGCCGGACTCCGCACGCCGCAACAGGTTGATGACAGCATCCGTCCCTGCCGAGCTGGACCGCGCGAGATCGAGTGGCGCGCGACCATGCAACAGGGGATGGGGCCGATTGAGGAACCGGGAGATTGCCGGCATGTCACCGCGATAGAGCCGGCTCGCGGCATCAATGACACGCGAAACCTCATAGAGCCGCTCGCTCATTTCCCGCGAAAGCACTTTGCGCTGTTTTTTCGCACGGCGCAGTGTCGCTTCCGGGATGAGCGGGCCGACTATACTGGCTCGGCCAAGGAGAGTGCCAAGAGCCTCGGCCGCCGACACATCTAGTCCCGAGGCCACATGGTCCGCCAGTAGGATATCATCCAGAGAAGCGGACTCTTTCAAGCCCAGCAGTTTCCCGACCCGGGCGGCTTCTGTGCCCGGAAGGTTTTCAGGGCTCATATAGACATCAAGCGCGACCATGGCATGTGCCTCCGGTGATCGTCATTTGACGATAATATAAGCGCCAAGTGACGATTCTTCAATTGCCATGCATTTCAACGCCTATTGCATGGGAGAATCAGAGCCGTTTTTCCATATCCATCGAGGTCGGGGCGTCGAAGCCTGCATGGGTCTGACGGCCGGTTTCAACAAAGCCCCAGCGCCGGAAATACTCGATATTGTGCTGCAGGACGAGGCGAACGCCGAGGGTGATCCGGGCGGCGCCTGTGGCGCGGGCATGGGCCTCGACAGCTTCAATCAGACGGCGGGCAATGCCGCGGCAGCGCACGTCGGGATCGACGGCCAGCCGGTCGAGATAAACAGCGTCTCCTTTTTGCGTGGCGAAGACGGCGCCGCTGATCCTGCCGTCATCCTCAGCCAGAAACAGCCGGTTCTTTTCCAGCCGTTTGCGCAGACTGTCGACCGTTTCCGTCAGCGCCCCACTTTCCGGCTCGAGCTTGCCCCGGTACTGCGCGAAGGCGCGATGAACCAGAGTGACAATCTCGGCGAGATCGTCGCGTGCCGGATCATAGGGCCGGGCTCCGGTCATGCGGCAAGGCTCGCCCGCAGGCGTTTCGCCAGCTCTGGCATATCCTCGGCTTTGGCGTTGGCGAAAGCCAGGCGCAGAAAGCGCTCCTGACCGGGGCCAAAGAAGCTGCCCGGCAGGCACAGGATATTCTGCTCGTCCGCCAGCTTGCGGGCCACCTGCTTCGCGCTCAGATCCTCGAATGGATGCCGGACATAGGAGAAATAGGCACCAGCGGAAACCAGCTCATAGCCGAGATCGTTTGACCGGAAAGCCGCCTCCAGCGCTTCCTTGCGCCCCTTCAGCATATCCCGCTTCTCAGCCACCCAAGGCCAGACATGGCGCAGGCCATAGAGCGCAGCATATTGCGAGATACGCGGCGTGCAGATCTGGATCGTGTCCATGATCTTGGTCACCGCGTCGATGGTCTTGGCGCCGGCCATCACGGAACCCGCGCGGTAGCCGGTCAGACTGAAAGTCTTGGAGAAGCTGTAGAGCTGGATCAGCGTCTCGCCCCACTTCTCGTCCCTGAACAGGTCATGCGGCGGGCCGTTCTCGTCTTCCAGAAAATCCCGGTAGGTCTCATCCAAGATCAACGCGATACCGCGTTCGGCGGCAAGGTCGCGGAATTCGGCGATGACTTCTGGCGGATAGACGGCGCCGGTCGGGTTGTTCGGCGAGACCAGCACGATGGCTTTGGTCTTGTCGGTCAGCATCTTGCGGGCCTCTTCCGGGTCAGGCACACCGGCCCGGTCAAAGCGGAACGGCAGATGGATCGGGTCGATCCCCTGCATTTCCAGCCACATCTGGTGATTGAAGTAATAGGGCACTGGCAGCATCACGGCATCGCCGGCCTGCGCAATGGCGAGAACCGCCATGCAGAAGGCCTGGTTGCAACCAGCCGAAATCAGCACGTTCTCCGGCCCGATCACCCCGCCATAGCGGGTCGCGACGTGGTCCGCCAGTTCCTGACGAAGCTCCACCACGCCGCGGATCATGGAGTATTGCGCTGTCTCGAAATCGGCCGCGCGGGCGGCAACATGATCCGTCAGCTCTTTTGCCGGCGGATAGCTCGGCACGGCCTGGGACAGGTCCAGCAGCGGCTTTTCCGCCGGAAAGGTCCGGCCGGCAATCCAGGTCTGGGACTCGGCAATCGGCGGTTCGATTGCGCTGAGCACATCGGCATTCAAGACGAAAGTCATGGGGCTCACCCGAAGGAGCAGGAAGGGAATTGGCGCAGACTAGAGACTGTCGTTGAAATCGTCCAGCAGCGCGGAGATCCGGCCCTCATCGCCCTGATCCATGATCGCCAGCGCCCGGCGCGTCGCCGCACCGGTGTCGAGCGCACGCACCCTCTGCTTCACACGCGGAATGCTGTGCGAGGACATCGACAGCTCCCGTACGCCGAGCCCTGTCAGCAACGGCGTATAGCGCGGATCGCCCGCGATCTCGCCGCAGATGCTGACTGGGATACCGGCCCTGTGCCCGGCATCGACGGTGAACTGGATCAGCCGCAACACCGCCGGATGCAGCGGATTGTAGAGCCCGGCCACCGCATCGTCGCTGCGATCGATGGCAAGCGCATAGCTGGTCAGATCGTTCGTCCCGATGGCGAAATAGTCGACCTCGCGGGCCAGGCTGTCGGCCATCAGGGCTGCGCACGGGACCTCGATCATCGCACCCAGCGGCGGTATGGGATCGGCGATACGGACACCCTTGCGCTTCAGGCGTTTGACCACCTTTGTCAGAATACGCCTGGATTGACGGATCTGCTCCGCTGAGGAAATCAGCGGCAGCAGCAGCCGGACCGGGCCGTGCGCGCCCGCACGCAGGATTGCGGCAAGCTGGGTTTCGAACAGTTTCGGCTCCGCAAGGGACAGCCGGACCCCGCGCAGCCCGAGCGCGGGATTGGGCGAAATACCGATCTTGCCGCCGAGCGCCGAAGAAATCTTGTCACCACCGACATCGAGCGTCCGGATCGTTACCGGCAGACCGCCCATGCCTTCGACGATGCCCCGCAACACGGCATATTGCTCGTCCTCGCTTGGCAGCGTGTCCCGGTTCATGAACAGGAATTCGGTGCGCAGCAGGCCGACACCTTCGGCCCCTGACCGCATTGCCCCTTCGACATCCCGTGGCAATTCAAGGTTCGCCAGCAGGGAAATGCACTCCCCGTCCCGGCTTTCCGCCGGCAGCGACCGCAACCGCGCGAGCTGACGCTCCAGCCGCTTGCGCGCCTCCGCCTTCCGTTCGAACTCCGCCAGAGTTGCGTCACTCGGCGCGACGACGATCCGGCCGTGCTCGCCATCGACCAGCACCTGTTCCCCGGACCGGACCTTTGCGAGCAATCCCTGCACACCAAGAACCGCTGGCAGCCCCATCGACCGGGCCATGATCGCCGAGTGGCCTTCCGGCCCGCCCGTCGTTGTCACCAAAGCCGCCACCCTGGTCGGATCAAGCAGCGCCGTATCGGCTGGGCTGAGCTCGTCCGCGATGATCACCGCGTTTTTCGGCAGGACGGAAAAGGCCTGATAGGGCTTGTCCGCGAGATTTCGCAAAATCCGGCCAGCCACATCCCGCACGTCATTGATCCGGGCCGCGAGATAGGGGTCCTTCATTGCAGCGAAGGCTTCGCTGATTTCATGCACGACCGATTGAACGGCGGCTTCCGCGTTGATCTTGCGTTTGCGGATCAGCGCCTCGGTGCCCGCCCCCACCCGGCCGGAGCCGAGCATCGCGGCATGCGCGTCGAGCAGCGGGGCTAATTCCTCCGCGACCGATTCCGGCATGTTCGCCGTTTTTTGCCGCAGCTTGCCGACCTGCTTCTGTGCCTTGACCAGAGCCGCGCGGAACCGCTCGGCTTCCGCCTCGACATGCGCGTCCTCCAGTTCGTATTCCGGTAGCTGGCCGAGACCGGTCTCGACGACATGAGCAACGCCAATGGCGATCCCGGCGGAAACGCCGACCCCGTCAATGATCCGTTCCCCGCCTTTTTCGGATACCCGTTTAACCATGGCGGTCAGATCCTCAATCTTCGTCGAATTTATCGTCCACAAGTTTGGCGATGGCGTCGAGCGCGTCTTGTGCGTCCGCCCCTTCGGCAGCGACATGGATGGTACAGCCCGGCGCGGCAGCCAGCATCATCAACCCCATGATCGACCGCCCCGAGACTGTCATGTCGCCCTTGGTCACGGAAATCTCCGCCGCAAATGTATCAGCCAACTTGACGAATTTCGCCGCCGCCCGCGCATGCAGGCCGCGCTGGTTCACGATGGTCAAATCCCGTTCCACTGCGGACGACGCCGCCGACCGGTTTCCCATCACGTCATTCACCGGCGAGAACCTGAGATGCGATGCGGATATATTTGCGTCCCGCCTCCTGCGCCTCGTTCGCCGCCGCCGCGAGATCCATGCTGTTCCGCACGCTCGCCAGCTTGATCAACATCGGCAGATTAGCGCCCGCGAGCACTTCCACATTCGCCTTTTCCATGATCGAGATGGCCAGGTTCGACGGCGTACCGCCGAACATGTCGGTCAGCACGATCACGCCCTTTCCCTGATCCACCGCCCCGACGCTTTCCAGAATCTCGGCCCGGCGCTGTTCCATATCGTCCTCCGGACCGATACAGACAGTGGCCAGATGCTCCTGCGGCCCGACAACATGTTCCACCGCCGAACGGAACTCGTCCGCGAGTTTTCCGTGCGTTACCAATACGATGCCAATCGGCAATTCGTTCGCCTCCGCGTCCATCTGGTTAGCCCCTTGCCTGCAGTGTTCTAAGCACTGTCCCGTCGCGCCGACTCTTTTTCATGCGGATCATTCCTGCCCGCTGCGATCGACATCGCGGTGCAACAAAGTGACAGCAAGCCCGTCCGCCTTCAACTCTCTCGCAAGCTTTTCCGCCACGAATACGGACCGGTGCCGTCCACCGGTGCAGCCCACCGCAATGGTGAGATAGCTCTTCCCCTCTGCCAGAAAACGCGGCATCAGGGGAGTCAGAAATCCGACGAGGCGCTCGTAAAAAGCCGAAAACTCAGAGTCCGCCGCAACATAGTCGGCGACCTCCGCGTTTCGGCCGTCGAACGGGCGCAGCCGATCATCATAATGCGGGTTACGCAAGAAACGGACATCGAACACCATGTCGGCCTCGCGCGGCACACCGCGGCGGAAGCTGAAGGATGTGACGGTGATCGTCAGACCGCTGCTGCCGGCAATGCCGACTTGCTCGGCAAAGACCCGCTTGAAATCGGCGGTGGTCAGACGGGAGGTGTCGATGGTCACGTCCGCCTGCTCGCGCAACGGCGCCAGCAATTCGCGCTCGGTGCGAATGCCGTCCGCCACCGGCCTGTCGATCGCCAGTGGATGGCGCCGCCGGGTTTCGGTAAAGCGGCGGATCAGCACGTCCGTATCGCAGTCGAGAAATACCACGGTCAGCGTGACGTCGGCTCTTTGTCTCAGGGCCGCCAGCTCGGCGCTCAGCCTCTGCGGTGTGAAATCACGGGTTCTGGTATCGATCCCGACGGCGATCCGGTGATCCCCGCCCGGCTCGGCGCGCGGCGCCAGCAGCGCCGGCAGCAGCGACAAGGGTAAATTGTCGACCGCTTCGAACTCGGCATCTTCCAGTGCTTTAAGGCTTGTGGTCCGACCGGCGCCCGAAAGGCCAGTCACCAGAACAACCCTGAGCGGCTGTCCGGTTGCATCAGCGGATGCCTGCACGTCTATCTCCCCCTCAACGCGCATTTCCGAGGGCCGCATTATTTGGCCGGATAGTGAGTGAGCGCAAGACGCACTTTTGCCGGGGCCGATGCCTCGAACGGGGCAAGCGCGATCAGAGGAACCGTCAGCTCCAGATAGGTGCAGGCTCCGGCCTCCGGAAAACGCTCAACCTGCTCCGGCGGCACCAGATCGATGACCAGATCGAGCGGCGACCGTCTTGTGTTGGCCACGGGCACGATACCCACACCACGCACTTCAAGCTGTCCCGCAATCGTATCCGGTGCGCTGGCAACGAGTCGGCCCGATTCACGGACCAGCCGGGTCTGATCGTCGGACACCAGCATGGCCCCGCCTTCGATCAGGCGCAGAGCCAGATCGGACTTTCCGCTGCCACTCGGACCGCGCAGCAGAACCGCGCGGCCGTCAATGGCGACCGTCGTGCCATATACCAGTTCCATCGGATCCCCGCCGTGGTCCCTTTAGCCGTCAATTGATCACGCGGGGCAACCGTATGACGAACCGCGCGCCAATGACAGAGCCATCGACGCCGGTGCGGTTCTCCGCCCAGAGCCGACCGGAAGACGCCTCGACGATCTGCCTGGAGATGCTGAGGCCAAGACCGGAATGGGTGCCGAATTTCTCGCCCGTCGGCCGCTCCGAATAGAACCGGTCGAAGATGGCGTCGAGCTTGTTTTCGGGAATCCCCGGCCCGTCATCCTCAACCGTGATGATGACCTCGCGGCCATCCACCGGGTCCGCCCCCGCGGTCAGACGCACCGATCCGCGTTCGGGCGAGAAGGTAATCGCATTGGCCACCAGATTGCGGATCACCTGCACAAGACGGCTCTCGCTACCCCGGACGCGGAGATCGGTGGAGCCGTTCACGGTTGTCTCGACCCGCACGCCGTGGCTGTTGTCCGCGGCGTCATAGACTTCGGCCAGGGTTGCCAGGATCGCCGCCAGATCGACGGTCTCGGCGCCGGAGCGGGACAGTTCCGCATCGAGCCGGGAGGCTTCGGAGATGTCGCTGATCAACCGGTCGAGGCGCTGCACGTCGTCAAGCACGATCCCCATCAGCTTCTTCTGTTTTTCCGGATCCTGCACCCGCGCCGCCGTCTCCACAGCACTGCGCACAGAGGTCAGCGGATTCTTGATCTCATGGGCAACATCGGCGGCGAACCGGTCGATGGCGTCCATCCGTTGCCAGAGTGCCTCTGTCATTTCCCGCATCGCCCGGGCCAGATCGCCGATCTCGTCATCGCGACCTTCAAAGGCCGGGATCTCGGTCTCCCGGGTACGGTCACGGCGGATGCGCTCGGCGGCGGCAGCAAGCCGCTGAACCGGCCGGGTGATAGTGCCGGCAAGATAGAGCGACAACAGAATGGTGACGGCAAAGACAAAGGCGAACACGCTCAGGATCTCGAACCGCACGTCCCGCATCGCCTTGTCGACCTCGTGGCCGTCGACACTCAGCATCAGGGCGCCAAGCACCTGCTTGTAGCGACGCACGGGCACGGCGGAGGTCAGGATAAGGCCGCCATCCGGGGCTGTCCTGACGGCCTGCGCCCGCAGCCCCCGCAATGCGTCGACAGCCTCCGGGTAATCTTGCGCCCGCTGGGCAGCCGTTTCCTTGTAACGCGGAAAGTCGCCGCGCCGGGGCAACCAGTTCACCAGCAAATCGTAGGCCGTATCGGCCCAGTGGCCGGGATCGAAGCCGGCCTCGCGCGGCGGCGCCAGAGGCCGGATCTGCACCACCCCGCCCGAGCGCCCGAAACTGTTGCTGTCAGCCATCAGGTGACCATCCGGCGCAAACAGGCGCAAGCGGGTGCCGAACTGGTCCGAGGCATGCCGCACCATGCGGCGTACCAGTTCCTTGGACAGTTGCGTTGCTTCGGAAAATTCAGGTTCGACAGCAAGCGCCGCGACACCCTTGGCAAAAATGCTGCCCTGGCGGGTCAGGGCCTCCAGTTCAGCCTCGATCAGGCTGTCCTGGTAGCGGTCCATATAGAGGAGGCCAAAGAGCGGGATCGCGACCGCGAACAGATTGATCGCCAGGATACGCAGCGTCAGTCCAGAAATTCTGGGCCTGCGGCGCGGGCTCTCCTCTGTCGCCGAGATCTCCGGTTTCTGTGCGCTGTCAGTCGTCGTCTGCGGACGGCGCCATCTCAGAACGGCACGAAGCCCCTCCCCCCAGGACAGGCTCATGCCGGGCCAGCGGCCACCAAGGCCGGGTCACGGTACCGGTAACCGACCCCGTACAGCGTCTCGATCTGCTCGAAATCGTCATCCACGCTCTTGAACTTCTTGCGGATGCGCTTGATGTGGCTGTCGATGGTCCGATCGTCCACATAGACCGCATCGCCATAGGCGGCGTCCATCAGCTGGTCCCTGTTCTTGACATGCCCGGGGCGGGTGGCGAGCGAACGCAGGATCAGGAACTCGGTCACGGTCAGTGGTACTGGCCGCCCCTTCCAGGCGCTGAGATGGCGCGAGCCGTCCATCATCAGATCGCCGCGCGCGAGCACGGAATCGCTGGCCGGATTGGCTTCGTCCTGGGCCAGCTCCTGACGCCGTAGCAGCGCCCGGATACGCTCGATGAGCAGACGCTGGGAGAACGGCTTGGTGATATAATCGTCCGCGCCCATCTTCAGGCCGAGCATCTCGTCCAGCTCGTCGTCCTTCGAGGTCAGGAAGATCACCGGCAGCGCGCTCTGGCGGCGCAGGCGCGACAACAGCTCCATGCCATCCATACGCGGCATCTTGATATCGAGAATGGCGAGATCCACCGGTCGCTGGGTCAACCCGCGCAGTGCCTCCTCACCGTCCTTGAAGGTGCGCACCTCGAAACCCTCGGCCTCAAGCGCGATGGAAACAGAGGTGAGAATATTCTGGTCGTCATCAACCAGCGCAATCGTATTCATGTCTGCAACCCTTTCCGCCGGAGTACGGCGTCCCCGATTTTGCACATTTCTGCTCTCCGGGACCAGCCGGACCGGAACCTTCCTCTAACCCGCATATGGGAATGGCGGTGGAATGAGGCAAAGCTGTGGCTTCCTCAAGGCATTGTTTCGGCGCGTGGTGAAAATATCGGCGGGGCACGACCATGCCGCTTGCATCACGCCCGACGCTTCATTCTGATAGCCCCAACTCCCGCTAAAGATAAATGACAGGATGCGATGAAGATGAGCGAAGCAGAAACCCGCGAGCTCTCCCCCGGAGCGCAAATCCGCTCCCTGATGCGCTCCCTCGACCGTGCGACGCTCTCCACCGGAATGGCGGGGAAGGATGGCTGGCCCTACGGCTCTCTCGTCATGGCCGCGGTCGATCAGGACGGTAGCCCGCTGCTGCTGCTGTCCGACCTCGCCGAGCATACGACGAACCTGAAAGCCGATCCCCGTGTCTCCCTGCTTTTCGACGGCACCGCCGGGCTCGCCGAACCTCTGACCGGCGCGCGTGCTTCCGTGCTTGGCCAGGTAGAGAAGATCGACGACGACCGCATGGCGGAACGCTATCTGCGTCGCCATCCGAGCGCCCGCATGTTCGCCGAATTCAAGGATTTCAACTTCTATCGGGTGAATGTCGAGCGGGCGCATATCGTCGCCGGGTTTGGCAAGATCCACTGGGTCGAGGCGGCGGATATCCTGTCCGAGCGGGCGCCGGAACTGGAAGAAGCGGAAGCCGGGATCGTCGCCCACATGAACGAGGATCACGCCGACGCGAACCAGCTCTATGCTTCTGTCCTGCTCGGCCGCGCCGGTGAGGGATGGGAAATGACGGGCTGCGATCCGGAAGGCTGCGACCTGCGGCTCGACGGCGAGGTTGCCCGGATCGATTACGATGCCCCCGTCCGCGATGCGGACGAAACCCGGAAGGCGCTCGTCGCCCTGGTGAAGCGAGCGCGGCAGAGTGACGCGGGCTAATTGGCATTTTTTCGTGAAAACCTCCGCCCGGGCGGTTGCAATCGCTGAAACAGACCCGTAACAATTTCCGACCCGAGCGGAGCGGGGCCGTACAAAAGAGTTAAAAATTCCGCGCCGAGTCAGAAGAAGCTAGATCGAGGAAACGAGTCACATGGGCCAGGAACGATCCGCGCAGGATCTGGAACAGCACGGGCTGTTCAATCTCGGAACCGCTTACTGGAACCTCTCCGAAGCGGAACTTTACGAACATGCGATCCGCAATGACGAGGGCCAGATCGTCCCCGGCGGCGCGCTCGCGGTCGAGACCGGCAAACATACGGGCCGCTCTCCCAAGGACAAATTCATCGTCGACACACCGTCAGTGCACGACCAGATCAACTGGGGCTCGGTGAACCGGCCCTGCACGCCGGAACTGTTCGACGAAATGCACCGGCGTCTCGCCGGATACATGCAGAGCCGCGACTGCTACGTGCTCGACTGCTATGCCGGCGCCGACGAGGACTATCGCCTGCCGGTGCGCGTGGTGACCGAGACGGCCTGGCACAATCTCTTCGCCAAGAACATGTTCCGTCGCCCCGAGCGCAAGGAGCTCGACACCTTCGAGCCGCAATTCACCGTGCTCCAGGCCCCCGGCCTGCAGGCTGCGGGCGAAGCGGACGGGCTGAATTCCGAGACCTTCATCCTGGTCAATTTCGACAAGCGCCTCGTCGTCATCGGCGGCAGCTGGTACGCGGGCGAGATCAAGAAGTCGATCTTCGGCATCCTGAACCACCTGCTGCCCGACCGGAATGTCATGCCGATGCACTGCTCGGCGAACGTTGCGGAGAATGGCGACAGCGCCATCTTCTTCGGCCTCTCCGGCACCGGCAAGACGACCCTCTCCTCGGACGGAACCCGCATCCTGCTTGGCGATGACGAGCATGGCTGGTCCGACAAGGGCATCTTCAATTTCGAGGGTGGCTGCTACGCCAAGGTGATCCGCCTGTCCGAAGAAGCCGAGCCAGAAATCTACGCCGCCTCGCAGCGCTTCGGCACGGTGTTGGAAAACGTGGTCTACGATCAGGACACCCGGGAGATCGATTTCGACGACGGCAGCCTGACCGAGAACAGCCGCTCCTGTTATCCGATCCACTATATTCCGAACACGGACTTGTCCGGCACGGCGGCCCATCCGAAGCACATCATGATGCTGACGGCGGACGCGTTCGGCGTACTGCCGCCGATCTCCAAGCTGACGCCTGAACAGGCCATGTACCACTTCCTCTCAGGGTATACAGCCCGTGTGGCCGGGACGGAAAAAGGTCTCGGCAACGATCCGCAGGCGACCTTCTCCACCTGCTTCGGCGCGCCCTTCATGCCGCGCCATCCGAGCGTCTATGGCGAGATGCTGCGCGAGCGTATCGCCGAGCACGGCGCAACGTGCTGGCTGGTCAATACGGGCTGGCAGGGCGGCCGCGCCGGCTCCGGCGCCACGCGTATGGCAATCGCCTTCACCCGCGCCATGGTCCGGGCCGCACTCGCCGGCAAGCTGGACGACGTGCCGGTGAAACAGGAGCCGCATTTCGGCCTCTACATCCCGGAAAGCTGCCCGGGCGTGCCGTCGGAAGTGCTCGACCCGCGCAACAGCTGGGAAAACAAGGCTGGCTACGATGCCACCGCCTCCGAGCTCCGCGCCCGCTTCCAGGAAAACTTCCAGCAGTTCGAGCAATATGTCGAAGCTGCCGTGATCGAAGCAGGGGTCAAGGCCGCCGCGTAAGCGCGACAGTTCATCAATTTATCGAAAGGGCGCCCCC
>NZ_JACZFS010000059.1 GCF_014904795.1 Nisaea nitritireducens
CAATGACATGGCGCGGGATCAGCAGGAATCGGCCCTGTCTGAAGCTCTAATCGAACGGTTGCAAGGTTCGACCCGTGCGCTCGCGCGCCAAAACAATAGTCGACCCCGTTGAGATGCCGTTGCCGAAAACTATTGTCGGTCAGGTCGATCCGACAGGAAGAATCCCCCTGCGCAACGCCGAAAAGACGACTGTTGTTCATTCTTACGATGGCCAAGGAATCAGTCGGACCATCTGTGTTGAGTTCTAGCCATGTATGTGCGCCCTCGGTCTGGATGTGCTGGAGATCAGCAGGAGCGCATGTTGGGCTAAAGTGCAGCATGACGGCTTTGGCTTCCCCACTTACGGCTCCCAGCAGGAACACGGAAAACAGCGGCGCGGACGCCAATCTCAAAAAACGAACCATTGTATGACTCCAACTGTAAATCCTCGATAATCTTCAAACGCATCCATTGCTTTTTTGTGAACTATGCTAGGTCCCGATTTTCAACGGGTTGACGCCCGAGGGGATACCATCCCGCCCCCGCCGTCCCCATATGCAGTTCATGCACACGGACCGGAGGCCTCCGATGATCAAGATCACGAAAACCGCACCGAACCGCATCGACATGGAATTCGATGGCACCTCCATCGACGAAGACACCATGCGCAACGCTATCGAAGAGCTGATCGAGAAATCAGAAGGTATCGAGCATGGCCAACTGCTCTACCGCCTGCACCACTTCCCCTGGCCGTCCCTCAGCGCGATCGCGGTGAAACTCGGACATTTGCCCAAGCTCTTCGGCCTGCTCGGCAAGTTTGATCGCTGCGCCGTGCTGAGCGACGAGGCCTGGCTGCGAAAAGCCGCCGATATAGAGGGCGCGCTGATTCCGGGGCTGGAAATGAAGGGGTTCGAGATGGATCAAACGGAGGCGGCGGAGACGTGGTTGAGCGCGCCACTCTAGCGTCGGGACCAAGCGCGGCCGCGAACCACTTATAACGAAATGCCGGGAACCTTTGGCTCTACGAGCCTAAATCTTTCCGGAACACATGCGTTGCAACCTTGTAGCCAAGGATGTCGTTGTCGATCCGGCCAGTCTCCTCGTAGCCCATGGCGCGGTAGAACACAGCCGCCCGGGCGTTGAAGACATCGGCCTCAACATGCACGTGGTCATGTCCGGCCTTGGCGATGCAGGCTTCGGCATCCTGTAGCAGCGCCAGGCCGATGCCGCGGCGTTGCAAGTCGGGCAACACCTGCAGGGTCTTCATCTCGTTGCCCAGCAGGAAGCAGAAGCCGACCACGCCCCGCTTGCCGTCTTCCGCCTCGGCCACCCGGCAGGTGTGCCAGGCGTTCTCGACGAAGGCCCGGCCGAGGTTTTCGTTCCGGTAACGCGCCGGCACGGCGGGCGGCATGAACGGCATCCAGGTCGCTTCCCAGCAGGCATCCATAATCTCGACCAAGCGGTCCTTGTCCCGCTCTTCGGCCTGGCGAACACGAACGGGTATCAGACTTGCCGTGCGTTTCGGTTTCGCGGCCTTGCTCATGTGTCCTCCGGTACCCAACGTCACTCGACCACAATATTAATGCGCGTCCGACCAGCTGTCGCCCACACCGGCGTCGGCCACCAGCGGGACGGAAAGCTGCACTACCGGATCGGCCGCGCTTTCCATCACCTTGCGGACCAGCGCCGTGGTCTCCTCGACTTCCGCCTCCGGTACCTCGAACAGCAATTCATCGTGCACCTGCAGCAACATGGTTGCCTTCAGCCCCGCCTCATCGAGTGCCGGACCTATACGGACCATGGCGCGCTTGATCACGTCGGCGGCCGAGCCCTGGATCGGTGCGTTAATCGCCGCCCGCTCCGAGAAGGCGCGTCGGGCCGGATTGTTGTCCTTGATGCCCGGAATATGGATACGCCGCCCGAACAGGGTGGTGACATAGCCGTCCTCCCGCGCTGCCGCCTTGGTCTTGTCCATGTAATCGCGGATGCCAGGGAAACGCTCGAAATAGGCGTCGATATACTTCTTCGCCACCCCCGGCTCGGTACCGATCTGCCGGGCAAGACCGAAGGCCGAAATGCCATAGATGATGCCGAAATTGATCGCCTTCGCATTGCGCCGCGTGGTCGGATCCATGTCCTTCAACGGCACACCGAAGACTTCCGAGGCTGTCTGGGCGTGAATGTCGATGCCGTCCCGGAAAGCCTGTTTCAGACTTTCGATATCGGCGATATCGGCAACCAGCCGGAGCTCGATCTGGGAATAGTCGACCGCCAGCAGTTTATGCCCCGTCTCAGCGACGAAAGCTGTGCGGATCTTGCGACCCTCTTCCGAGCGGATCGGAATGTTCTGCAGGTTCGGATCGTTCGAGCTGAGCCGTCCGGTGCTCGCCCCCGTCATGGAATATGACGTGTGGATGCGCCCGGTCTCCGGATTGATCGCCTCGACCAGCGCGTCGGTATAAGTGGATTTCAGCTTGGCAAGCTGGCGCCAATCCAGCACCCGCGCCGGCAAATCGTGCCCCTGTGCCGCAAGGTCGTCCAGAATATCGGCGCCGGTCGCATAGGCGCCGGTTTTGCCCTTCTTGCCGCCGGGCAGGCTCATCTTGTCGAACAGGATCTCGCCGAGCTGCTTGGGCGAGCCGATCTTGAACTCCTCCCCCGCCAGCTCGTGGATCTGCACTGCCAGCTCTTCCAACCGCTTCTCGAAATCCTTCGACATGGCGCGCAGGATCTGCGGATCGACCTTGATGCCCGCCTTCTCCATGCCCACCAGCACCGGAATCAGCGGTCGCTCCAGCGTCTCGTAAACCGCCAGCAGGCCCGCTTTCGGCAATTCCGGGCGCAGCTTGCGGTGCAGGCGGATTGTCATGTCCGCGTCTTCGGCCGCGTAATCCAGCGCCTTTTCAAGGGAGACTTCGGAGAACGGAATCTGAGTCTTACCCTTGCCGCAAACATCCGCGAACTTGATGTTCGTGTGGCCGAAATGCAGCTCCGACAGGTCGTCCAGACCGTGCCCGTGCATACCGCCTTCAAGCACATAGGACATGCACATGGTGTCATCGACCGGGCCAAGCACGATGCCGCCATTGGCTTCCCGCGCCAGAACCAGCGCATCGTATTTCGTATTGTGCAGCACCTTCAGCACCGACGGGTCTTCCAGCAGCGGCTTCAGCAGCGCCAGCGCCTCGTCGCGGGGGATCTGTTTCGGGCCATCCTCACCACCGTCCGAACCGCCCAGCAAGTTGCCCTGGGCTTCGCCCGCGGTGTGCCCCAAAGGGATGTAACAGGCCTTGCCTGGCGCGATGCTCAACGACACGCCGACAAGATCCGCCCGCATCGCATTCAGCGATGTTGTTTCGGTATCGACGGCGACAGTGCCCTCGGCATGCGCCGACGCGATCCAGCGCTCCAGATCGGCGACTTCCTGCACCAGCTCATAGCTGACATCACCCACCGGATTAGGTGAGCCAACCGAACCCTCCGCCGGTGCGGCGCCCGGCGAGGATGCAGAGGCGCCATCTGCCAGTTCCGACTCGAAACGGGTGATCAGCCGCTTGAATTCCATTTCCTTCAGGAAGGCCAGCACAGTGGCGTCGTCGGGATCTTCCACGGTCAGCCGTTCGAGCGGCTCGATGACCTCGACATCGTCTTTCAGCCGGACAAGATCCCGGGAGATGCGCGCCTGATCCGCGAACTCGATAAGGTTCTGCCGCCGTTTCGGCTGCTTGATCTCCTCCGCCCGCGCCAGCAGCGTGTCGAGATCGCCATATTCATTGATCAGCTGTGCCGCGGTCTTGATGCCGATGCCGGGAACGCCCGGCACATTGTCGACCGAATCCCCGGCCAGCGATTGCACATCGACCACCCGCTCCGGCCCGACGCCGAACTTCTCGATCACCTCGGCGCGCCCGATCGCCCGGTTCTTCATCGGGTCGTACATGTCGACACCGTTATCGACCAGCTGCATCAGGTCCTTGTCGGAAGAGACCACGGTGACGCGCATACCCTTTGTCTTGGCCTGCAGGGCGTAGGTCGCAATCAGGTCGTCCGCCTCGTAGCCTTCCATCTCCAGGCACGGCACATTGAAGGCCCGGACGGCATCGCGGATCAGCGCGAATTGCGGCCGTAGATCCTCCGGCGGCTCGTCCCGGTTCGCTTTGTAGTCTGGATAAATATCGTTCCGGAAGGTCAGACGCTTGGTGTCGAAGATCACCGCGACGTGGTCCGCTTCCAGATCCTCGATCAGCTTCATCAGCATGGTGGTGAATCCGAACACCGCATTGGTCGGCGTCCCGTCGGACCGGTTCATCCTTGGCAGAGCGTGAAACGCGCGGAAAATATAGCCGGAGCCGTCCACCAGATAGAGATGGTTCTCTACTGTGTCGGAGACGGCACTGGGGATATCGGACGCGGTAATATCGGTCATCAAGGATCCAGGGGCGGACTTCGGGAAACGGCTGCGGTGAGAGTCTAGCGACGGTACAGGCCATGACAAGAGAATTGGCGTGGCAGCACCGGAGCACTGCCCCGAAAAACCGCTCTATTCCACAAGGACCATGACGGGATCATGGGCATCATGCGAGCCGCGAACAACGCTTACTGGAAAGTTTCCGGCAGAACCCCGGGCGCTGCCATAACGGCAGCCGGCTTGTGATTGGTCAGGCGGCGCTTTCGCCAGCCACTGGCGCGCTATAGACGAACTCGCGCGAACAATACGGACAGGTCACCTTGCCCTCGTCGCCGATGGTCAGAAAAACCTTCGGATGGCCAAGCGCACCCTTGCCGCCGTCACAGGCGACGCGCTTCTGCGAAACAGTGATCACTTCGAACGGTTTTGCCATCTGACTGGTCCTTCCCCGCACCGGTACCTATATTGAGCGTAGTCTCTGTTCCCGGGATGCCGGGAGATAATAGCCGTTCACCGCGTATTTTCAATCGCCTGTATAAGGTCCGTCTTCGTGTCGACACGTTCCCAGTCAGTCCCGCCCGCTCCAGAGCTCGCCCTTGAGATCACAGGCCTTGAGAAGGTCTATGGCAAAGCCGGAGGTTCGCGGCAAAAGCATGCCCTGAAGGGCATCGACCTTGCCGTGCCGCGCGGCTCAATCTTTGCCCTGCTCGGCCCGAACGGCGCCGGCAAGTCGACCATGATCAATATCCTTGCAGGCATGGTGAACAAGACGGCCGGAACGGCGAAAGTCTGGGGCATCGATATCGACGAGGACCCGCGTCAGGCCCGAGCCGCGATCGGTATCGTGCCGCAGGAACTGAACATCGACGCCTTCTTCAGCCCGCGCGAATTGCTCGACCTGCAGGCCGGGCTCTATGGCGTGCCGAAGGCGGAGCGGCGCACACAGGAAATCCTCGATCTGGTCGATCTTGGCGACAAGGCCGATGCCTATACCCGCTCACTTTCCGGCGGCATGCGACGGCGGCTGCTGGTCGCCAAGGCGATGGTGCACAACCCGCCGATCCTGGTTCTGGACGAGCCTACCGCCGGTGTCGATATCGAGCTCCGCCGAAAGCTCTGGGACAATGTCCGAGAGCTCAACCGGCGTGGCGTCACGATCCTGCTCACCACCCATTACCTGGAAGAAGCCGAAGAACTCTGCGACCGCATCGCCATCATCAATCACGGCGAGGTCATAGCCTGCGACACCAAGGAAAACCTGATGCAGCGGCTCGATTCCAAATCGGTCACGGTCACGGTTGCCGAAAAGCTCCCGGAGAGTGCCGACGCGCTGCCGACACCTCTTCAGCCTTTCGACGTGGAAATCACCGGGCAAAACCGGCTGACTTTCACCTTCCGCAAGAGCGACGGTCCGATTGCCCGCATTCTCGGCGCCCTGGCTGCGGCGAATTTCCACATCCAGGACATCAGTACCGACGAGAGCGATCTTGAAGACATCTTCCTCGCCCTCACCAGCAACGATCCGGAAACCGACCGCTTTCATGCGGCGTGAATGGTTCGGGCCGGCGCGATGGGCTTGCCTCGCGCTTCTGATTGCACTGACGGGCTGCGCGCCGGGCATCGCATCCCGGCTTGAGGAGCATCGCCCGGCAGCCATCCTGGACGATGCTTTCATCATGCAGGACGGTGCGCGGCTGCCCTATCTGAGCTGGACGTCGGCACGACCTCCCACTGCCGCCGTCATCGCGCTGCACGGTTTCAACGATTATTCCGGCGCCTATGGCGATCTCGGCCCGCTCCTCGCACGACACGGCCTGCTGGTCTATGCCTATGATCAGCGCGGCTTTGGCGGTACATCCATGCGCGGCGACTGGGCAGGAACCGAGGCGATGACCGGCGATCTTGGCACGGTCACAGAATTGCTCCGCGCAGCTCACCCGGGACTGCCGATCTACGCCCTCGGCGAAAGCATGGGTGGTGCCGTGATCATGACGGCTCTCGCCGGCGACACCCCGCCCCGGCTGGACGGCGCCGTACTCTCCGCACCGGCAGTCTGGGGTCGCAGCACCATGGCTGCATGGAAGCGGTTTATCCTGACCCTGGCGGCCCACACAGTGCCGCGTATCCGGGTCCAGCCGCAGCGCCTGCCGCGCCCGCCATCCGACAATATCGAGATGCTGCGGAAGCTGTACCACGATCCGATGATGATCAAGGAAACCCGGATCGAGGTCGCCTGGGGGCTGTCCGGACTGATGGACGAGGCGCTGGCGTCATCGCCAAAAATCTCCGTTCCGCTGCTCGTGCTCTACGGTGAGCAGGACGGCATCATCCCGCGCGGGCCGACCTGCCGCATGCTCGAAACACTCCCGGATGGCGGTGCGAGCGGACGGCACTGGCGGGTCGCGCTCTATGAGAACGGCTATCACATGCTGTTCAGAGACCTGCATGGCGATCTGGTCAGCGCCGACATAGCAGCCTGGCTCGGCGATCCGGCGGTGGCGCTCCCAAGCGGAGCGGAAATCGCGAGCTTGATCGGAGCGCGCCCATTGCCCGTATTCTGCCATCAGAGCGATTGAAACAGACCCGCGCTTTCCCCTTGCGCCAAAATGCGCCCGAGGGTAGTTTCCGCTCGCTCTGCCGCGCGGCTTCCGCCCGGCTCCCGGTATGCACCCGTAGCTCAGCTGGATAGAGCGCTGCCCTCCGAAGGCAGAGGTCAGAGGTTCGAATCCTCTCGGGTGCGCCAAATTTTCAAGACGTTAGAAAGATATACAGGCCGCCTGGAACGTGCTGCTACCGTTTCCAGCGCTTCTCCTTAATCTTCTGATGAGAGTCCAGCTTCAGGCGCTTGCCGTGACCGGACGTAAGGAAGATCGCTCAGATGGGAACCTGAGCCGTCAATCCAAGCGCGAACCGCGCCCCCACCCCATATCCAGGACCCTACGAACAGCCATACTGGTTCAACATTTGCATGTGACATCTCCGCCTCTTATTGTTGCTATGAGGTCGAGTAAGAATTCCGACTGAAAAGAGCACAAAGCATGCGATCCGAAACCTTACCGCATCATTTGGATGTAGACCTGAGCGCTAAATGCAATTTGCGCTGCAGCTTTTGCCATCTCAGTTACTTCACTCCCAAGGACCGTGGTGAGCAAATCAGCCTGCAGGAATTCACCGATCACATCGAGCCATACCTGGACAACTTGAAGTCCCTTACACTGTTCAGCAAATTCGAGGTCCTCACCTGCCGTGATTTTATTCCGATCTTCAATTTGATCAGCGGACGCCAAATCGAAACCTATTTCTCGACAAACGGCATACTGCTGACCGACGACGTGCTTGACCTCATCGTCGGCAATCTGACCTACCTCACTGTGTCCGTGACCGGCTTCAACCGGGAGCAGTATTTGCGCTACATGCGCACTGATGCCTTTGATATTGTTGAAGAAAACCTCACAAAACTGAACACCCTGAAGAAGCAACGGAACACTGAATTTCCCAAACTGCGAATCTCGATGGTCGGCATGCAGTCAACGCTTGAGTCGCTCACGGATGCCGCCGATTTTGCGAAAAAACACTGCGCTGCCGGTGGCGTTCAGATGACCTCCCTCTATGTCTTCGAGCCGGGAATGCGGAAGGAACTGCCGGCGGCTGACACCGCACGATACGACCGCATGACCCGTCTAGCAGTCGATCACGCGGCAGCGATCGGTGTTCCCTTCGAGCTTCAGAGCGGCACGCTGGAGGATAACACCGCCGAAACCGAGAAACTCGGCCACCGGCCCTGCTATCTTCCTTGGCAGCGTCTTTCTATCCAGCCGAACGGCGATGTCTATCCATGCCCTGTCTCCCAACAGCCTGTCGGGAACATGTTCGACAACTCGCTTGCGGAAATCTGGCGAGGCGACGCGCTCTCAGCCTTCCGCAAAAGGGTGAACACAGTTGACCCAGACCTACAAAACGAGGACTGTCAAAACTGCCTGCATTGCCGCCATCATGCCATCCAAGACGCCGATGCAAATGATCTTTCGGCAAAGGAAACCTTTTTCGCAGGCATGACTCGCAAAGTCAGCTAGGCGAAAAACAGGAAGCGTCGCCGTGGGTTAAAAATCGCCCAGCCGCAAGATTCTCTGTCGCGCTTCCCCATCTCCGTGCGCTCCTGGCACCAAAACCTCGCCCTTCGGCGTTCCTGGCCAGTTTTTGCAGCCCGCGACAAGATAGGTTCCTGCAATGTGATGCAGTTTGAGACTGCCCCGGTCGGCGAGTTCATTCAGATAGGGATAGACACCCCGCCGTCCCGGTCCTTCAGCAATGTAGCTCGGGAACCTGTAGAAATCGTGCCACAGGAAAACCGTATCCTCATGGGCGAATTCAAACGCCAGCTCGGTGTCGTGCGCCACACCGTCATAGCTATGGTCGCCATCAACAAAGATCAGATCCACATTGCCTTTCAAGTTGCTGAGGGACTCCGGGATAGAGCCACCCGGACATACAAGCACCTGCCGCACTTTCTCCGAGTGACCTGATTCCCGGTAAACCCGTCCTACAGTCTCATCACCGCGTAAAATCTTTGCCGTGTAATCACTCTGTGCAGCCGGATCGAGATCCAGCGTCACGATCTGTGCGCTGTCAGAGGTGTTCTCGGCCCAGAGATAACTCGAAAACCCCTGGCCGGTGCCAAATTCAAGAATGGTGCGCGGAGATAAGATCTTGGCCAGAAGTGCGAGAGCCATTTGCTCGTGAGGTGCCAGAACGGGAAGTTCCGGTGCTGAAAACTCAAGCAGGAAGCTCGACGGAACGACCAGCGGAACAGTCTTGGCATCAAAATTGAGTAGATCCCGCAGACTAACGGTGGAGATGCGATTGTCCATCATTCGATGCCCTCTGAGGGAATGCTAGCAAACAATTGTTGAATCAGGGTTTTAACCGTATACTGAAGCCGCGTCTAAAACCAGACGGAGCGGATGCACCTGACGACAATGCCGATTGATCCAGAATGGAGATAGGTATGACAAAGCGGGTCTATTTTGCCGACCTTACCCATACGGGACAGGTAGTTGCCGCAAATATTTTCCCATTTGGCGTGTCACTTGTTGCCGCCCGTGCAAAATCGCAGCTCGGCGACCGGATAGACGTCGATATATTCAAATATCCAGCAGATCTAGCAGCCGCTCTCGAGCGCGAGAAGCCGGCAGCTGTTTGCTTTTCTCACTATCTCTGGAATGCCCGGCTCTGCGCGACTTTTGCGGAACATATTAAGGCGACCTGGCCCGGTGTCCCGGTGATTTTCGGCGGGCCAAATTATCCGGTCGATGCGGCAGACCAGGATCAGTTCCTGATCGATAACCCGGCCGTCGATTTCGTCGTCGTGAAGGAAGGCGAAGTTGCCGGTGCCGGCCTGATAGCGGCCCTGCTCGATCACGGCTTCGATGCCGACGCCCTAAAAGCGTCTGGGGAGCCGCTCCCCAGCGTGCATTTCCGGCATGCGGACGAGACCGTACGTAACGAACTGGCCCCTCGTCTAACCGATCTGACAGAAACTCCCTCGCCCTACCTGATGGGATTGCTGGACAAGTTTTTCGATGACGTCCTCATCCCGGTGATTGAAACCAATCGCGGTTGCCCGTTCGGCTGCAGTTTCTGTGTCGAAGGCATCCTGTACTACAACAAGGTGCGATGGTTTCAGGAGGACCGGACGCGTGCCGAACTCGAATATATCGCCGAGCGTACCAATCAGCCGGATCTGCTGATATCCGATTCAAATTTCGGCATGTACAAGCAGGATATCGAGACCTGCAAGATGATCGCCGCACTCCAGAAACGCACCGGCTGGCCGAAATACGTTCAGAACTCCTCGGGCAAAAACCAGAAAGAGCGGGTGGTCGAGGCCGCCCGCATTCTCGGCGGCGCGATGATCCTGACCGTCTCCATTCAGAGCGCCGATCCTGTCGTTCTTCGAAACGTGAACCGGGACAACATCTCCCTGAACCAGATTGTGGACGTCGGGCGGGAAGCGGAAAGCCTCGGCGCAAACAGCTATTGCGAGATCATTCTGGGCTTGCCGGGCGACAGCAAAGAAGGCCACTTTAATAGCGTACTCTCGATGATCGATGCGGGCATCAACGACGTTCTCAGCTATCAGACAATGATGCTGCCAGGCGCTGAAATTGCCAGCCGGGCGAGCCGTGAGTTGCATGGCATGAAAACGCGATGGCGCGTACTGCCGCGCTGCTTCGGACAGTACGATATTCTTGGCAGCAAGGTTTCGGTCGCCGAAATTGAAGAAATCTGCGTCGCCAACGACACCCTCTCGTTCGCAGATTACCTGGCATGCCGCGCGCTCAGCCTGACGGTCGAGCTGTTCCATAATTCCGGTGCATTTTCAGAGCTTACCGCCCTGCTTGGCCATTTCGGCGTTTCCGCATCCGAGTTCCTGCGCACGGTCGATAGCCTGGCGAACTCGGATGGCAGCCCCGTGCAAGCTCTCTATGCGGTTTATCTCCGCGAGAATGTAGAGAAGCTCCGGGACACCCGAGAATCCATGCTCGACTATATCAACGACCCGGAGATTGTCGCCAAGCACATAACCGGAGAGCTCGGATCGGGCGAACTCTACAAGGCTCGCGCCAAGGCGCACTTCTGGCAACAGAAGGAACTGCATGCCCTCGCCTTCCAGGCCGGCCGGGTCTTGCTGAAAGGTATCGGAAAGCTCTCCCCCGAAATGGAGGAGTATCTGGTCGCGCTGGAAAAATACTCGCTGTTGCGCAAAGAGGAACTGCACGACACCGGCACGACCACGATTCTGGAAGCGCAGTATGATTTCTCGGCCCTTGCCGACGCGGAGTTCCGGACCGACCCGACAGCATTCCGCTGCGAGGATGTGAGGCGCTTGCGGATCGCGCATACTCCTTCCCAGCAGGAAACTATCAGGACTTACCTGAAACAATATGGCACCTCGGCCGACGGATTGGGCAGGCTGCTGCTGAGAGCTCATGTAAACAAGCTTTACCGGAAGGCCACGCCGGTCGATGAGCTCGCGCCCGAGCGCGCGGCATAATTTCGGCGACGATTGGAACTCAAGACCATGACAAGCGAAAAACGCCTGCGGATCGCGCCGGACTTCAAGGACTTCCAGGACCCGCGGAAAATTTTCACCCATCTTGACCGTGTATTCGAACTTCAGCAGACGGGCGATACTCGACCGGTGCACATGACGATCGGTCTCACGAACTACTGCAATCACCAGTGCCCCTGGTGCTATATCAACTGGAATCAGGCAGGCCGAACGAGCGAGCGGTCAGGAGCCGGAGACGCCAGTCGCCGCGCGGTCAATGCAGGCGACCGATTGATCGACGCTGTTGGAGAAGCCGTCGAGATTGGCCTGAAGGCCGTAACGATTGTCGGTGACGGCGAGCCGACCATGCACAAAAAGTTTGTGCCCTATCTGAAGCGACTGGGCGAAATGGGCCTGGATATTGGTCTGTTCAGCAATTTCAGCGCGAAGAACCCGGCCGTGACGGAAGCTATCGCGGAACATTGCTTTTTCGCGCGCTGCAGCCTTGATGCCGCTACTGCGGAAGTGCATCGCAAGAGCCACGGCAGCGACGATTTCGATCTGGTGATTGAAAACCTTCGCAGGCTGGTCGCTTTGCGCGGAAAGAATAACCGACCCATTATTGGCATTCAGTTCGTCACGAACCAATGGAACTATTGGCAATTGCCCGAAGCGGCCCGCTTCTATCGCGATCTCGGTGTCGATTACATGACAATCAAGCCCGCTCTCAAAAACGAGCTCAATCCGGCGCACCCGGGCAACGAAGCCCCGCTGGAAGAGGTATTCGCGCTAATGAAGCAGGCGGAAGAAGAGGCTTCCGAGAATTTTGCTGTATATGCCAAATACCCGCAATTTCGTGAAGTCCTGGAGCACAAGACAAACGATGCCCGGTACTATTCAAAATGTTACGCAACACCCATTTCACCTTATCTAGATGAGGACGGAAGTGTTGAAATGTGCGGCAATTTGAAAGGTCGCGGGTTTACCATTGGAAACATTAACGACACGGCGTTCAAAGTTATCTGGGAATCGGCTCAACGTCGCGAATGTATCGACCGCATAGATCTCCACAAATGCCCGGCGGGCTGCCGCCTTGACCCGCTGAACAAGGTTCTCTGGGATGCCTTTCATCCTGACGAGAACAAAAAGCATCCCAATTTCCTATGACCCCCTGTACGGCATACAAGGAATCAGGGATCAGGACGTGATTACAGTCGGAATTCACAACACCGGCTCGACAAGCTCCGCCTGCGTCATGCGAGATGGAAAAGTCGAGTTTGCCGCTGCTGAAGAGCGCTTCAACAGGAACAAGCACTGGCGGTATTTTCCCCAGCTCGCTATGGAGCGCGGATTGGCCATGCTCGGCTGCTCGGTCAATCAGCTCGACAGGGTCGCTATTGCCTGGAACCCGGCAATCAATCTTGCAGGAAGATTCAGAGCGGGTTTTTCCGAATGGCCCGCCTATCCAGGCGCGCGTCTCTATTCCAATGCCAGTCAGATTCTCACAGCACTTCATGCAAAACCGTCAGGTGGAACCGAGCAGCGCGTTGAGCTTGAAGGCGGCCGCAGCATTACTTTCGATTATGTCGATCATCATCTGTCCCATGCCGCCTTTTCCTATCTCCCTTCCCCTTTCGAAGAAGCTGCCATCCTGATTGTCGATGGATATGGAGAGCGGGCGTCGACAGTCTTCGGCGTGGGCCGCGGTCCGACGATAGACATCCTGCGCCGGGACAATTTCCCGCATTCTGTCGGAAGCTTTTATTCTGCAGTGACCCAGCATCTCGGATTCAGACCGGATCAAGACGAGTGGAAAGTCATGGGAGCTGCCGCCTACGGTGATCCGGAACCGTACAGACAGGCAATGAAACAGCTTATTTCGTTGCATGACGACGGGCATTTTAGGCTCGATCTGAACCTTTTCGACCATTTCGATTTCGATTCACCGTCATTGTTGTCCGTCGAAGGCAAGGCGCTGTTGGGGCGATCCCGGGTCCCGGAAGACGAAATGGAACAGCGCCACTTCAATATTGCGGCCGCAGCCCAGGAGCGGGTCGAGGAAGTAATGTTCCACCTGCTGAAATGGCTTAAGCAACGGACCGGACTGGACGCCATCTGCCTCGGTGGTGGCGTGGTCATGAACTCGGTCTTCAATGGACGAACAACTCTGGAAGGTCCGTTTAGCCGCGTGCACATTCCCTTTGCTCCAGACGACAGCGGCAACGCCATTGGCGCTGCTCTCGTGTCGGCCCAGAGAGCCACGGCTACAGGCAAGACTCTAAGGGCTCCTGTTTCGCCATATCTCGGGCCCGAATACACGGACGCCGAGATCGAAGATCTATTGCGCCGGTACCAGATCGCCGGAGAGAAACAGAAAAACCCTGCAAAGACTGGAGCGCAGCTAATTGCCTCAGGCAAGACATTGGGCTGGTTTCAGGGAAGAATGGAATTCGGCCAACGCGCTCTCGGCAATCGGTCGATCCTTGCCGATCCTCGCGACCCTGGAATGCGCGACAAGATCAACGCTTCGGTAAAGTACAGGGAACAATTCAGGCCGTTTGCTCCCGCAGTTTCAGAACATTCAGCTCATGAGTATTTCGAGATACCCGAGACTGCAGGCTCTCCATTCATGGAGCGCGTGTTCAAAGTTCGAACTGCAAAACAAGCGATGATTCCTGCCGTTGTCCACGCCGACGGCAGCGGCCGCCTGCAGACTGTCAACAGTACTATGAATCCTCTATTTCATGCCCTTATTGAAGCTTTCCGGGCCGAAACCGGAGTCCCGGTTGTTCTGAACACCTCATTCAACACATCGGGCGAACCGATTGTACAATCGCCGGAAGATGCGCTTCGAACCTTCTTTACTAGTGGGCTTAACGCGCTCATCCTTGGCAATTACCTGATCGAGAAGTAGTGCGAGAGCAATGGGGAGTTTAGAAGTCCTGACCCTGCAGGACCGCGAAAAATGGAATTCCGTTCTAGCCGGCATCCCAAACGCCAATGTATCCGCCACGCCCGATTATTGTCGCGTTTTCGAAGACAATGATGACGGTCAGGCTATTTGCCTGAACTACGAGCACGACCTGGGGCACGTCAGTTATCCGTTTTTCAAGCGGTCTCTTAACGCCCTTCCCTTCGACCATTCTCTGAAAAAAGACGCTTTCGATACCTCTACCCCCTTCGGATATGGCGGCATTCATATGGATTGCGACCTATCGAACAGGGAAAAGCTTGCATTTAGCTTTCGATCGGCCATGACGGAGTATGCGAATGACACCGGAATCATTTCCGAGTTCATCCGGTTCGATCCCATGGTCCAGAACCATATTCCATTCAAAAAGCACCTTGATCAGGTTCGGCACCACAGCAACAACCTGATCATAGACCTGAAAAAAACCGAACACCGCCTGCTGGCGGATTGCCGTGAGCGGATTCGTACCGGAATCAGACAAACCGCACGCCTAGGACTGGAGATTGAATCACTGCAGACACCGGACGTCGTGAGCCAATTCACCCATCTCTACGAAACGGCGATGAAACGCCGGGGCAATTTGGGCTACCTGAATTTCAAGCCACAGTTTTTCAACGCTCTGCTGTCCAACCTTGAAGACAAGGCTCAGCTTTTCCTGGTCCGGGAACACGAGACGGTACTTGCTGCCGCAATTGTCCTCAAAAACGGCAGCACGCTAGACTATTTTCTCGCGGCAAACCTGCGAAGTCCGGATCGGCCATACGTGAACCATTTCCTGATTTACGAAACAGCCAAATGGGCCAAGGCCGAAGGTTTCGAGCGTTTTCATCTCGGGGGCGGAACCGAATCGATCATGTATTTCAAAAGCAGCTTCACCAAGGAGACGATTCCGTATTTTGTCGGCAACCATATCTTTGATCACACTGCCTACGCGGCTTTGGTTCAGTCGGGGCAGCGTTCAGGCCATATTCCGGCGATCATTCCTCCGTTTTTCTTTCCTGCCTACCGTGCCTTCCTGTCCGAAAACTCGGACCGGGCCCTGCTTGATGCGTTAAACAGCCCTCAATCAGTCTAGCTTCGACTTCTTTCGCTCACAGAGACCACCCGGGACAGTGTAATGACCAATCGCGATTTTGACTGGGCGCCTTTGCTGAGCGGAGAAGAAACCACTTCAGAAGAGCGTCTTGAGTATCTCTACAGGCGCATGACAGAGATGACGGCACCTGCCCTGCCAAAATCTCTGGAGGCATTCGAGAACGCCAAACCAGAGATACAATTGCAGCATCCTTTGCAGGTTCAGGCTTTCGTTGACGAGGCGCTCTCGCGATTGCCGACAGCCGAAGCCCGGCAGGTGAGTGAGAACATCGCCAATGCCGGAGAGGCTACAGCGGCCGCACTTCAGGACCTCTTCAAACGCGTACTTCCCTATTTCGGTGAAAATTTTGCTGCCTCAACATACGAGCGGTTTGTTACATCCGCCTATGACAAGGCTTTCGATGCGTTTGCAGCGGTTGTCAACGCCTCCGCGCGACACAATGATCGGCGAACGGTGGTCTTTGTGGCGCGGAGCAGCTTCAATCTGATTCAGCGGGAAGCCCTGTACTTGAAACGTAACGGGTACAAGGTATTCCTGATCAATCTCGTGCAGGTTTCCGCTGCATTGCGACCAGCCTTCGATCAATCCTTTGACCTGATCTTTGACGGTATCGGGACCTATCCCGCTCTCGGAAACCTGCTTCGCCGCCTAGAGCCAGATGTTTTTCATGTGCAGTGCTGGATGCACGAATACTTCATGGCCAGGTTCGTCAACGAAAACAAAAAATCCGGCAAGCTGGTCTGCGAGTTCTACGATATTACATCGATTTACGCTGACCGGTCAGACCTGAAAAAACTGTTCTGGGATCAACTTGTCGATCTGGATCTCGCCATGGAGCGCTACATTTTCCAGCAAGCGGCAGGGGTAGTTCACCGGTTTCCAGAACACGTTATCGACGAGCTTTCCGCATCCTATGGCGGTTCTACCCGTCATATCGAGATGCAACAATTCGTATGTCCCGAGTATGCCAGCAATCGCGATGCTCCCAAGAACGACAAGATCAGGCTGGTCTATATAGGTGGCCTGATCCCGAGAAACGCAAACCATCCACATGAAATGTTTCCGGAATGGGGGCACGCGGAAGCCTGGAAATTGCTTCTCGATCAAGGATTTGCAATAGATATTTACAATTCTTTGTTCCGTCGATTTGATGAGCCAGGGCTGGAGCATCTGCACGACCTCGCGACCAAATACCCGGATTTTCAACTGCTCTCCGGAATCCCGCAAGACAAGCTCGCGCAGACAATCGGGCAATATGATTTCGGCCTCATCCTCGCCGAAATGAATATCGAAAGTTCATGGTGTACCGACCAGCTCTTCGCCCATTGCGTCGGCACCAAACTCTTCAGTTATCTTGAAGCGGGTCTACCGGTGATCGTGAACTCAGAATATGAATACATGAAAAATATTCTCGAGAATGACGGGATGGGTTTCGGTCTGGCCAGTTCGGACATTGTTACCGCCAGCGAGAAAATCAAAACGTTCGATACAGAATCCGCGCGCGCCAATATCCGCCGTTTCAACGAAGAACATGGCATGGACAAGGAAATCAGCCGGCTGATCTCCCTCTATCGTGGAATTTGCTGACTACTTCCCACCGAAATGCCCGCCACGCACGAAGGCTTTGGCAACCCAGTTACAAGCAGGCGGCCTCGAAAGCCGGTTTGACCACTTCCCGGTAAAATTTCTGGTCGAGATCTTCGGGAATCCGGGTCAGCTTTCCTGACAGGTCATCCAAGATCGTTGGCTTCTTCGACCCCGCACCAACATACATCGGATTATTTAATGCCCAGATGCGGCCCTCCTTCACGAAGCCGCTGCGAATGATCTGGGAAAACAGCTCCTCGACCGGCTCCGTCGTCTCAATTCGTTTGGGAAAATAGCCGGATTTCACCCTGGCCTCTTCATCAAACTCTATCGTCGCGCAGACAAATTTTTCCGGGTCATTCAACAGCATCATGCGCTCTATGCCCAAGCCTGTCGCCAGCACACCATCGACAAATCCATTGTCGGTCGCTTTGAACCCATGCGGTACGTAAAGATCCAGAAGCCGGGAGGATGCATAAAACAATTGCGGTTGCATGGTTCGGACCTCGACCGTGTTGTCCCCGATCACATTCAGTCGGGACGGGTCGGAAGGAACAGAAGATAGCCCGGAGCCGACCGCATAGGCCGTAACCCTGTGTGACAGATTGGCAAGAAACAGTTGCTTCAGTATTTCCGCACCCGCTGACCCGGGCCCTTCAGGAAAGCGCGTCTTGTCATTGAGTGTTTCCCATGCTCGTTCGCCGATCGGCAAATCGACAGTATACATCGCGTCATGGGACCCACCGGCAATCCAGTCTCCCAATTGCCCAAGAGCCCCTCTGCTGAATATGTAATCTGCGACCAAAACGATGGCATCGGCTTTGTCACGTCGTGCCAGAACCATCGTGGTCCAGTGGGCGACCATCATTGCGAGATAGTTGCGATCACGGTAATCGGAGCCGAGAAGCGGCTGCAGGTCAAAAAAGACGACCTCTGCCTTTGCGCGAAGAATCGCAAGGGATTCTGAGCGGAGCAGACGCTCCCAATTATCCAGTGTGCTGAAAATATGAACAGTTACCTGCCTGTCGCGAAATAGCGGACTGCTGGCCTCATCAATGAGATTTTGCAGCCCGCATTTTTCCCAGAGAGCGGTATGGGATTCCCCCCAAACCGGAATCGAAATATAAAGTCTCGCAGTCTCAGGATTGTCGACTGCGACAGCTCGGCTCGTCCTGACCAGATCCGAAATTTGCTGCAAAACAAAATAACTTAGTGTCAGCGGCCCGCTAACCGGCCCTAGCTCGGCCAGTTTGGCGGATGCATAATCGCAGCCGCCATTCCAGACCTGTAATCGAAGATACTCGAGATATTCTCCGTCAGCCCGTACCGACAAGGAATCGGCATCAGAAAACTTGTGGAATGTTCCTTCCAGCAGACTGCGCGCCTCCGGTATTGAGCCATTGCGCATAGCCTGAAAAGCCATTATCCGCCTGACGGCCGGGTCCTCCTTAAATCCCGGAGCAGCCACGGACAGCATTTTCCCGATCCTTTCCGAGCCCCCCCGAACCGCAATCTCCAGACTGGCCAATCGGCCCCATACAACGCCGTCTTCGGGTTTGATAATTGCCGGAGCACGCCACAAGGAACCGATTTCCCCACGCTTGTGAGCAATGAAGCAGAGCGTTTGACTGATATGCATGAAAGCTTCGGAGTGCGCCGGGTCAAGCACAGCCACGCGGCGAAACGCGTTGAACGCTAGATCACCCCGGTTTCGTTTCCTGAAATGCATTCCAATCTCAAACCAGACAGACTTTGTGCCTGGCTCCAATTGCGCAACTCGTCGGGAAAGTAATTCGGTAGCGGCTGAATTGCCGCTCCAATCAACGAAATTTCGGAAGAACCAAAGTGCTTCTGCATCGCCGGGTGCTATCAGAACCGCCCGACGGCTTCCCGCTGCAACTGATTCGATCTGGTTCAAAGCAGCGCAGACTCTTGCCCTGGCGAGCCAAAGCACCGCACTTATCGGATTGTCCCGCAACCCATTGCCCAATGCCTCGAGAGCAGACGCCGGATCATTTAGCTCTGTAATAATATCCGATAATAATTTTATAGAATTTACATTTTTCGGATTTGAAGCGATGAAATCAATACACCGGGCGAGGGCATCTTTGGGTCGCCCGGATTGCGTCATGGTAATTGCTTCACCAACCATTCAACTACCACCCCGAACTAACTGCGCAACCCCGACCAGCTTCACTCGATCAGGAGGCTGACACAAGGTGAGCGATGCTCCAATAGAATGACTTAAACTTAAGATAGTGACGTTTCTACTTTGCACAAACTGCGACAATTCAATTTTATTGCAACATATATGTGTAGGCGCAAAGTTAAAATGCCCTGACCTGGAATGTCCTGACCTGGGAAAATAGAACTGTCACCCTCCCACGTTTCGATCCATGGGGAGGTTTGCAAATTGGGACTCTTTCTGTTGAGCGAACATGACCTGCAGCGCATCAAGGTTTTGTCCAGGGTCATCGACGGGCGGATGCCCCTCGTAAACACATCTCATACCCCTGCAATCAAAACACGAAGTCAAGAGGCTGCTGGCGCGCATCCGAAGCGATGGCGCAATGTCCATTCGGTACCAGTCTCCGGGCAAACGGTTGAACAACCACATAGATGATGATTTGCGCGTCTACGCAGAGGCACTTGCCCGTCGTCAAAATCTTTGAGCCAGTTGGTCGGCTGATTTAACGGGGGATATTGCTCACCTTTTTTGATGTTAGGCGGCTTGCCGCTGATGGTTCAAACGGCGGTTCTTGATGGCGGGTTCCTTGATCCGTTTTCATCCTTTAGATGATGGTCGTGGCACGGCCGAAGTAGACATCAGCCGCCATGACGTCGCCGAGGCTTTCATGATAGCGCTCGTGGTTGTAGTGCTTGATGAAGGCCTCGATCTGGTTTTCGAGGGCGCCGGGCAGGTAGTAGTTTTCGAGCAGAACACAGCTCTTCAACGTCTGATGCCAGCGCCCGATTTTGCCTTGGGTCAGTGGATGGAGCGGTGCGCCACGAACATGATCCATACCCTTTGTGCTCAGTCCCTCGGCCAGTTCACCGGATATAGACGAAGATTCGTTAGCGCCGAGCAGACGCGGTCTGTGAGCGACTTTTGCAGGGTCACAGCCTGATGCCTTCAGGGCCAGGTTCAACGTGTCAGCCACATCATGTGAAAAACCTCTTCGGAAACCACAGATTATTGAGCCAACGTCCACGTTCCTGGTCAGCGGTATTGCCAATCACACACATCGCAAATCGATACGAACAAAGCCGATCCATGACGATCGACGGTGGCTGACCGTAACGCTGCATTGCCCCCTTCAACTGTTCAGCACTTTGACATAGTCTGCTATTGATTGTGATACCGAAGCCGAGGCATTGAGGGTCCGGAGAAGCGCCAACGAGCACGGTGCTTCTGAACTCTCAAACTCTCCAGGAAACGCGTTGCTGACCATCAATTGGAACTGGCAGCGGTCCTGCCGAGCACTGCTTTCCGGATCCGGGATGGTTTCGGGCGCGATAGGCGGCCCACAGATGATGGCCGAAAGGAAACAATTTTCCATGAAAACCTATTCCACCGCCTACATATTTCCCGGCCAGGGCTCACAGCACCTCGGTATGGGGAAAGACCTGTTTGAGCGCTATCCCGAAATCGAGAAAGAAGCCGACGATATCCTCGGCTATTCTATTCGAAAGCTCTGCCTGGAAGATCCGGACAAGGAATTGGTGCAAACCCAATTCACCCAGCCCGCTCTCTATACTGTCAACGCGATGACATATCGTGCAGCCGTTGCTGAACGGGGCATCGGCGGAGACATTCTCGCCGGTCACAGCCTTGGGGAATACAACGCGCTGCACGCCGCCGACGTGTTCGATTTCGCCACTGGCCTGAAGCTGGTCCGCAGAAGAGGAGAGATCATGTCGAAAATCAAAGGCGGTGGCATGGCGGCGGTGCTCGGCATGTCTTCTTCGGAAACCAAGGATTTTCTGACGAAGAACGGGCTGACGACCCTTGATGTCGCTAACGAGAACTCACCATCACAGGCCGTGATTTCCGGCCGGGAAGAAGACATCAAATCTGCGATGAAGCCCTTTGGCAGCATCGAAGGGTGCAATTTCATCCCGTTGCGTGTCAGCGGCGCCTTTCACTCCCGCTACATGCAGGACGCGCGTGCCGAATTCGAAGACTATCTGCGGCAGTTCGAGTTCAAGGCGCCACAACGCGCCGTGCTCTCAAACGTGGAGGCTCGCCCCTACACCGAAGAGCGGGTGCAGGAACTCCTGTCGAAGCAGATCACAAATCCCGTCAAATGGTGCGAAACCGTGCAAGTTATGCTCGGTGCCGGGATCGATCAGATCCACGAAGCCGGCCCGGGAACTGTATTGGATAAGCTCGTCATCTCCATCCGGCAACAAGCTCCGGCAATCGCCATCGATTGGCCGATCTGACTGATACCCCTCAAGAATTCCGGTTTATTGTGACCTCGCAGAACAAATTTCTCGTCTCGATCCGGGGCAAGGGTGCCCGGCCGCCACTTTATTTGGTGCACAGCCTTGCCGGTGAGCTTACCTGGCTGCCTCCTTTGTCTCAGCTTATGGACGATGACCAGCCTATTTACGGCTTCGCTGCGGCCGGGTTGAACGCCAAGGGGACAGCATTCGACAGCGTCGAGGAAATGGCGCAAGCCTATCTAGACGCGACAAGACGGGTCCACCCCGCCGAACCCTACATACTTGGCGGTTATTCTTTTGGCGGTGTGGTCGCCTTTGAGATGGCGCGGCAAGTTCAGTTGCTCGGCGGCACCGTCGAAAAGCTCGTTCTGATCGATACCTACTCCCCGAAATCGGCGATCATCAAGGAACTGAGTGCGTGGAACCACAACGGTACCATGCTGCAGTCGGTCGGGAATATGCTGGCACTGGAATGGAAAGCGCGCGCGTTGATGGCCCCGGGAGACTTGCCTGCCGGAGACGCTGCGGGTCAGGTGGACCTGACGGTCCGGCACCTGTTAACGCAATGCGATATTCCCCATAGTTACGAAGCTCTTAGCGACCTTCTCGCGAAATGCCGGGATGTCATGGCCGCGCATAACAAAGCCCTCTCGAACTATCAGCCGGCTCCTCTCCCGAAGCCTGTGGAGACAGTGCTGATACAGAATTCCGAAGGGTTCGTCGGTCGAAAAAACATTCTCAATCTTCCCGGGCTATCGAATGGTGTTGAAGGCAATGACCATGGATGGGACGGTATCCTTCAGGGGACGACAAAAACTCTGACCGTCGAAACCGAACATTTTCTTATGATGAAAAGCCCCGCTTTGGAGCGGGTGGCGGAAATCTTGAACGCAGAATTATAAACACCACGGGGGAAATGCTGATCATGACGACACGGTTCGAACACTTCTGGATACTGGGTCTGGCCGTGGTTCTCGCGTTCGGATCCAACCCTGCGGCACAAGCATCAGACGGGGACCCGCTCCCGAGCTGGAATGAAGGTGCCAACAAGTCTGCAATTTTGGAATTCGTCGCCGCCTCAACCAATGAGGATGGCGCCGATTTCATCCCGATCGAGGACCGCATCGCGACGTTCGACATGGACGGAACCCTTGTCGTGGAAAAACCTAAAGCAGCGGTCAGTGTCTTCTCCTCTCAATATCTCTCCGGAATTGCGGAGGCTAACCCCAACTTGGATATCCAGCCTTACAGGGCCATTCGGGAAGCGGATGAGGATTACTTAGCGAAGAATGTTGTTCAGGTTCTGAATGCAGCCGGTGCGGGACTACCCCAATCCGAGTATCGCGACCGGGTCACGGCGTTCGGCAAGACGTTCAAGCATGAACGGTTCGACAAGCCCTTTGGAGAGCTTTTCTATGCCCCGATGATCGAGCTCGTGAGCTATTTGAAAGCCAATGCATTCTCGGTCTATATCGTTTCCGGATCAGCTCAAGGATTTGTCCGCGGTTTCGCCAAGGAAGCGACTGGCCTCCCTCAGCGCCAGATGATCGGCACGCAGTGGGTTCTGGATTTCCAGGGTGATGGATTTATGCGCACTGCCCGGTTTCGCAATCTCGGTGTGGCGGCGGCTGGAAAACCGGTGATCATTCAGTATCAGATCGGGCAAAAACCGGTATTCGCCTTCGGCAACACATGGGGCGACCAGCAGATGCTCGAATATGTCCTCAGCCACAAGGACTACAAGAAACTGGCGCTTTGGCTGGATCACGATGATGAAGCTCGCGAGTATCTTTACGATGGCCGTGTGAAACCGGCCGACGGTCTCTTGAAGGTCAGCATGAAGAACGATTTCAAGAAATTGTTCGCGCATGATTGACCGGGTACACGCCGCCGCCCCCACGTCAGTCGAACAGATCACCACCGAGTGGCTGAAGGAGTGCCTGATGTCGTCCGGTCAGACCGGTGCGGAAAGGCTCATCGGTTTCACGGCCGAGCCTGTCGGGACGCCCGGGATGACATCGGTCGTGCATGTACTCTCGTTGAGTTATGAAGGCGACGCCGGCGGCGCGCCAACCAAACTGGCCGCCAAGTTCTCTCTGGATCTCGAGCCGGTAAAGCAGGCCCTCTCTTCCAATCGGGGCTATGAAAGGGAGTTTCTCTTCTACAAGCATTTTGGCGCGGACGCGGGCATTCCAACCCCGCTTTGCTATTGGGCTTCCTACGACGCCACAGAGACGCGATGCGGCCTCTTGCTCGAGTATCTGGACGGTACATGCTCAAGCAACAGATTTATCGGAACGTCGAGTGAGATCGAACCGATCATCGATAGGCTCGCCGCTTTCCATGCCCGATGGTGGAACAAAGCAGACGGTCACGCAGGCCTCATACCTGCTTTTGCGCCCTATTTGGTTGATCTCATTCTGGAGAAGCTCGAATCCTCCTTGAGGAACATCAAGGCACATCATCGCGCCAGGGTTGGCGATACGCTTGTTGAGCTTGTCGAATTCTGGCTTTCTCACGCCCACGAGATCTCGGAACTAGAGCGGGCGAAACCCCAAACGCTGTGCCATGGGGACCTCCATCGTGAACAAATTCTATTCCCCGCCAGTCCCGGGGGGCCACTCAACATCATCGATTGGCAAATGGCCGGTAGCGACAGCGCAGCCTTGGACCTGTCGTTCCTGTTATCGGGCGGCCTGCGCCCCGAGGATCGTAGCCGCAACGAAGTAGCGTTCATCGAGCGCTATTACGCCAGCCTGACGGATAGCGGTGTCGATGATTACTCCATGGAAGAGCTTATGGGCAGCTATCGGGTCAGCATTGCTCGTCAAGCGGTCTTCAGCATGATGGCATTCGCCATGGAAGATCTAACTCCGGTTTTCGCTTGGTGGGACAGCTCTCCCGACCGCAAGAACTTCTCTTTTTGGGACGTAACTTGCGGCTGGGCTACGATGGCATTAGATGAGCATCAAGTTCTGAATCAGCTGAAGCAGTCGGTTTAGCTCCCGTTTGCCCGTCTTGACGTCCATCCCCGCCCTGACGTCCATCATAGAGGTCACGGCAATAGGCGATAATGATTTTCGCGACAGCCGGATCAGACAGCAGGGTCGTGTGGTTGGCGGACGGAACGTCCTGAATCACCAGATTAGGTAAATTCTCTTCCCAGGCGCTCCAGTAATTCATGCCATCGCGAAATACGCTTTCACTCTCAGGAAATGTGAAGAACGGCGCGATGTCTCCGTAGAATGTTCCGCTCGCATTACGGAAAAAGTGGCCGCTGACGCCCTTGGGATCTGGCAGCGGCGAAATCGTGAACGCATCCTGTTCCAAAGCTCGGCCGAACTTCTCCATATGCCCCAGGAGGCTCCGCAACTGTGCTTCGCTCTTGGCGAGTCCGCGCGCGTTGGCAAGCGTGATCAAGTGCTCCCAGAATGCCTGATCGGATAGGGACACATCGAGTTCGTCACGATGGATCATGTTTGTCACGGCTGCACCGGCGCTATTCTGCAACGCCATGTTGACCACGCCCAACATCGCCCGTTTCGTGAAGAGCGGGTTCGGCTCCGTGTCCAGCACATCGTAGCTGTCCAGCATGACGATCGTATCGACCTGCTCGCCCATCTCCTGCAATTGCCTGGTGACTTCGTAGGCCAGTACGCCGCCAAGCGAGAAGCCACCCAGATCATATGGTCCGCTCGGCTGAAGCCTTTGGATGATATGGGTGTAGTAAGTCGCCATGGCTTCTATGCCATTGAGCGGCTTTCTGTCCGTCAGCCAGCCTTTTGCCTGTATGCCGACAAAGGGGCGTTCGATAGCTCCCGCCAATTGCTGATAGGCTTCAACACCGCCCAATCCGCCATGGAACCAGAAGACGGGACGGCCGGAATTGATACTCAAAGAACCGCTGTTCAAGTGGACAATTTCAGGGAACTGCCGGATTGGGTCCTGCCGGGGTTGAGATGACGGACCGTACGCGGCCGAACTCTCGCCTCTTGATCTTACAGCCTCGACGATCATTTCGACCGACCTGAGGGTCGCCATTGCGGCAAGATCCAGGTCCAGATGAAAACGGTCCCTGAGTTGGACGAGAAGCTGGGTCATTAAAATGGAATCCAGGCCCTGTTCCACAAGGTCCTGCGCCGGGTCGATTTCATCCCGATCGCGGTCGAGAAGGCGGCTCACCATCCCGATCACGTCACGCAACACGATCCGGTCCGGCTCGGCAGCGGAAGCCATATCAGGACGTTGCTCCAAGAGCCCAGCAGACGCTTCCCGGTCCTCCGGGTTTCCGTACAGGGACCGACAATACTCGCTCAGTGCCTTCATAGCGTCGTCGCTCTCAAACAACGCGAGGTGGCTGTCGGCTTCGACTTCCTGATAGCCAATGCTCGGGAGCAAGCTGCGCCAGTCCGACCAATAGTCCACGCCTTCAAGCGGGTCCCCGGGCTGGCCCAAAAACAGACCGTTCCGGTTCTTGAAATATCGAACGTGCGGAATTTCAGACGCCAGCGGCGCCGGTTCGTATTCGGCAATGCGGTAGCTCTTCTGGATGGCAGCCATCCGCTTGAGATATTGCCTTATCCATTCAGCGGACCGTTCAACACCCGATTTGACGCAATATTCGACGAATGCCTCCAGCACATACGCTTCGTCACCGGGCCCTGTACGGTCCGGTTTCTCCTGAACCTGCAAGGCGTCTCGAGCCGGAGCCATGGCGAGCAGCCCAACGGCGAGGAAGTCGTACAGATCATGTAGACCGCCCCCAAGGTGACTGTGATGGGGCGGAAAGATCGGGTCAGAAAGTGTCAGGCTTTGAACCGTCTCGCCGGCGTCCAGGAGTTGCCTGGCGATCTCGTAGGCAAGCGTTCCGCCGATAGAATAGCCACCCAGATCGTACGGTCCTGTCGGTTGGATCGCTTGAATCATCTGCCTATAGAAGGATGCCGTTTCCACGACTCCCTCAATCGGCTCCTTGTCATCAATCAGTCCGCGTGCTTGCAGTCCAAAGAAAGGACGCTCAATCCGCTCCGCCAGACGGAGGAAAACCATCGCGTCGCCGAACGCCCCATGAACCCAAAAAACCGGCCGGCCATCCTTAACTCCGTTGACGCGCTGGCACTCGGTAAAATAGGGAGCCGGGTTTTGCTCCCTCTCGCTGGAGACAGCATTTTTCTGGATCTGCGGATCGGCTTTCTCCGCGTGACGGTCTGTCCATTCCCGCAACCGTGAGAGAGGTTCGGAGGCGTCGTTGAGCATGTCGCCAATAGTCGCGTCCGGTTTCCGCAACATGTAGCTCACCAGACCGACCAGATAGGCAGTCAGGTGCCTCAGTTCCGATTGATCGAAGAGCGCGCTTCGGTAGGAGGTGACGAGGTGAATTCGACCCTGCGATTTGATCAATTGAAAGAACAGCGTCGCAACAGCGGAACCAACCGCATCCGGCGAGTTACCGTCCCCGTTCATCCGCATTCCCTCGCCTATGCGGCCGTACTGATCAGGTGATCCCTCAGAGGGGCCAGCGGTCCCGGTGTCCATGTCAATCGTATCGAGCATGACGTCGCCCGAATTGCGGAAGTACTCGGACAACCCGCTTAGTCCGGCAGTGCTCAAAAGGTGATCGAGATTGTTAGGAGCATTGCGCAAGGCTTCGAAACTATCGCGTTTTACCGCCTTCAGAAAATCGATGAGGCTGCGGTCTTTCTCCACATTTATCGGCAACATCAGGACATTGGTGAACTCACCGGGAATGTCCAGATAGGCGCTCCGCTCCCGGCGGCTGAATATGTAATGCAAAACCCCTTGAGGGTTGTTCATCCCGTACTTCAGCAACACGCTGAGCGCGGCGGCAAATAGTTGTGTGAAGGAGATCCCTTGTTGACGGCTGAATTCCGCAATTCTCTGGCAAAGATCTGGCGCAAGCTGCGTCAGATATGTTTCTGACTGATCCCATTCGGACGCCTTCACCTCTTTCGGCGAGCGGCTGTAAGGCAGCCGCATTGCCACACCTTGCACCTGTCCCAGCCGCTGCCGCCAAAAAGCATCTTGGCCCGCGACCGGCTGACGGCTCCACTGGCTGAGTGCGTAGTGCCAGTATTGGCCTATCGGGGCTTCTTCCTCTATGTCGTCAGCGGACGCAGTCTCTACCTCATAAAGCGCGACCAACTCGCGCACCAGCAGCGGCGGGGTGAAGGCATCGGCAATCGCGTGATGAAACGTGAACCCGATTTCGCACTTGCCGTCAGATTGGCAGAAGACAAGAGAGAACGGCGCGGAGCTCTCGACATCGAACAACGCAAGCCTGGCATCCTGCATCAAGCGGTTGAACTCTTGTGCCGACCCCGCCTCAGTGATTTTAGGCGCGGCATTCGCCGTCGGCGCGATCACTTGCAGGCAGTCTTCTCCCGTTTCGAGGGGGACGAAGCGCGTCCTCAGGATGTCATGCCGGTCAGACAGTTTTGCCAGAGCATTGACAAGCGTATCCCGGTCGAGTGAGGCATCGGGAAGCGTCTCTATATAGCTAACATTCCATGCCGCCGATTTCATGATTTCTGAGTGATAGAGGTTCCGCTTCTGCTCGTCCGAAACAGGCAACACCAGACACTCCTCCGGCAACGCGGCGAGGAGTGCATCGTCAATGTGCGCTGTGGCGGCAGAAACATCGGAAGAACGGTGACCAACGAGCACCACATGCGCGCCCTGTCGAAACGCTCCAATGCCCCGTTCCGCCAGTTCGGAAAGCATTCCAATATTCTCGACGCGGTCGGAACGAAGCGCGGACGCAAGGCTCGAATTCACAAAACACAGCTCATCTGGAAGCGACGCTAATCGGCCGGCAAACCAGCTATCGGATATCAGTATCTCCTGATCGACCTGTCCGGCAGACACCGGTGCCGGGCTCAGCGCCGCCGACGTCTGTCCTCGGGATGCACGGATCAACCGCACCAGATCATCTATGCTCTCGACGGATACGAGATCGGCGATATGGAGAGTTAGAGAAAAGCGGTCGTTGAGTTGCGCCAGCAAGCGCATGGCCATGAGAGAGTCGAGCCCGTACTGACTGAGAGAGTCCTTGGAATCGATGTCTTCGGTATCAAAACCCGAAATGTCCGCCAGGCAAGATGTCACGATAGTGAGGACGTTGTCGGTGCCGCCGCTGTCAGTCTCTGGAGAAGCACCCGTCCCGCTGGCCGGTCTCTCGAACCAGCACCGTCTCAAAGCGAACGCTTGAGGTGGGAGTGGAGTCCTGGCGCAAGCAAAGTCTGACGGCGCTTCGGAAAGGACAAGATGAACATTGCTTCCCGTGGCGCCGAAGCTGCTTATTGCCGCGCGCCGCGGCAATGCCCCGCCCCGTTTCCAGTCAACCGGTCTGTCATTCACGACAAAGCGGGAATTGCCCGCTTCATCTGTCTCCAGCGGATGAGCAACATTCAAGGTCCCTGGAATCGCCTCGTTTTGCAGCGACAAGAGAACCTTGAACAAATGCGCCATGCCGGAGCTCTGATAGGAGTGACCCAAATGGTTTTCCACAGAACCAAGCACGACAGGTGAGGCCTCGCTTTTCCGGTCGGAAAAAATCCTGGCCAACGCCTCGACCTCGACAGAGTCGCCCAATGACGTGCCGGTAGCATTGGCCTCGATCAACCCAATGAAGGCGGGATCTGTTCCGAATCTCGCATATACATCTCTGATGAGCTTGGCTTGGGCAGTGCTGCTAGGCGCAGCGATACCATTGGTCTTGCCACTGTGATTGTTACCCCAAGCTTCAATGACACCGATGATCCGGTCCCCGTCTTCACAGGCTTTTGCGAACGGTTTCAAGACGACGGCGCCAACGCCTTCTGCCGGAAGCATGCCGCTGGCGCGTTCATCGAGCGCAAAGCAACGATCATCCTGTGAGAGTGTGCCACTTTCAATAGAGGCCAAGATCAGATTTGGCGTCGAATGGATCATGACCCCGCCTGCAATCGCGACATCGCATTTATCCAAAACAAGCGCGTCACAAGCCTGAGCAACGGCCAGCGCCGAAGAAGCACAGCCGGCATCCACTGCGATGCAAGGCCCTTTCAGATCGAGGGAATACGCCAACCGGCCTGGTATGGAGGAGTTCGTGACATTGGGAGAGACCCCGATCAGGTCTTTCAGATAAAGCCCATAGTCGCCGCCTCCGCCGCAATAGACACCCCAGTTTTCACCTTTCAGAGACCCGGGATCGATGCCTGCACTCTCCACGGCACGCCATCCCTCCATCAGAAAGGCGCGTTCGGACGGATCAAGCAATTCGGCTTCCTTTGGCGGGATGCGGAAGAACTTGGGGTCGAATTGATCAATGTCCTTGAGGAAACCACCATGTTTGACAGGACAGTCTCCAATGTCCCAGCCACGATCCTGCGGCAAGGGGGTAATGGCCGACTTTTCACCGTTCAGGAGGTCGAACAGATCGTCAAGAGTGTCCGCCCCCGGGAACCGTCCCGACATGCCGATGACAGCAATCGCAGACTCCGATATCTCCTCCCGCGCCAGTCCATGCGGCGTTTCCGGACAGCCTGCGGGACCGAATGCGCCAAACGACGCGTCGATCCGGTCCACTAGATTTGCCAGATCGTTGCCGCCGCTCAGGAGATCGAAATGGCTCTCGGAGTTGAGAACGACAGTCTGAAGGTTTTCGAACCGGCTCTCCCATCCCTCGAAATAAGGTAACAAGCCGCCTTTGGTGTCTTGGACCTGTCGAAGGTAATCGGGATTATAGACTTCAGAGGAAACGGCTCTACCGGTTGGGCTCCGCAGCAATACTGCGGAGATATTGCTTTTCGGCGTTCCGGCCGGCGCGCGGTAGGACCGAAGCGCATCCAGGTTGGCCAGATGAACTCTCGCCATCGACGTCAGACGATCAGTCAGCTCGTCATTTTGACGGGTCACGCCGCGGTCGGAGATCAAATCCACCAATTGGTCGACAATGAGACTCTTGTCACTCTCGTCATCCAGGGAGAGTTCATCGCTCGTTATCTCCAACTCGCGCCAATCGATCTTGCCCGCCGCTTTGTCGCGACGGAAATCCGGATCCAGATGCAGCATGCTGATCATCAGGAAATTCGCATTCATCAGCAAATTCCCCAACGCGTCACTCTGCCAAGGCTCGCCCGCTGCTTCATCGTCGATCAACGGTGCTTCCAGCAAGAACAGGCGGTTGGTCGCATCCGTGCGCTCTGCCAACAGCCCCAGCGTCGCAAAGGCGACCGTTCCGCCCATGGAACTGCCAAGGAGATTCCAGGGTCCCTCGGGAATGATTTCACGAATTATCCGCTGATAGGCTTCGGCCATTGCTTCAACCGATTGCCTGGGGTCACCCGCATCGAAGAGTCCCTGCGAGCGCAGGCCCACGATGTTGAACCTCCCTTGGGCCGCTTCGGCCAGCCCGACATAGACACCGACATCGCCGGACATTGGGTGTATGCAGAACAACGTCGGTAAATTTGTCTGCGCACGCGTTAGCGGAAACACCTCCGGGTGTCGGTCTTCCAGAGCAATGATGGTTTTTGCCAGCTCCAGATCCTGGGGGGGCTGGAAGCCGCGCTCGCTGTCCCCCCTCTCGTTGTCTTCTCGGGCATCATCTCCTACCGACAAGGCCGTCGACGCAGAAAGAGAGGACAGGTGGGCGGCCAGTTCATGCAAGGTCGGGTAATCGAATACCAGCGTCTCACGCAATTCGACCCCAAACCGCTTCGACAGATCCTGAATGAAACGAGTGCCCCGAATGGAGTCCAGCCCCAGTTCCTGGAATGTCATATGCGCATCAACGTCATGCTCTGAACCGAGCATGAGAACCTCGCGCAGTATCGCGACGAATAATGTCGGCTCGACGCCAGCCGCCGGTTGCGCGGTTGTCAGAATTTCGGTTCTCGGCGAAAGATCCGGATCCCGGCCGCCTTCCGTCTGCATGACCATGACCTGCGCCGGCACCATCGACAGGGCGCGGACCATGGCGGCAAAGCCGGTTCTCATATCGAGCGGCACCAACCCGAACCGCTCGCGAAGGACTTTCTCCCGCTCGTCTGAGACACCCATCCCGCCGTCTTTCCAGAGCGGCCAGTTGATGGATACCGTACGGCCGTGTCTGACACCGAGTTTCACGTGCTCTTCGCGGACACCCGCGAAGCCATCCAGAAAGCCGTTCGCGGCCGCATAGTCAATCTGACCCGCATTTCCGAATACGGCGGATGTCGATGAGAAAAGCACAAAGAAGTCGAGCGCCACGTCCTTGGTCGCGCGGTCGAGCAAGGCGGCGCCATCGACTTTCGGTTTCAGCACCTTTCGTAAGGTTTCCTCAGACTTGTCCGTGATGAAACCGTCCTCGTTCAGCCCGGCGCAGTGAAGAATTCCGTGCAGCGCGCCATATTTCTGAAGAACGTATTTGATCAACCGGTCGACAGATCCGCCGTCCGTGATATCCGCCGTCAGATAGTCCGGCTGGCTTGAGGCGCCGGCAAACTCCGTCAGATCGATCTGGTGCTTGTCGGAGCGTGCACAAAGAACGACCCTCGCGCTCGGCACTTCGGCAAGTATCCCCTTCGCCATTCGGCGCCCGATACCGCCTGCACCGCCGGTGATCAGATAGACGCCGTCTTTCCGCCAGGCGAAGCCGGTCGGTGGCGCGTCACATTTCCGCCAGTCAAGAACACGGCGAATGCTGTTGTCGTAGCGGATCGACGTGTCGCTCTCCCGTTTGCGGTCCCTCTCCAGGAGGATCCTCAGCCTGTGCGCCGGAAGCGGAGAGGCAAGTTCGATGACCTGGCCGCGAAAGAAAGAGAATTCCTGCGATACAGTTTGCAGCGACGCGCTGCACCCTCTGGCGAAAGCGGCAGCATCTTCTCCGCAAAGCACCAACTGGACCAACAGGCGTTTCTTGCGCGGCGCGGAAACAAGGCTCTTGATGCTTTCGAGTATTTGAGCTGTCACAGAGGTAAAGCGGGTGTGCATATCCTCGGCATCACAGGTGAAGAACCTGTCGGCAGCCAAATCGGCAGCCCCTTGCCCATAGCACCAAAGCTGAAACTCAGTTTCGCTTTCGTCTCGAGCGGTGCGCGGCACGTCCCCTGCGAGGGACTGGACGTCTTCAGCGGCGGTCCAAACCGGTTCATAGAAATTCGTTTCAGATAACTGGAACTCAGGATCGCCAACGAGCGGCTCGCCGCGTGCTTGCGGGGCGGATAGATCGGCCTCGGCCCAATACTCGGTGCGGGAGAATTCATAGCCCGGCAGATGCAGCCGCGGCGTTCCCTTCGGATTGACGTCAGCAGCCTCGGTGTATCCGAGACAATAAAAGCCAGCCAGTTGCCCGTATGTGGCCCGGACAGAACCCGTTCCATCCGCGGACGCCAGATCGGCATGGATGACATTCACCTGACTCAAAACACCGGCTTCGGGTTCGAAGTTCCTTTGCACCAATCCGGTCGCCAGATCGTCGCTCTGCCCGCCTGCGAGCTTCCTGAGCTGTTGCGCGGCCTCTTCGGCGCTTTCAACAACCAGGGCACAGCGATGCCTGAAATGCGCGCGGCCGGCGAAAAGGGTCTGGCTGACTACAGACAGATCCGCGGCCAATTCTGGGTTCCGGTCCAAGGCGTCGGCGAGGGCTCCCGCATTCGCCTCCAACGAGGATCGGCTCTTCGCCGACAAGACCAGGAGAAAAGCACCTGGACCGGATATAGTCCGTTCCGGCATGCGCGGCTGATGGTCTTGGACAAGCAATTGCGCGTTCGTGCCGCTCATTCCGAAGGAACTTACCACCCCGACGGGCACGCTCCCGCCGGCAGTCTTCCAGTCCGACAGCTCCGTGTTGACATAGAAGGGGAGGTCCTGCCACCGAACGCGATCGCTTGCCTGATCGCAGAACAGGCTGGGCGGAATAACCCGCTGATTGAGTCCTTTTGTCAAAGCGATGAGGCTGACCAGCCCGGATGCCGCAAAGGTATGGCCGAAATTGGATTTGGTGGAGGTCAAGGCGCAGGTTCGAGACGGCAAGCCGAAGTCACTAAAGGCATCAGCCAAGGCGTTGATTTCCGCCGGGTCGCCCAGCGGTGTTCCTGTGCCGTGCGTCACGATATGCCCGATCCGGCACGGGTCTATGCCGGCCTGGTCAATCACCTGTCTGGTCAGTTTGGTCTGGGCCGAGCGGCTAGGCGCGGTTATGCCGCTGGTCTTGCCGTCATAATTGATCGCGTCGGCGATGATCGAGGCATAGATCGGATCATTGTCGCGCTCCGCATCGGACAACCGGCGCAGCACGATTGCGGCCACCGCTTCGCCCGGCACCATGCCGTCCGCACTCTGATCGAACGCCCGGCACCGACCGGTGGGAGAGAGCATGCCCGCCTGCCCCATGCCGACGAATGGGCCCGGCGTGAGCATGAGGTTGACCCCGGCAACGATCGCCATGTCGCACTCTCCGGACCGGAGGCTGAGACATGCCTGATGAGCCGCGACCAGCGACGATGAACAGGCCGTGTTTATCGCCAGAACCGGACCGTCCAGGTTCAGGAAGTAGGCCAGCCGGGACGCCAGTATTCCGACATGGTTGGAGGTGATATCTCCTTCCCGGGATATGTGCTGGTAATCCCCTTCCTCGACACCGACAAAGACGCCAACTCTCCGGCTATCCAGCTGATTGAAATCACACCCTGCATCTTCCAGAGCGCGCCAGCATTCTTGCATCAAGAGACGCTGACGCGGATCCAGACCCGCTGCTTCCGTTGGCGGGACTTCGAAGAACAGACTGTCGAATTCGGCAACACCCGGGATCGCGCCCATCCACTTACCGTTGGTCCTGAGCGGGTCCAACGCGGGATCACCGTAATAGTCGCGCCAATCGAACCGGCTCGCGGGGATCTCGCCCAGGCTGTCCTGGCCCTTCAGCAGCATGTCCCAAAATGTCTCGATATCCCGTGCGCCGGGAAATCGCCCACTCATTCCGAGAATCGCGATGGGCTCATCTGATTTATGCGTTTTCCCGTCTCGCCCGGACTGGTCGACCGCTTTTACAGGCACCGGATCGGGTGTGATTTGTCTGGTGTCGACCGGCGCGCTTCGGGTTTCATACCGCGCCTCGATCGCGTCTCTATGGTGCGTCTCGAAATGTGCGCAAAGTTGACTCAACGTCGGACAGGAGAAGAAAACATCGGGGGTAATTTCGACTCCGGCAAGCTCCGTAATCATTTCAGCCAGAGCCGCCAATGAAATGGAATCGAAGCCGAGGGTCGCCAGGTTAGCACCGTCTTCCAGCTCCGTTTCGGGCATGCGAATGAGAGTGCAGATGCAGCGACGCAGGTCCGCCTTGAGGCGGCTCTTCGCGTCCTTTGCATCGGCAATCGGCGCACCGACCGTCTCCCGAGCCCCAGAAATCTCCTTGTCCTGCCGGTCTTGCAGGAGGAGCGTCTGGCTTGGCTGATATGGCGTACCAACCGGGAAGATATCGCGCTTGAACGGGTATCCGGGCAGGCAACTGGTCCGCGGAGCCCAACCCCGGAAGATCGATCCACACGGCAGCTCGTGCCCCTGGCAGAACAGTTCCGCGAAGGCGCATAGAGTCTCGTAGAAAGCCTGCTCGTTGTCGTTTGCTTCGGAGTGCTCCTGTGAAAGCAGATCGATGGATCGCTTCAGGCCGGGGCTTGTTTCGAACTCGAGCGGCACTAAACCGTCAAAACAGTTCTCCGCGACCGAAGCCTCTCCGGATCGCAGCAACTCGACGGCCTGCTTTCTGCTTCCGACGACGATCGCGTATCTGTGGCGGAAATGGTGGCGTCCGTTAAGCAGGGTGTATGCCGTCTGCGCGAGCGAGCCCTCGTCCGGGGCATTCTTCCCCAAATCGCTTTCCAATGCAGCGGCGAGGTCTTCGATGCGGGCCTTCAGCGCCTCCTCGCTCTTCGCCGAGAGCACCAGCAGGCGATACGGGGCC
>NZ_JACZFS010000060.1 GCF_014904795.1 Nisaea nitritireducens
ATAACATTGCGATGACGGTTAACCTGATCGCGCCGATTGCCATGGATGAAGGCCTGCGCTTCGCTATCCGCGAAGGTGGCCGGACCGTCGGCGCCGGCGTCGTTGCCAAAATCGTCGAGTAAAGCTGGACATTGGGCTCGGTCACCGAGCCGGAGATAGAAGAATATGGACAGTCAAAACATTAGAATTCGCCTCAAGGCATTCGATCATCGGATCCTCGATCAGTCGACTGGCGAAATCGTGAACACGGCGAAGCGCACCGGCGCGCAGGTCAAGGGCCCGATCCCGCTGCCGACCCGTATCGAGCGCTTCACCGTTCTTCGCGGTCCGCACATCGACAAGAAGAGCCGTGAGCAATTCGAAATCCGCACTCATAAGCGGGTTCTGGACATCGTCGACCCGACCCCGCAGACGGTCGACGCTCTGATGAAGCTTGATCTCGCGTCCGGTGTTGACGTCGAAATCAAGCTCTAACGCTGAAGGATTTGGATTCATGCGTTCCGGAGTAATCGCACAGAAGATGGGCATGACCCGTGTGTTCACCGATACAGGTGATCACGTTCCGGTCACGGTCCTTAAGATGGACAGCTGCCAGGTGGTAGGTGTCCGCACCGAAGAGAACGACGGCTACAGCGCCGTTCAGCTCGGCGTTGGCGCAGCCAAGGTCAAGCGCGTCAGCAAGCAGATGCGTGGCCATTTCGCGAAAGCGAAAGTCGAGCCGAAGCGCAAGCTCGCCGAATTCCGCGTCAGCGCGGATGCTCTGCTCGAAGTGGGCGCGGAAATCACCGCGGATCATTTCGTTGCCGGTCAGAAGGTCGACGTTGTCGGCACCTCGATCGGTAAGGGTTTCGCCGGTGCCATGAAGCGGCACAATTTCGGCGGCATGCGCGCCAGCCACGGTGTCTCCATCTCCCACCGCGCACACGGTTCCACGGGTAACTCCCAGGATCCGGGACGTGTGTGGAAGGGCAAGAAGATGGCCGGCCACATGGGCGACGAGCGGGTGACGACGCAGAACCTCGAAGTGGTTCAGCTCGACGTCGATCGTGGTCTGATCCTGGTCAAGGGATCGGTTCCGGGCGCCAAGGGCGGCTGGGTTCTGATTTCCGATGCCGTAAAGGTGAAGCAGCCTGAAAATCTCCCGTTCCCGGCAGCCGTGCGCATGCCGATCGCGGAAGAGGTTGCCGAGCCGGAAGTTGTCGAAGCCGCTGCTGACGCTCCGACCGAAGCCGAGACCTCGGCTGACGACAACGCCGAGAACAAGGACTGAGGGTCATGAAGCTTCCTGTTACGACACTCGACAACAAGAAGTCTGGCGACATTGAAGTCGCGGACTCCGTGTTCGCCGTCGAGCCGCGCCGGGATATCCTTGCCCGTGTGGTAAACTGGCAGCTGGCCAAGCGCCGTGCCGGTACCCACGCGACCAAGACGATTTCCCAGGTCAGCGGCACGACAAAGAAGCCGTTCAAGCAAAAAGGTACCGGCCGGGCCCGTGCGGGCTCGCTGCGGGCTACCCAGTACCGCGGTGGCGGTATCTCCCATGGTCCGATCTCTCGTGACCACGGGTTTGCTCTGCCGAAGAAGGTTCGCAAGCTCGGCATGCGCTCGGCGCTGTCGGCCAAGCAGGCCGAAGGCAAGCTGATCGTGATCGACGATGCAGCCGGCGAGACCAAGACCAAGGAACTGGCCAAGAAGCTTTCCGCTCTCGGTTGGAAATCGGTCCTGTTCATCGGTGGCACCGCGCTTGATGAGGGCTTTGCCCGGGCCGCGCGCAACATCCCGAATGTGGATGTGCTGCCGGAGCAAGGCGCGAACGTCTATGACATCCTCCGCCGGGACACCTTGGTTCTGACCAAGGCGGCAGTGGAAAGCCTGGAGGCTCGCCTGAAATGAGCATGCGTCCTTACAATACCAGCCAAGTCCGGCTGAGCGACGAGCGCGCGTACGACATCATCGTCCGCCCGATCGTCACCGAGAAATCCAGCCTCGGCTCGCAGTTCGGCCAGGTGACTTTCGAAGTCACCCTCGACGCGACCAAGCCGGAAATCAAGGTAGCCGTCGAAAGGCTGTTCGACCGCAAGGTGAAGGCCGTCAACACCGTGCTGACCAAAGGCAAGGTGAAGCGCTTCCGTGGCAAGCTCGGCAAGCGGTCGGACTACAAGAAAGCGATCGTCACTTTCGAGGACGGTCAGGACATCGATGTTACGCAGGGGGTCTGATCCATGGCGTTGAAGACATTCAATCCGACGACGCCGTCCCAGCGTTCACTGGTGATCGTCGACCGCTCGGAACTCTGGAAAGGCAAGCCGGTCAAAGCACTGACCCGCGGTCTGACCAAGTCTGGCGGACGGAATAACACGGGCCGTACCACGTCGTTCTGGCGTGGCGGCGGACATAAGCGTAAATACCGCATCATCGACTTCAAGCGCCGCAAATTTGACGTGGCGGCGACGGTCGAGCGGCTCGAATACGATCCGAACCGGACCGCGTTCATTGCGCTGATCAAATATGACGACGGTGAGCAGGCCTACATTCTGGCGCCGCAGCGTCTCAAGGCTGGTGACAAGGTCATCTCCGGTGAGCGCGCGGATATCAAGCCGGGTAATGCTATGCCGCTGAAGAGCATCCCGGTGGGCACGATCGTCCATAATGTGGAGTTCAAGGCAGGTAAGGGTGGGCAGATTGCCCGTTCCGCCGGTGCTTATGTCCAGATCGTCGGTCGTGACCAGGGTTACGCCCTGCTGCGCCTCACCTCGGGTGAAGTGCGGATGGTCCGCGGCGAATGTATGGCAACTGTCGGTGCGGTATCCAATCCGGACCAGCAGAACGTCAAGCTTGGCAAGGCGGGACGCTCCCGCTGGCTCGGCAAACGCCCGCACGTTCGCGGTGTCGTTATGAACCCGGTCGACCACCCGCATGGTGGTGGTGAAGGCCGGACCTCTGGTGGTCGCCATCCGGTGACACCGTGGGGTAAGCCGACCAAAGGTAAGCGTACGCGCAGCAACAAGAAAACCGATCGCCTTATTGTGCGTCGGCGCCGGAAGTAAGAGGAGATAGACGTTGTCACGTTCTGTTTGGAAAGGCCCGTTTGTAGACGGGTATCTCCTGAAGAAGTCTGATGCGTCGCGCGCGTCCGGCCGTAACGAGGTCATCAAGACCTGGTCGCGCCGGTCGACGGTTCTGCCGCAGTTCGTCGGACTGACCTTTGGGGTTCATAATGGCCAAAAGTTCATTCCGGTCCTCGTGACCGAGAACATGGTCGGACACAAACTCGGCGAATTCGCGCCGACCCGGACTTATTACGGCCATACGGCCGATAAGAAGTCGCGGCGCTAGGACTGGAGCAGAGACCATGGGCAAGAGTGCGGTCGAACGCCGACTGGACGATACCGAGGCGAAAGCGGTGCTCCGCAATGTGCGGGTGAGCCCGCAGAAGCTTAATGTCGTCGCACAGATGATCCGCGGCATGGATGTGGAAAAGGCCCTTGCGGCCCTGACCTTCTCCCGCCGTCGCATCTCGGACGATGTGAAGAAGCTTCTGCAGTCCGCGATCGCGAATGCTGAGAATAATCATCAGCTCGATGTTGACCGGCTTTTCATCAAGGAAGCCTCGGTTGGCAAGAGCATCGTCATGAAGCGCTTCCGTCCGCGGGCGCGGGGGCGTGTCGGCAAAATCATGAAGCCGTTTTCGCACCTGACCGTTGTCGTGCGTGAGCGCGGGGAGACCGAATAATGGGTCATAAAGTTAATCCGATCGGGCTTCGCCTCGGCATCAACCGGACGTGGGATTCACGCTGGTTCGCTGCCAAGGATTATGGCGATCTTCTGCATGAAGACATCCGTATGCGGCGCTATCTGCATAAGCGTCTGGCGCAGGCCGGCATTTCCCGGATTGTCATTGAGCGGCCGGCGAAGCGCTGCCGGGTTGCCATCTACACGGCGCGTCCGGGTGTGGTTATCGGCAAGAAGGGCCAGGACATCGAGAAGCTCCGTCAGGATCTCTCCAAGATGGTCGGCACCGAGGTCAGCCTGAATATCCTCGAGATCCGCAAGCCGGAAATCGATGCCAAGCTGGTCGCCGACAACATCGCGCAGCAGCTGGAGCGCCGGGTTGCATTCCGCCGCGCCATGAAGCGTGCCGTTCAGTCCGCCATGCGTCTTGGTGCCCAGGGCATCCGGATCAACTGTGCGGGTCGTCTCGGCGGCGCGGAAATCGCCCGGACCGAATGGTACCGCGAAGGCCGCGTTCCGCTGCACACGCTGCGTGCGGATATCGATTATGGCGAGTCCACCGCTCAGACCACCTACGGCGCCTGCGGCGTCAAGGTTTGGGTCTTCAAGGGCGAGATCCTGGAACACGATCCGCTCGCCCATGAAAAGCGGCTGACCGACCAGCCCGGCCATCAGCGCTGAGCAGGCGGATAGGATAGAGGTTAGATAGATGCTTAGTCCGAAGCGCACAAAATTCCGTAAGGCCCACAAAGGCCGGATTCACGGAAACGCAAAAGGCGGTACGACGCTTAATTTCGGCTCTTACGGTCTGAAGGCACTGGCGCCCGCGCGCGTCACCGCCCGTCAGATCGAAGCAGCCCGTCGTGCCATCACCCGTCACATCCGCCGTTCCGGCCGGGTGTGGATCCGGATTTTCCCGGATGTTCCGGTGTCGTCGAAGCCGGCGGAAGTACGTATGGGTAAGGGTAAGGGTACCCCGGAGTTTTGGGTCGCCCGTGTTAAGCCCGGTCGGATCATGTTCGAGCTCGAAGGCGTTCCGCGGGACCTGGCTGAGGAAGCGTTTACGCTTGCCGCCGCCAAGCTTCCGCTTGATACGCGCTTCGTTGCCCGGCTCGGCGAATAAGGCCGCGGGAGAGAATGATGGCAAACAAGGCAGCAACAGATCTTCGCGCCAAGACGGGCGATGAGCTGAAAACCAGCCTGGTGGACCTGAAGAAGGAGGCTTTCAACCTTCGTTTTCAGCGCGCCAACGGTCAGCTGGAGAACACTGCGCGGATGCGGCAGGTGCGCCGTGAGATCGCGCGCATCAAGACGATCCTGCACGGGCAGGCCAGCGCCTAAGCAGCGCTGGATTTAGGAGACGAGAAATGCCGAGGCGAATTTTGCAGGGCACCGTGGTAAGCGACAAGGGCGAGAAATCTATCGTCGTCCGTGTTGAACGCCGCGTCATGCATCCGATCTATAAGAAGTTCATCAAACGCTCGAAGAAATTCGCTGCGCATGACGAACAGAACCAGTACAAGGTCGGCGACATTGTGCGGATCCAGGAATGTGCTCCGATTTCGAAGCGCAAGAACTGGACCGTTGTCGTCGATGATGCTGGCAGCAACGCCTAAGCGGCAGGGGACGACGACATGATTCAGATGCAGTCAAACCTTGATGTCGCTGACAATTCCGGCGCGCGCCGTGTTCAGTGCATCAAGGTTCTCGGCGGTTCCAAGCGCAAAGTCGCTGCCGTCGGTGACGTGATTGTGGTCTCCGTTAAGGAAGCAATTCCGCGGGGCCGCGTTAAAAAGGGTGAAGTGCTTCGGGCCGTTATCGTCCGGACCGCAAAGGAAATCCGTCGGAATGACGGTTCCTCGATCCGGTTCGACAACAACGCCGCGGTGCTCATCAACAAGCAGAACGAGCCGATCGGGACCCGTATTTTTGGTCCGGTGACCCGTGAACTTCGCGCTAAGAAGTTCATGAAGATCGTCTCGCTCGCACCGGAGGTGCTGTGATGGCAACTAAGTTCAAGGTGAAGAAGGGCGACAAAGTTGTCGTCACCACCGGCAGGGACAAGGGAAAGACGGGCGAAATTCTGCGCGTCATCACGGATGAAAACCGTGTCCTGGTTCAGGGTGTGAATATGGTCAAGCGCCACACGCGTGCGACCCAGACCTCAGCCGGCGGTATTATTGAGAAAGAAGCACCCGTTCATGTTTCGAACGTGGCGCATATCGACCCGAAATCCAACGAGCCGACGCGCGTCGGGATCCGTACTCTCGAGGATGGCCGCAAGGTCCGCTTCGCGAAACGGTCCGGCGAAGTGCTCGACGCTTAAGCGCGCTCGAAACGAGGCCAGACATGTCGCGATTAAAAGAAGTTTATGAAGCCGAGATCAAGCCGGGAATGCTGTCGGAGTTCAAATATGCGAACCCGATGATGTGCCCGTCGATCGAGAAAGTCGTCGTCAATATCGGCGTCGGTGAGGCGGTGCAGGATTCCAAGCGGGTTAAAGCCGCTGCGGAAGAGCTTGCCATCATCACCGGTCAGCGTCCGATTGTGACCCGCGCGAAGAAGTCGATTGCCGGCTTCAAGCTCCGCGAGGGCATGCCGATCGGCTGTAAAGTCACCCTCCGCCGCGAACGGATGTACGAGTTCCTGGATCGTCTGGTGAACATCGCCCTGCCGCGCGTGCGTGACTTCCGTGGTCTCAGCCCGAAAAGCTTTGACGGACGCGGCAACTATTCGATGGGCCTGAAAGAGCAGATCGTGTTTCCGGAAATCGACTACGACCAGGTCGACCACATCCGGGGCATGGAAATCGTCGTGGTGACGACGGCCGATACCGATGATGAGGCGCGCGAACTGCTGCGTCGCTTTAACTTCCCGTTCGTGAACTGATCGGGCTGGAGAAGAGTCATGGCGAAGAAAAGCGCGATTGAAAAGAACAAGAGCCGCGGGAAGATTGTCCAGCGGGATGCCGAGAAGCGGGCGCGCCTGAAGGCGATTGCCGGCGACAAGGATCTCCCGATGGAAGATCGGTTTAAAGCCCGTCTGAAGCTGAACGAGCTGCCGCGCGATGGTGCGAAGATCCGTCTTCGCAACCGGTGCGAGGTCAGTGGCCGCCCGCGCGGTTACTATCGCAAGCTGAAGATGTCCCGTATTGCCCTGCGTGATCTTGGCTCGATTGGCCAGATCCCGGGCATGGTTAAGTCGAGCTGGTAAGAGAGGAGTCTTACAATGACGATGAGTGATCCTCTCGGGGACATGCTGACCCGAATCCGGAATGGCCAAACTGCTGGTAAAAGCGTTGTGGTCAGCCCGGCATCGAAAATGCGGAGCAATGTGCTCGAAGTGCTGAAGCGCGAAGGTTTCATTCGCGGTTATTCCAGCGCCGAAGTACGCAAGGGCATTGGCGAGCTGCAGATCGAACTGAAGTACCATGACGGCGAGCCGGTCATTCGCGAGATCCATCGCGTTTCCCGTCCGGGCCGCCGGGTGTACTCAAAGATCAAGGACCTGCCGAGGTGTTACAACGGTCTGGGTATCCAGATCTTGTCGACGCCGCGCGGGATTCTTTCCGACAATGAGGCCCGCGTTGCCAATGTTGGCGGCGAAGTCCTCTGCAAGGTATTCTGATCGGAGCCGGGCGAATGTCACGTATTGGAAAACATCCGGTCGCTCTTCCGAGCGGCGTTACCGCTGAAATCGGCGCTGACGTCTTCTCCGCGAAGGGCAAACTCGGCCAGCTATCTGTTCCGCTCAGCGATGATGTTGATATCGCTATCGAGGACAACCTGGTCACCGTGAAGCCGAAGAACGCCTCCAAGCGTTCCCGTGCGATGTGGGGCACCATGCGTGCCCGCGTCCAGAATGCCGTCACCGGCGTATCGGACGGTTTCACGATCAATCTCGAAATCAACGGCGTCGGTTATCGTGCGGCGGTCGAAGGCAAGAACCTCGTTCTGGCCCTCGGTTTCAGCCACCCGGTGAACTATCCGATCCCTGAAGGCATCACCATGAAGTGTGAGCGCCCGACGGCTATTTCGATCCATGGTGCCGACAAGCAGAAGGTTGGTCAGATCGCGGCTGAGATCCGCGGGTATCGTCCGCCGGAGCCTTTCAAGGGCAAGGGTGTTAAGTACGAGACCGAGACCGTCCTCCGCAAGGAAGGCAAGAAGAAGTAAGGATTCGTGGCATGCTGACATCAAAACAACTTTTCCAGCGTCGCCGCCAGCGGACCCGTGCCGCGCTGCGCGCCAAGACAAATGGCAAGGCCCGGCTCTCCGTGTTCCGGTCTTCCAAGAACATCTATGCTCAGGTCATCGACGATCTGAAGGGCGAGACCCTGGTGAGCGCATCTTCTCTCGAGAAGGCAATGCGCGAGCAGCTCAAGACAGGTGCGGACAAGTCCGCGGCTGCGGAGATCGGCAAGCTGATCGGCGAGCGTGCGGTGGGCAAGGGCGTTACCGACGTCGTGTTCGACCGTGGCGGCTACCGGTATCATGGACGCGTCAAGGCTCTTGCCGACGCTGCCCGTGAAGCCGGACTGAAGTTCTAGAAAGGGCCGGAACATGGCACGAGGCGAAAGAAGAGATCGCGACCAACGCGAAGATCCGGAACTGGTTGAAAAGCTGGTCGGTATCAACCGCGTCGCGAAGGTTGTGAAGGGTGGCCGCCGGTTTGGCTTCGCCGCCATCGTGATCGTCGGTGACGGTCGCGGTCGCGTCGGTTACGGTGCGGGCAAGGCCCGTGAAGTGCCGGAAGCGATCCGGAAGGCGACCGAGCAGGCGAAGCGTGGCATGGTCCGCGTTCCGCTGCGCGAAGGCCGTACGCTGCACCACGATATCGGCGGGCGCTTCGGTGCTGGCCGCGTGATCCTGCGCTCGGCTCCGGCCGGTACGGGTATCATCGCAGGTGGCCCGATGCGCGCCATCTTCGAGGCCCTCGGGATGCAGGACGTGGTGGCGAAATCCACCGGGACTTCCAACCCGCACAACATGATCAAGGCCACTTTTGAAGCGCTGAAGAACGTCAGGTCTCCGCGCGCGGTTGCAGCCAAGCGTGGCAAGAAGGTCGCTGAGATCTTCGGCCGGGCTCCTGGCGAAGCCGAAGCGGCTCAGGCCTAAGGACGGAGAAGAGCCATGGCGGCAACAAAGAAGAAAGCGGCCAAGACGACTGTTACGGTCACTCAGACCGGCAGCCCGATCGGCCGCACCAAGGACCAGGAGCAGACTCTCGTCGGCCTGGGCCTGAACAAAATGCACCGCACGCGTACGCTGGAAGATACCCCGGCAGTCCGCGGCATGATCGGCAAGGTTGCCCATCTGGTGCGCGTCGAAGACGCGTCCTAAGGCAGTCGGGCAGAACATCTAGGCGATCCGGTTGAAGCCGGAACGAGGGCAAGAACGATGAAACTCAACGAACTTCGCGACAATCCGGGCGCGCACAAGCCCGCCAAACGGGTCGGTCGTGGCGCCGGTTCCGGCCTCGGCAAGACTGCCGGTAAGGGTCAGAAGGGCCAGACCTCTCGCTCCGGCGTTGCCATTAATGGCTTCGAAGGCGGCCAGATGCCGATCCACCGGCGTCTGCCGAAGCGCGGCTTCAAAAACCCGTTCCGCAAGGAATTCGCACCGGTCAATATCGGTTCGATCCAGGCGGCAATCGATGCGGGCAAGCTCGACGGCAAGAAAGTGATCGATATCGCTGCCCTGCAGGCGGCCGGTCTCGTCGGTCGGGTGCGCGACGGTGTGCGTCTGCTTGCAACGGGCGAGCTGAAGGCCAAGGTAAAGGTGGAAGTTTCCGGTGCGTCGGCTACTGCTATTGCAGCTGTCGAAAAAGCCGGCGGCTCCGTGACGGTCACGGCTCCGGCCGCGAAGCCGGCTGAAGAGGCGGGCGACTCCTCCACCGACTGATTGGGTTCAGCGAAATGGCTTCCAGCGCCGAGCAATACGCGTCATCGATCAACTTTGGGGCCTTCGCGAAAGCGGCGGAACTCAAAAAGCGCATCTGGTTCACACTGGGTGCGTTGATCATTTACCGCCTCGGGACCTATATCCCGATCCCGGGTATCGATCCCGCGGTGCTGGAGCAGATCTTCCAGCAGAACTCGGGTGGCATCCTGGGCATGTTCGACATGTTCGCGGGCGGTGCGCTCGGGCGGATGACGATCTTTGCGCTGAACATCATGCCTTACATCTCCGCGGCCATCATCATGCAGTTGATGACCGCGGTTTCCCCCAGCCTCGAGACCCTGAAAAAGGAAGGCGAGGCCGGGCGCAAGAAGATCAACCAGTATACCCGTTACCTGACGGTGCTGCTGGCGGCGGTCCAGGCCTATGGTATCGCCTCCGGTCTTGAATCCATGGCGGACGGTACGGCGGTCGGAAATCCGGGATACTTCTTCCGGGCGACAGCTGTGATCACGCTCGTTGGCGGTACAGTCTTCCTGATGTGGCTCGGCGAGCAGATTACTGCCCGTGGTGTCGGTAACGGCATCTCGCTGATTATCTTCGCCGGTATCGTCGCGCAGTTGCCGACAGCATTGGTCGGGATGCTTGAGCTTGGCCGGACAGGCGCGCTTTCGGCTGCCGTGATCGTGCTGATCATGATCATGGCGGTCGCGGTTATCGCCGGCATCGTGTTTATCGAGCGCTCGCAGCGCCGTATCACGGTGCAGTATCCGAAGCGCCAGCAGGGTAACCGTATGTTTGGCGGTGAAAGCTCGCACCTGCCGCTGAAGATCAACGTCGCGGGTGTGATCCCGCCGATCTTCGCCAGCTCCCTGCTGCTGATGCCGGTGACGGTAGCGCAGATGAGTGCTGCAAGCGGCGGCGGCCCTGAGTGGCTGAGCACCTTTACGGCGATGGTCGGGCGCGGTCAGCCGCTGTATCTGGCGATCTTCGTCAGCCTGATTGTGTTCTTCGCCTTCTTCTACACGGCGATCGTGTTCAATCCGGCAGATACGGCAGACAATCTGCGTAAGTATGGCGGCTTCGTACCGGGTATCCGTCCGGGCAAGAATACAGCCGACTACCTTGATTATGTCCTGACCAGGCTCACGGTGGTGGGCGCCGCCTATCTCGCGGCGATCTGTATCCTGCCGGAGATCCTGATCAGCCAGTATCAAGTGCCATTCTACTTCGGGGGAACGAGCCTGCTGATTGTGGTGACGGTGACAATGGACACCGTGGGGCAAATTCAGTCGCATTTGCTGGCGCATCAGTACGAAGGCCTGATTAAAAAATCGAAACTGAGGGGGAAACGTCGATGAATTTGATACTGCTCGGCCCTCCGGGCGCTGGAAAGGGCACCCAGGCGAAACGTCTGGAAGAAAAATTCAAGATCATCCAGCTCTCTACCGGCGACATGTTGCGGGCGGCAATCGCTTCCGGCAGTGACGTCGGCCTCAAGGCGAAGAGCATTATCGATTCCGGCGGACTCGTTTCCGACGACATCATGGTTCAGATGATTTCTGAGCGCGTTGATCAGGATGACTGCAAGAACGGTTTTATCCTTGATGGTTTCCCGCGCACGGTGGCTCAGGCGGAAGCGCTTGACGTCATGCTGGCCGAAAAGGGACTGAAGATCGATCACGTGATCGAGCTGAAAGTCGATGAAAGCATTCTGTTCGACCGGATCCGGACCCGCATCGCGGAGACCCCGGAAGCCGAGCGGCGCAGTGACGATACCGAAGAGACGCTGCGAACGCGCCTCCAGGTGTTCAAGGAACAGACGGCACCGATCATTCCGTATTATGCGGATCGCGGTGCGTTGAAGAGTGTGGACGGTATGGCGTCCATTACTGAAGTGAGTGGTCAGATCGACGCGATTGTGGCGGCCTGATCGAGCTGTTTGAAGGTGTGGGTAAACCGGTTGACTCGGCAATCCGGTTGCGTATAATCCGCGCCCTCGGTTTCAGTGAAACCGTGCGCACTTGCTCGTGCGGATTTTCCGAGTTCGGTGCCTGGGTCAAATGACCCGTATTTTTGTTGGACGCTGACAAGCGTTGTACTGAGGAGTTTGCCCGTGGCGCGCATCGCAGGCGTGAATATCCCGACGCAAAAGCGTGTCGAGATTGCTTTGACTTACATACATGGTATCGGCCGGACCACCTCCACGCAGATTTGCGAGAGCGTTGGTATTCCGCGGGAACGCCGTGTGCATGAACTGACTGAAGACGAAGTCGCGCGGCTGCGTGAAGTCATCGACCGCGATCAGGTGGTCGAAGGCGATCTGCGCCGTAAAATCGCGATGGATATCAAACGTCTTATGGACCTGGGCTGCTACCGTGGCCTGCGTCATCGTAAAGGCCTGCCGGTGCGCGGACAGCGGACCCATACCAACGCACGGACCCGTAAGGGCCCGGCGAAGGCTATCGCGGGTAAGAAGAAGTAATTCGGGTCTGACCCGACAAGCCGGAGCGGCAAATTAATGGCTAAACAACCGACCCAGGGACGCGTAAAGCGCCGCGAACGGAAGAACATCACTTCCGGCGTCGCGCATGTGAGCGCATCCTTCAACAACACCATGATCACCATCACCGACGCCCAGGGCAATGCGATTTCCTGGTCTTCCGCCGGCGCGATGGGCTTCAAGGGCTCCCGTAAGTCCACCCCGTACGCGGCTCAGGTCGCGGCCGAGGATGCCGGCAAGAAAGCTGCCGAGCATGGCATGAAGACCCTCGAGATTGAAATCAGCGGCCCGGGTTCGGGACGTGAATCCGCTCTGCGCGCACTGCAGGCTGTCGGTTTCGCTGTGACTTCCATTCGCGATGTCACGCCGATCCCGCACAACGGTTGCCGTCCGCCGAAGCGGCGCCGGGTTTAAGCTGTTAGGGCGGCTTCGGCCGCCCGACCGGTACAGCCCGTGGTCCCGAAACGACCGGTTTTGGGGCCGAAAGCATAAGTTAGAGGCCTGCGGGTCTCGTTAGCGATGAGGTCACTCCCGTGATTCAGAAGAACTGGCAGGCTCTTATCAAGCCGAATAAGCTCGATGTGCAACCGGGTTCCGATCCCGCCCGCAAGGCGACGATCGTAGCCGAGCCGCTGGAACGTGGATTCGGTCTGACCCTCGGCAACGCGCTGCGCCGTATTCTGCTGTCGTCCCTTCAGGGCGCGGCGGTGACTGCGGTTCAGATCGACGGCGTGCTGCACGAATTCTCCTCTGTCGCCGGCGTCCGTGAGGACGTGACCGACATGGTCCTCAACATCAAGGCGATCGCGCTCAGGGCTCATAGTGAAGGCCCGCGCAAGATGCGCTTGAAGGCTGAGGGTCCGGGCGAGGTGAAGGCCGGCATGATCGAAGCCGGATCCGACATCGAGGTGATGAACCCCGATCTGGTGATCTGCACCCTCGATAACGGTGCCAGCCTGTCCATGGAATTCACGGTTGAGACCGGCAAGGGCTACGTCCCGGCCAGTGCCAACCGTCCGGAAGACGCTCCGATCGGTCTGATCCCGGTCGATGCGATCTTCAGCCCGGTGCGCCAGGTGACGTACAAGGTGGATAACACCCGCGTTGGTCAGGTCACCGACTATGACAAGCTGTCCATGCTGGTCGAAACCGACGGCTCTCTGACTCCGGAAGACGCTGTGGCATACGCCTCGCGCATTCTTCAGGATCAGCTTCAGCTCTTCATCAACTTCGAAGAGCCGCAGCAGGTCGTCGAGACCGAAGAAAAGGCCGAGCTGCCGTTCAACAAGAACCTGCTTCGCAAGGTCGACGAGCTGGAACTTTCCGTCCGTTCGGCGAACTGCCTGAAGAACGACAACATCGTCTATATCGGCGATCTCGTTCAGAAGACCGAGCCGGAAATGCTCCGCACGCCGAACTTCGGCCGTAAGAGCCTCAACGAGATCAAGGAAGTGCTTGGTCAGATGGGCTTGGCGCTGGGCATGGATATCCAGAACTGGCCGCCGGACAATATCGAAGAGCTCGCCAAGCGGCTCGAAGAGCCGTTCTGATCGGCTGAGCGCAATTGAATACTGTTTGTGCCGTGAGGCGCTGACGAATACGAAACTGGAGTTTTCGCGATGCGACATCGTTTTAAGGGCCGCCGTTTCAACCGGTCGTCCAGCCACCGCAAAGCCATGTTCAAGAACATGGCCAATGCGCTGATCAAGCATGAGCAGATCATCACCACCCTGCCGAAGGCGAAAGACCTGCGCAGTGTCGTTGAGAAGCTGATCACCCTCGGCAAGCGCCAGGACCTCCATGCCCGTCGTCAGGCGACGTCGGCGCTGCAGGATCCGATCATGGTCCGCAAGCTGTTTGACGTCCTGGCAGAGCGCTACAAGGAACGTCAGGGCGGTTATACCCGGGTCCTCAAGGCTGGCTTTCGCTACGGCGACAGCGCCCCGATGGCCGTGATCGAACTGGTCGACCGTGATGAAGATGCCCGCGGCCAGGATTCCGGTCCGGTACAGGTCGAAGAAGAAGAAGCACTCGAAGGTGCGATGCCGGCTGCGATCTGATCGCGCCTCTCGCTCCGGAAATATGAAAGGCGGCCTTCGGGCCGCCTTTTGTTTTTTGTGCTTCGGTATCAGCCAGGCCGGTTGGGCTAGGCCGTGTTGAGCGGGCTGATCCGGGCGGCGATATCCCAGATCTCCGGATCGTCCGGCCATGCCGAGATCAGTGCCGCCAGTTCCTGGCAGAGAAGATCAGCATGAGCGTCCTCATCGAGTGCGTCCGCGGTCAGGAGCAGGTTCGCGCAAGCCTTGGCGTGCAGCTGGGCCATCTCGGCGTTGGCGGGCTCTTCGGACGACGCGGCGAGGATGTCGTCATAGACGTGACGCGCTTTTCCGATATTTCCGTCCCGGCAGAAATCGGTCATCAGGTTAAACGCCGCGAGCATTGTCTTCTCGCGCATCGTTTCGGATGCTGCCGCGCGCTGGCTCATATCCATATAGATCGTCTCGGCCGCATCCAGCTTCTCATTGTCGCCGAACACGGTGATGAGGCCAAAGCCTGCATCGGCCAGCACATCGTTGAGCCCGGCAGTATGACTTCTCGCATCCACGAAGACAGCCAGATTGAAATAGAGGCCGATGGCTTTCTCCGATGCGCCGGACTGGGCCAGATGGGTCGCCAGATTGAAGCTGCCGTTCGCCCTGTGCAGCATTGTGTCCGGCTGGCTGTTCGATACTTCGGCCAGAGCGCAAAGTGTGCGGTGCAGATGCTGCGCTTCGCGGGTTCGGCCTGCGTCGCAATGGGTGGCGATCCTGTTCGCAATGGCTTTGGCAAGGGTGGAACGCAGCAATCGATCCGTCGGGTGACGGGTGGCAATGGCCTGGATTTCCTCGAATGTCTCGTCAGCCTCTGCGGTCTTGCCATGGCGCGCATATTCGAGGCAAAGCGTCACCGACAATTCGCAATACCCGCGCCGCATGCCGGGGTCGTCCGGATGGCCCAAGGCATAGCGTTCCAGATGCGTGCGCACGTCATGGATGGCACTCAATTCGCTGCGCCTGGCATGACAGGCCGCGAGCCTCAGGGCGCCACAGATCAGGCGATCCCTGATGTCGGCGGAATTGGCATGAGTGCTGGCGAGAGCGTATAGAGAATCGTAACAGGCGCGGGCGCGTTCGATCTCGCCATCGCTGTCGCCGAGAGAGCTGATAGCATCCGCGAGCTCTCCGGCTTTGGAAATCGTGGCTTTCCCGGCGTTCTGGGCGCCTGGCATTGACCCCTCCATTCCCGGTCCGGTGTTGTCTGGTGCGTCCCTTTTGCCCCATGCACCGGCAACCCATATAGGATAGCCTACCTTCGACTTTATTTTGTGACAACAAACGGAAAAGCAACCGATGCGCCGCCCTGATTCTTCTCGCTTTTTCTCCTCGCCAGTCGCTTCGATGCTTCGTTACACGGCATTGATGGCGTGTCTCGGGGGGCTTTTCCTGGCGATTGCAGGGCCGGGTGTGGCGGCGGCTCAAGTCGTAAAACAGGTTCCAGGCTCAAATGCGGAGCTCCAGTATTCCTTCGCGCCTCTCGTAAGGAAGGTCGGGCCTGCCGTCGTGAACATCTATGCTCGGGCGGAAGTGACCGAGCGTCGGGCGTCGCCGCTGTTCGACGATCCATTCTTCCGGCGTTTCTTCGGCGATGTGTTTCCGGGCGAAGCCCGCAAGCGGACGGCGCAGTCGCTCGGCTCCGGCGTTATCATGCGCGCGGACGGGCTTGTCGTGACCAACTATCATGTCATCAAGGGCGCGGATGAGATCACCGTCGTGCTGTCCGATCGCCGAGAGTTCGATGCGAAAATCCTGATTCAGGAAGAGCGCACCGATCTGGCCGTGCTGAAGATTGAAACGGATGGCGAAAAGCTGCCCCATCTCGAGGTCCGCGACAGTGACGAGCTGGAGGTCGGCGACCTGGTGCTGGCCATCGGTAATCCGTTCGGGGTCGGCCAGACAGTGACGAGCGGGATCATCTCGGCATTGGCGCGGACCGCGCTCGGCATCACCGATTACAGTTTCTTCATCCAGACCGACGCGGCCATCAATCCTGGCAATTCCGGCGGCGCGCTGATTTCCATGGACGGACGCCTGGTCGGCGTGAACACGGCGATTTTCAGCAACCAGAAAGGCGGCGGCGGGTCTGTCGGGATCGGCTTTGCCGTGCCGTCCAATATGGTTCGGACCATTCTGGACGGGGTGGACAAGGGCAATGTGGTGCGCCCCTGGATCGGCGTCTCCGGCCAGACCATGACTTCAGACCTGGCGGAACAGTTTGGCTTGCCTCGACCGATCGGCGTTGCCGTGACGGACGTTTATCCTGAGGGCCCGGCTGCCAAAGCCGGGATCCGGGTTGGCGATGTGATCCTGAAAGTCGGCGGCAGGGAGATCGTCGACGAGCAGGCACTGAGATACCGCGTGGCAACGCGCCCGCTCGGGGGCGCGGCGCGGATCGAGATTCTCCGCGGCGGTGTATACGAGGTTGTCGAGGTGCCGATGCGGGCGCCTCTCACTCTGCCGGAACCGGACCTTCGTGACATGCATGGCCAGCATCCGATGGCGGGCGCGCGGGTGGCGAACCTTTCGCCGGCATTTGCCCTGGAACACGGGCTCGACGATATGATGCGGGGAGTCGTGATCATGAAGGTGGCGCGGCAGTCGCCCGCGGCCAGGGTCGGTCTGCGCCCGGGTGATGTCGTGCTGAAGATCAATGACGATGAAATCGATCTGGTCTCGGATCTGGAGCCGGCTCTGATGTCGGCCAGGAATGCCTGGCGGATTTCGATCCGTCGCGAGGGGCAGGTGCTGACCACGGAAATCAAGGGCTGACCGGTGGCAAGTCTGTTTGAAGCCGACGCGCCGAGGCCGCTTGCGGACCGCCTCCGCCCCAAGGTGCTTGCCGAAGTCGTTGGGCAGGATCATCTGCTCGGCCCGGAGGCGCCGCTTGGCCGCATGCTGGCGCGTCAGCGGGTCGCCTCGATCCTGCTCTGGGGTCCTCCCGGCTGCGGCAAAACCACCATCGCCCGTCTGCTGGCGGATGGCACGGATATGGAGTTCGAGCCGCTTTCGGCGGTGTTCTCCGGCGTTGCCGATCTGCGCAAGGTGTTCGAGAAGGCGAAGGAGCGGCGCCAGATGGGGCGCGGCACACTGCTGTTTATCGACGAGATCCACCGCTTTAACCGGGCCCAGCAGGACGGTTTCCTGCCCTATGTCGAGGACGGCACCGTCGTGCTGGTCGGTGCGACGACGGAGAACCCGTCCTTCGAGCTGAATGCCGCGCTGTTGTCCCGCTGTCAGGTGCTGGTGCTGCGGCGGCTGGACGATGCCGCGCTGGATCTGTTGCTGTCCCGTGCCGAAGAAATCGAGGGCCGCTCCCTGCCGCTGACCCCGGACGGCCGCGAGGCTCTGAAGGCGATGGCGGATGGGGACGGGCGTTATCTGCTCAATCTGGCCGAAGAGATATTCCTGCTGCCTCCCGAGCCGCTGCTGGACGGGGCCGGGCTGGCCAAGACGGTGCAGCACCGGGCGCCGGTCTACGACAAGAACCGGGAAGAGCATTACAATCTGATCAGTGCCCTGCACAAATCCCTGCGTGGCTCTGACGCGGATGCGGCGCTCTACTGGCTGTCCCGGATGCTGGCCGGCGGAGAGGATGCCGGTTACATCATGCGCCGCCTGACCCGGTTCGCGTCGGAGGATATCGGCATGGCCGACCCGGCCGCGCTGCCCCAGGCTTTGGCCTGCTGGGACGCTTATGAGCGGATCGGATCGCCCGAAGGCGACCTGATGCTGGCGCAATGCGTGATCTATCTGGCAACCGCCCCGAAATCGAACGCCGCCTATAAGGCTGCCGGCGCGGCGAAGCGTGCGGCCAAGGCCACCGGCTCTCTGGCCCCTCCGGCCCACATCCTGAACGCCCCGACGAACCTGATGAAGGATCTCGGCTACGGCAAGGGCTATGCCTACGATCACGATGCGCCGGACGGCTTCAGCGGCGCGGACTATTTCCCGGAGGATATGCGCCGGGAGCAGTTCTACCGGCCGGTCGAGCGCGGTTTCGAACGGGAAATCCAGAAGCGGCTGGCTTATTGGGACAAATTGCGCCGCCAGCGCGTGGCCGACGGACCGGACGGTGACGGCTGATCCCGGCTTTGATCTTTTCCTCGGCATCGACTGGTCCGGGGCAAAGGGCGCGCGTAATAAAGGCATCCAGATTGCCGTAGCCAAACCGGATGAGGCGCTGCCCCGTCTGGTAGCCAATCCCTACCGGGCGCATGGCATCTGGTCCCGCCCGGATGTGCTCACTTATCTCATCGCCACAATCGATGAAGGCTACCGCGTGCTGGCCGGGTTTGATTTCGCCTTCTGCTACGCCTTCGAGGATGAGGGAGCCTATTTCCCCGGTCTGCCCGACGCCCCACGCTCTCCGGAGGCTGTCTGGGCGCTTGTGGAACGGACGGGGCAGGATGACCCCGATTTATACGGCGCGGCCCTCTACAAGCGCCCAGACTTGCCCTACAGGGATTATTTCATGGCGCCCGGCTGGCGCGGAGAGAAGTACCGCTACCGGCAGCGGCTGGCGGAACAGGCGGCGGCTTTCGTTACGACACCGCATCCGGTCTTCAAATGTATCGGCGCGGCGAATGTCGGCACCGGCTCGCTCGCCGGCATGCGGCTGTTGCACCGGTTGCGCGGGCTGGACCGGGATATCCGTGTCTGGCCGTTCGACCCCGCGCCGGGAGGGGAGCTGACTGTCGTCGAGATCTTTCCACGGCTTTACTACAAGCTGGCCGGCGGCGATCCCCGAGCCTGGAGCGACCGGGACAATCTCGATGCTGTCTGCCGCTACTTTGGCGGCACTGCAGGGAAGGTCCCCGAAATCAGCACCGAAGACGAGGCGGATGCCTTGATCTCGGCCGCTGCATTGCGGCTGCTACACACCGATCCTTCGCTTTGGCGGCAGTCACGCAGGGCTGGTGCCACCAAGGAGGGCTGGATATTCGGCGCGGCTTAGGCTAGCAAGCGCTGATGAAACTGCTCCTTGCCATTGCGTGCGGCGGAGCGCTCGGCGCGCTCGCCCGCCATAAAGTCGGTTCGGTTGCCATGCATCTGTTTGGCAGCGAATTTCCCTATGGCACGATCACGGTGAATATCGTTGGCTCGTTCCTGCTCGGCCTGCTGGCCGGCGGGCTCGCTTTCAAGTTCAGTCTGCCGCTGGAAGCGCGGGCTTTTCTGATCGTTGGTTTTTGCGGTGCCTTCACCACTTTCTCCACCTTCGCGCTCGACGTCGCGACCCTGACGGAGCGCGGCAATCTGATGCTTGCGGGCGTCTATGTCGCGCTATCGGTGGCGGGGGCCATTCTTGCCATGTTCGGCGGTCTCGCCGTGATGAGAGGACTCTTCGCATGAGCGGAGTTCAGACTATTCAGGTTAAGGGCGACGATGCGGATATGCGCATCGACCGCTGGTTCAAGAAGCATTATCCGGGCCTCGGCCATGGCCGGCTGGAAAAGCTGCTGCGTACCGGACAGGTCCGGGTCGACGGCAAGCGGGTGAAGGCGAACCAGCGTCTCGAAGAGGGGCAATATCTGCGCTTGCCGCCGCTTGGAGACAAGGAAACCAGCCCGCCGACGGCTGACAGTCGCCCCGGCAAGGAACCCCGCATCGACGAGGCCCTGCTGGAGGAAATGCGCGAGCGGATCCTGTTCATGGATGACGATGTGATCGTGCTGGACAAGCCGGCCGGCATCGCTACCCAAGGCGGGACCGGGCAGAAAGTGCATGTCGACGGCATGCTGGACGGCTTTCGCTTTGGCCGCTCCGAACGGCCAAAGCTGGTGCACCGGCTCGACAAGGATACCTCCGGCATCCTGCTGATCGCCCGTTCGACCGTGGCGGCCCGCTGGCTGACAGCGGCGTTCCGGGAAAAGACCACGCGCAAGATCTACTGGGCGGTGGTGCTTGGCGAGGTGAAGCCCAGGGTGGCCCGGATCGACATTCCCATCTCCAAGCTGCCCGGCAAGGCTGGTGAGAAGATGGCGGTTGATTACGAAACGGGTCAAAAGGCCCTGACGGACTACGAGGTGGTCGAGCAGCTCGGCAAACGCGTCGCCTGGGTGGCGCTCAGCCCGATCACGGGCCGGACCCACCAGCTCCGCGTTCACATGATGGAACGTCGGGCGCCGATCCTCGGCGACGGCAAATATGGCGGCCCGGAAGCCTTCCTGGTGGCCGAAGGCCTGTCCCGCAAGCTGCATCTGCATGCCCGCGAGATTGAGGTGAAGCGGCCGAACGGCAAGCTGTTGAAAGTCACCGCGCCCTTGCCGGAGCATATGCTGAAGGCCTGGGATTTCTTCGGCTTCGATCCGGAAGGTGGTGCGGACGCGTTGCGAGAGGACGTCTGATGCCGTCCTCCGATCCGCTGCGGCTGGTTGTTTTCGACATGGACGGCACTCTGATCGACAGTCAGCACCTTATTGTCGCCTCAATGACCCGGTCTTTTGAGAGGAACGGCTTTGCTGCTCCGGACCCTGCGTCTGTGCGGGCTGGAGTTGGCCTGCCGCTGGAGATCATTGTCAGGTCTTTGTTACCGGGAATTTCGCCGGATCTTTGTGAGACGTTGGTACAGGATTATCGTAGAGATGTTCGTGCCACTCAGGATCGCGGTGAGCGGCACGAGCCGTTGATGCCAGGCGCCCGGGAAGTGGTCGAGCGGCTCGATGCGGCGGGCTATCTGATCGCTCTTGCGACAGGCAAGGGAACCAGAGGCGCCCGTCATGCGTTGGAGGTACATGGACTGATCGATCGTTTCGTCAGCATCCAGACCTCGGACACGGCGCCGGGCAAGCCGCATCCCGGCATGCTGATCCAGGCGATGAACGAGGCTGGTGTTGAGGCATCCGCCACAATCATGGTTGGCGATACGGTTTACGATCTTGAGACGGCGCGGAATGCGTCGGTGGCGTCAGTCGCGGTGACCTGGGGATACCATGATCGAGCGGATCTGGCGTCTTACGGTCCCGGTGCAGTGATTGATCATTTTGATGATCTGGATGCGGAGGTCGAGCGGCTTCTGGCATTCTGATAGGAGCGGCTAAATGCGCATTCTGAAGATTTCCCTGTTGTCTCTCCTCGGGCTGCTCGTTGTCCTCGCGGGCGGCGCTGCGGTCTATCTGACGTCCCTCGATGAAGAGGATGTTAAGCAGATCGTCGCGGAACAGGTCCAGAAGGCCACGGGCCGCGCCCTGACGATTTCCGGTCCCCTGACCTACGAGCTGTCCTGGACCCCCAGAATCCGGGTCGAGGATGTCCGTTTCCAGAATGCGGACTGGGCAGGCGAGCAGGACATGGTCTCGGTCGGGACCCTGGAGCTGGATCTCGATCTCAACAGGCTGTTCGACGGCATTGTGATCGTCGAGAGACTATTCCTCGAACATGCCAAGGTGAACCTGCTGCGGGAAGCCGATGGCCGGGCGAACTGGCTGCTCGGCGGCGATGAGGCGGGCGACGACAAGGACGACGAGTCCGGCCCGTCCCGCAGCAGCATCTTCCCGGTTATCGAAAGCGTCACCCTGATTGACGTTGATGTGGTCTACAGCGACAAGCTCGAGGGGCAGGAGCATCGCGTCGATATCGATTCTGTCGATCTGGATGCGCCGGATCTCGACAATCCGGTCGAGGCTATCGTGAAAATGTCCATCGACGGCAAGCGTATCGATGTTGCCGGAACCCTGCCGCCAGCCGTGGCGCTCGGCGACGCTTCCGCTCCGCAGCCTTTCGACATCAGTGGCGAGGCCATGGGCCAGCCGCTCCGCGTTGCCGGCAAGCTGCTGTTTGCTTACGAGGATGGCGTGCCTGCGAACATCGCGGTGCAGGGACTCGAGGCCAGACTGTTTTCCTCGGATGTCTCGGGCGATCTGAAGCTCGATACGGCCGGCCGTATCCCAAGCCTTTCGGGCAATCTGAAATCGCAACTTATCGATCTGCGATCGATCGAAGCACTGGCCGGTCCCGACCGCGACGTCAGGAATACTGGCGGTGGGGCGGCGACGGGGAATATCCGTAACGTCCTGGATGATGGGATTTCGGTGGAGTGGCTGGAGCAGGCCGATGTTGCTCTAACACTGAACATCAAGGCTCTCAAATCGAGCGCTGCCGAAGCTTCGGACATTGCGCTGACTGTCGCCCTGAAGGATGGAAAGCTGTCGGTCTCGCCGTTCTGGGCGGTCTATGCGGGCTCGCCGATCAAGTTGCGGGCTGAGGTAGAGAAAGACGGCCGTGCCCTGGTGGCTGCGGTTGATCTCTCCATCAAGGGCGCCGATTTCGATCGGCTCGCCGGCACGGCCGTCAATACGGCGGGCCTTGAGGCAGGAGGCGACTTGAGCGTTTCCGTGAAGACATCAGGCAAGACCGTGGGCGAGCTGATGGCGGGCGCCACAGTCAATGCCAAAGCGGCACTTCCGCTGGTCCGTTACACTGACCCGGACGGTCCGGACGCCGGGCGGGACGTCAGCATTTCCAAGCTCGACATTCAGTTTGACGCCAGCGGAACCGACCCGGAAGCCGTACTGAAACTGGTAGAGAACGTCGCCGATATCGGTCTCGATACGCCGCTGAAACATATAGTCCTGAAAGGTATTTCCGGTGAGGCCCATATCCGGGCCGCCGAAGTTACAACGGCGCAGGACAAGGTGCGGGATCTCGATATCGCGGTCAGCCTGCAGGACGAGGTGTTGTCGGTCTCCATCCCGGAAATGATGCTGGCAAGGGCAAAACTGTCCGCCTCTGCGCGGGTCGAGCCGTCCGGCATGCGTACCAAGATTTCCTCCCGGCTGGTCTGGAAGAACATCGATGTCGGCGTTGCCGCAGAACGTTTCGGTGTCGACGGCAAAGCGTCGGGACGGGCGGATGTCGATATCGACCTTTCCGGCAAGGGGCGCACCATCGCTTCCATGCTGTCTTCGGTGGACGGTACCTTCGCCATCCAACTGGACAAGGTGCGCTACGCGGGGACATCCGCCGATCCTGATGAACGGGTGGAAATCGATACTCTGTCCCTGAAAGCCACCTCCATGGCGGAACCTTTCGAGGGCCGTATCGTCGGGCGTCTCGGCAAGCGCGGCGTTGACATTGTGGGCCGCTTCCCGTCGATCAAGGCGTTGGTGGATCAGGGGCAGGCTCTTCCGTTCGATTTCAATGGAACGGCGGTTGGCGAGAAAGTGGCGATCAAGGGCGCATTGACGCTGGTTCAGGCCGACGAGCGGTTCACCAGTTTCACGCTCTCCGGCCTGGATGCCCGTATCGGGCGCTCCGATCTGACCGGTTCCGTCAAACTCGGGCTGGAAGGTGAGCGGCCGAAGGCGTCCATCGATCTGGCCAGCACGCTTCTCGATCTGGAGCCTTATCTCGACGATGGGAACGGGGTACCTGCCGGTAAGCCGTCGGAGAAGGTGAAGGCGGATGTGCCGTCCGACGAGGCGCTGGACAAGCCGTTTCCCGTGGAAGTTCTGGACCGGATGGACGGGACCTTCAAGCTGTCCGCCGGCGAGTTCCGTCTTCCGGGGCTGGTCGTTACGGGCCTGAAGCTGAATGCCGCCCTTCAGGACAGGGTGCTTACCGTCTATCCGTCCGAAGGCGTCTTCAACGAGGGGCAGGTCAATCTCGAGGCCAAGGTCGATGGCAGCAAGGCCCCGCTGACGGACTTCGCTCTGGACGGCACCTGGACCAATGCACATTTCGGCGGTGTCCTGCGCGAGTATTTCGACACGACCATTTTCCAGGGCTACGGAAATTCTTCGGCGAAACTCGTGGCTTCGGGCCGCACCCCTCGTGAGGCAATGGACACGGTGAACGGCCATGTCGCGCTCTATTTGAAGGACGGCACTATTTCGAACACCTATTGGGAGCTGATCGCCGCTGATCTGGTGACCAGTCTGCTGCCATCCATCGGCAAGACGGCTGACAAGGAAGCCAAGCTGAACTGCATGGCGACACGTTTCGACATCTCTGAAGGCATAGCGAAATCCACCGTCTTTCTGGTCGATAGTGCGCGGGTGACAGTCGGCGGGGCGGGTACTGTGGATCTCCGCGATGAGAAGGTCGATTTCCTGCTGCACCCGAAGCCGAAGGATTTCAGCTTGGTCAGCCTGGCGACCCCGATCCGGATTTCCGGCCCGCTGGCCGATCCGACCATACTGCCCGACGTGGCGGGCGCTGCGAAAACGGCGGTGCTCGGTGCCGGGGCCGTGGCTCTCACGGCGATCAATCCGCTTGCGCTTGTGCTGCCCCTGATTTCCTCCGGCGAGACGGAAGACCCTTGCCCGGCGGCGCTGGCACTGGCAGAAGGCAAGAGCCCGGAAGAAGCGGCGGCAATCGGCAAGGCGTCGAACAAGAGCTCCGGCAAGAACGGTGGTGCCGTCGAGACCGGCAAAGATGTTCTGAAACTGCCCGGCAAGGCGGTCGACGGTCTGTTCGGCGGGATCAAAAAAGTCTTGGAGTAAGTGCGTGAAACGGTTCTACAAGGCGGCCTCGATCGGGGCGGCGGAAGGCGGCTATCAGGTTCTGCTCGATGATCGTCCGGTCCGCACTCCGGCGAAAGCGCCTCTGCTGCTGCCGGGTGAAGATCTCGCAGCGGAAATCGCATCCGAATGGAATGCCCAGGAGGAGAAAATTCTCCCGGACTCCATGCCTTTCATGTCGCTGGCCGCAACCGGGATCGACCGGGTGACGCCGCAACGCGATGCGGTCATTGAGCAGATCGTCGCTTATGGCGGCTCCGATCTGGTCTGCTACCGGGCGGAAGATCCCGACGATCTCGTGATCCGGCAGGCCAAGTCCTGGCAGCCGCTGCTGGACTGGTGCCGGGAGCGATTCGGCGCCGAGCTTGCCGTCACTGCCGGGATCATGCCCCTGACCCAGAGTGAAGAGGCTCTTGCCGCACTGCGTGGTGGGATTGCCGATCACAATGATCTGGTCCTCTCAGGGCTCTATCAGCTGACAACCGGTTTCGGCTCGCTCGTCATCGCGCTGTCCGTTCTGGAAGGCCGCATCGAGGCGGAAAAAGGCATCGAATACGCACTGCTGGACGAGCTGTTCCAGGCCGAGCGCTGGGGCGAGGACTGGGAAGCGACGGCCCGCCGCAAGGCGATGGCAACGGACATGACGAACGCCGCCCGTTTCATTACTTTCTGCCGGGTTTGACGCACCGCGCGGGCTGCGCCTATCGTGGCGCGGTTCAGGGAGATTAGACGTATGCAGGAAATCATTGAGCGGCTCGGGGAAATGCGCGATGCAGCGCGTGCGGGCGGTGGCGAGAAGCGGGTCGCGGCGCAGCATGCCAAAGGCAAGCTGACAGCGCGGGAACGCATCGAGGTCTTGCTCGACGAAGGCTCGTTCGAGGAATGGGATATGTTCGTCGAGCATCGCTGCACCGATTTCGGCATGGCCGAGAACAAGGTGCCGGGCGATGGCGTGGTGACCGGCTACGGCACCGTGAACGGCCGGATGATTTTCGTCTTCAGCCAGGATTTCACCGTCTTCGGCGGCTCTCTCTCGGAAGCCCATGCGGAGAAGATCTGCAAGCTGATGGATCAGGCCATGAAGGTCGGTGCGCCGGTTATCGGGCTGAATGACAGCGGTGGGGCCCGCATCCAGGAAGGCGTCGCCTCCCTCGGCGGTTATGCCGAAGTGTTCCAGCGCAACGTACTCGCCTCGGGCGTGGTGCCGCAGATTTCCATGATCATGGGCCCGTGCGCCGGCGGGGCCGTCTATTCCCCGGCCATGACCGACTTCATCTTCATGGTGAAGGACAGCTCCTACATGTTCGTCACCGGCCCGGACGTGGTGAAGACTGTGACGCATGAGACCGTGACCCAGGAAGAACTGGGCGGCGCGGTCACGCATTCCACCAAGTCCGGCGTTGCCGACCTGGCGTTCGAGAACGATGTCGAGGCGCTGCTGCAGCTCCGCCGCTTTATCGACTTCCTGCCGCTGAACAATCGGGAAAAGCCGCCGGTGCGGCCGACCGCCGATACGATGGACCGGCCGGAAATCTCGCTCGACACGCTGGTGCCGAGCAATCCGAACAAGCCTTACGACATGAAGGAGCTGATCGAGAAGGTCGTCGACGAGGGCGATTTCTTCGAGATCCAGCCGAACTATGCCGGCAACATCATCGTCGGTTTCGCCCGGATGATGGGCTCGACGGTGGGCATCGTCGCCAACCAGCCGATGGTGCTGGCCGGCTGCCTTGATATCGAAAGCTCGAAGAAGGCGGCGCGCTTCGTCCGCTTCTGCGACTGCTTCAACATTCCGATCGTCACCTTCGTCGACGTGCCGGGCTTCCTGCCGGGCACCTCGCAGGAGTTCAACGGCATCATCAAGCACGGAGCCAAGCTGCTCTATGCTTATGCCGAAGCCACGGTGCCGAAAATCACGGTGATCACCCGCAAGGCTTATGGCGGCGCCTATGACGTCATGAGCTCCAAGCATCTGCGCGGCGATCTGAACTTCGCCTGGCCGACGGCGGAAATCGCCGTGATGGGGCCGAAAGGCGCGGTGGAGATCATCTTCCGGGGCGATCTCGGCGACGAGGAGAAAATCGCCGAACGGACCGAGGAATACCGCCAGAAATTCGCCAATCCCTTTGTGGCCGGTGCGCGCGGTTATATCGACGATGTCATCCTGCCGCACAACACGCGGCGGCGGATCTGCCGGGGCCTCTCGATGCTGAAGAACAAACAGCTCGAAAATCCCTGGAAGAAGCACGACAACATTCCTCTCTAACCTTCTTCTCGGACGGCAAACAAGATGCGTGTGGTTTATACGGACGGGCATGCGGCGCATGCCCCGAAACGGTTCATTACGCGGGGCGCCATCGTGCAAAGCCCGGAGCGGCCGGAACGGGCGGAAATCCTGTTCAAGGCGGCAACGGAAGCCGGGCATGATCTGATCCCGGCCAAGCAGCACGGTGCCGGCCCGGCGGCCAGGATTCACGATGCGGGCTATCTCGACTTTCTGGAGAACGCCTGGGAGCGCTGGTGCGCATTGCCGGACCATGCGGACGAGATCATCCCGAACGTGCATTCCGGCCGCAACATGTCACAGCCGCCGCAGCATATCGTGGCCCAGTCAGGCCATTATCAGGCGGACACGGCCTGCCCGATCGGCGCAGGCACCTGGGAAGGGGCTCTGGCCTCCTCGGACGTCGCAGTGACCGGCGCGGACATGCTGGCTCAGGATCTCGACGGTGGGAACAGCGGCGCCTATCTCTACGCCCTCTGCCGCCCTCCGGGGCACCATGCCTACGCGGATCAGGCAGGCGGTTTCTGCTTCCTCAATAATTCCGCCATCGCGGCCCAGCGTCTGCGCGACCGGGGAGCGGCAAAGGTCGCGATCCTCGACGTGGATGTGCATCACGGTAACGGCACGCAGGGCATCTTCTATGAGCGCGGCGATGTGCTGACCGTTTCCCTGCATGGCGATCCGGCGACCTACTACCCGTTCTTCACCGGTTTCGGCAACGAGACGGGAGAGGGCGACGGTGCCGGCTGCAATTTGAATTACCCGTTGCCGCAGGGCACCGGAGACGATGCCTATATGGAAATCCTCGCCGACGCCCTCGAAACCATGGCGACCTTCAAGCCGGATGTGCTCGTCGTCGCCCTCGGTCTCGACGCCTCCGAAGCCGACCCGCTGGCTTTCTGCAAGGTCACCACGGACGGCTTTCGCCGCATGGGCCGCACAATTTCGGAAGCCGGATATCCGAGCCTGCTGGTGCAGGAAGGCGGTTACATCTCCGATCAGCTCGGCGCCAATCTGGCGGCATTCCTGAACGGGTTTGAGGGCGTGCGCTCCTAAGAAATCGGCGCCGCCTTGATTTCCCGCAATAATTTCCGCCGGATTGCCTGGATGTAGTCCTCGTAGTCCGCTGCGGTGATGACGAAAGCGCCGGGGCCGGTGATAACGGTTTCCTCGAAATAACCGCCGAGATCCAGCACCTGATTCTGGATCGCCAGCCCGTTGACGGTGACGCGGGCATTGCTGGCGATCTCACGGCCCTCCTGCATCAACCGGCCCGAATTGTTGAAGCCGTCTCCTGAAATATCGATCACCTGGCGCTGTCCGGCGAAGCCGTTCACGGCGAACAGGGGCACACTGTAGGCGATGGCGGCCGAGATCGAGGTCGCGCCAGTATCGACCATGCGGGCCGAGGAGGCGATGTCTGCGGCGAAGGCTTCGGCGCTTTCGACGCTGTTGATCAGACGCCAGGGAATGTTGACCGCCTGGCGGTCGACGCTGGACCATTCGATAAGGGTTACCGCGATGGCCTGGAAGGCGCCGTTTTTGATGGCCTGCTGCACGTCCGGATCGTTAAAGGCAAGGGCGAGACCGCGCAGCTGCAGGTCGAATTCATTGCGATCAACGCTGGCGGAGGAATCAATGGCGAGCACCAGTTCGACATCGACCGGGTATTCGCTCTGGGCAACGGAAGACGGCCCGAGGCAGAAAAGAAACAGGCCCAGAACCGCCTTCAGAAATCTCAAACCGTCACCCTGATCGCCACGTTGGTCGCCGCGTTCGAACTGATTCTTCAGCGCCGCTCCATGAGCCGCGCCTCGTTCCATGATGGGTCAAGGCCGGACCCGTCCGCAACGGGGACGTCGCGCAGTTCGCGGAAAAGTTTCCGGAAGATGGCGTTTCGGTAGTCCTCGTAATCTTTCGCCACTTCGGTAAAAGCCCTGTCGCCGCCGATCACCCGGTCCTCGAAATAGATGTCGAGATTGGGAAACTCATTCCGGATTGCCAGTCCGTTGATTGTGATGCCGCGGGCCAGCACCTGGGCGCGGGCGATATGAATGTCGAGGCCCTGATTGTTCTCGCCGTCCGCCGACATGTCTATCACCCGGCGGAACCCCTCCATGCCGTTCCCGTTGAAGCTGTTGGCGGCGAAAAGCAGCGCGTTTGCTATCGAGGTTGCGCCGGTGCCGATGGTGCGCGGCATCGCCTCGATCTCGTTTGCCAGATTGTTCGCGTCGGCGGGACCGGTCAGCAGGCGCCAATGCACCGCGACATTCTGGAAACGCTCGCTCGACCACTGGATGATGGAGATCCCGATGGCGCCCTCGACACCGTTCTGGATGGCGTCCTGGATCATCGGATCGCGGAAGGCGTTGGCCATGCCGGAAACCTGGAGGGCGAATTCCTCGTCATCCACACTGGAAGAACAGTCGATGGCCAGAACCAGCTCTATATCGACCGGGATGTCGGCCGCGCCGACGCGCGGTAGAGAGCAAACAAACACGAGGATAAAACAAACGAGACGAAGCATGGTCCACCAAAGCCTTCCTGCCGGGCAGCTATCCTTGCAGGTCTTTGTGAAAAATCCGTGTCTATGCCGCCTTAATGCGACGAAATCGCGGTGCTGTCCGTGAAATCGTGGTCCTCTTCATCCCTGAACTCGTCGAAATAGGGATCGGAAAAGGCATCTCCGTCGAGCGGATAGACCACCTCGGGACGATAGATCGGCCCGTCCCGGTGCAGGAAACTGCGGTAAAGCGTGAAGGACCCGATCGGGAACGGCCCGGCGCTGAACGGGCTCGCCTCGCAGATGAGTTCGTTCACCCCGTCGAGCGGCGCGTCCTTGAACCGGGCCAGAGTCACATGTGGTCTGAATTTCCGCGTTTCACGCGCCACGCCTGCCGAATCGAGGGCGGTGTCGATCTTGCGCTGCAGATGGAGCAACTCTTCGCTGGCGAGGACACGGGCCCACAATGCGCGGACCTTGCCCTTGGTCTCGAAGCAGCCGAAACCGTCAAGTTCGAGGTCGAAGCCCGGCTCGCGGACGCGGTCCAGTCGTTCGGCGATGTCGTCCATCGCCCGGTTATCGACTTCGCCGATAAATCTCAATGTCAGGTGAAAGTTTTCTTCCGCGACCCAACGGGCGCCGGGAAAACCGCGGCGCAGCCGGGAGAGTGCGGCGCGGACATGGTCGGGTAGCGCGAGCGCGACGAACAACCTGTTCATACATAATTGGCTATCACGCTCGCGCAGGCTGTCAAGGACAGGGATTTGAGTACAGCTGGTTAACCTTTTCGATCTCTTCCAGAAGGGCTTCCGGAAGCACCATTTCAGCAGTGTCTATATTGCTTTCCAGCTGCTTCATCGTCGTCGCGCCGATGATGTTCGAGGTGGTGAACTGGCGGGTGTTAACGAATGTGTTGGCGAGGTCCGCAGGCGCGAATCCGTACTCTTTGGCGAGCTTGGCATAGGCGATCGTGGCTTCCTCGGCATTCGGCTTCAGATAGCGTGAGAAATTACCCGGGAACAGCGTCATGCGGGCGCCTTCAGGCTGGGCGCCGTCGAGATACTTGCCGCTGAGCACACCGCCGGCGATGGGCGAGTAGGCAAGCAGCCCGCAATTCTCGCGGATCGCCACTTCGGCCAGACCGACCTCGAAGCTGCGGTTCAGCAGATTGTAGGGATTCTGCACCGAAACAGGGCGCGGCAGGCCCATGGCATCGGACAACGCGATGCATTTCATCGTGCCCCAGGGCGTCTCGTTGGAAAGGCCGATATGCCGGATCTTGCCTTCCTTGATCAGGTCGGCCAGCACGCCGAGGGTCTCTTCCAGCGGTGTCCAGTCCTGCTCCTCGGCATGCACATAGTTGAGCTTGCCGAAAGTGTTGGTGGAACGCTCCGGCCAGTGCAGCTGGTAGAGGTCGATATAGTCCGTCTGCAGCCGCTTCAGGCTGGCATCGACCGCAGCCGTAATGTGCTCGCGGTTGAACTTGGGATTGCCGTCGCGGACATGGGCGAAGCGCTCGCCCGGGCCGACCACCTTGGTCGCCAGGATCACCTTGTCCCGCTTGCCGCTGGCCTTGACCCAGGTGCCGATGACTTCCTCTGTCCGGCCGTAGGTCTCGGCGCGGGGCGGCACGGAATACATTTCCGCCGTGTCGAAGAAATTGACGCCGCGCTCCAGCGCGTAGTCCATCTGCTCATGGCCCTCGGCTTCGCTGTTCTGCTCGCCATAGGTCATGGTTCCGAGGCAGATCACACTGACGCGCAGGTCCGTTCGTCCGAGCGGGCGGTATTCCATTGGCAGCTCACTTCCGTTGATTGGCAGATAGGCGATTGGCTCACGGGCGATAGATAGCCGGGCAGGCAGGGCCCGAAGGCGCGGAGTTTAAGCGCGGGGCGCGTCCGGGATCAACGGGCGGCTGTCTTGCTTTTCGAGATAAGCTCTTTCACGCGCGGCATGATGCGTTTGACGATGATGGCAACGCCCTCCCTGGTCGGGTGGATGCCGTCCTTTTGATTGAGCGCCGGGTCGCCGACGACGCCGTCGAGGAAAAACGGATAGAACAGGGTTTCGTGTTTCTCAGCCAGTTCCCGGAAAACCGCCTCGAACTCTGCGCCATATTCCTGGCCGAGATTGGGCGGCGCCAGCATGCCCGCGAGCAGAACCGGCAGGCCTTTTTCATCGAGGGCGGTCAGAATGGCGTCGAGATTGCGTCTGGTTTCCGCCGGCTCCAGCCCGCGCAGACCGTCATTCGCGCCAAGCTCCAGGATCACCGCGTGCGGATTGGAGGCAAGTGCCCAGTCCAGCCGGGCCCGTCCGCCTGCACTGGTATCGCCGGACACACCGGCATTCACCACTTCGGCGTCGATACCCGTCGCCCGCAACGCGGTTTGCAACTGGTCGGGAAAACCATCGCCCGGGGGCAATCCATACCCCGCCATCAGGCTGTCACCGAGGCCGAGGATGCGGATTTCAGCATGTGCCGCTGTGCCGAGAGTGAGGAAAATCAACAATAACGCCGGGAAGACAACCGCGGCACAGCGGCGGAAAGCACGGCTGACAGCGTTGCAATGCACCATGGTAACCCTATATGGCGGAGGTGCGCATAATTCCGGGGCGTCTGGCGATGCCGGACTCCGCCGCTGTTTAATCTGGGAAGACTCACTCATGGCATTGATCCGACTGTCCGACTTGCACCTTAACCTGAGGAGCGGGGCGGGCGAGGTCAATATCCTCCGCGGAATTGATCTTGAGGTGACTGCCGGCGAGACGGTCAGCATCGTCGGGCCGTCCGGTGCGGGAAAATCGACCCTGATGATGGTGATGGGCGGTTTGGAGCAGGCCAGCTCCGGCAGCGTCTCCGTCGCGGACCACAACCTCTCCGCCATGAGCGAGGATGCGCTCGCCGTGTTCCGCCGCGACACGGTGGGGATCGTCTTCCAGGCCTTCCGTCTGGTGCCGACCATGACGGCGCTGGAGAATGTGGCCATACCGCTTGAGCTGGCGGGCTCCCGCGATGCCTTTGCTGTGGCAGAAGAGAGCCTCGCCAAGGTAGGACTGGCGCACCGGGTGACGCACTACCCGGACCAGCTTTCCGGAGGCGAGCAGCAGCGCGTGGCCATTGCCCGCGCCTTCGTCACCCGGCCGAAACTGTTGCTGGCGGACGAGCCGACGGGAAATCTCGACGGTGCTACCGGCGACACCATCATGGAACTGCTTTTTGAGTTGAGCGAGACCCACGGCACTACCCTGGTGCTGATCACCCATGACATGGCACTGGCCGAACATTGCAGTCGGGTCATCTCCATGGCCGACGGCAAGATCGTGGGGGATACCAGACGCACGGCATGCGGTGAGGTCGCCCAACCGGATGACGGTGCGGCAGCCGAGCGGCAGAGCGCCTGATGCGAAATTTCTTCATTGCCCTGACGATTGCCCGCCGGGAGCTGCGCGGAGCCGCTTCGTCCTTTCGCGTGTTCCTGGCCTGCCTCGCCCTTGGCGTGGCGGCGATGGCCGGTGTCGGCTCCGTTTCCTCGGCCATGATGGCCGGGGTCGAGCGGGACGCCCGGGAGATCCTCGGCGGCGATATCGAGATCCGCTACACCCACCGCGAGGCGGCACCTGAACAGATCGACTGGTTCCACCAGTCCGGCACCGTGGCCGAAACCGTCGAGATGCGCGCCATGGCCCGCAAGACGGATGCGGACCGGCGCACTCTGGTCGAGCTGAAGGCGGTGAGCGACGCCTACCCAATGTTTGGCTCCCTCGATCTGCAAAAAGGTGGCGCCATCCAGACGGAACTGGCGCTGCGCGACGGTACCTACGGCGCGGTGGTGGATGAGGCTCTAGCGACCCGGCTTGAGCTTGTGCCGGGTGATCGCCTGAAGATCGGCGAGGCCGTCTTCGAGGTCCGCGATGTCATCGCGAAAGAGCCGGACCGGGCCGTCAGCTTTGCCTCCTTCGGGCCGCGCGTGATGATCCCGGCGGCTTCCCTGCCGGACACGGGTCTGGTCCAGCGCGGCAGCCTGATCCGCTTCCACTACCTGATCGCCCTGAAACAGGGCATCAAGGGAGCCGACTGGATCGAGCAGACCAACAAGAAATTCCCTGACGCGGGCTGGCGGATACGCGGCGTCGACCGCGCTGCCCCGGGGTTCGACCGTTTCATCAACCGGGTGACGCAATTCCTGACCCTTGTCGGGCTGACGGCGCTTCTGGTCGGCGGTGTGGGCATTGCCAATGCGGTGCGGGCCTTCCTCGACCGGCGGATGGCAACCATCGCTACCCTGAAATGCCTCGGCGCCACGACCGGAACCGTTTTCACCGCCTATTTCATCCAGATTCTTGCGGTCGCCACCGTGGGGATCGGCGCCGGGCTTGTCATCGGCGCGCTGGCACCATTGGTCGCGGGCACGCTGATCAGCGGCATGCTGCCGTTCGAGGTACCGGGCGGGCTTTACTGGAAGCCGCTGCTGACCGCGGGTGCCTTCGGCTACCTGACCACCGTCGCCTTCTCGCTCTGGCCGCTCGGCCGGGCCGGGGCTGTGCGTGCGGCGCAGCTTTTCCGCGCCCTGATCGTGCCTCCGTCCGGACGGCCTGCCGGTAAATACATCGTTGCCAGTGCGATCAGCGCCCTGATCCTGGCCGGGTTGGCTGTAGTTGCGACGGACGATCCGAAACTGGCGAGCGGGTTTATCGCCGGGGCGGTGGGTGTTCTGCTGCTGTTCGGCGGTGGAGCCCAGCTTATCGTTCGGGGCGCCCGCATGATACCGACGCCGAAACGCCCGGACCTGCGGCTGGCCATTGCCAACCTGCACCGGCCCGGCGCGCCGACCGCCAGCGTGATCCTTTCCCTCGGGCTTGGTCTTACCGTGCTGGTGGCCATCGCCTTGATCGAGGCCAACCTGTCGCGGCAGTTGAAAGAGCAGATTCCGGAAATCGCGCCGTCCTATTTCTTCATCGATATTCAGCCGCACCAGGTTGACGGCTTTATCGAGACGGTGGAGAGCGTGCCCGGCATCACCAAGATGGAACGCACGCCGCTGGTGCGCGGCCGGATCGTGCAGATTGCGGGGGTGCCTGTCGCGGAGCGCAAGGTCGATCCAGACGTGCAATGGACTATCAACGGCGATCGCGGCCTGACCTATGCCGCCACGCCGCCACCCGGCACCGATCTGGTCGAGGGTGAGTGGTGGGCGGAGGATTATAGCGGGCCGCCGCTGCTGTCCTTCGACGCGGAAATCGCGCGCGGCTACGGCATCGGTGTCGGCGATACCATCACGCTGAACGTGCTGGGGCGCGAGATCACCGCGACGGTGCATAACCTGCGGAATATCGAGTGGCAGTCGCTCGGGATGAATTTCGTCTTCGTCTTTGCACCCGGCACGCTGGAGGCGGCGCCACACAGCATCATCTCGACGGTTTATGCCGAGACACCGGGGGCCGAAGAGGCGGTGCAGCGGGCGGTCACAGACCGGTTCGCCAATGTCTCCGCCATCCGGGTGAAGGATGCGCTGGAGAATGCCGGGCGGATCATGGACGCGGTCGGTATCGCTATCCGGATCACCGCATCGGTGACGCTGCTGGCCGGTGTGCTGGTGCTGGCGGGCGCTGTCATCTCGGGTCATCAGCGCCGGATCTACGACGCTGTGGTGTTGAAGGTGCTGGGGGCGACCCGGCGCAAGGTGCTGACTGCCTATGTCATGGAATACGGCCTGCTCGGCCTAGCCACATCTCTGGTCGCGGCCCTGATCGGCACGGTCATAGGCTATGTCGTCATCACCCAGCTGATGCGGGGCGATTTCGCCTTCGATGCGCCGTCTGTGGTGCTGACGGCGGCCTTCTCGACGGCGATCACCATCACGCTCGGCCTGATCGGCACCTGGAGTGCTCTGTCACAGAAAGCGGCACCGCTGCTGCGGAACGAATAACGGACGGACCGCCAATAGGCGGTCCGCTGGTTCTTTCGGGAATATGGATCGGCCTCAGGCGACCGACAGCTTCACATCGATATTGTTCCGTGTGGCGTTCGAGTACGGGCAGACCTGGTGGGCTTTCTCGATCAGATCCTGGACCGCGTCCTTGTCCGCGCCGGGAACGGAAACGGCGAGCGATACCTCAAGCCCGAACCCGCCTTCCGCGCGCGGGCCGATGCCAACTTCGGAGGAGACGGTGGTGTCCGGCGTGATCTTCACCGAAGAGTCTCCCTGGGAGGCGACGAACTTCATGGCGCCGAGGAAGCAGGCGGCATAGCCCGCTGCGAAAAGCTGTTCCGGATTGTTACCTGCGCCGCCCGCGCCGCCGAGTTCCTTCGGGGTCGAGAGCGTGACGTCGAGCGCGCCGTCGCTGGTTTTTGCCTGGCCGTCCCGGCCGCCGGTTGCGGTGGCGCCGATGGTGTAGAGGACATTCACTGACATGATTAGGCTCCTTGAAGTGCGGCGATAAATATATCGTGCACGATATAAATAATGCTCATGTCGATAGCGTCAAGGGCTTGCGATTAAATCGTGTGCGATTAAATTTCTCCTGAACCTCTCTGGAGAAATCCATGACGGACTCGCATTCGGAAAAGCACCAGCCGCCTCATCTGGACGACTTTCTGTGTTTCGCCCTCTACAAGGCGCATCACGCCATGAACCGGTTCTACAAGCCGCTTCTGGGAGAGCTCGGGCTGACCTATCCGCAATATCTGGTGCTGGTGGCCCTGTGGGAGCAGGACGATCAGAGCGTCGGTCAGCTTGGTGAGCTGCTGCATCTTGAATCGAACACCCTGACGCCTTTGCTGAAGCGGCTTGAAGGTGCGGGGCTGGTGCGCCGCCGCCGTGCCGCCAACGACGAACGCCAGGTGCAGGTTTCCCTCATGCCGGAGGGGCGGGAGCTGAAGCAGAAGTCCTGGGACGTCGCGGCCTGCCTGTTCGAGACCATCGGCATGAGCCGGGAGGATATTGGCACCCTGGTCGAGGATCTGAATGGTGTCACCGGTGCCGTGGTTGCCGGGCGGGGCAGATAACTTGCCTCTGCCTTTTTGTCGGCTAAATCATGGCTATGATGGGTTGTCCTGACAAAGGAGCCATAGATGAAGACTCTACCGTCGCTAGCCGTACTTCTTGGCCTCTCCATGGCCGTCGCCGCCGGACCTGCAAGGGCCGCCGAAGAGCCGCCTGCAGACACGATCGAGCGCGGAGCGCAGATGGTGCTCGACGGCCTGCGCGCTTTCTTTTCCTCGATCCCGCAATACGAGGCACCGGAAGTCCTGCCGAACGGCGACATTATCATCCGCCGGGTCAATCCGAAGGGCGGGCAGCCGGACAAGCATGACGGCGACGAGAGTGACGACAAGGGCCTGAAGCTCTGAGCCAATCCCTTGCGTAAGCATCCGCTTACAAGGCTTCTCATAAGCGAAAAGCGCATTCCGTAACGGTATGTCATGCGCCATCTGCAGATCACCGGCGGCAATCATGTTGTCGGACAATCTGAAGATTGGAGACAGTCATGAAGAAGCTGATGCTCGGTGTCTGCGCTGCGGCGCTCATCGCCATTCCCCTGGTTGGTTACAGCGTTGCCGGAACCGACAGCAAATCCGGCGAGCGGCTGTCGGATGCACAGGTCCGGACCCTGCTCGAAAAGCAGGGCTACGAAATCATCCGGTTGGAACACGACGACGATGAGATCGAGGTCTATGTGAAACGCGATGGTGTGACGTGGGAGCTGGAACTCGATCCGGTGACCGGTAAGACCCTCGAACAGGAGCGCAAGGACTGATGGACGGGAGCCGCCCGGTGCCCCTACGGCTCTGGGACCCGGTCGTCCGCATCACACACTGGACCGTCGCGGTCTGCGTCCTGCTGAATTTCACTGTCGTTTCGGAACATTCGGAGCTGCATGAATGGCTCGGTTATGTGGCGCTCGCGATGGTCGTGTTGCGGATGATCTGGGGCGTCGTCGGAGCCCGGCGCGCCCGGTTCTCTTCCTTTCCGCCCAGCTTGACGGCCGCGCGGGATCATGCCCGGACCATGTTCAGTCCCAGCGGGCTCAGTCCCGGCAGGCATGGGCATGGAGAAGCAAACCGGTCCCACAATCCTCTGGGCGCGCTGATGGTCTATGGGCTGTGGGGCATGTTGTTCGCGGTTGCCGGAACGGGCATCCTGCTGGAAAATTTCGGTGAGGCCAGCCAGATTGGCGAGGTTGCCGAAGAGGTGCATGAGGTTACGGCAAATCTCCTGGTTCTCATGGCCGCCTTGCATGTCGGCGGTGTATTGCTGGAATCGAGACTTTCCGGGATCAATCTGATCCGGCAAATGACATGGAGCCGGCGCGGCAAATCCGGACCTGTGTGAGGGGGCATTCTTGGGCGACACTGATTCAAAAGCCAGATTGCGGCGGCGAGTCTATGGGCTCGCCGCCGTTCTTGTTCTGCAGTCCGTTTGCGCGGTGTTCTTTGTCGGCGACGCGATCAGGGATCTGCACTTCTCCGGCTTGTCCGGGCACGATGTGCTGGAGGCGGCTGTTGCTGTCGCACTTGTGTCCGGCATCGTCTTCGGTGCGCTTGAAATGCGCCGGACGATCGAGCAGGCGGAGCGGGCGGAAGAAGCGGTGACGATTGCGTCCGGCGCGCTTGGTACGATGATCGGAGAGCATTTCAAGCACTGGCAACTGACAGCTGCCGAAGCAAACGTTGCTATGCTCGCCATCAAGGGGTTCGAGATTGCGGAAATCGCGGAGATCCGAAGGACGGCGGCAAGCACTGTCAGGGCCCAGCTCACCCGTATCTATGCCAAGGCCGGGGTGACCAGCCGCTCCCAACTGGTCAGCCTGTTCATTGACGATCTGCTCGGCGGCCCGTTGCCAGGGATGGAGGCGACGGAAGAAACCTCTTCGGCCGAGCGTTAACCGAGATCTGCGATTGTGGCGCCGGTGGCGTCACGAAGCGCGGTGCCAGTGATCTCGAATACCGCGTTCGGCGCACCGGCCGCCGCCCAGACTGTTCCGAAGCCGAGCAAAGTCTCGTCCATCCAGGTCGCGACCGGGGTCAGATGTCCGAGCGGGGAGACACCGCCGATGGCGAAACCGGTGATCTCACGGACTTCCTTCGGATCGGCCCGTTCCAGCGGCTCGCCAACCAGCGCCGCCGCCTTATCCAGATCCACCTGATTGGCGCCGGAGACCAGCAGCAGCTTCAGCGCGCCCGTCTCGCCTCCCTTGAAGATCAGTGACTTCACGATCTGCGCGACGTCGCAGCCGCAGGCGGCAGCGGCTTCGGCAGCGGTCCGTGTCGAGTCCGGCATACGCAGGATCTCGACGGTCAGCCCGGCCGCCTCGGCGGCTGCTTTCACACGATTGACGCTCTTGCTCATGGGGGTCCGTCTTTCAGGAGGGGGGCAAGAGAGGAGTGGAGCGCAGGCGCGGAGGAGTCGTCAATCGCCAATCGTCACCCGATGGCAGGGGCTCATGTCTCTCTATCGGCCGAGCGGAAATGGGCGGGCTATTCAACCGGAGCTGAAAATGAATATAGAACGAGCCCCGCAACAGAGATTGCGGGGCTCGTTCACATTAATCTGAAATCAGATGATCAAGAAGTCTGCCGCACTGAGATCACTCGGCGCGACACCGATTAGGGTCACAGTGTTGTCCCCACCGAGCGAGATCACCGCATCTCCATTTTCGGTCTCGGTGGCCCATGACAGCAGTTCCTGGGCGTTTTCGGGGCCATCGCCGGCATCACCCTCGACATCAATTGAGTCCCACGCGATGACATCACCGTTGTCCGGGTCGAAATCATAGACCGTGTCCTGACCGGACTGGCCTGCGAACACGAACGTGTCGGCGCCAGCTCCGCCGGTTAGCTGATCATCATTGCGGCCACCGTTTACTACGTCGTTGCCGTCGCCGCCGTTGATCGTGTCGTTGTCCCGCCCGCCATGCAGCCAATCATTTCCAGCGCCACCATCCAGCGCGTCATCTCCAAGGTTGCCAAAGGCATAATCGTCGCCGTTCCCGCTGTGGACGGTATCGTTGTCTTGTCCCCCGAAGAGAACATCAAACGCATCATCTCCGTCGAGGCGATCAGAGCCAATCTTGCCGTGGATGATGTCATCGTCGGCTTCGCCATACAGGCCGTCATGACCTTCGTGCCCTTCCAGATGGTCATCATCCAGGTCGCCGTAGTCATCATCATGGTCATCGTCGTCGCTATCATGAAGATCGTCCTGATGATTATCGTCATCGTCATCATCATCATCATGGTCGTCGTCGTCGCTATCATGAAGATCGTCCTGATGATTATCGTCATCATGGTCATCGTCGTCGCTATCATGATGATTATCGTCATCATCATGGGCGAGTGCTGCGAACAACTTTTCATTCCAGTCGTCAATGAGTTCGTCGAAGCTAGCCATTGGTTTCTCCTCGGCTCCATTCGCGACTAGAGTCGCCGCATAGCGAGCAACACTCGCACGCAAACCTGACGTGAACCTGACAGCTTTGAACAAAACGGTTGGGTTACTAAAAGCGGATGATAGCCTCGAACCCGTCATGGCGTCCGGTCGCCGGGGACCGGAGTTCGAGCGTTCCGCCAGCCTGCTCCACGATCGTCTTCACGATCGCGAGCCCGAGGCCGCTGCCTTCGGATCTGGAACGGCCGCGGGAAAACCGGTCCGTCAGGTGAGACAACTTCTCACCGGGAACGACTGCGCCTTCGTTGATCACCCGAATAGAACGGTCTTTCCCGATCAGCACGATCACCGTGCAATCCTTCATGCCGTGAACCAGGGCATTTTCAATCAGGTTCCGGAGGGCAATCGCGAGCGCATCGAGATCGGTCTCTACAACATCCTGGCCTTCTTCGTCGGTCTCATTGACGAGCTTCACCAGCCCTGCATAGGGTGTCTTGCGGTCGAATTCATCCACGAGATACTGCGCGACATAACCGAGTTTCATCGGCTCGCGTTTCAAGGCCACCCCGGCTTCTGCTCTTGAAAGCTGCAGCAGCTTCTCGACCAGGCCACCAAGCTCACGAAGGATTTCTTCGATCCGGATAACCCGATCCGTTGCCGGATGCTGCTGAAGGTCAGCCTTGAGGCGGGATACCTGCGCCAAGGCAGAGGCCACAGGTGTGCGCAGCTCATGGGCGCTGCTTGAGGCAAAGGCGCGTTCTGCCTGCAGTGATTTCTGCAAGCGTTCCAGCAACCGATTTACATCTTCCACGATCGGGCTCAGTTCCTGCGGGAGTGACTCATCGCCGATAGGCGCTGTGTTGCTGCCTCCGCGAGAAGCGATCGACGCTCGTACGCTTGTTATCGGGCGTAGCGTTCCCAGAACGAAACAGCGAACGATGAAGGCGGAAAGGGGCAACAACACGAACAAAGGCGCGGTCAGGGTGAGCACCAGATGGAGGAGCGCTTCGTCACGGTGATCAAGGGCTTCGGCGACCTGGATGAAGACGTCCTGACCGGCGCTCGGCTCGGTATAGATGCGCCAGCCATTCCGGTTCGCGTAGCCTGGGGTCAGGGGTGTCTGGAAAGCCTGCTGAGGTGCATCGTGCGAACGGATGAGCACACGGCCGTCGGATGCCCTGATCTGGTATATGAGATATTCTTCATGCTCTGCGACAACGATCTCTTCGCGGATCTCGCGCGACCATTCCACGGGTTCGCCTCGCTCCCTCAGGTCTTCGACCGCAAGTGGCAGCAAGCGCTGCGCGGTTTCCTGAAGTGCGCTGTCGAATACTTCGTTGAATTCATACCGGATAACAAACGCGGAAATCACTGCCGCCGCGATCCAGAGGAGCGCGATAGCCGCACTCAGGCGGACAGTCAATCGCTGCGTAAGGCTCCATCGTGCCATATTCAGATCACCAGTTTGTAGCCCACGCCCCGTTGTGTGTTGATCAACTCGGCGCCGAGCTTTTTCCTTAAACGGCTGATATGCACCTCCACCGCGTTGCTTTCGACTTCCTCGCCGAACTCGTAGAGCGCTTCCTCAAACTTTTCCTTCGATATGACTGTGCCGGGCCGGCGTGAGAGCAGATCGAGTATCGCCCATTCCCGCCGCGTGAGAGCAATTTCCTCACCGTTCTTTCGAACCAGCTTTGCCGTAATATCGACCGAGACGTCACCGAAATCGACAACCTGCTTCAGATTTCCAACATAACGTCTGATCACCGCATGAATGCGCGCCGACAGCTCTTCCAGATCGAAGGGTTTTACAAGGTAATCGTCCGCACCGGCGTTAAGGCCTGCGATCCGATCGCTGATCTGGTCCTGTGCGGTAAGGATGAGCACAGGGCAGCTACTACCCCGCTCACGCATGGACTTGAGCAGATCAATGCCATTTCCGTCCGGCAGATTAAGATCCAGAAGCAAGAGCTCGTAGTCAGTTGCGACAGCCGCCGCGTCTGCATCGGCCAGCGTCTGCACCCAGTCGACGGCATGGCTCTCGCTTCGAAGCTGCTCCTGGACAGCCGCGCCGAGATGATGCTCATCCTCAATCAGGAGTATGCGCACGCAAAGCCTCTCTCAACTGGTCGCGACGACATGCTGTTCCGTCAATGCCGAACACCATCCGGCAATGCCGCTTGAAATGCAAATATCCGGGCTCGTGGTGCAACACGCGGCACTTAGGAGCCGATTGGCTTGGGCCGCTTCCGGAACGGGCTGCTAGGAGGGTTCCGGCTAAAGGATGGCGTGACGAAGCGATTGAAGCGCGGGCGACCGGAAGTCGTCAATTAAGAGATCAGCCCCGATGAGTGCAGCTGGATCGCCCGGGCCGGTAATTGCGACTGAAAAGACACGGGCGCCGATTAGCGCGGTCAGCCCGCTTGGCGAATCCTCGAACCCGATTGCCGCCTCTGCCGCGCAGCCGATGCGAGACAGGCCTTCCAGATAAGGTCCCGGGTCCGGTTTACCCAAGGGCACTTCTTCCGCGACAACGATTGCGTCGAAGCGGTCCGCGAGGCCAAGGGCACGCAGCATCAGATCCGCATTCGCCCTCGGTGCGTTGGTTACAACGGCGGTTTTCAGACTGTGCTCGGCGGCCCAGTCCAGAAGCTCGGTCAGTCCTGGCATTCTGTCCAGCTGGACGACGCTGTCCCGGAACAGCTGTTCCTTCAGATCGACATAGTCTCGGCCTTTGCCTTCGGGATCGTCGGGAAACAGAAAGTGCCGGGTGTCGTCATTGGCGCCGCCATGCAGGTGCGCTTCATAGTCGGGCCGGGAAATCTGCCGGCCGAATGTCGCGAGAGCGGCGTTGGTCGCGTCGACATGCAGTTCGGCGGTGTCCACCAGCGTGCCGTCGAGATCGAACAGCAACGCATCGAGACGGAGAGGGACGGGGCGCTTGCCCGTCCCCGGCAGGATACTGCCTTGCACCGCTTACTCAGCCGCGTCCTGATAGGCCTCAATCGGCGGGCAGGAACAGATCAGGTGTTTGTCGCCATAAGCCTGATCGATCCGGGCGACCGGCGGCCAGTATTTGTTGCTTCGCAGGCTGTCGACCGGGAAGGCGCCCTGGGCGCGGGAATACTTCCGGTCCCAGTCGTCCGCCATCAGATCGCCCGCCGTGTGCGGGGCATGGGCCAGCGGGCTCTCGTCGCGGGTGAGCTTGCCTTCCTCTATATCGCGGATTTCCTGCCGGATGGCGATCATCGCCGCGCAGAAGCGTTCGAGTTCGGCCAGAGGCTCGCTCTCGGTCGGCTCGATCATCAGCGTCCCCGGCACGGGGAAGGACATGGTGGGGGCGTGAAAGCCGTAATCCATCAGCCGCTTTGCGACATCGTCGACGGTAACGCCGGTTTCGTCCTTCAGCGGGCGCAGATCGATAATGCATTCGTGCGCAACCAGCCCATTCTTGCCCTTGTAGAGCACCGGGAAATGCTCTTCGAGGCGCTGCGCCAGATAGTTGGCGGAGAGGATCGCGACCTCGGTCGCTTTCTTCAGGCCGTTGGCGCCCATCAGCTCGATATAGCTCCAGGAGATCGGCAGGATGCCGGCGCTGCCGTATGGCGCGGCGCTGACCGGGCCGATGGCGGTTTCCTGGGCGTTCATGTTGCGGTGGCCCGGCAGGAAGGGCGCCAGATGCGCACCGACGCCGATCGGGCCGACACCGGGGCCGCCGCCGCCATGCGGGATGCAGAAGGTCTTGTGCAGGTTCAGGTGGCTGACGTCGGAGCCGAACTGGCCCGGCTTGCAGACACCGACCATGGCATTGAGGTTGGCGCCGTCCATATAGACCTGCCCGCCATGTTCGTGGATCAGATCGCAGATCTCGGTGACAGTCTCCTCGAACACGCCATGGGTCGAGGGATAGGTGATCATCAGGGCGGCGAGATTGCTGCTGTGCTGCTCGACCTTGGCCTTCAGATCGGCCATGTCGACATTGCCGTCATCGTCGCATTTCACGACCACGACCTTCATGCCCGCCATCGCGGCTGACGCCGGGTTGGTGCCGTGCGCGGAGCTCGGGATCAGGCAGATATTGCGATGCCCTTCGCCCCGGCTGGCGTGATAGGCGCTGATCACCAGCAGGCCGGCATATTCGCCCTGGCTGCCGGCATTCGGCTGCAGGGAGACGGCGGCATAGCCGGTGATCTCGGCCAGCATCCGCTCCAGCTCCGAGATCATCAGATGATAGCCCTCGACCTGATCGCGGGGGGCAAAGGGATGAATGTCGGAGAAAGAAGCCCAGGTGACGGGAATCATCTCGGTCGTCGCGTTCAGCTTCATGGTGCAGGAGCCGAGCGGGATCATCGAGCGATCCAGCGCCACATCCTTGTCCGCGAGGCGGCGCAGATAGCGCAGCATTTCGGTTTCTGAATGGTATTGGTTGAAGGCCGGATGGGTGAGGAATTCCGAGCTGCGTTCCAGCTTCGCCGGAATGGCGTCCGGGGTGCGATCGGCGACGGCTTCGTAGGTCAGCTCCTTCATGCTGTCGAAAGCCATCATTGCCCAGAGCCGTTCGACCAGCTCGCGGGTGCAGGTCTCGTCCAGCGAGATGCCGACACTGTTCTCGAAGATGCGCAGATTGACGCCTTCGATGCGGGCGGCCTCCGTGACGGAGCCGGTCCAGTCGTCCGTCTGCACGATAATGGTATCGAAGAAATTGTCATGCGCGATGGTGTAGCCAAGCTCGCGCAGGCCCTGGGCCAGGATCGCGGTCCGGCGATGCACCCGGCGGCCGATCTTGGTCAGCCCGTCCGGCCCGTGATAGCAGGCATAGGCCGCCGCCATGACGGCGAGCAGGACCTGGGCGGTGCAGATGTTACTGGTCGCTTTCTCGCGGCGGATATGCTGCTCGCGGGTCTGCAGGGCCAGCCGGTAGGCCGGATCGCCGTTCTTGTCGACGGACACGCCGACGATACGGCCCGGGATGGAGCGCTTGTACTCGTCCTTGGTGGCGAAATAGGCCGCGTGCGGGCCGCCGAAGCCGAGCGGCACGCCGAAGCGCTGGCTGGTGCCGATGGCGACATCCGCGCCGAACTCGCCCGGAGGGGTGAGGTGGGTCAGGGCGAGCAGGTCCGCCGCGACCACGGCGAGCGCGCCCTGGGCATGCGCCTTCTCGACGATAGCGGCATAGTCATGTACGGCGCCGTTGGTGTCCGGGTATTGCAGCAGGACGGCGAAGGCGTCTTCCGGCAGCGGCTCGTTCTCATCGCCGACCATGACAGTCAGCCCGGCTGGAGCGGCGCGGGTCTGCAGAATGTCGATGGTCTGCGGATGACAATTCTTTGAGACGAAGAAGACGTTGCCCTTGTTCTTCGAGGCCTTGTGGCAGAAAGCCATGGCCTCCGCTGCCGCAGTGCCCTCGTCGAGCAGGGAGGCATTGGCGATTTCCAGACCGGTCAGATCGCCGATCATGGTCTGGAAGTTCAGCAGCATTTCCAGCCGGCCCTGGCTGATTTCCGGCTGGTACGGCGTATAGGCCGTGTACCAGGCCGGATTTTCCAGGATGTTGCGCTGGATGACGGCCGGCACGCGGGTGCCGTAATAGCCCATGCCGATCAGGGTGCGGTTCACCGTGTTGGTGTTGGCATATTGCCGGAGCTTCTGCAGCACCGCGCTTTCGGTCTGCGCGGGTGGCAGGTCGAGCGGCTCCTTGATGCGGATCTTTGCCGGAACGGCGGCATCGATCAGGGCGCCGAGGTTCTCGTAGCCGAGCGCCTTCAGCATCACTGCCTGATCTTCCGGGCCGGGGCCGATATGACGGCGAATGAACTCTTCGCTTTCTTCCTGTTCGGCGAAGGCCAGCCTGTTGTCCATCATCTCTTCTGCTCCTTGTGGCCCGCAGGCCATTCGTCATCTCGTGCATCAGGCGCCCGAACGGCGCCCGGCCTCAGGCCTCCGCGTGTGCCTTGTAAGCGTCCGCGTCCATCAGGGCGTCGAACTCGGCCTTGTCGGAAATCTTGATCTTGTAGAACCAGGCAGCGCCTTCGGGGTCGCTGTTCACCAGATCCGGCGTGTCGGCCAGTGCCGCATTCGCCTCGACCACTTCACCGGTCACCGGTGCATAAAGCTCGCTCGCGGCTTTCACGGATTCAACGACGGCGGTTTCGTCCCCCTTGGCGACACTCTTGCCGACATCCGGGACTTCCACGAACACGACTTCGCCAAGCTGTTCCTGGGCGAAATCGGTAATACCCACGGTGCCGATCTCGCCGTCGAGATCGATCCACTCATGGTCTTCGGTAAAGCGACGCTCGCTCATATCTGATCCCCTCTGGTGCTTTGTTTTAACGTTTGTAGCCATTCGGGACGAACGGCATTTTGGCGGTTTTGGCGGGCAGGGCTTTGCCCCGAACGACAACATTTACAGCGCTACCGGCGGCTGCGTGTTCGGTGGTGACGTATCCCATGGCCAGCGGTGCTTCGAGGCTCGGCCCGAAGCCGCCACTGGTGAT
>NZ_JACZFS010000061.1 GCF_014904795.1 Nisaea nitritireducens
CCGTCCGGCGCCTGAATCTCGGTGCCTTCGCGGGCGGGTGCGCGGCCGTCCGGCAGGATGCCGACTCGTTTACGCGGGGCGCCGTTCTTGATCTGGTCGAGAATGATATCCGCGCCGGGAAAGCCGCCTTCCTCCCGCCGGCGCTTGCCGATGGACCAGATGAGCGCAGCCTCGACCGGCGTCGTTGTCTCGTCGATATCGTGTCCGTACAAACAAAGTCCGGCTTCGAGGCGCAGGGAATCCCGGGCGCCAAGCCCGATGGCTTCCACGTCGTTCTGCGCCAGCAATTTGCGGGCAAGCGCGTCGGCCTGATCGGCGGGCACGGAAATCTCGTAACCGTCCTCGCCGGTATAGCCTGACCGGGTGACGAAGCAGGCTGCCCCGTCCACATCCATTTCGGCGCCGGTCATGAAGCTCAGCGTCGCGGCAGCCGGGGCGAGGGCGGACAGCGCCGCCTCGGCGCCGGGGCCCTGCAAGGCGATCAGCGCGCGGTCTTCCAGAACCGTGATTTCGGAGGAAAGGTGCGCCCGCATATGGGCGATATCGGCATCCTTGCAGGCCGCGTTGACGACGACCATCAGGCCGTCCTCGATCCGGCAGACCATCAGGTCATCCAGAATGCCGCCCTTGTCGTTCGTGAACATGCTGTAACGCATCTGGCCGATCGCGAGTCCGTCGAGATCGCCCGGCACCAGCCGTTCCAGGTCGCGTGCCGCGTCGGCACCGGTCAGCTTGACCTGGCCCATATGGGAGACGTCGAACAGCCCGGCCTTGGCGCGGGTGTGCAGGTGCTCGGCCTTGACGCCGGCGGGGTACTGGACAGGCATGTCATAGCCCGCGAACGGCACCATCTTGGCGCCGAGCTCGACATGCAGTCCGTGCAGGGGAGTCTTGAGAAGGGTTTGTTCCGTCATGGCACTCTCCGGTCAGCGTAAAGGCATCCCGGCGAAACGCCGGAACCTGCCCCCTCTGTCGCTAACCTGAGAGATTCACCCGGCGAACTCTGTGCCGGGCTTTCACCGTGGGTGAGGCGGTTTCCCGCCTGCTTTCCAGAAGTTCCTCGCCTCAAGGTCCTTTTGCCTGAGAGTTTCCGGGGGCGGTTGCTCCTTCGGCGCCGACCATGTGGCCGGTCTCTCCCTTGAGGGTCGTCGGTAGTGGCGAAACAATAGTCGCCGCCCAACAAAAAGAAAAGGGGCGTTGGCGATCAGGCGCCAATCGCCGTGCTGACCCCTAGCGCCGACGTGCCCGGTTGTAGGCGAGCTGTTCCTGCGTGAGCTGGAAGCCGATCAGCACCCGGTACCTGTTCAGGGTCTTCCGGTCCGCCGGATAGGGGATGGTCGGCTCGAATTCGTCCTTGATGGCGACGCGGCGCAGGTTGCCCTTGAAAGGCAGAATGTTGTCGAAGGTTTCCTTGGCGACGATCGCGCCGGTCTCGTCCGCGATGGCGAGGAAATAGGTCACCGCTGCCTGATTGTCCTTGTTGGCCGGCCCCCGCGAAGCAATGACCTGGAAGGCGATGTCCATCGCCAACTCGTCACTCTCGAAATTGCAGATCGCGCTGAGGCTGGTCAGTTGAGCGTCGAATCGGACATCGGTCAGATCACCGACAGCGCCGTCGCTGAACACCGTCACATGATCCAGGTCGCTGACGAAATTGGTCACCGGGCAGCCTGGCGGCGGGCCCTTGTCGCTGGAGCAGGCGGCCACGAACGCCAGCAGCACGAGCGGCAGCAGGGCGCGGGTCGGAAAGCGGAAACGCGATTGAGAAAACATGGCTCAGCTCTGCTAGGGTTCGGTCGGCGCACACACTACTCGCTCGAAGGCGCCCCCGCAATTGGCGAGGGCGGGCGTGTGAAATGGTGTCGCGGGCCCGCAAATGGGCACGGCACGCTTCTGTCTTCTATGGACAAGTTTTTACCGAGGGACTACATCGCGGGCATGAACAAAGCCGATCTCACCATTCTGTTGGCCACACCGCGCGGATTTTGCGCCGGGGTGGACCGTGCGATCCAGATCGTCGAGCGCAGCCTCGAGAAGTACGGCGCGCCGGTCTATGTCCGGCACGAAATCGTGCATAACCGCTATGTGGTCGAGGGCCTGGAAAAGAAGGGCGCGATTTTCGTCGAGGAGCTGGACCAGGTGCCGCTCGACGCGCCGGTGGTGTTCAGCGCGCACGGCGTGCCGAAATCGGTTCCGGCCGAGGCCGAGCGGCGCAACATGGTCTATCTCGACGCCACCTGCCCTTTGGTCAGCAAGGTGCATCTGGAAGCCGAGCGGCATCTGAAGCAGGGCCGCCATATCATCCTGATCGGCCATGCAGGGCACCCCGAAGTGGTCGGCACCATGGGGCAAGTGCCGGACGGCGCCATCACGCTTGTTGAAACACGCGCGGATGCCGAGACGGTCAGCTTCGAGGGCGATCCGGATCTTTCCTTCATCACCCAGACCACGCTTTCGGTGGACGACACGGCGGAGATTGTCTCGGTCCTGCAGAGTCGGTTCCCGGAGATGATCGGGCCGGCCAAGGAAGATATCTGCTACGCCACAACCAACCGGCAGGAAGCGGTAAAAGCCATCTCGGAGCGCTGTGACGGCATGGTCGTCATCGGCGCGCCTAACTCCTCGAATTCCAAGCGTCTGGTGGAGGTCGCCAAGGGGCGCGGCTGCGCCAGATCGCTGCTGATCCAGCGTGCCGCCGATATCGACTGGGACTGGATGGCCGATGTCTCCGTGCTCGGCATTACCGCCGGGGCCTCTGCGCCTGAGATCCTTGTCGACGAGGTGATCGAGGCCTGCCGGGCTCATCGCACCGTCACCATCGAAGAGGTGACGGTCGCCCGCGAGGACGTTCATTTCAAATTGCCCCGCGAGCTGGCGAGTTAAGTTCTTGGCCGTTTACACGTCTATTTCCGACGAGGACCTCGCGTCCTTTCTCGCCGATTACGATATCGGCGATCCTCTGTCCTTTTCAGGCATCGCCGAAGGGGTGGAGAATTCGAACTTCATGGTCCGGACCACGACCGGCACCTACATCCTGACGCTCTATGAAAAGCGGGTGAACCCTGACGATCTGCCGTTTTTCCTCAATTTGATGAACCATCTGGCGGGCAAGGGCTTGTCCTGCCCGCGTCCGGTTCCGAAAAAATCCGGCGAGACGCTGAGCAGCCTGAATGGCCGCCCGGCGGCGGTGGTGACCTTCCTCGACGGGATCTGGCACCGCAAGATCATGCCGGTGCATTGCCGGGCGCTCGGCACGGAAATGGCGCGGATGCACCAGATGGGCGCCGATTTCGAGATGGTCCGGGAGAACAGCCTTTCGGTGCGCTCCTGGCGGCCGTTGCTGGAATCCTGCGGGCCGCAGGCGGACAATGTGAAACCCGGTCTCTATGGGTTTCTCGACGAGGAAATCGGTTTCCTGGAGGAGAACTGGCCGACGGACCTGCCGAGAGGCGTGGTGCATGCCGATCTGTTCCAGGACAATGTCTTCTTTCTCGGCGACGAGTTGTCCGGCTTCATCGACTTCTATTTTGCCTGCACAGACATGCTGGCCTACGACCTTGCCATCTGCCTGAACGCCTGGTGTTTCGAGAGTGACGGCAGTTTCAATATCACCAAGGCGCGGTTGATGATCACGGCCTATGAGGAGGTTCGAGACCTCTCCGATGCGGAGCTTTCCGCCCTGCCGGTACTCGCGCGCGGCGCTGCCACCCGCTTTCTGCTGACCCGTCTGTATGACTGGTTGAACCACCCGGAAGGGGCGTTCGTGAAGCCGAAGGATCCGATGGAATATCATCGCAAGCTGAGCTTTCATCAGAGCGTCTCCTCCAGCGCGGGCTACGGCATCTGATGATGAAGAAACGGGTCGAGATTTATACTGACGGTGCCTGCAGCGGTAATCCCGGCCCCGGCGGCTGGGGGGCGATCCTGCGCTATGGCGATACCGAGAAAGAACTCTCCGGCGGCGATAAAGAGACCACCAACAACCGCATGGAGATGATGGCGGCGATCACATCGCTGGAAACCCTGACCCGGCCGATGCATGTGGATCTCTACACAGACAGCACCTATGTCCGCGACGGCATCACCAAGTGGATTCATGGCTGGAAGAAGCGGGGCTGGCGCACCGCCGACAAGAAGCCGGTGAAGAACATGGAGCTGTGGCAGCGCCTTGAGGCCGCCGTCGAGCGTCATGAGATCGAGTGGCACTGGGTCAAGGGCCATGCCGGCCATCCCGAGAACGAACGGGCGGACGAGCTGGCTCGACTGGCGATCCCGTGAGCGTCGGCGCCGTGGCGCCTGCTTCCGAGCGGACCCGCTGGGACATTGTCGCGCTCGCCGTTGGTGCGGGTGTCGTCGCCGCCCTTCAGGTCGGTAAAGTCCCCCCCGCCCTTCCGGCCTTGCGGGCCGATCTGGATCTCTCTCTGGTCGGTGGTGGTTGGCTCGCCTCCCTGCTGCATCTTTTCGCGGCCCTGTTCGCCATTCTCATCAGCATGGCCACGGACCGAACCGGCCCAGCCCGGCTGTTGGTCGCGGCGATGCTCGTCATCGCGGCTGGCTCGGCGCTCGGTGCAACTTCCGGCTCCACGTTCGCCTTGTTCGCCGGGCGGGCGCTGGAAAGTCTCGGCTTCGTTGCCACCTCGATTGCCGCGCCGACCCTGATCGTGGCCGCCGCCAGACCGATGCACCGCTCTCTGGCGCTCGGTTTCTGGTCCGCCTATTTCCCTATTGGCGCCGCGATCGCGATGGTTGCCGCGCCGATGCTGATGGCCGCCGCAGGATGGCGCGGGCTCTGGCTTGCGGATGCGGCCGTCTGTGTTCTCTTTGCCGGTATTCTGGCTGTTCTAACGACGCCTTCACGTTGGCCCGGTGTGCCCCGGCCCAGCCGGGAGCGCGGTTTCAGACAGGTGCTCGGGACATTGCGCCTGCCGGGGCCCTATCTGTTCTCAACCGCCTTCTTCCTTTATGCCTGCGCGATCTTCGCGCTGATGACCTGGATGCCGACCTTTCTGATCGAGCGGTTGGGCTATTCCCTCGAAGGTGCTGCCCTGATCGGCGCCGCAGTGGTGCTGGTCAACATTGTTGGAAATCTTGGCGCAGCCTGGCTGATGCACCGCCAGGTGCCGCGCTGGCTCATCATCGCCATCAGCTTTATCGGGATCATGGGGACGGCCTGGTTCGTCTTTGCCGGCGGTGCTCCGGACGGCCTCCGGGTGCCTGCTGCGATCGCCATGTCCTGCATCAGCGGTGTTCTGCCTGCCGCCTGCCTCGCCGGTGCGCCGTCGCATGCCCGGACCGCTTCCGAGGTTGCGACATGCAGCGGCGTGGTTGTGCATGGCTCCAATCTTGGCAACCTGCTGGCAGCCCCGATCTTCGCCACGGTGGTGACCTATTTTGGCGGCTGGTCGAACGGGCACCTGCCGATGATCGGTCTCGGTGTGGCTGGCCTCGTTCTGGTTTTCTGGATCAAGCTTGTGGACGGGAGCCGCTAGGCGGCGCCGAACCGTGCCACCAGTGCATCGAAGCCGCTCTTGTAGATGAACTGGATGATGCCGTTCGCCTTGGTCTCATTGCCTTCGTCCGGGGCGAAGGCGGAGCACCAGCGGACAACGCAACCGCCGTCTGTATCCTCGACCGACATCCAGGCCGAGTAATTTTCCAGCGGGAAGGGCTTGCCAAGGATGGCATAGCGTAGCCTGCGGCCGTCCTCGTCGCGTTCCAGCTGAACCTCGTCGAAGGTTGGCCCACCACTGCCGGATGTCAGACGCCGGATGCCGCCTTCGCCGATGGTTTCGCTTTTTTCGACGGCCGGGTGCCATTTGTCGAGATTGAGGAAGTCGCCGACGACTTCCCAGACCTCCGCGGCGGGTGCCGCCAGCTTCACGCTCATATCCACAGTTGCCATGTCCGCCTCCCTCAAGAACTGGAGATAGCAGAGTAATCCCAGATGCGGATAAGGCAAGGTTCCGGGGCAGCTTCCGGCATGTCAGCGCGGCACGATCATCGGTGTGCCGGTCACGGGGTCGGGCGTGACCATGGCTTCGAGGCCGAAGGCGTGTCGCAGATTATCCTCGCTCAGGACATCGTCCGGGGCTCCCGTTGCGACCAGCCCTGCTGGGCCGAGCAGAACAAGATGATCCGAATAGCGGGCCGCGAGGTTGAGATCGTGCAGTACGGTGATGACCGTGGTGCCGTCCCGCCGGTTGCGTTCCCGCAACAGGGTGAGGACTTCGAGCTGGTGGCGCAGGTCAAGCCATGTGGTCGGCTCGTCCAGCAGCAGGTAAGGCGTGTCCTGCGCCAGCACCAGGGCGATCCAGGCCCGCTGGCGCTGCCCGCCGGACAGCGTGTTGAGCGGGCGGTCCATCTGGTCGCCCAGACCGACATGCCGTAGGGCTGCGGTGCATTTCTCCAGATCCTGCGCGCTCCAGGCCGCCAGCAGCCCGCGCCACGGTGTCCGGCCGCGCTTGATCAGCTCCATGACAGTGATCCCGTCAGGCGCATTCGGCGCTTGTGGCAGGATCGCTAGACGCCGGGCCAGAGCCCGTGTGTCGAGCGAGAACACATCTTCTCCGTCCAGGGTGACGGTCCCCCGCGACGGACGGAGCAGTCTGGCAAGGGCGCGGAGCAGGGTGGATTTCCCACAGCCGTTCGGGCCGAGAATGGAGGTTACCTGCCTGTCCGGGAAGGCCATCGACAGGTCGTCGATCACGGCCCGGTCGCCATAGCCGAGGGTGAGCCCTTCGGTTTTCAGAACGATTTGCGTCACAGGTCCCCCGTCTCCATTTCCCGTACCAGAAGCCAGATCAGATAAGGCGCACCCAATATTCCCGTCATCACCCCGACCGGCAATTGCAGGCCGGGAATGGCCGCCCTTGCCGCCAGATCAGCCAGCACCGTGATGATGGCGCCTGCCGCCGCCGCCGAAGCCAGCCGGCCTGCGGGGTGCCTCGCGCCGGTCAGTCTTGCCCCCAGCGGGGCGGCCATCAGGGCGATGAAAGGAAGTGGGCCGGCTACGGCGACGCCGGTTGCGGCAAGCAGCACGCCGGTCAGGGCCAGCAGCCCGCGCGACCGGGAAATCCGTGTGCCCAGCCCGGCGGCGAGGTCGTCCCCCAACTCCAGCAGCGCAAGGGAACGGACCTGCAAGGCGAGGGCGAAAGTCAGGGCCGCGCCCAGGCCGAGAACCTGAAGCGCATGACCCCAGTTCCGGGCGGCAAGCGATCCCGTCAGCCAGCGCTGCGCCTCGGTGGCTTCCTGGTGCGGCAGACGGGTCATGATGAAACTGCTGGCAGCGGCGGCGAAGAAACCGACCCCGAGCCCGACGAGGATGAGTGTCAGGGGCGGCTGCGATCCGTTCCGGTCTGTTGCCAGCAAAATTACGGCGCCGGCTGCGACCAGCCCGCCGATGGCGGAGAATAAAGGGATGGGAAGGGCGATCCCGGCGGACACCCCCCAGATCGCCGCCAGCCCGGCACCGGAAGTGAAACCCATGACGTCCGGCGAGGCGAGGGGGTTGCGCAGCAGGATCTGGAAAATCGCACCGGACATGCCGAGCACAGCGCCCGCGCCGAGTGCCGTGCCGACGCCGGGGCCGCGCAGCACCCGAAGGAACAGCGCGCCGGGGCCGGACCCGTGCCAGAGCCCGTCCCACAGCGCGGCGGGGCCGATCATGACCTGACCGACAGAGAGACTCAGCAGTATCGCGAGCAGGAGAAGGGCGATGACGAGCAGCGTGCCTTTCATGTCAGCGCTCCGGGTCTCAGGCGTCTCGCGATCCAGATGAAGACCGGCGCCCCGATCAGGGCGGTCATGATGCCGACGCGGATTTCCGCCGGGGCAATCAGCAGGCGCCCGGCCGTATCCGCCAGCAACAGGATGGTGGCGCCAAACAGGGCGGAGATCATAATTTCGAAACGCAAGGTGTGGCCGCTGATGCGCCGTGCCAGCGGCGGTACCATCAGGCCGAGGAAGGCAATCGGACCGGCGATCGACACGGCGGCCCCCGTCAGCATGGTCACGACTGCGAGCGCGCCGAGCTGAATGCGCCCCGGCCGCGTGCCGAGGCCCTTGGCGAGCCCGGAGCCGAGAGCCAGAGCCTCCAGCCTGGGTGCCAGGAGCAGGGCCGACCCGGCACCGAGGGCGGCAATGGTGCTCATTTCCAGCAGCGGGCGCACATTGGCCTGGGCGAGCGATCCGGCGGCCCAGAAGCGGAAGACTTCCAGCGCTTCGGTCCGCGTCAGCACGATGGCGGAGACGAGCGACATCAGCAGTGCATTGAGGGCGATCCCGGCGAGCGTCAGCCGGACCGGACCGGTCTCGCCGCGCACCCCCCCGCCGATGGCGAAGACGCCGAGCGATGCCAGGGCCGCGCCGGGAAAGGACAGGGCGGCGATAAAACCGCCATCCGCCCGGCCAAGCAGGAAAGCGCCCAGAACGATGGTGAAGGCAGCGCCCGCATTGACGCCCATCAGGCCGGGATCGGCCAGCGGATTGCGGGTGAGCGATTGCATGATGGACCCGGCCATGCCGAGGCTCGCACCCGCTGCCAGTCCGGCGATCAGGCGCGGCAGACGGATATCCCGGACCACGATATGCAGCGGGTTTGTTTGATCGAACGCCGTAAGGGCATGCCAGATCTCCGGCACGGGAACGGAGCGCACACCGGCGGCGAGAGTCGCGATGGCGGCAAAAACCAGCAGCAGGACAGGAAAGGCGAATCTCACCGGGTCAGCCCGGCCTTGACGCTGGAAGGCACGGGCGTGTCCGTGCTGCCGTCGACGGCAAGGGCGATATCGTCTTCAAGGGCTTTCAGGGCAAAAGGCAGTGACAGCACGCTGCCGAAAGACAGGGCGCCGGCAATGAGCGGGCCGGCGAACACCTCGCGCCCCTGCCAGTGAGCGTTGAGAGTCTTGCGCATGGGCAGGGCGACAATATCCGGCGCCTTTTCGACGGAGGATATCCAGATCAGCAGATCGGCATCTAGCGGGGCCAGGTCCTCCGGTGACAGCCGGGCAAAGAACGAGTCCGGAGCGGACAGGCTGGCGATCGCTTCGGGCGCTGTAAATCCCAGCTCCTTCAGGAAGGTCGCCCGAGTATCGGTGCCGATAAACGCGCCGGTCTCCCCGCTATAGTGATAGGCGCAAACGGCAGTCTTTCCTTCCCACTCGGGGTGGGCTTGCCGGGCGCTCGTAAAGGCGCCTCTGGTTTCCGCGATCAATTGCTCCGCCTTGTCGGCCTTGCCTGTGGCCCGGCCGAGAATGCGTGTAACCACATCCCATGACGTGCCGTATGCGTCATTGCCTTCCGGCTGCATCAGCACCGGCGCTATTTGCGAGAGCAGATCGTATTCCGCCCGGGAAATACCGGAGCCGATACCGACGATCAAATCGGGTGCGAGCGAGGCGACGATTTCAACGGAGACTTCGCCGGAAATCAGTGTCGGTTTGCCGTCGCCGAGATACGGGGCCGCCCAGGGCCAGACGCCGTAAGGCAGGTTCCCGTACCATTCGCGGATTCCAACCGGCACGGTGCCGAGCGCCAGGAGAGGATCGTGTGTCGTATAGCCGAGAGAAACCACCCTCTTGGCCGGTTTCGGCAGAACGGTCTCGCCGAATGCATGCTTGAAGCGGAGTTCCTGTTCCGACGCGAAGGCGGGTGGGGTAAAGACTGGCGGCGCGGCGAGGCTTGTGAGGAGCAGCCCGCCGCCGGCCAACAGTGCGCGGCGGCTCGGCTGCATGCAGGACGGTGTCGCCGAATTGCTCTTCTTTCCCGCGTCTTCCACGTCTCGTCTCCTGCAGGCCCGGCCGGGCACCGGCATTGCCAAAGATAGCCAGGCACCGGCAACGCCAAAGATATGCGGCTGAAATCGTTCGATGATGCGCGTAGGTCTATGGAAAATGCGAATGCAAGTCAATTGCGTCCGGGGCCCGGCGCCGATCTCTTCACGCAATGCTCAATTTCCGACGAAACCGCCGCGCTCCATGTCGCCGCCCGGCGCGCTTCGTTTCGGCCGGCCTGATGCACTAGTGTCAGATTCAAGACCGCCGGGCGCGCCGGTGGCGAGGGGAGACATATCGATGAAATCGCATGCGCAAGTCGTTGTTATCGGCGGGGGCGTCGTTGGCTGCAGCGTTCTCTATCACCTGACAAAACTGGGCTGGAAAGACGTGGTCCTGGTGGAGCGCAGCGAGCTGACATCGGGCTCGACCTGGCACGCGGCGGGCGGCATGCATACGCTGAACAGCGACCCGAACGTCACCAAGCTGCAGAAATACACCATCGATCTCTACAAAGAGATCGAGGAGATTTCCGGCCAAGCGACCGGCGTGCATCTGTCCGGCGGGATCATGGCGGCGGGGACGCCCGAGCGGCTCGACTATCTGAAGACGATGGTCGCCAAGGGCAAATATATGGGTCTCGATATCGACTTTATCTCCCTCGACGAGGCGCAGCGCCTGCATCCGCTGGTCGATGCCAGTCATTTTACCGGCGCCGTCTACGACCCGAACGAGGGCCATGTCGATCCGTCCGGCGTAACCAACGCCTATGCCATCTCGGCCCGGAAGGGCGGGGCGGAAATCTATCGCCACACCAAGGTCGAGGAACTGGTGGCGGAAAAGGATGGCACCTGGTCCGTCGTCACCGACAAGGGCACGATCCGGTGCGAGAAGGTGGTGAATGCGGGCGGCCTCTGGGCCCGCGAGATCGGCCGCATGACCGGGCTGGAATTACCGGTGCTGGCGATGGAGCACCATTACCTGATCACCGAGCCGCTGGACGAGATCAAGGCGCTGGATGCCGAGCTGCCGCACCTGATCGACTTCGAAGCGGAGATCTATACCCGTCAGGAAGGCCAGGGATTCCTGCTTGGCACCTACGAGAAAGCTTGTGTCCCCTGGTCGCCGCACCAGACGCCATGGGATTTCGGGCACGAGCTGCTGCAGCCGGATCTCGACCGGATCGCGCCGTCCCTCGATATCGCCTACCAGCACTTCCCCTTCCTGGCGAATGCCGGTGTGAAGTCGATGATCAACGGGCCGTTCACCTTCGCGCCGGACGGCAATCCGCTGGTCGGCCCGGTGCCGGGCTTGCAGAACATGTATCTCGCCTGCGGTGTGATGGCCGGGTTCAGCCAGGGCGGTGGCGTCGGCCTCGCGCTGGCGCAATGGATGATCGAGGGCGAGCCGGACATGGATATCTACGCCATGGATTGCGCCCGCTTCGGCTCCTACGCGACCAAGGGCTATACTTACGAGAAGGTGAAGGAAAACTACTCCCGCCGCTTCTCTATCACTTTCCCGAACGAAGAGCTGCCGGCGGGCCGTCCGTTGCGCAAAACCGCGATCTATGACCGGTTGGCGGCGCAGAATGCCGTGTTCGGTGCGTCTTACGGGCTGGAACACGCGCTCTGGTTCGCGCCGGAAGGCATGGAGCCGGTGGAGAACGTGACCTTCGGCCGTTCCAACGCTTTCGGCCCCGTGGCCGAAGAGTGCAAAGCCGTGCGCACCGGCGTCGGCATGATCGAGATTTCCAGCTTCGCCAAATACGAGGTGACGGGCGAGGGGGCGGAAGCCTGGCTGTCGGAGCTGATGGCCAACAAGATGCCGCGCACCGGCCGCATGGTGCTGACCCCGATGCTCAATCGTCAGGGCAAGATCATCGGCGATTTCACCATCGCCAAGCTGGCGGAGGACCGGTTCATGATCTTTGGCTCCGGCATCGCGGAAATGTTCCATCTGCGCTGGTTCTGGGATCACCTGCCGGAGAGCGGTGTCGAGATCCGCAGCCGCTGTCAGGAACTTGTCGGGCTTTCCATCGCCGGGCCGAAATCGGCTGAGCTGCTGGCCAAGCTGACGCATGAGGATGTGTCGACCGAGGCGATGCCTTTCATGTCCTTCCGGGAGATGGACCTTGGCATGCTCCATGCCATGGTTGGCCGGGTCTCCTTTACCGGCGAGCGCGGTTACGAGATCTGGGTGAAGCCGGATTACCTGATCACGCTCTACGACATGCTGGTCGAGGCCGGTGCGGAATTCGGGCTGAAGCATTTCGGCGGAAGGGCGCTCAATTCCCTGCGCCTGGAAAAGAGCTTTGGCGGCTTCCGGGCCGAATTCACGCCGGACTATTCGCCCTTCGAAGCCGGGCTGGACCGCTTCGTTGATATGTCGAAGAACAGCTTCATCGGCCGCGATGCGCTGGTCGCGGAGAATGAGGTCGGCGGCACCTACCGGCTAATCACGCTGACCATCGATGTCGAGGATATCGACCCGATTGCGGACGAGCCGATCTTCCATGACGGCAAGGCCATCGGCTGGGTGACGTCCGGCGGCTTCGGTCACTCGACGGGCAAGAGCATCGCCATCGGGTACGTGCCGAAGGAGTATGCCGCCACGTCTGACGGGTTCGAGGTCGAGATTCTCGGCAAGATCCTGAAGGCACATCGCGTCAGCGCACCGCTGCACGATCCGAAGGGCGCTCTGATGCGGGGGTAGTACTCCCTCTCATTCGTCATCCCGGCCCCCGAGCCGGGACCGTTTTGATCGCAGGATCCGCGTCTTTTCGGGAGATCCCGGGTCAGGCCCGGGATGACGGTTTTTATGGGATGACGGTTTGGGAAACTACCCCAGATCCCATCCGGTCGCGGTCGCGAGGTCGGTTTTCGCGATGCCGATGATGGTCACGGTGCCGCCGTCGGAGAATGTGACGACAGTGTTGCCGGCCTCTTCGACGCTGCCGCTCACGCCGAGCCCATCCGCGAGGGTCAGTGTGTCGGTCCCTGCCTGGAAGTCGGTCACCTGATCGTTGCCGCCATCGAAGTTGAAGACGAAGATGTCCGCTCCCAAGCCGCCGGTGAGCGTATCGTCTCCCTTGTCGCCCGCCAGATAGTCGTTGCCGCTGCCCCCATCGAGCCGGTCGTTGCCCTCGCCGCCATAGAGCGTGTCCAAACCGTTGCCGCCCAAAAGAACGTCGGAGCCCTCGTCGCCGAAAATGCGGTCGTCGCCATCTACGCCCAAGAGGATGTCGTTGCCCTCGCCGCCAAAGAGCGTGTCCATGCCGCCGTCGCCCAGGAGGATGTCCCTGTCTTGGCCGCCATAGAGCACATCGTCGTCCTCGCCCGCCCAAAGCACGTCGTTGCCCTCGTCTCCATACAGCACGTCGCTGCCGCTCCCGGCTGAGAGAATATCCCGGTCCTCGCCGCCGGAGAGAGTGTCCTTGCCGTCGCCACCGAAAAGGGTGTCGGAACCCTGGTTGCCATAGACCAGATCGCCGCCACCGTCACCGTAGAGGATGTCCTCGCCCTGACCGCCATAGAGCACATCCTCGTTCTCGCCTCCCCAAAGCGCGTCGTTGCCCTTGTTGCCATACAGTACATCGTTGCCATTTCCGCCCTGGACAATGTCCAGGTCCTGGCCGCCAAAAAGCGTGTCCATGCCGTCGCCGCCCAAAAGGGAGTCCGAGCCCTGGTTGCCATAGACAAGATCCTCGCCGGAGCCGGAGACGACCGTGTCCGCGCCGCCGCCGGCGGCAATCGTGTCGTTGCCTGTGCTCAGCAAGATACGCTGGGCTGCATCGTCTCCGACGATATAGCTGGAGCCGCCGGCGCCGTTGACAGTGGCGTTACCGAGGATGGCGGCGAAGTCGATGTGGTTGAGCTGCAAAGTCGAGCCGGTTGTCAGGCCGGACGTGTCGATTACAAGGGCCTCGGGGCCGCCAGAGGAGGTGCCGGTAAAGTGGACGGTCTGCTCGCTGC
>NZ_JACZFS010000062.1 GCF_014904795.1 Nisaea nitritireducens
GCTGTCCGGTTAAGCTTGTCCCCGCCGCTTCGCCACTGACCGCTGTGACGGTGCCCCTGTTTGTCAGGGAAAGACCGGCTGGCAGGGTGACGGTGACAGTATTACCGCTGCCGGTACCAGAGACCAGCGTGCCGCTCGTTGCGGACGCGTTGTTGTTTGTCAGGGTGAAGCTGGCATCCGACCCCGAGCTGTCGCCGGTCTTTGTGAGAACGCTGACGGGGAGCTCGTACTGCGAAAATGTCAGCGTGGAGTTCGTGCCGTCATAAGAGACGGAGATCTGCAGGCTGCTGGACGCGTTCGCGATATTCACCGCGTTCGAGCCGCCGAGGCTGATCGAGCTGCCGACGATAGACCCGTTGAGGGAGCTCAGATCTGAGCTTTTCACATAGATCGAGTCGCCGATCTCGAGGCCGTGGATCGTGTCGCCGTTCAGTTTTGAGGCTGCGCCAGAGGACGCGCCCGTGAAGAGGTCTGCGCCGGATCCGCCGACGAGAATATCTTTGTCACTGCCGCCATAGAGGCTGTCGTCACCGGTGCCGCCATAGAGTGTGTTGCCGGCTCCGCCGCCGCCGTCGTCGGCTTTTGAGCCGGCATAGATAACGTCGTTGCCCTCGTCGCCATAGAGCAGGTTGAGGGCCTTGCCGCCGTCATCGTCGCCGTAGAGCGTGTCGTTGCCGGTGCCGCCATATATCGTGTCCGGGCCGTCGTCCGAGTGGATCCAATCGTCGCCGGCATCGCCGTACAGCACCGCTCCGGTGGTGGTTCCGGTGCCGGCGCCGCCCGGGCCCTGGACGGTGTCGTTCCCATCGCCGCCATAGAACACCGCGCCGGTATTGAAGATGAAGCCCGAGCTGAAATCGTCCCCGGCCCCGCCATAGAAGGTGTCGGCACTGGTGTCGGAGTCGCTCGAAGATCCGAGCGTATCGTTGCCGTCGCCGCCGAAAAGCACGTCGCTGCCGGTCCCGGCCCGGAGCGAATCATTGCCGTCGCCGCCATAGAGCGTGTCGTTGCCACCATCGCCATAAAGGATGTCGTTCAGGGCATTGCCGTAGACGAGGTCTTCACCCAAGCCGCCATACAGCGTGTCGTTGCCGTCGCCGCCGGTGATCGTATCGTTGCCGCCATTGCCGATGATGACGTCGTTGCCGGCCAGCGCATCGATATTGTCCGCGTCGCCATCGCTGGTCAGCGTGTCGTTCCCGGTGGAGGGCGTCCCTGTCACGGCAAGGCGTTCGGGGTAGGTATGCAGCGCCTCGGCCGCGAAAAGTGTCGCGGCGACAGGCAGGCTTGCCCATCCAGCATCGCCGCCAAGTGGCCTTGTGGAGGCGTACACAGTGACGCCGAGCGCCTCCTCCAGGGTCTCGACCAGTTCCGCTCCGGCGGGTCCGGCGCCGGTCTCGCAAGAGATCAGGGCCAGTTCAGCGCCGGGCGCGAGCGCGTCCCGCATGCGATAGAGATTGTGCCGGCCGACCTTTAGCGCTGCGCTGTCGATCCGCTGTCCTGAGAGTTCGACGGCGCCGGGGGCGCCGTGTGCCAGGATCGAGAGCTGGCGGACACTCGAAGTGCCGGACAGTGCCGCCGCGATTTCCGCCAGCGGATCGCCCGAAGCGGCGAGCCGGTGTATCTCGGTTCCGGTCCGCAGGCTGGCAGTCAGGAGACCGGTGTCATGGACCGCCGGATCGACGAATAGATAACGCTTGTTGTGGTTCATACTGCGCGTACCCGCTGGCTCTGAGAGATGAAGCGATAGTTCGGGAAGCGCACAATGCTGGTGTGGGGAGTATCAAGATATTGGAATTATGGGAATTTTTGGAAAACGCTTTGGAAAAATTGGAAAAATTGGAAAACGTTTTGGAAAAATTGGAAATTGGGTGTGAAGCCGATGGATGGGGTGGATTCCGCTGATGTTTGCCGGTTTAGGCAGGCGCCGGGCAGGCCGCTCGTCGATTGACATCTGAGGTGCTACCGCTCAGCCTCCGGGACTTTCATTTGGGGCGGCTGATGATCATGGCAGAACTCGTTGGCAAGGTAGCGATCGTGACCGGGGCTTCCGCTCCACGCGGGATCGGACGGGCTGTTGCCATGCGTCTGGCCGCTGAGGGAGCTTCTGTCATCGTCAGCGACCTTGGGACATCTGAAACGACGAACCTGCTCGCGGATATCGTCTCGGAGATCACGGCGGCTGGGGGAACGGCATTGGCCGTGACGGTCGACGTTACCCGGAAATCAGATATCGAGACCGCGGTGAAGCTGGCGAGGGAGCATTTCGGCCGCATCGACATTCTGGTGAACAATGCGGGCTCTCTCGCCGGGTCCGCGCCTTTCCTGGAAACGAAGCCGGCTGAATGGGAGACCAGCTTTGCTGTGAACCTGCTTGGCCCCGCCATGTTCACCCAGGCGGTGATCCCGGAAATGCGGGCGTCGGGCGGCGGTAGCATCGTCAATATCGGCTCCACCGGCAGTCTCGGCGCCGACGCCGGTTTCGGCGCCTATACCGCCATGAAACACGGGTTGGTCGGCCTGACCAAAACGGTCGCCGCCGAGTTCGGAGTCGATGGCATTCGCTGCAACGTGGTCTGCCCCGGTTTCATCGCGACGGATATGCATACGGCGGCGAACGACCGTCTGGCCCGGGAGAGCAGCCGTCCGGTGGATGCCGTGAAACAGGAGCGTTACAGAACGGTGGCGATGCGCCGGGCGGGAGAGCCAGAAGAGGTGGCCGAGGCCGTTGCATTTCTTGCCGGCCCGCGCGCGGAATACATCACCGGGATCGCCATGCCGATCAGTGGCGGTACGCCCGTCGGGCTTTGACACATACCCGCTCCGGTCACTGCTTGCGGGCGATTCCGAATAGCGCCTTTGCCGGTCCGGGGTGCCAGCTTTCCTCTATCTCAAGCCCCGCCGCTTCGAAGTCGGCGATCAGGGTCTCGGCGGTGAAGAAGCCGACCCAGGGCACGAGGCCAAGCCAGCGAGCCGGCGGTAGAACGAAACGCAACCAGCCTAACCGGCCGCCGGCAAGGCACGGGGTGGAGCTGATGAAGAGCCCTCCCGGCTTCAGCAGGCGTACCGCTTTCGCGATGGCGGCCCGGCGGTCGCGCAGCAGGTGCAGGATGCTGTGCGCCATGACGAGGTCGTAGTTCCCGTCCTCAGCCTCCAGGCTGTCGAAATCCGCGACCTCGAAAGTGATATTCCCGACGCTGGCTGCCTCCGCCTTGTGGCGTGCGATTTCCAGCATTTTTGGTGAGATATCCACCGCCCGGATATGCGCGACATGCGGGGCATGATGCAGGGCCGTGGTTCCGGTGCCGCAGCCGAATTCGAGAACCTCCATGCCGGGGGTGAGGCGTGCGCGGGTCAGGGCGAGCTTGCGTTCGTACGCCGCCTCGTCCCCGACGGGACGTTTCGCATAGCCTTCTGCGTGTTTGTTCCAGAATTTCGCCGTATTCGTCATCCGCATCTCCCCTTTGCGGGAGCTTTGTGTGGCGAAAGAGGCAGTCTGTCGACCGGGTAAAAAGGATCCGGACACACAAGACTGTGAGCGCTGTAGGACACCCGTTTAGCGCTCTGTTCCGGCCCGGTGCAATTCACTCACTGCCATGCGTTTATAGGTATCGACGAGTTTCGCTCCTTCGTCCGGCTCGACCGAAATCGCGAGCCGCATGGCGGCTTCGCCAAAATGCATGATCAGGAAACAATCTGTGGCGGCGCGCTCCGGGTCACAGTCCGGCGCGACACGGCAGAGAGCTTCGGAAAGCAGGGCGCCGCTCTTGCGGCTTTCCGCGATTTCCATGTCTCTCAGGGTCTTGTCGGCGCCTATGCCGGAATAGATGTCGCGAATGACCGGTTCCGCCTGGAAGAGAGCGTAATAGACGTCGATCAGCTCGTTCAGCGCATCGCAGAGGGCGTCGAGCGTTTCCGCACCGGACAGCCCGTCCTTGATGCATCTGAGACATTCCGCACCGTAATGCTCGGCGAGTGCCCGGATGATCGCGCTCTTGTCCGGAAAATACTGGTAGAGCGAGCCGATGGAGACGTCCGCCAGCCGCGCCACCTCGCTCATCGTCATCGCCTCGCTGCCCTTCTCGGCGATCAGCTGGATGGCGCAGTTCAGCATGTGTTCGACACGTGCGCGGCTGCGTTCCTGATTGGGCATGCGCCGGAGCGAGATGTGCTCCAGCGTGACCTGCGACATGTCCGGCAAATTCTTCGACATAACCACTCCGTGAACTCACCCCGCATCTGAGCAAATTTCGTTGACTTGGTAAATGTGAGAGTTTATCAGATTTCAAAATATGAGTAATCCTCACATTTATGGAGAACGTGATGAACAGATACGACGAGACGGCGCCGATCCTGGTGTTGGGCGGGACGGGCAAGACCGGACAACGGGTGGTGAAGCGGTTGATCGAACAGGGACAGCCTGTCCGAATCGGCTCCCGTGAAGCAGCGCTGCCGTTCGACTGGGACGCGCCGGAAACCTGGGCGCCTGTGGTCGAGGGAACGCGGGCCATCTACATCGCCTATCATCCGGATCTTGCTGTTCCGGGCGCCCTGAAAACGGTCGGCGACTTTGTCGAGACGGCGCTCCGCGCAGGTGTGAAGCGCATGGTTCTTCTGTCCGGCCGGGGCGAGGAAGAGGCGGAGCAGACGGAACAGATGCTGATCGCCTCGGGCGCCGACTGGACCATCGTCCGGGCGAGCTGGTTCTTCCAGAATTTCAGCGAGACCTTCCTGGCCGACGCCATCAATACGGGCGAGGTCGCGCTGCCGATCGGCGATGTGAAAGAGCCGTTCATAGACGTCGAGGATATTGCCGATGTGGCGGCGGCGGCCCTTACCGATCCAGCGCATATCGGCAAGCTCTATGAGGTCACCGGCCCGGAGCTGCTGAGCTTTTCCGAAGCCGTTGCCGGTATCGCAGCTGCATCGGAGAAGCCGATCCGTTATCGGCAGATCCCGGCGGCGGACTACAAGGCCGCGATGGAGCAGGCCGGCGTGCCGGAAGATATGATCTCGCTTGTCCTGTACCTCTTCACCACTGTCCTGGACGGGCGCAATGCCAATGTGACGGATGGTGTAAGCCAGGCGCTCGGCCGTCCGCCGCGCCGTTTTACAGATTATGCGAAGCGGACCGCACTGACCGGCATCTGGGGTGCTGAAACGGCTGCACTGGCCTGAGGGCTGGATTACCAAAACCGTCCCGCGCCTGAATGAAAAACCCGCGACAAAAAGCGTCGCGGGTTTTTCATTTGTCGTGTGAAGGATCGGGCGCACATTGACAGCATGGTTAATCCTAAACTTCTCAGCGTCGCGACCGCCGTGCCCTGTCACTGCCTGTCGCAAGCCGATGCCCTTGCCCATGCCCGCCAGATCTTCGAAGAGCGGGTGCCGGCCTTTGCCCGGTTGGCGCCGGTCTATGTCAATGCCGGGGTCGAGACGCGCTATCTGTCCGTACCGCTCGACTGGTTCGCCAGGCCGCGCAGCTGGACAGAGGCGAACCGGATCTATCTCGAGGTCGCCGAGGATCTTCTTGCCGAGGCCGCAGGCCGGGCACTGGAGCAAGCCGGTCTCGCCGCATCGGACGTGGACACGCTGGTCGTCGTCTCCAGCACCGGCATTGCAACGCCGAGCTTGGATGCGCGGATGCTGCGACGACTGGATTTCCGGGACGATGTGAAACGGGTGCCGTTGTTCGGGCTTGGCTGCGCCGGTGGTGTGCTCGGCCTTGGCAGGGCAGCACAGCTTGCGGCGAGTGGGGAAGGGGAGACGGTCCTGCTGCTGGTGGTCGAGCTGTGCAGTCTGACCTTCCGCTGGTCCGATACCGGGAAATCCAATCAGGTGGCGACCGCGATCTTCGGCGATGGTGCAGCGGCGGCGGTGCTGCGTGGCGCGCGCGACGGGGATGGCGCGGCTGTCACGGCCTGGGGTGAGCATACCTGGCCGGACTCCCTCGACGTCATGGGCTGGTCGGTGGAGGAGGACGGCTTCGGCGTGATCTTCAGCCCGCGCATTCCCGAGATCGTTCGCACTGGCATGCGCAGCGAGGTGGACCGTTTCCTGGCCCGCCACGGATTGAGCCTCTCCGATATCGACCTGTTCGCCTGCCATCCCGGCGGTGCGAAGGTTGCTGATGCGTTGGAAGAGGCTTTTGATCTCCCCGAGGGCGGCCTGGCGCACTCCCGGTCGGTGCTACGGGATTACGGGAACATGTCGGCGGCGACCGTGTTCTTCGTGCTGGAGCGGATGCAGGCGGATGGGTTGGACGGCCGGCGCGTTCTGGTGCAGGCGCTCGGCCCCGGATTCACCGCCGGCTTCGCCGTGCTGGAAGGGTGAGCGGGATGGAATTGGGATGGGCACAATGGACGGCGCTGGTCGTGGCCGGGCTGCGCCTGGCTGAGCTGGTCTATGCGCGGCGCAACCTCGCGCGTCTGATAGCGCGGGGCGGGCAAGAGCATGGCGCCGGGCATTATCCGCTGTTCGTCCTGCTGCATGGAAGCTGGCTGTTGGCGCTGTTCTTTCTGGTGCATGAGGCAAAGGCGCCAAGCCTGTCATTGCTCGCCGTTTTCGCCGCCCTGCAGGTTGTCCGCGTCTGGATCATCGCCAGCCTCGGGCCATACTGGACCACGCGGATCGTGACCGTGCAGGAGGCGCCTTTGGTGCGGCGCGGCCCGTATCGCTTTCTCCGGCACCCGAACTACCTGCTTGTCGCGGTGGAAATCCCGCTGCTGCCGTTCGCTTTCGGCGCCTGGGACATTGCCGTGTTGTTCGGTGCCGCCAACCTGGCCCTGCTGGCCTATCGGATACATGTCGAGGAAGCGGTGCTTGAGCCGCGACGGAAACCGGAACTCTCAGACCATACATAAATCGTCATCCCGGCCGGAGAGCCGGGACCTAGGTGATCATAAGAGTGCGCCTTCCACCCCTGGGTCCCTGCTTGCGCAGGGATGACGATTACTTTTAGTTTCCCTTCAGAACCCGGCGTCGCCTTCCCAGTATTTGTCGTTCAGGTTCCGCATCAGCTTGTCGTGGCTCTTCTCGAGGCAGCCGCGCAGGCGGACCTTGTAGCCCTGATCGCCATAGGCCTTGCAGCGCGCGTAGGCGTCGCGGGCGGCCTCGATGCCCTGCGGTGCGAACTGCCGGAGATTGGCGGGTGTGGTCGCCTTGTCCCAGACGCCGCCGCGCAGCGCTTTCCCTGCATACCCGTCAGCCGGCAGCAGGTTGATCATCCGCGAGATCAGGGCGCCGCTATCGGCGCGGGGCGAGCCGTTTTCGAAATAGCCTTCCGCCAGCATCCGCTTTTCGCCGAGTGCGACCTCCAGATCCTCTTTACTGGGCAGGGCCGCGACCGTCGGCTCGGAACGCGGCAGAAGGGAGACCCGGTGCGGCACGCTCAGGGAGATCGAGGCGGCATCGAGCGAGGCGAGCCGCCCTGCATCCATGCTGATCCGGACCGAGGTATAGGCGCCGGTGCTTTCGAAATGCAGCAGGCCTGCGGCGGAGAATTCGGCGGTGCTGCCGTCCTTCTTCGCCACCACCATGGTGATATCGCCTTCCCCGGCGACGTCATAGACATGGCCGGCGTCCGGCTTCGGGCGATGTTCCTGCAAGCAGAAGGCGGAGAAGAACCCGGTGCAGGTGCCGTCTATGCAATTAAGCGGGACGGGGAGCTTGGTGGCGATGAGGCCGAGAACCTGGGGCAGTTTCGTTTCGGCCACGCTGGCCTCGGCTTTGCTGCTGGCGATACCGGCGGCAAGGCCCAAGCAGAGGGCGAAAGACGCAATATGTCGGAACATGGCAATCTCCTCCGGAGCTGGCCGGTCTGTCCCGCAACCATGAAGACCGGGACGTCCGGCTTTATGCGTTGAAGAAAGTATCTCACCGGGCGCGCAATGGTTCAATTGCCTGTTCACGCATGCCTATAGCCCGGTGCTGCGTTCCGAACATGGCTCGACCGGCTGTGTCGCAGGCTCAGCAAGGGATTGCGCCAGATCAAAATCTGGCTCAAGGGCGACAACAGATGACGCGCATTTGAAAGTTCACACTTCCAATCGTGCTCATATCAATTCAGCGAACGAATTTTTGGAGGATACGAGATGGCCGCTGAAGCTCGGGATCTCGAAAACGCCGGTAATGGTATTGATGCTTCTGGCGAAGCGCGCGGCCGTCGCGGCCGCAGCGGCGGCGGACGTGAAGCCCGCCGCGCCTCCAGGGCGAAGCCAAGCCAGGTGCAGGCGCCCTACATCACCCGCAACGTGCCGGTCTATGAAGTCCTCACAGAGGAAGGTCTCGAAATCATCGAGGCCAACGCCGAGACCATCATGGAAGAGATCGGCATCGAGTTTCAGGATGACGAGGAAGCCCTCGCCCTGTGGCGCGATGCCGGTGCGGACGTCCAGGGCACGCGGGTGCATATCCCGCGCGGTCTCGCCCGCACGCTCTGCGCGACGGCGCCCTCCACCTTCACCCAGCATGCCCGCAACCCGGCCCGGTCCGTAGAGGTCGGCGGCAAGAACACGATCTTCGCGCCGGTCTACGGCCCGCCCTTCGTCAGCGACGTCGATGGTGGTCGCCGCTATGCGACCATCGAGGACTTCCAGAATTTCGTGAAGCTGACCTACATGCTGCCGTCGCTGCACCATTCTGGCGGCACGGTGTGCGAGCCGGTCGATCTGCCCGTGAACAAGCGGCATTTCGACATGGTCTACGCCCACATGAAATACAGCGACAAGCCGTTCATGGGCTCTGTCACCGCGCCGGAAAGGGCGCAGGACACGGTGGACATGGCGAAGATCCTGTTCGGTGCCGAGTTCGTCGAGAACAACACGGTCTGCACCAGCCTGATCAACGCCAACTCGCCGATGGTCTGGGACGGCACCATGCTGGGGGCGCTGAAGACCTATGCCCGCAACAATCAGGCTGTCATCACCACACCCTTCATCCTCGCGGGCGCCATGTCGCCGGTGACGGTGGCGGGCACGCTCGCCCAGACGCTGGCCGAAGCCATGGCGGGGATTGCCTTTGCTCAGCTCGTGCGGCCGGGCGCGCCGGTGATCTTCGGCTCCTTCGCCAGCTCGATCTCCATGCAGTCCGGCGCCCCGACCTTCGGCACGCCGGAGCCTGCCATGGTGCTCTATGGCTGCGCCCAGCTTGCCCGCCGTCTCGGCGTTCCGTTCCGCTCCGGCGGCTCTCTCTGCGGCTCCAAGACCCCGGATGCGCAGGCGGCTTACGAGTCCGCGCAGACCCTGAACCCGACCGTGATGGGCGGCGTGAACTTTGTGCTGCACAGCGCAGGTTGGCTTGAGGGCGGCCTTGTCGCCTCTTACGAGAAGCTGCTGATGGATGCGGACCAGCTCGCCATGATGCCGACGCTCCTGGGCGGCGTGGATTTGACCGAAAACGGTCAGGCCATGGACGCGATCCGCGAGGTCGGCCCCGGCAAGCATTTCCTCGGCTGCGCTCACACCCAGGCGAATTTCGAGAACGCCTTCTTCCGCTCGAAGGTCGCCGACAACAACACCTACGAGCAATGGGCCGCCGAAGGTTCACGCGACGCCTATCAGCGCACAGGCGACCGGGTGAAGACCATGCTGGCGGAATATCAGGCGCCGGAAATAGACCCGGCGGTGGACGAGGCGCTGGTCGAATTCATGACCAAGCGGAAAGCGTCCTTCCCGGATTCCATGGTCTGATCTGATTGAGGACGGCGCGGCGGCCTACCAGCCGTTGCGCCGATCCCAGCGGGCGATGATATCGTCCGAGCCTCCCTCGAACACCTCATAGCCCTCATACGCCGCAACCGTCATGCAGACATGGTTCGGCAGGACGCGGACGCGGGCGCCGATGGGCAGTTCCTCAAACAGCGCCGGGTCGGGCAGGTGGACTTCGCCGTGTTCCTGGTGTGTGCCCCGGATGGTGAGGTCGTGCAGAGGTTCGCCGGTTTCCAGATCCGCGAGCAGGCCGAAGCCCATATCGCCATCCTTGCCGAGCGCTTCGGTCGAGCGGTCCTTGGAGAGGGCGATGCCGCCTGCATCGAGGATCAGGGTGCCGCGGGCCTTGTTGTGCGAGATCACGCTGGCGACAACGGCGGAGGCGACATCGTCGATGCCGTGGCTGCCGATGCCGGCCTGGAACAGGTCGCCGAGCGTATAGACGCCGGGGCGCATTTCAGTGACGCCTTCCAGATGATCGGCATAGAGCGCGGTCGGGGTCGAGCCGACGCTGACGATTGCGCAGGCGATGCCGTTCGCCCGGATCAGCGCGGCCGCCGCGACGGCCGCGTCCCGTTCGACGCTGGCGACGGCTTTCATGTCTTCGGGCGTGCGGCCGCGATAGGAATGGCCGGCGTGGGTCATCACACCGGCAAGGCGGGAGCGCGGGGCTTTGTCGAGAATGCGGGCGATGGCGATCAGGCGGTCATTGTCATGATCCACGCCCGTCCGGTGCTCGCCGCAATCAATCTCGATCAGGGCCGCGTGGCTGCCCGGATGGGCGGCGATGGCGTCTGCCACCTCCGTACTGTCGATCAGGATCTTCAGGCCCGCGCCCCGGGCCGTCAGCGCGGCGGCGCGGTCCAGCTTCGAGGGCGGGATGCTGACGGCATAGAGGATGTCGGCAAAGCCGTGTTCGAACAGATATTCCGCTTCCGCCAGTGTGGAGACGGTAACGCCGCCCGCCTGTCCCGCGGTTGCGATCTTCGCGATCTCCGCCGATTTGCCGGTTTTCATATGTGGGCGCAGGGCAACGCCGAGCTCTTTGGCGCGCGCGCTCATGCGGGCGCAATTGCGCTCCACCCGGCTCTTGTCGAGGATCAGGCAGGGGGTCTGGAGATCGGAGAGTTTCATGGTTGCTCGCGGGGGCTGATATCGGCGGGAGGAGCAGCCTAGAGCCGCCTGGCCGTTCAATCAATGAAACAGCGGAAAAGAGATCGGCCGTTTGCGTCCGCCCTTTGCCGGGTTTTGTTTTCAATACAACCGGATATGGGTTTGTATGGCACCGGGTCTGACCTTTCGGGGGCGGTCAGTGAAATGCGCGGACGGGGTGACGAGTCAAATCCATGGCTGAGACGAAACTTAAGGAAGCGATAAGACTGCTTTACACCGGACGAAGCCGCAGGGCGGAGCTGTTCCGGTACGCGCTCATCGCGTTTGATGTTTTCACGATCGCCTTCTTTATCGTCACAATCCCCATGACCCCATCGACCGAGATATTCCTGATCGATATTGCGGTCGGATTGCTGATTTTTGGCGATTTCATGGCCCGGCTCTGGATTGCGCCGAACAAGCTCCGCATGCTGCGGCAAATCTACACGATCGCGGATGTTTTCGTGATCCTGTCACTGCTGCTGGCGCCGATCTTCAGCCAGAGTTTCGCATTCCTGCGCATTCTCAGGGCGCTTCGGCTGCTGCATTCCTATCACGTGCTGCGTGACCTTCGATCCGAAACCCCGTTTTTCCGCCGGAACGAGGACGTCATCCTCGGCGCGGTCAATCTCGGCGTGTTCGTCTTCTTCGTGACGTCGCTGGTGTTCGTGCTGCAGTTCGGCGCCAATCCGGGGATCGAGGATTTCATTGCCGCGCTCTATTTCACCGTGTCCGCGCTCACCACCACCGGGTTCGGCGATATCGTGCTGACCGGAACGACCGGGCGGTTGCTTGCGATTGTCATCATGATCGTCGGCGTGGCCCTGTTCCTGCAGCTGGCCCAGGCAATTTTCCGGCCGCGGAAGGTGTCCTATACCTGCCCGTCATGCGGTCTGAACCGGCATGAGGAAGATGCGGTTCACTGCAAGCATTGCGGTGAGCCGCTGAAGATCGAGACAGAAGGCATTAGTTAGGCTGATTCCACGGATGGCCGCAGGTCAGCCTCCGGAGATATCCGCGAAGGTCTTGTTGCTGATCCATCCTGTGGCTAGACTTTCCGCCCAGTCGGGGCGTCCGCGCTCCATGGCGAGAGTCGCCATGTCCAGATGCGCGTATGGCACGTGCCGGTGGGTGACGGACCAGCCCTCCGGCCGTTTTTCCAGAATGGCGTAGCTGGCGTGGGGCTTCCCGGCCTGCACCTTGTGCGGTATGGGCTCGAGGTCGATATAGGCCGGGCAGCCGACAGAGCCGGGATTGACGATCAGGCGCCCGTCTGCGAGGGCCACCGTCCGGGGCAGATGGGTATGGGCGCAGAGGATCAGCGGCTGCGTGATGTCCTGCGCCCGTGCTTCGATGTCGGTAAGCGCCGCGCTGCGAACCCTTCCGTCCGGGGTCACCTGTTCCAGCCAGTAGGCATTGTCGTCTTCCGGCGTGCCGTGACAGAGAAAGACTTCGTCCCGCCAGACCATCGTTGCCGGAAGCTGACGGATCCAGTCGAGGGTTTCCGTCGCCAGCTGGTCATAGGCGAGGCGGTCCGACGTCCCCATATCCTCGGGCGCGAGTTCGATGAGCCAGCGGTCATGATTGCCGCGGATCGAGACGGCATTGATGCCGCGCAGCAGTTCCGCGGTTCCTTCGGCATCCAGCGGACTGCTGAAGAAGTCCCCGAGATTGACGATGTCGGAAATCCCCTCGGCCTTGATGTCGGCGAGGACGGCTTCCAGAGCGAGGCTGTTTCCGTGGATGTCGGCGATGGCGGCGAAACGCATGGCGGGGCTCCTGTCGGATCTATGCGGCTGCGACTGTAGCGGACGTGGCGGGGACCGTGTCACGGCTCGGGCTGACGCCGAACCGTCGGCTGTAGTCGCGGCTGAACTGGGTCGGACTTTCATAGCCGACGGCGAATGCGACCTCCGAGACGGAGAGATTTCCGCCATAGATCAGCCGGCGCGCTTCCAGCAGCCGGAGCTGTTTCTGGAATTGCAGCGGGGCCATCTGGGTGATGGATTTGAAATGCGCATGGAAGGACGACGGGCTCATCCCGGCAGCGTCTGCCAGTGCGGCGACTTTCAGCGGGGCGGTGATATCCCGGCGGATCAGGGCGATGGCTTCCGCGATCCGGCTGGCGTGACTTTCCGAGCGGGCTAACAGGCGGACCATGCTGCCGTGTTCCGCCGTCAGCAGCCAGTAATGGATCTCGCGCTTGATCAAGGGCGCCAGAATGGCGGCGGCTTCCGGCCTGTCCGTCAGGGCGAACAGGCGAGCCATCGCATCTTCGATCTCGGGCGGTGTCCGGCCTGCCGCGATTGTCCTGCCGTCGGTGTCGGATGATGTTGGCTCGGTGCGGATCTCCCGCGCCAGCTCACGCAGCAGTGCCGAATCCAGCGCAAGAGCCAGGGCAGCGTAGGGTGCTGCCGGGCTGGCCTCGACGATCCGGCTGTTCAGTACGACGTCATGGCTGACGATCAGCGATTGCCCGGCGCTGAATGTGACCACGGCATCGCCGAAGCAGGCTTTTTTCGCGCCCTGGAGAACCAGACAGAAGATCGGCTGATAGCAACAGGGCTCCAGTATCGTCGGCTGGCGGCTGCGGACCAGGCTCAGGCCGTCGATCACGGTCGGCCACGGCCCGGCGCCGGCACCCTCCCTGTCCGCATAATCCGTAACGGCGGTGATCAGGGGGGCGAGATCTTTCGAAGCATCTTTCTGCATCGGTTACAGGGTGGGCCAGTCCGGCGCCGGGATCAATGCGCCTGACTGTTAAATTTGGAGAATCGGGCAGATCATTCGGAGAAAGCGGCAGGCAGCGCCGCTTCCGTGTTCCCACCTCCGGGTCATCGCAGACTTTCTGGAGACAGAGCATGACCACAGACCGAAAAATCGCCCTGATCACAGGGGGAAGCCGCGGGCTCGGCCGCAATAGCGCGATCCACCTCGCAACCAAGGGCATCGACACGATCCTGACTTACCGCACGGACAAGGCGGCTGCCGATGAAACCGTTGCCGAAATCGCGAAGTCGGGCGGTACGGCCATCGCCCTGCAGCTCGACACGGCGGAGATCGGCGGCTTCGATGATTTCTCTGCCCGTCTCGCGGCGGCGCTGAAACAGACATGGGGGCGGGAGCAGGTCGATTTTCTGGTGAACAATGCCGGCTCCGGCGTTTTCAAACCTTTCGCGGAGACCACGGAAGCTGATTTCGACGCCATGCTGAACGTGCATCTGAAGGGTGTATTCTTTCTGACGCAGAAACTGGCCCCGATGATCGCGGATGGCGGCCGAATCCTGAACATTTCGTCCGGCCTGTCCCGCTTCGCCCTGCCGGGCTTTGCCGCCTATGCCACGATGAAGGGCGGGATCGAGGTGCTGACCACCTATCTGGCGAAGGAGCTGGCGGAGCGGCAGATCACCGTCAATGTGCTCGCCCCAGGTGCCATCGAGACGGATTTCGGCGGCGGTATGGTGCGCGACAATGCTGAGATGAATGCCCATATCGCCTCGACCATCGCGCTTGGGCGGGTCGGGCAGCCGGACGATATCGGCGGCGCTGTCAGCAGCTATCTGGCCGGTGATTTCGGCTGGATGACGGCGCAGCGGATCGAAGTGTCCGGCGGTCAGCTGATCTGATTATCTTCAGCAATAGAGAAGCGCGGGCGGGAGCAATACTTCCGCCCGCGATGCGTTTATCCGGCTGCTTCGATCCGGACGCCGAATTCCAGCCCGGCATCTTCCAGATACATCCAGAGATATTCGGCGAAGCTGGCCCGGACCAGAATGTGGTAGCTCGGCGTCTCGTCGGTCTGGTCGAACAGTACGGTGATCCGGCCGAGATGGCTTTGCACGCACTGGCCGGGGCCGAATTCACGCGGATGCAGGTCGATGGCGCAGCCCTTGATCATCACGTCGCGGGCGTGTCTGCCGGAGAGCCGGATCAGCGTGTAATGCTCAGTCACTTCGGTGACGGCGGCATGCAGGCCGGCGACGGCTTTCGTCAGCGTGGCGGCGAGGCCGGTATCGTCGCTATAGACCATCCACTCGTTCGGGGCGGTCCACAGCACGCGGGCAGTCTTGGAGCTGGTGACGGTGCCCGGCTTAGACGGAGGCTCGACACCCAGCGCGCCTTTGACGGCGGCGGTGAATTTTTTGTCCGATGGCAGACCGCGCAGCACCAGTCTGGTCTGGAACGGGATCTCGGTCAGTGTGACCCCGGCATCGGACGGGCCGCCGATGACAATGTCCATGGGGTCGAGCGCGGTGCGGGTGGTGAGGGTTTCCAGATCAGCCATCGATCCGCTCTCCTTCCAGATCAAAGAACCGGGGTTCTGTCACCGTGACCTTCACGACCTTGTCCTCAAGCGGGACATGCAGGGTTTGGCCGTGCCGGGCATGACCGCCCTTGATAAGAGCCATGGCGATGGAACGGCCGCAATTCGGGCTGTAATAGCTCGACGTGACATGGCCGAGCATTTCCATCGGCGGCTCCGGTTTCAGCTTCTCCACAACATGGCCGCCTTCCGGCAGCACGGTCTGCGGATCTTCCGTCAGCAGGCCGACCAGTTGCTTGCGGTCCGGTGAGGCCATCGACTCACGCTCAAGGGAGCGCTTGCCGACAAAGTCCGGCTTCTTCTTCGAGACGATCCAGTCCATGCCGAGATCGAGCGGGTTCACCGTGCCGTCGGTTTCCTGACCGACGATGATGAAGCCCTTTTCGGCCCGCAGCACATGCATGGTCTCCGTGCCGTAAGGCGTGATATCGAACTCCTTGCCGGCTTCCATCAGCGCTTCCCAGAGCGCCAGGCCGTAGCGGGCCGGGACGTTGATCTCAAAGGACAGCTCACCGGTGAAGGAAATCCGGTAGAGCCGCGCCGGGATGCCTGCGACAGTGCCTTCCTTCATCGCCATGAAGGGGAAGGCCTCGGCGGAGAAATCCACGTCCTCGCAGAGTTTCTGCAAGACGGCCCGGCTTTTGGGGCCGTTGATCGCCACCACGGACCATTGTTCGGTCACACTGGAGAAGAAGACCTTCAGGTCCGGCCACTCGGTCTGATGCCATTCCTCCAGCCAGGACAGCACGTTCGCCGCGCCGCCGGTTGTGGTGGTCATGTGATAGTGGTTTTCGCCGATGCAGGTGGTCACGCCGTCATCCATGACCATGCCGTCTTCCTTCAGCATCAGCCCGTAGCGGCAGCGGCCGACACCGAGCTTCAGCCACGCATTGGTGTAGATGCGGTTGAGGAATTCGGCTGCGTCCGGCCCCTGAATGTCGATCTTGCCGAGGGTCGAGGCGTCGAGGATGCCACAGCCGTCGCGCACGGCCTTGACCTCGCGGTCGATGGCTTGCCGGAAGGTCTCACCCTGCTTCGGGAAATACCAGGCCCGCATCCACTGGCCTACATGCTCGAATTTCGCGCCGTTTGCCCGGGCCCATTCGTCGATCCGGGTCTTGCGGACCGGCTCGAACAGTTTGCCGACATTCCGGCCCGTATAGGCGCCGATGGTGGCAGGTGTGTAGGGCGGGCGGAACGTCGTGGTGCCGACTGCTGGAATGTCCGAGGCCAGCACATCCGACAGGATGGCGAGCGCGTTGACGTTGGAGGTCTTGCCCTGATCCGTGCCCATGCCGGTGGTGGTGTAGCGCTTCAGATGCTCGACCGAGCGGTAGCCTTCGCGAGCGGCGAGCTGAACGTCGGCGGCGGTCACATCGTTCTGGAAATCAACGAAATGCTTGCCCTTGCGGCCGAGTTTGGCCTTGCCCGGCGTGATCCAGAGAGGCCGCAGGCCGCCCTGTTCCGGCTCGGTGGCTTTCGGCGCGGCGGGTGCACGTCCCTTGTGTCCGGCCTCGCGCGCGGCTTCGGCGCCAAGTTTGAGGCCTTCCTTCAGGCTGTCGGCCAGACCCATGGTGCCGTTGCAGGCTCCGGTGCTGGCCAGGGCCTGACTTGCCGTGCCGGGAATGAACGCGGCCATTTCCGTGTCCCAGGTGAGCTTGCCCTTGGACTGGGAGAACAGATGCACCGTTGGGTTCCAGCCGCCAGACATGGCGATCAGGTCGCAATTGACCGATTTGGCCGTGCCGGTGACGCCGGTGCCGTTCGCATCGAGCTGCATGACCTCGACGCTGGTCACTTTCTGCGTGCCCTGCACCGAGACGATGCCGTGGTTCTCATAGACGGTAATGCCCTTGGCCCGGACCGCGTCGGCCAGCGGGCCGGTGACGGATGTGCGGACATCGACGATGGCGGCGACGCGGCCGTGTGCGTCCTCAAGGGCGAGAGCCGTGCGGTAGGCATCGTCGTTATTGGTGAAGATCACCGTCTTGCGGCCGGGCAGGACGCCGTATCGGTTGACGTATGTGCGCACTGCCGAGGAGAGCATGACGCCCGGACGGTCATTGTCCGTGAAGACCAGTGGCCGTTCGAGGGCGCCCGTCGCCAGCACAACACGCTTGGCCCGGATCTTCCAGAGCCGCTGGCGCGGTGTGTGTTCCGGCGCTGCGCCGAGATGGTCGCTGACCCGCTCCAGGCCGGTCAGGTAGTTGTGATCGTAATAGCCGGTAATGGTGCAGCGCTTGACCAGAGTGACCTCGGGCATCGCCTCCAGCTCCGCCACACTTTCCTCAACCCAGCGGGCAGGCTCCTTGCCGTCGATTTCGCAATCGCTCTCGGACAGCAGCGATCCGCCCCAATCCGCCGTCTCGTCCGCCAGGATCACCCGGGCACCGGTCTTGCCGGCCGCCAGCGCCGCCGCGAGACCGGCGGGCCCGCCGCCGACGATCAGAACGTCGGCATGGGCATGGACCTTCTCGTAGCGGTCCGGATCGCGGTCCGGCGGCGCCTTGCCGAGACCGGCTGCATGCCGGATGACATGCTCGTATTTCAGCCAGAGCGAGGCTGGCCACATGAAGGTCTTGTAGTAGAAGCCCGCCGGGAACAGCCGGTGGAAGACTGAATTGACGGCACCGACATCGAACTTCAGGCAAGGCCAGCGGTTCTGGCTGGCGGCTTCCAGACCGTCGAAGATCTCGATCTGGGTCGCCCGCAGGTTCGGCTCCGACTTGTTGCCGCCGCCGAGCTGGATCAGCGCGTTCGGCTCTTCCGATCCGGCGGCGAGGATGCCGCGCGGACGGTGATACTTGAAGCTGCGGCCGATCAGGTGGACGCCGTTGGCGATCAGGGCAGAGGCGAGGGTGTCGCCCTCAAAGCCCTCGTAGCTCTTGCCGTCGAAGGTGAAGCGGACCGGCTTGGAGCGGTCGATACGCCCCTTGTCGCGGATCCGGAAAGACTGCCCGCTCATGTGCCCGACACTCCCGCTTTCGCGTTCTTCTCAGCCGCGCTCTGGCGCCGCCAGTTGCCTTCATAGGCCTTGATGCCTTCGGGGCTCTTCGGTAGCTCGCCCATCGGATAGATCTCGATGATCTCGTCGGTGGCGGTATTGCGCACGACGTTGAACCATTGCCGGCAGCCGGCGCTGTGCGACCAGCGCTCCAAGAACGGGCCCTTGGCGTTCTGTTTCAGGAACAGGTACTCGGCCCACTCCCCGTCGCTCAGCTTTTCCGGTGCGGCCGGGCGCAGGATGTGAGCCTCGCCGCCATAGTGGAACTCATTGTCGTCGCGCGGTCCGCACCAGGGACAGGTGATGTGCAGCATGTCTTCTCTCCCTAGTGCGCGACGCCGGCGGCGCCGTGCTCGTCGATGAGGTAACCGGTTTCGAATCGCTTCAGGCTGAAGGGCGCGGCGATGGCGTTCGGCTCGTCCCGGGCGATCAGGTCGGCGAAGACATGGCCGGAGCCCGGTGTTGCCTTGAAGCCGCCGGTGCCCCAGCCGCAATTGAAATAGAGCCCGTCGACCGGTGTCTTGGAAATGATCGGCGAGGCGTCCGGGCAGGTATCGACGATACCGCCCCAGGTTCGCAGCACCCGCAGGCGCGAGACGATGGGATACAGCTCGACCGCTGCCGCCAGCAACCCCTCTACCGTCGGGATGCTGCCGCGCTGGCTGTAGGAATTGTAGCTGTCGACACCGGCGCCGAACACCAGCTCGCCCTTGTCGGATTGGCTGATATACATATGTACCGCGTTCGACATCACGACCGTGTCGATGCAGGGCTTGATCGGCTCGGAAACCAGCGCCTGCAAGGGCCGGGAATCGATCGGCAGGTTCAGGCCGGCCATGGAGGCGACGACGCCGGAATGTCCGGCGGTGACCACGCCCACCTTCTTCGCCTTGATGGTGCCGCGGTTTGTTTCGATGCCGGTAACCTTGCCTCCGTCGCGCAGGATGCCGGTGACTTCGCAATTCTGGATGATGTCGACGCCGAGATCGTCGGCCGCGCGGGCATAGCCCCAGGCCACGGCATCGTGCCGGGCGGTGCCGCCACGGCGCTGGATGAAGCCGCCCATGACCGGATAACGAATGCCGGGATTGGTGTCGATGATCGGCACCAGCTGTTTGATCTGGGCCGGGCTCATCACTTCACTGTCGATGCCGTTCAGGCGGATCGCCTCGACCCGGCGGCGCATTTCTTTCAGCTCGTGCTCCGAATGTGCCAGCGTCAGCACGCCGCGCTGGGAGAACATGACGTTGAAATTCAGCTCCTGACTCATGCCTTCCCAGAGCTTCAGCGCATGCTCGTAGATGCCGGCGCTTTCGTCCCAGAGATAGTTGGAGCGGATGATGGTGGTGTTCCGGCCGGTATTGCCGCCGCCGACCCAGCCCTTTTCGACCACGGCGATATTCCTGATGCCGTGCACGGAGGCGAGGTAATAGGCCGTGGCCAGCCCATGGCCGCCACCACCGACAATGATTACGTCGTATTCAGGCTTCGGCTCCGGCGAACGCCAGGCCTTTTGCCAGTTCTCGTGATAGCTGAGCGCGTTGCGCGCCAGTGCGAAGATCGAGTAGCGGGAAGCCCCGCCTCTCAGCGCCCGCATGCCGTTCGCGGAACCTTTCATCGCCTTGCCCCCATAGGACCTAGATTCGCCAGAATGATCCGGACGGTAATCGGAGCTGTCCAGCCCCTGTTGTTCCGGCCCGACCTGCCGTGACGCCGCTGGAACAGGCCGGATGCGTTCTTTTACCTCAAGCGCGAGATGTTTAGAGATTCGGAATGTAGTCCGACGTATCCGGTCGTTTGTTCGGGTTGGCATGCAGATCGATGACCATCAGCATATCGGGCCCGTCGGGCTTGTCGCGGACGGGCAGGCGGACGCAGCAAATGCCGTATGTCCGGTTGCGCCATATAAAACGGTTTTCGTGAATCGTCGGGCGGCCGGATACCAGGCATTGCCGGTTTTGCTGGATGAGGGCCGCGGCATAATCCGGATAAGGCATCTCGCTGACATGCATGCCGGTGAAATCCATACCGCCCTTGTTGGCGGCGATGCCCGAATAGAGCCGGTAGATGAAGTCCGCACCGTCTTTGACGGGTTCAAGCAGAGAAACCCGGCCCATCAGCTTGCCAAAATTCTCTGGCGGGAAATATGATCGTAGCGGGAGGCCAGACCCGCTCCAGTTGTCCCAAAGCTCCAGCATGTGAAGGGACGGGCGCACAGCGGGAGCATCGCGCGGAAGCTCGACGGAGGATATCAGTCCGCCGCGCCTCGTGCCGTCGAGGCTCGAGACGAGCTGGTCATCATCTAACATATGTCAATCGGAGGGTTAGTTGAGACGAAACTTCCGCTTCAGGCCTTCGTGGAAAAGCCGCTCCGCATGGTCGGACGGGGTCGCTGTACCAGCTGGATTATCCGCGTACCAGTCCCGATAGTCGGCAAGCCGGATGGGGTTCAGGAATTCCTGGCATCCGCGGCCACGATTGGCCGCCTTGAAGCGCAGGATGTCGTCGAAGGTGACGCCGGTCACCTCGACCTTTTCCACCAGGCCGCCGGCGTCGAAACCGAGCACGATGCGGTTGAGATAGGGATACTGTGCTTCTGCCAGCATCATCGCCATTCCGCCGGCACCGTTAGACGGTGCGTAGATCCAGCACCCGACATGGGCCCATTGCTGATGCAGCATACGCAATACGGAATCGCGGGATCCAGGCGCCGTTTCGCCACTGCGGCCGAAGCGGATGGCGACCGGATCATTGATGGCGGCCTTGATGTCCTGGAGCCGGGCGCCGCTCTTTGCTGCGGAAGCGAAGTCGAGCAGCAGTTTCCTGACGATCTCCTGGCCGGTTTCATCCGCGCTTGCTTTCGTTTCGTTTGCAGGCGCCATGACGAGTTCGACCATGGGTGCATCCAGGGCAAGCCAGTCCGCCGCGAGCTCGGAGGACCGCCCGGAGTTTCCGTCATCGGTGCAGCCATGCGGGTCTGCCGGTGAGAGAGCGGTCAGAAGCCCGCTCGGCCTGGCCGCCACATAGGTGGCGACAGCCGCGTCGAAACGACTGAAATCCTCGCGCATGGCGCTGTAGAAGGCGACGCAGGCGCGCCCGGCGGCATGCAGCGCATCCGGCGCCTCGTCGCTGGTGGTGAGCCGCGATACCGATTGCCGTTGCAGAATGTCGTAGGCCGCGCGAATGCCGGACCCGCCGCTTGGGCCGGCCGACGCGATCCTGCGCATCAGCCATCCGTCATTGGTCCGCTGAAGCCCGCTTGGGGCAACCAGGATTTCGGCGGGGTTCGTGCCACTTGAAAGCGTGTCCGTGAACAGCAGGGTGCCGGATGTCCGCGCGCGGATGCTGATCTGCTGTAACTCGGGCGCGCCGGTGGAGATGCGCACCATGGTCCCGCCCTCGGTCAACGGAACGTCTTTCTGGATAACAGTTTCTTCCACGGAGCCCGGAGCGATAGAGGCGATCAGACGCTCGACGGGAATGCCGGTGGGGCGTCCGAGGAACGATTCGGCCTGCTCCAGTAGCGGCACGGAAAACTGCGGCATGGCGGAAAGACGAAGGGAACGCTGCGGGGGCGTGGTTCCACTCAGGAGGACCGGGTTGCCGGTGATACGGGCACCATCGTTGATTGGCAGGCTGTTCCCGTCTGCATTCAGCGTCCTTGGCAGACTGCCTGATGCACCGGTGTATTCGGCCTTGAGTATCAGCGACCGCTCCACCACCACATCACAGCAAAACGCCTCCAAGCCGGACTTTGGCGCCGCCGCGGGAGCGGATACCGTGACCTCTTCAGAGAGATAGCAATCGTCGAAATGTCCGGCGATCACCGGGCAGGCGACCGGGTTACCGTTCGGTGCTATGGCGGCATCGAAGCTCGGTGTCGATTGCGCCACGCAGAATGCAAACAGGGCCGGCCCGCCAAGCAGGATAATTGCAAGGCCGGCAGCAATCGCGATGGCCAGCCGCTTGCTTCGGCGCGGCGGTTCGGCCGCTGTTTCGGCCTGCTCGTCCCCAGGGGCCTTCTTTGCGGAAAGATCCGGTTTTTTGCCCGACCGAGCTGAGGCGCTGCCGGCTTTTGCCGCGTCGTCTTTTTTCTTGGAAGCCGTTTCCTTCACATCGGACGCTGCCGCACTGGACGCTGGGGCATCCTTTTTATCGGTGGCGGATGTTTCCGGCTTATCGGTGTTCGGAGTCTTTTTCGGATCGTTCTTCTCGCCGGGATTGTCCGGTGACGACATATCGAAGCTCCACATGCAAAACGCGTGATGAAAAGACTAAGCGAAAATAACGGGAAATACCAACTTGTTGGCATACTTGCGGATGCCGGCCGCGCGTTGCGCTCTGCTTCAGGCCTTATCCAGCGCCAAAGACCCGCCGAGCGTCAAAGCGGGGTGCACAAGCAAAAAGGGCCGGCAAAGTTGCCAGCCCTTTTCTTGTCATGCTGTTTCGTCAGGTCAGGCGACGGCCTGGCCTTCCTTGCGCAGGTGATCGAGCGCGCGATCGAGGCCGCGCCGGAAAGCTGCGAACATCTCGTCGATCTGGCTCTCGGTGATGATCAGCGGCGGGCAGAAGGCGATGCTGTCACCGACGGCGCGCAGCATCAGGCCTTCCTCGGTCGCCAGATTGGCAATCATCGGGCCGACGCCTGCAGAGGCTTCGAACGGCTTCTTGGATTCCTTGTCCTGCATCACCTGGATGGCGCCGAGGAGACCGACACCGCGGGCTTCGCCAACCAGCGGATGGTCGGCGAAGGAGCGGATGCCCTTCTGGAAGTACGGAGCAACGCCCTGCACCTTCTCGATGATGTTTTCCTCATCGTAGATCTTCATGGTCTCGAGGGCGACGGCGGCGCAGACCGGGTGGCCGGAATAGGTGTAGCCGTGGCCAAAGGCGCCAAGTTCCGCGCTGGCTTTCTTCACCGGCTCGTAGACCTTGTCGTTGATGATGGTCGCGGAGATCGGCAGATAGCTGGAAGACAGGGCCTTCGCGCACACCAGAATGTCCGGCTTCATGCCGAAGGTCTCGGAACCCCAGTAATTGCCGGTCCGGCCGAAGCCGCAGATCACTTCGTCGGCAACCAGCAGGATGTCGTACTTGTTGAGGACCTTCTGGATCTTCTCGAAATAGGTCTTCGGCGGAACGATCACACCGCCGGCGCCCATCACTGGTTCGGCGAAGAAGGCGGCAACCGTGTCCGGGCCTTCCTCGATGATCATGTTCTCGAGGTTCTCGGCCAGGCGGGTCGCGAAATCCTCTTCGCTCTCACCGGGATTGCACTTGGAGTAGTGGTGCGGCTCGTCCGTGTGGATGAAGTTGGCAAGCGGCACGTCGAAGCCGCGATGGTTCATCGTCCGGCCGGTCAGGCTCGACGCGGCGAGAGTGATGCCGTGATAGCCGTTCATCCGGCCAATGATCTTCTTCTTGTGATGCCGGCCGAGGGCATTGTTGTAATACCAGATGATCTTGATCGCGGTATCGTTCGCTTCCGAGCCGGAATTGTTGAAGAAAACCTTGGACATCGGCACCGGCATCTTGGAGATCAGCTTCTCGGCGAGGTCGATGCTCGGCAGATGCGCCTTGTGCGCGAAGGTATGGTAATAGGGCAGGGTGTCGAACTGCTTCATGGCTGCCTGTTTCAGGCGCTCCGAATTGAAGCCGAGCGAGGTCGACCAGAGGCCGGCCATGCCTTCGATGTATTTCTTTCCGGAATCATCATAGACATAGATACCTTCCCCACGCTCGATGATCATCGGGCCCTTCTCTTCATGGGCCTCGAAGTTCGTGTAGGGATGCAGCACATAAGCGACGTCACGCGCCGCCGGTGAATTCGGCTGGAAAGGCATAGCGATTCTCCTTCGGGAACGGCGCTGAACAGGCCGTGGGGACTGACCGCCAACATAGCACGCCATTTTGGCTTGAAAAGCCAGTGCGCGATCCCGGCAAGGAAACGGATCGGCCGACTGTCGTGCTTATGCTGCACTGCACTGAAGCATAGGTAAAGTCGGGCGCCGGTTATTTCGCGTTGTGCGTTTCTGCGCTGTTTTTCTAGGGGTTCCGAAGGCATCAATGTCATTGACGCCACCAGGACGAGGGGGTTTTATGCATTGATCCCGGCCAGTAGTTCTGCCGGGCCGCGCCCTGATCGGGATCCCGAAAGTCATAGAAGGGTCTGCATTGGGCGCGACAGAGGCATCATTGGGGAGCTTTTCATGCGCAAAGCATTCACCGCCCTTGCGGTAGCGGCCGTCGTTGCCGCTTCCGGAGGTCTCGCCGAGGCGAAGACCTTGAAGTGGGGTTTCCAGACAGACACTACATCTCTCGATCCGCACGCCCACAACGTGACCTTCACCCTCGGTTTCCTCGGAAACATCTATGAGGGTCTGGTTCGTCGCGACGCGGATCTGAAATTCGAGCCGGGTCTCGCGACCAAGTGGGAGAACCTTGAGCCGACCCGCTGGAGGTTCCACCTCCGCAAAGGCGTCAAGTTCCACAACGGGAACGACTTCAACGCGGACGACGTCCTGTTCTCCTACGAACGGACGAACAACGAGGACGCCAACCTGCGCGGCCGCGTCGTCGGCATCAAGGAAGTCGTCAAGGTTGACGATTACACGGTCGACTTCATTACCGAGAAGCCCAATCCCATCATTTATTATGAGTGGGATACCTGGTTCATTATGGACAAGGAGTGGTCCGAAGAAAAAGGCGCCACGACCCCGACGAATACCTCTACGGGTGTCGAGAGCTATGCCGCTCACCACGAGAACGGCACAGGCGCTTTCACCATCACCGAACGCCAGACCGACGTGAAGACGGTCCTGGTTCCGTTCAAGGACTGGTGGGACAAGCCGCAGCATAACCTGACCGAAGTCATCATGACCCCGATCGGCCAGGACGCGACCCGCGTCGCGGCTCTGTTGTCCGGCGAAGTCGACATGGTCTATCCGGTGCCGGTTCAGGACATCAAGCGGGTGAACAGCAACGACGGTACCAGCGTGCTGGTCGGCCCGGAGCTGCGCACCATCTTCCTGTTCTTCGATACGTTCCGTGACGAGCTGCTCTATTCCAACGTGAAGGGCAAGAACCCGTTCAAGGAGCTCAAGGTCCGCCAGGCCGTGTATCACGCGATCGATATCGAGGCGATCAAGAAGAAGATCATGCGTGGTCTCTCCGATCCGTCCGCGATCATGATTTCGCCGAAGCTGTTCGATAAGTCGGAAGGCTTCACTCGCCTGCCGTACGATCGCAGCAAAGCCAAGGCTCTGCTGGCCGAAGCCGGTTATCCGGACGGGTTCGAAACCCGGATGGATTGCCCGAACGATCGCTACGTCAATGACGAGCAGATCTGTCAGGCCATCGTGTCCATGCTCGCCAAGGTCGGCATCAAGTCCTCCCTGGTGGCGCAGCCGAAAGCGAAGTACTTCGCGGCGATCAACCCGAAGGGCGGCAGCGATTACGCCTTCGGCCTGCTCGGCTGGACGCCGGGTAGCTTCGACTCCTGGAACGTGCTGTTCAACCTGCTGAACACGCCGAAGCCGGACGAAGGCCGTGGCCCGTATAACTATTCTGGCTACAGCAACGCACGGGTCGATGAGCTGACCGACATGATCGGTGTCGAAACCGACAAGGCAAAGCGCGACGCGATGATCGAGGAAGCTTTCAAGATCTCCACGTCCGAAGTTGCTACCGTCCCGCTTCACCAGCAGGCTCTCGCCTGGGGCAAGCGCGACAACATCGAGCTGAAGCAGCGTGCTGACAACCAGTTCCGCTTCTACTACGTCAACGTGAAGTAATTCACGGACGAATGGGTAAGGGCCGGTCTCAGGACCGGCCCCTGCCTTTTGAGAGATCTGCTAAACCTGCCGGAAAGCGTGACCGTTTATGGTTGCATTCATTCTTCGTCGGCTGGCCCAATCCATCCTTGTGATGCTGGTGGTCGGCCTCGTTGCCTTTTTCATGTTCCAGTTCCTCGGCGATCCCGTGAACCAGATGGTCGGGGTCGACACGCCGATTGCAGAGCGCGAAGCCCTGCGCGAACGGCTCGGCCTGAATGATCCGTTGATCATTCGTTTCGGGAAGTTCGTCGTGAACGCGGCGCAGCTCGAATTTGGTTTGTCCTATCAGCACAAGTCGCCTGTTACCGACCTGTTGCTGGAGCGGTTACCTGCAACCATCGAGCTCAGCATGGTTTCCGCCGTGATTGCCTTTGCGCTGGCCTTGCCGGCAGGCGTCTATACGGGACTTTACCGGAACCGGTGGAGCAGCAAGGCGATGCTGACCCTGTCGCTGGTCGGAATATCCGTGCCGACCTTCCTGATCGGTATTCTCTTCATTTATCTCTTTGCCGTTGTGCTTGGCTGGTTGCCGTCCTTCGGGCGCGGCGATGTGGTCACGCTGCCGGGGGGCTGGACGACTGGTCTCCTGACGACCAGCGGCCTGAAGGCGATCATCCTTCCCGCCCTGACGCTCGGCCTGTTCACCCTGACCTTGATCATGCGGCTGATCCGCGCGGAAATGCTGGAAGTGCTGCGCACGGACTACATCAAGTTCGCGCGGGCCCGCGGGCTGACCAACCGTGCTGTTAATTTCGGCCATGCTCTGAAGAACACGCTGGTGCCGGTGATCACGGTGACCGGCCTGCTGCTCGGCAATCTGATCGCCTTTGCGATCATTACCGAGAGTGTGTTCCAGTGGCCCGGCATGGGGCGCCTGTTCCTGCAATCCATTCAGGAAGTCGACCTGCCCGTCATGTCCGCCTATCTGGTGATGATTTCCTTCCTCTTCGTCGTTCTGAACCTGGTCGTCGATATTCTCTATTACGTCGTGGATCCGCGCTTGCGCGTTGAAGGCCACGGCGGCGGACATTGAGGGCCGGATGATGACTGATACAACCTCACCCAAACCCGTCTCCGCGAAGCCGAGCCTGCTCTACCGGATCTGGGATCACGAGCTTTGCTACAGCTTCCGGAATTCTCCTCTTACCGTGGCGGCGGCAGTGGTCACGCTGTTGCTTATCCTGTCGGCGGTGTTCGCCGGGGTCATCGCGCCACACAATCCGTTCGATCTGGCATCCATCGACCTGATGGATTCCGAGCTGCCGCCGGCCTGGACCGAGGACGGAGAGGCTCGCTTCCTGCTTGGAACGGATAATCTCGGCCGCGATATCTATTCGACCATTCTTTACGGCATGCGGATCTCGCTGCTGGTTGGTTTTGCCAGTGTCGTGTTGTCCGCGGTGATCGGGATCGCTGCCGGTCTTGCTGCCGGGTATATCGGTGGCAAGGTGGATGCCGTGATCATGCGGATCGCGGATATCCAGCTTTCCTTCCCGACCATCCTGATCGCCCTGCTGATCGACGGGATCATGCGTGGGATCCTGGACCGGGAACAGCATGACGCGATGATCATCCCGGTGCTGGTGCTTTCCATCGGCATTTCGAACTGGGTGCAATATGCCCGTACGGTGCGCGGCTCGACCCTGGTTGAGCGGAACAAGGAATATGTCCAGGCGGCCCGGATCATCGGCCTGCATCCGATCCTGATCATGATCCGGCACGTGCTGCCGAACGTGATGGGCCCGGTGCTGGTTATCGCTACGCTGGGTCTTGCCTTTGCCATTCTGACGGAAGCGACCCTGTCCTTCCTCGGCGTCGGCATGCCGCCGACCGAGCCGTCACTCGGCACCCTGATCCAGATCGGTAACGATTTCCTGTTCTCTGGCCTCTGGTGGATCTCGATCTTCCCTGGGATGACGCTGGCGGTCCTCGTGCTCGCCGTCAATCTCCTCGGGGATTGGCTCCGTGACGCCCTCAACCCGAAGCTGCGCTAATGTCGAAACATCTTCTTGAAGTCAAAAACCTCCGTATCGAGTTTCCGACGCGGAAGGGCTTGTTGACGGCCATTGACGATGTGTCTTTCCACATCGACGAAGGCGAAGTGCTCGGCGTGGTCGGGGAATCCGGCGCCGGAAAATCCCTCACCGGAGCGGCCATCATCGGCCTGCTGGAACCTCCGGGACGGGTCGCCGGCGGCGAGATCGTCATGAACGGACGGCGGATCGACAATCTCGGCTACGAAGAGATGCGGAAGATCCGCGGGCGTGAGATCGGTGCGATCTTCCAGGACCCGCTGACCAGCCTCAACCCGCTCTATACGGTCGGCCGCCAGCTTACCGAGACGATCATGACCCATACGGACATGACGCCGACGAAAGCCCGGGAACGCGCCGTCGAGTTGCTGACCGAGGTCGGCATTCCGGCACCGGAGAAGCGGGTCGATCAGTATCCGCACCAGTTCTCCGGTGGCATGCGCCAGCGTGTCGTCATCGCGCTCGCCCTGTGCGTCAACCCGAAGCTTGTGGTTGCCGACGAGCCGACCACGGCGCTCGACGTCTCGATCCAGGCGCAGATCATCGCACTGCTGAAGAAGCTCTGCCGGGATCACGGCACGGCGGTCATGCTGGTGACGCACGATATGGGCGTGATTGCTGAAACCGCCGACCGGGTGGCTGTCATGTATGCCGGGCGCATTGCGGAGATCGGTCCGGTGCGCCAGGTCGTGAAGCAGGCCAAGCATCCCTATACCGAAGGCCTGATGGGCTCGATCCCGGTGATCGGCCACACGGACGAGAAACTGCGCCAGATCGAAGGCTCCATGCCGCGTCTGACCAACATCCCGACCGGGTGCGCTTTCAATCCGCGCTGCCCGAAAGCGTTCGATCGCTGCTTCAAGGAGCGGCCGGACCCGATCGATGTGGACGGTACCGAAGTTGCCTGCTGGCTCTATGACAAGGAGGCGGCCCATGTCTGAGACAGCGACCGCAACCCATGAAACCGCAACCCACGACGAGTTGAAGCCCGGCGTTCCGATCCTCGAGGTCAAAGGGCTGAAACGGTATTTCGACGTATCCGCCCCATGGCTGAACCGGGTGCTCGAAGGGCAGCCGAAACAGATCCTGAAGGCTGTCGACGGCATCGATTTCGAGATCAAGGCGGGCGAGACCTTCAGTCTTGTCGGCGAATCCGGCTGCGGCAAGTCCACGGTGGCGAAACTGATTGTCGGCCTGCACGGGCCGAGCAGCGGCTCCATCGAGTTCGAAGGCATGGATATCGCCGGCCGCTCCCGCAAGGAGATGGCACCGATCCGTCGCCGTCTGCAGATGATCTTCCAGGATCCCTATGCCAGCCTCAATCCACGCTGGAAGGTACGGGACATCATTGCCGAGCCGATCCGTGCCTTTGACCTGGCGGACAGCCCGGACGAGGTGCTGGAGCGTGTCGGGCAGTTGCTGACCCAGGTCGGCCTGTCGCCGGCAGATGGCGAAAAATACCCGCACGAATTCTCCGGCGGCCAGCGCCAGCGGCTGTCGATTGCCCGCGCCCTTGCAAGCGAGCCGGATTTCCTGGTCTGCGATGAGCCGACATCCGCGCTCGACGTGTCGGTGCAGGCTCAGATTCTCAACCTGATGCGGGATCTGCAGAAGGAACTGGGGCTGACTTATCTCTTCATCAGCCACAATCTGGCCGTGGTCTGCCACGTCTCCGACCGGGTCGGTGTGATGTATCTCGGTCGTCTGGCCGAGGTCGCGCCGTCTGATATCCTGTTCAGCAAGCCGCGCCATCCCTATACGCGGCTGTTGCTGGATACCATCCCGGATCTGGAAATGTCCGGCCGTGACCGGATGCCGGTGGCCGGCGAAGTCCCGAACCCGATCAACCCGCCGTCAGGCTGCGCCTTCCATCCGCGCTGCCCCTTCGCCGACGACCGCTGCATGAGCGAACGCCCGGAGCCGAAGCCGACCGGCGACGGCGCACTCGTCGCCTGTCACGGCATCGAGGAAGGCCGCATTCCGGACGCGCCGATCATCGGCAAGCCGGCGGTGCCGGAGGGTTTGGGCGCATAGCGCTCAATTACACCGATCAAGAGGTTCAGGTGCTGTGCCCTGAAAAAGAAAGGCCCCGGGATATATTCCTCGGGGCCTTTTTTATTTCGGGCAATATGAACGACCGATTGGTCAGCTAAGAGCTACTTCGCGTAGCCGATCTCGGTGAGCGCTTCCTTGATCTCTGGCAGGATCGACGCATCGTCGATGGTGGCCGGCATCGGATAATCCTGGCTGTCGGCGATCTTCTGCATGGTGCCGCGCAGGATCTTGCCGGAGCGGGTCTTCGGCAGGCGATGGACGATTGTGGCCTGCTTGAAGGCGGCCACCGGGCCGATCCGGTCGCGGACCATCTGCACCAGTTCCTTCAGGATCTGCTCGTTCGGTGTGTTCACGCCGTCCTTCAGGACCACGAAACCGAGCGGGACCTGGCCCTTGAGCTGGTCGGCGACTCCGATGACGGCACATTCCGCGACGGCCGGGTGGCCCGCCAGCACTTCTTCCATGCCGCCCGTGGACAGCCGGTGTCCGGCGACATTGATGATGTCGTCCGTCCGGCTCATCACATAGAGATAGCCGTCCTCATCCATATAGCCGGCGTCCCCGGTCTTGTAGTAGCCGGGATAGTCCGCGAGGTAGCTGTCAACGAACCGGTCGTCGTTCTGCCAGAGCGTCGGCAGGGAGCCGGGGGGCATGGGCAGCTTGATGGAAATGGCGCCGATCTCGCCGCGCTTCATTTCCTTGTTCGCCTCATCGAGGATCTGCACGTCCCAGCCGGGCACGGCCCGTGTGGGCGAGCCGGCCTTGACCGGAAGCTCCTCGATACCGAGGCAGTTGGAGGCGATTGGCCAGCCGGTTTCGGTCTGCCACCAGTGATCCACCACCGGCACTTTCAGCTTTTCCTCGCACCAGTGCAGTGTGTCCGGGTCGCAGCGCTCGCCAGCCAGGAACTGGGCCTTGTAGTGGCTGAGGTCGTAATCCGCGAGCAGCTTGCCGTCCGGGTCTTCCTTCTTGATCGCCCGGATAGCGGTCGGCGCGGTGAACATGGTGCTGACCTTGTGCTCGGAGATGACCCGCCAGAAGGCACCCGCATCCGGTGTGCCGACCGGCTTGCCCTCATAGAGCATTGTGGTGCAGCCGTGGAACAGCGGGGCGTAGACGATATAGGAATGGCCAACCACCCAGCCGACATCCGACGCTGCCCAGAAGACCTCTCCCGGATCGACCCCGTAGATATTCTTCATCGACCATTTGAGGGCAACGATATGGCCGCCGGTCGACCTGACCACTCCCTTGGGAACGCCCGTCGTGCCTGAGGTGTAGAGAATGTAGCAAGGGTCCGTCGCGAGCACTTCTGCACAAGGCGCCGGCGCCACACCTTCATGGGCGGCGTTCCATTCAATGTCACGGCCGGGCGTCAGTTTGGCCTCCGCCATGGGGCGCTGATGGACAATGCAATGATCCGGCTTGTGGGTCGCCATCTCGATGGCGCCGTCGAGCAGCGGCATGTAGGCGACGGTGCGGCCGGGCTCGATGCCGCAGGAGGCGCTGACGATCAGCTTCGGTTTGCAGTCGTCGATCCGCTTGGCCAGCTCGTTCGAGGCGAAGCCGCCGAAGACCACCGAATGCACCGCGCCGATCCGTGTCGCGGCCAGCATGGCAATCACGGCTTCAGGGATCATCGGCATGTAGATGATCACCCGGTCTCCATAGCCGAGACCGTATTTCGCAAGGACGCCAGCAAAGGCGGCGACCTTGTCGGTCAACTCGCTGTAGGTGAAGGTCTGCTTGGTGTCGGTGACCGGGCTGTCATAAATCAGGGCCGCCTGGTCGCCGCGGCCTTCTTCGACATGCCGGTCAAGCGCGTTGTAGCAGGTGTTCGTCGTGCCGCCGGCATACCAGCGATAGAATGGCGGGTTGGTGTCGTCGAGGACCTTGTCCCAGCGCTTGAACCAGAAAATGTCTTCGGCCGCCGCGCCCCAGAATGCTTCCGGGTCGTCGAGAGAATGCCGATAGACGGCGTCGAACTGGCCCATATTCCGAGCCTCCCTGATAACGTTTTTTATAGTGTTTCTCTGACCGCATGGTCGATGGCCATGCCGCGCAAATCAAGCCCCAGATTGCCGCAGCTTCGGGCGCTTCGGGAAGTTGGCACTATCCACCAAGAAATTTCCCGAGAATTCCTTTGCTGCCGCCGTTCAGGTCGGTCTCGTCGGCAAGTTGTTCGTCCTGCTCATCGCGTTCCTGTGCATGCAGGAGTTCGACCCGGTCGCGGCGGATGAAGTCCTCGACACCACGGCCCTGGAACAGGGTGATACCAAGCGCGTGCAGATCCGGGATCGCCGTACCGTCAACGCAATTGTAGAGGATGAAGCGCTCGGGGCCGAGCTTTGCTACGCATGCCGAAAAGGCGGCCCAGTCTGTTTCGTTCCCCGGTGTCAGGTGCGGATCCCACATGACTTTCAGATAGGCAAAGCTCTCTGGCGGCACTTCTAGTTTCGGCAGGGATGTCCAGCGAACACCGTCGAGGGCAATGGGAAATTTCTCATGCTTGAGATCATCCACCATGCGGTCGAAGTCGGCCCGCTCGTGCAGTGCCTCGACATAGGGCACTTCAAGGATGATGCGCTTGCGGGTGGTCATCGGAATGTCGGCGAAGGCCTCGTCCAGCTCGCTCTCGATAACCACCGTGCTGTTGACGTTCACCGTATAGGTCCTGTCCGCCTTGAGGCGATCTTCCACCAGATGGTCGAGCATGCGGATATCGACGACTTCGATCACTTTCTCGAAAAGCCAGGGATTGGCCCGGATGTCCTGCCCGAACATATCGTCGAGCGCGTCAATGGAGACGGTAAGCGCACTGGCCAGGGAAGTCGGCTGATGCAGGTTGGTAAGATCCCAGATCGCCTGCTCACGCACCAGATTGGAGATATCGGCATTTCGGAGCGACTCGAAGAGCCGCATGAAACTCTGCAGCTCGCCGCTGTCGCGGCTGGGTTGCCGCGTGTTGTCGACTTCTGACATGAGTTTGCGACAGATCTTCGCAAGCTTGTTTGCTTCCGTCTTGATACTGAATTCCTGATGCCGCGCGGCACCGCGTCCGCTGCGCTTCAGGAACGCGTCGAGCCGGTCGACCGCCTGGACGGCCAGATGTGTCTGGTCGTCCGGGGTGACGATGGCGACGATATGGTGGGCTAGCCGGTACATCCGGGATTTGCCGTCTTTCGGGACCACGTCGATGCGCGCAATCAGCGTCCGGAAAAAAATCGGATCGTTGATATGGGGAATGGAAGACAGGTCTATCAGGATGGTCGTGAGACCAAGTTTGTTGGCCGAGGCGTCTTCTGTCAGAGCCAGCAGCTCCGCTTCTTCGGTCTGCATGCGGGCGTCCATCCTGTTCTTGTTACCGTGAGTTTGCCCGATCAATGCGGTGCAAGGCAATCTCGGCAGTTCAGCTAGAACAGGGCGCGCCCCGCGGCGACGCTCGCGGTGCCGACAGCCACGGCCACGAGCGGGTTGGCGCCGAGCAGTGAGAGAGCGGCGACGATGACCAGGGCAGCGCGCTCCAGCCAGCCCGTATGCCAGATCGTCGGGGCCAGGATCGCGACCAGGACGGCGCCCGGTATGGCGGCGAGCCAGCGGGACACGAACCCGCCTTCCGGCACCCAGCGCATCATCAGGAAGCCGCCGACCCGGGTGAAGTACGTCACCACTCCCATCAGCAGGATGGCAATCATCGCGGTCCAGTCGAACGCGAGGTATGGGGTGAGAAAATCAGCGTTCACGGAGCAGGCCTCCGACCAGGGATCCGGCAATGCCGCCGATGACCACATGGGCCTCACCGGGCACAAACTCGTTGGCGAGGATGGCGCCGGCAGCGGCTACGAGCCACGGCAGGATCTGCTTCCTGCCGGTCCATATCGGTTTGATCATGATGACGAAGAAGGCCGGCAGCAGCACATCGAAGGCGAGGGCCTTCGGGTCCAGCGCGGCGCCGAGCGCATGGCCGAGCCCGGTGCCGAACACCCAGCTGAACCAGAGCGCGATGCCGGAGCCGAGCAGAATTCCGGCATCCGTTGCCCCTTTACGCCGCTCCGAGATCGCGACGGCCCAGTTGGCATCGGTCAGAAAGAAGAGGCTGATCCAGGTGAGGTGCCGGGGCAGGGGGGCGAACCATTCCCGGATCGATGCGCCCATCAGCAGCATGCGGGAATTGATACCAAGTGTCGTGATCGCGATGATCAGCAGTGGAAGCGGATCCTGCCAAAGATCGATGATCGCGACCTGGGACGCACCGGCGAACACGAAGCCGCTCATGGTGACGGCCTCCAGCCAGGTCATTCCCACATTGCGGCTGATCACACCAACCGCGACGGCAAAAAAGAAGCCGCTGACGGCAATAGGCCAGATGAGGAATGCGCCCGTGCGCATGCCTGCTGAAGTGAAGGTCGTCATCTTAAATCCTGCCAGGTACCGGATAGGTGTGCGTCCGGGGGCGGGCAAGGTCAAACGAGATTTTGTTGCGATGCAATTAGACTGGGTAACGCGTCGATTTTAGCCTGCGAGTTTCTGCATCACCAATGTGGGCGCGTCATGCCGGACCGCACGCTCGGCACGGGGTGTCCGGCCGAAACATTCCCGGTAGCATTTCGAGAAATGGCTGGCGGAGACGAAGCCGCAGGCAAGAGCGACCGAGAGGATCGACATGCTGGTCTGGGCCAGCAGCTGGCGGGCGCGCTGCAGGCGGAGGTTCAGGTAGTAACGTGTCGGCGTGCTGGAGAGATATTTCCGGAACAGCCGCTCCAGCTGACGGGTCGAGAGTCCGGCCTTGTCCGCAAGGGCGGTCTGGCTCAGCGGCTCTTCCAGATTGGCTTCCATCTCGGCAATCACATTGATCAGCTTCGGATGGCTGACACCAAGGCGGGCACGCAATTCCATGCGCTGATGATCGTGCGGCTCGCGGATTCGGTCGTGGATGAACTGCTCGGAGACCTCATTCGCCAGCTTGAAGCCGTGCTGCTTGGCAATCAGGTGCAGCATCATATCGAGGGCGGCCGTCCCGCCGGAGCAGGTAAAGCGGTCCCGGTCGATCTCGAACAGGTCCGACGTCACTTCGATCTCCGGGAACTCTTCGGTGAAACCGCCGAGATTTTCCCAGTGGATGGTGCAGCGCCGGTCTTCCAGCAGGCCGGCCCGGGCCAGCACATGTGCGCCGGTGCAGACCGACCCGATGGCCGCACCCTGGCGGGACAAGCGCCGTAGGGCACCGAATACCCGATCGTTGCGATAATGCTGGGCGTCGATCCCGGCGGCGACGATGACGGCGTCCGAGTTGGTCAGGTCATAAAGAGTCCCGACAGTATTTACCTCGACGCCGTTGCTGGCCTGCACGGGCTTGCCGTCCTCGCTCAGCACGCGCCAATGATAGAGCGTCTTTCCGGCCATGCGGTTGGCCGAGCGCAGGGGCTCTACGGCCGCAGTGAAGGGAAGCAGCGAAAAGTTCGGCGTCAGGAAAAAATCGATGGTTAGCGGGACGTCATTTGGGTCGTCGAACATATTTGGTCATACTCTCCACCGAACGGGTCTTTGCTTTTTCCTGCCCCGTCTTTTTTATCGCGAAAAGGATAAAGCCAAGTCGGGTCCCGGGAGCAATGAAAATAAGGCTTTGGTATATGTTTTCGATTGGCTCCGACCGTAGCTATGTCGTCAGCGGGACACTAGGTCGGGAATAGGCGATTTCAATCATGGCTTGGGGCACGACTGGGAGGATTCGATGACCGACTGCGACAGGGTGGCGGCTGCTCTCCTTCGCCACGGTCTGCTGTTGCGCGGCGGATTTCATCCGGATGCACGGGAATTGGCACTTCCCGGGGGCGAATCAGTCGGGACTGTCCTGCTTGCGGGAAATGCCGGGCCAGGGATGTGGGAGGCGTTTTCCGCGCGAATGCCGGATGGTGCAGACCCGCTGGACCGCTGGAGCGGAGAGGTGCTGGGAGAGGTGGCCGGAGCGTTCGGGGGCGCTGCCGTGCTGCCGTCTGATGGCCCACCCTTTCGGCCGTTCCAGCAATGGGCGATGCGCGCCGAGCCGGTTTCTCCGTCGCCGATAGGTATCCTGATCCACCCTGTATACGGACTCTGGCACGGATATCGGGGGGCTTTGTTGTTCGAGGCGGTTCTTGAACTGCCGTCCCTGACAGAAGCCGAAACGCACAGCCCGTGCGACAGCTGCTCTGATCGACCGTGCCTCACGACCTGTCCCGTCTGTGCATTCTCCGGCAGCGGCTATGACGTGCCGGCCTGCCGGTCCCATCTCCGTTCTGGTAGCGGAGACTTGTGCCTCGAAGGGTCATGCCTCGCGCGCCGGGCCTGTCCTGTCGGGCGGGACTACATCTATGAGCCAGCACAGTCGGCTTTTCATATGGCAGCGTTCAGAGGCGGCGCTCTTGAGTAATGCCGGGAAATAATCTGGTGAAGTCGGAACGAAAAACGGCCGGTCATCTGACCGGCCGTTTGTTTTTTCTGTGGTCTGAAGCGTCAGGGTACTTCGGAAATCGACTCAAGCTGAGCTTC
>NZ_JACZFS010000063.1 GCF_014904795.1 Nisaea nitritireducens
GTGCCGCCGGCCTTGGTCACGGCCTGATCCAGGTCGGTCTGCGAGCAGAGACCAAGCAGGACCGGGTGGCGTGCCGTAATGTTCTGGGAGTTCCAGTGCGTGCGGTCACGGACCTTGTCGATCGTGTCCTTGGTCGTGCCGACGAGCTTGGCGACCTGGGCATCCTTCAGCTCCGGATGGTGCTTGACCAGCCAGGCGATTGCGTCCGGCTTGTCGCCGCGCTTGGAGACCGGAACATATTTCGGTCCCTTGGAGCGGGCTTTCGGCTGCGGCAGCGTGCTGACCAGCATCTTCATCCGATAGGACGGGTCTTCCTGGGCTTTCTCGATCTCGCCCCGGGCCAACTGTCCGTTCTGCAGCGGATCAATGCCCTGAATACCGGAGCTGACCTCGCCGTCGGCGATGGCTTGAACTTCGAGGGCGTGCAGGCCGCAGAAATCGGCGATCTGTTCGAACGACAACGCCGTATTGTCGATCAGCCAAACGGCCGTCGCTTTCGGCATCAGCGGATTCGCCATGATATCTCCTTTGAAGCGCGTTATCCGCATACCATTCGGATTGCGGATCCGTTCTTTCTTGGTTGTCTGAATTGTTCTGAATGATGGTTATATAGAGCAAGATACGGAACGATCCAATCATAAGTCGTCGGCAAAATGCACGGTGCTTCAAGATGGATCGCGGCGAAACCGGATATCGGGAGAGGGCAGATGACATTCGAAGATCTTGAACCGAAGAACGTGACCCGCAAGCCGGTCGATCTTTCGACCTGGAATATCGAGGACCTTCAGGACTACATCGAGAACATGAAGACCGAAATTCAGCGCGCGGAAGCGATGATTGCCGAAAAGCAGTCTGTTTCCTCTGCCGCTGAGTCTCTTTTCAAGCGCTAATCGTCGACCTGCCGGACCTTGCGGTGCAGCATTATTCTCTGTATCGGACGAGGCAGGACAAAACGAATGGACACGGGGGCAGGGGCATGAAGGGCAAAACAGCGGTCATCACTGGATCGACCAGCGGCATCGGCGCGGCCATGGCGGCGGCATTCGCGGCCGAAGGTGCAAACATCGTCATCAATGGCCTGGGCGAAGCGGCCGAGATCGAGAAAGGACGCGCGGCTCTGGAAGCGGAGCATGGCGTCCCGGTGATCTACCATGGCGCCGACATGACCAAGCCGGAGGAGATCGAGGATCTGATCCGGACAGCCGAGGGACAGTTCGGTTCCGTCGACATCCTCGTGAACAATGCGGGCATCCAGCATACCGCGCCGATCGAGGAATTCCCCGTGGACCGTTGGAATGCGGTGATCGCGATCAATCTTTCCGCTGCTTTCCATGGCATGCGGGCCGCTCTGCCCGGGATGCAGAAGCGCGGCTGGGGCCGGATCATCAACGTGGCCTCGGCGCACGGCCTTGTCGCCTCGGTGAACAAGTCGGCTTATGTCGCGGCCAAGCACGGCATCGTCGGTCTGACCAAGGTGGCCGCGCTGGAAAATGCCCAGAGCGGTGTGACCTGTAACGCGATCTGCCCCGGTTGGGTGAAGACACCGCTGGTCGTCGCCCAGATCGAGGCGCGTGCCGAGGCAAACGGCACCAGCGTCGAGGACGAGACCGAGGCGCTGCTGCTGGAAAAGCAGCCTTCCGGACAGTTCACCACGGTCGAGCAGCTCGCCGGCGCTGCCGTGTTCCTGTGCGGCGATGCCGCCAGCAACATGACGGGCACGACTGTCACGCTCGATGGCGGCTGGACCGCACAGTAACGTCTTCTCCGGCTTCCCTCTCACTGCCGATATTTGCGTAATATCGCTCTGCTTCTGGAAAGGGCCTCCGTGAAAGGCAAGACAGTTCTCGTAACCGGCTCGACCAGCGGGATCGGCGCGGCCTTGGCCGAAGGCTTCGCCGCCGAGGGCGCGAATATCGTGCTGAACGGCCTGGGCGATGCTGCGGAGATCGAGAAGGGACGGGCGGCTCTGGCAGCGGAGCATGGTGTTCCGGTGATCTACCATGGCGCGGACATGGGTAATCCGGACGAGATCGAAGATCTTGTTCGGACCGCCGAGGGGCAATTCGGTTCCGTCGACATCCTCGTGAACAATGCGGGGGTTCAGTACACCGAGACGATCGAGTCCTTTCCGGTCGAGCGCTGGGACGCACTGATCGCGATCAACCTCTCGGCCCCGTTTCATGCGACGCGCGCGGCCCTGCCGGGCATGAAGCGGCGTGGATGGGGGCGTATCGTCAATATCGCGTCCAATGCGGGTCTCGGCGGGTCGGTCCGCAAGTCGGCCTATGTGGCGGCCAAGCACGGTGTCGTCGGTCTGACCAAGGTGACCGGCCTGGAGAACGCCCGGAGCGGTGTGACCTGCAATGCGATCTGCCCCGGCTGGGTGAAAACACCGCTGGTCGAAGTGCAGATTGAAGACCGGGCGAAAAGGGACGGAACAAGTATCGAGCAGGCAACCTATGACCTGCTGATTGACCAGCAGCCGTCTGGAAGGTTCACCACGGTCGAGCAGCTTGCGGGTGCCGCGCTGTTCTTGTGCAGCAGTGCCGCCGACAATATGACCGGAACCACGCTGACGCTTGATGGCGGCTGGATGGCTGTCTAGCGATTATTGGAGCGGAAAAACAAACACCCGCCGAAAATCCGGCGGGTGCGAATGGCTTTCTGATAAAAGCGGTGAAGTAACGGGATTGCCCGGCTAGGGCCTGAGATTCTCCATCTCATCTTTAATCGCAAGTTTCTTCCGTTTTATTTCTGCGACAGCAGCGCTGTCCGGCATGGGTCTGGTACGTTCCTGATCAAGGTTTCGCTCCAAGGTCTCGTGGCGTTGTTTCAGCGATTCAATCCGCTGTGCCTGGGCCATGCCTATGCTCTCCTTTTTTGATCGTGAACTTTCAAACGTTACAATTCAGAGAATAGGTATCTTTAGGGGCTTGTGCAATGAGTCCGCTTCGGGCATGTTGCGCGATTTTTTGGTTAAAACTCCCAACGTGCTGGATTCCCGAGGTAAATTTTTTTCATGAGAAATCCTCAAAAAAACAAGCTGATAATCGGGATCAGCGGGGCCTCGGGAGTTGTCTACGGCATCCGGTTGCTTGAAATGCTCAGGGCTCTGCCGGACGAGCAAAAAATCGAGACTCACCTGATCATGAGCCGGGCAGCGGAAATCACGCTGGCGCATGAAACGACCTTCAAGGTCAGGGATGTCGAGAAGCTGGCCGATGTGGTGCATGCCAACAAGGATATCGGTGCCGCCATCGCCTCCGGATCGTTCCGGACAATGGGCATGATCATTGCCCCATGCTCGGTGAAGACACTGGCGGAGATCGCGACGGGCGTCACCGACACGCTGTTGTCGCGCGCGGCTGATGTGATCCTGAAGGAGCGCCGCCGTCTGGTCTGCATGGTGCGGGAAACACCGCTGCACTCCGGCCATCTGCGGAACATGCTGACCCTTTCCGACATGGGGGCGATCATCGCGCCGCCGGTTCCGGCCTTCTATGCGAAGCCTGACTCTATTGCGGATATGGTGGACCATTCCCTCGGCCGGGTGCTGGATCTCTTCGATATCGATAGCGGTACGGTCCGGCGCTGGAAGGATGACGCTGCGCCGTGACCTTAGCTGGGGAAACAGCCTTTTCTGTCCGTGCGCTCGGCCAGGGCGACGAAGCTGCGTTCCTTGCCCTGAGACGGGAAGCGTTGACCGGGGATCCAACATCTTTTGCCGCGGCCCCCGAAGATGATTTCCTGCGGACTGAAGAAGATGCGCGTCAGTTGTTCGCCCGGCGGAACGGCGATGTCGTCTTCGGAGCCTTTACCGATCGTCTGTGCGGAATGGCGGGGCTGTACCGGGAGCAGAAACAGAAAACACGGCATAAGGTTCATGTATGGAGCATGTACGTCGCTCCGGTTGCGAGAGAGCTCGGCGCGGGCCGCGCCTTGATGGAAATTGTGATAGCTCATGCGGGTACACTCGACGGTGTCACGGACATACACTTGAGTGTCTCGGAGCAGGCTGGTCCGGCTCGTTCGCTTTATGACAGTCTCGGGTTTTCAGTCTGGGGAGTGGAGCCGGAAGGACTTATCGTTCAAGGCGTTAGCGTACCGATGCAGCATATGATTCTGCCGTTGCCATGAGCCTTTTAGGGCGATATTGAAATGTTCGTTCGCACCGTTCGTTGTCACATTTTTGTCGCCCCGCTGACTCCGACTTGACATTTCTGGTGGGGGCTTTACCGTCTGCCTCGGGCAAGTTGAACAGGGTGCTCAAACTCTAAAAAAGAATACGTGAAGGGCCGCGCTTCGGCGCGGTCCTTCGATTCTGAACCATCGGTTCGGGTGGCTCCGTAGTGTGGGGCCCCGCACCCGCAAATATCGCTGCAAGACCGCCATCGCGCTTGCGTCCAACCCTCCATCCGTTAAAGATCGCGCCGAACCTGGCCACAGTGCAGGATGGAGGGGCAGAACATGACTTCAGACGGAAATCTCTTCGGTTTCGACACGCTCGCGCTGCATGCCGGACAGCAGCCGGACAGCGATACAGGCGCCCGCGCGGTGCCGATTTACCAGACCACATCCTATGTGTTCCGGGACTCCGAACACGCGGCCTCGCTGTTCAACCTGGAACGGGCCGGGCACATCTATTCGCGGATTTCGAATCCGACGGTCGCGGTACTGGAAGAGCGCATGGCCGCGCTTGAAGGCGGTGTCGGCGCGGTGGCAACGGCCAGCGGTCACGCTGCCCTGCATCTCGCCATCGTCACACTGATGGGCGCGGGCTCGCATATCGTTGCCTCCAGTGCGCTTTATGGCGGCAGTCATAACCTTTTCAGCCACACCCTGCCGCGCTTCGGCATCGAGACGACCAAGGTGCATCCGCGCGACATCGATGGCTTCCGCAAGGCGATTCGGCCGGAGACCCGCCTGGTCTTCGCCGAGACCATCGGAAATCCGGGGCTAGAGGTGCTGGATATCGCCGCGCTGGCTGAAGTCGCGCATGAAGCGGGTATCCCGTTGATGATCGATTCGACCTTCACGACGCCCTATCTCTGCCGGCCGTTCGATCACGGTGCCGATCTCATCATGCATTCCGCCACCAAGTGGCTCGGCGGGCATGGTGTGGCCATCGGCGGCGTGCTGGTCGATGGCGGCCGGTTCGACTGGGAAGCCTCCGGAAAGTTCCCAACCCTGACGGAACCCTATGCCGGTTATCACGGCCTCGATTTCGCCGAGGAATTCGGACCCCAGGCCCTGTGCATGCGGGCGCGGGCCGAGGGCTTGCGCGATTTCGGCGCCTGCATGTCGCCGACCAATGCCTTTCATCTGATGCAGGGGATCGAGACGCTGCCGCTGCGGATGGACCGGCATGTCGCCAACGCCCGCAAGGTTGCTGCCTTCCTTGAAGCATCGGAGGCGGTGGAATGGGTGCTTTATCCGGAACTGGACAGCCACCCGGACAAGGAGCTGGCGGCGCGGATGATGCCGAAGGGCGCGGGCTCGATGATCGCTTTCGGGATCAAGGGCGGCCGCGAGGCAGGCCGGACCTTCATCGACCGGCTTGGCGTCTGGTCCCACCTTGCCAATGTCGGCGATGCAAAGTCGCTGGTCATCCATCCGGCCAGCACCACGCACCAGCAGATGGATGCGGAGATGATGAAGGCGGCGGGGCTGTCCGAGGATCTGGTCCGGCTTTCGGTCGGGCTTGAGGATGTGGACGATCTGATCGGCGACCTGAAACAGGCGCTGCGCGCCGCAACGACGCGCAAGGCGGGGTAAGCAGATGAAGTTCGATGTAGGAGGGCATGAGGCGTTCGCGGCGACCGGTGGGCGTCCATTTGACGGCGGCAAGACAACGATCCTGATGCTGCATGGTGCCGGGATGGATCACACGGTCTGGTCCATGCAGGCGCGGTACTTCGCGCATCACGGCTTTTCCGTTCTGGCTGTCGATCTGCCGGGGCACAGCCGCAGCGGCGGGACGGTGCCGGAGAATATCCCCGCCTTTGCCGACTGGTGCCTGGCCGCGCTGGATGCGGTCGGCGCCGGAGAGGTGATGGTCATGGGGCATTCCATGGGCTCGCTCATCGGGATTGAGGTCGCGGCCCGTTTGGGGGCTCGTGCGAAAGCGCTCGCTCTGCTGGGCTCCGTGCCGGAAATGAAAGTGCATCCAGACCTGCTGAACGCGGCCCGCACGGGTAATCACATGGCGTTCGAGACCATGGTCGGCTGGGGTGTCGGCAAGCGTGCGCAGATAGGTGGCCACAGGGCGCCGGGCGCCTGGGTCTGCGGCGCCAGCATGCGCTTGCTGGAGGCTGGCGACTATGCGGTGCTGGCGACCGACCTTGCCGCCTGCGATGCCTATGACGGGGCGTTGGAAGCTGCGGCGGCAGTGTCATGTCCGGCGTTGGTACTTTCCGGCTCCGACGACAAGATGACCCCGGCCAAGCTGTCCCGGCCGCTGGTGGATGCTCTGCCGGATGTCCGAGCGGTTATTCTGCCGAAAGCGGGTCACATGATGATGATCGAACAGCCGGACGAGACGCTGGATGTGCTGGCTGACTTTTTCGGAGCGCTTCGGTGAGCGCGGAGGGAGAGACCGAGACCCGGGAGCGGTTCCGCTGGTGGCTGGAGATTCCGACGCGCTGGATGGACAATGACGTCTACGGGCACGTCAACAACGTCCAGTATTATTCCTATTTCGATACCGCCGTGAACACGCACCTGATCCGTGAAGCCGGGCTGGATATCCACAACAGCCCTGTCGTCGGGCTGGTGGTGGAGACACGTTGCCAGTTCAAGAAATCACTGGTTTTCCCGGATCGCATCGATGCCGGTATCCGGGTAGACCGCCTCGGCCGGTCGAGCGTCACCTACGCAACCGCACTGTTCCGTGAAGGCGACGATGAAATCGCCGCGCTCGGTCATTTCGTGCATGTCTATGTCGACCGGGCAACGCAGACGCCGGTGCCGATCCCGGAGCAGATGCGCGCCGAGATGGAGAAGCTCCGCCTCGAATAAGGCTGTCGCTTATTTGCTCTTGGTGCGGGAAATCTTGTAGAGCCCGGCGACGATCTGCTGGCCGATGGCGCCAGCCTCGCCTTTCATTTTCGTTGCGACCACGGCTTTCAGGGCATCGACATGGGCCTTGATGGCATCCGCGTCATTGTGCCCGCGCTGTCCGGGCTCGCCCAGCTCCAGGTAGCGGTTCATCGAGGTCGCGATCTTCTCGACCATGGGGTAGCCGAAACTGGCCCCCTGGGATCGCAGATCGTGCATCACCGTATAGATCGTGCGTTCGGGGCCGGCGGGCTCGGCGCCTTCCGCCTGCAGTCTCTCAACGGCCTCGTCCAGTTTGACGATGCTGTCCTTGGCGGTTTCCGCGAGATCGATCTTGGAGACGGCGTCCGCCAGCGCGGCTTCGGCCTTTGCGATCAGCCGTTCATCCATGCGCGCGGGTCCGCCGACCAGATCTTTCAGCTTGTTGGGCTGATGAATGACCTCGTACGTACCTTTCGGGGGCTGGGCCATTGCTATCCTCTCGTAAGCCGGTTTGTCCGGTCTGTTTCTGGTCGGTTAAGCGCTGCGTGCATCCCGGTCGCGCAATTCGGCGGCGCGCCGTTCTTCTCCGGTGAAGGATTCTACCTTTCGGCGACGGTCGGGTCCGAAATAATCATCGGTGCGAACGAAGGGGCGGGGGTATTCCACCACGGCAACAAGCCGCTGGATCAGGCCAACGCCTGTGAGGGGCTTGGCAATGAACTCGGTCACGCCGGCATCGCGGGCCATCTCGATCCGGTTGGATTCGGTGTGACCGCTGACCATGATGATCGGCAGGAATTCATCCGGGCTGACTGGATCGTTCCGGATCCAGCGGGTCAACTCGATGCCGTCCATCTCTTCCATCACCCAGTCGGTGATGATCAGATCCACCTGATATTCGCTGAGTTTCCGGATCGCATGCTGTCCATCACGGGCATCGATGATGTTCTTGACGCCGACTGACTGCAGCATCGCCCGCAGCACTTCCCGCATGGGCTGGCTGTCTTCGACAATCATCACCGAGAGACGCTGGTAGCGTGCTTCGTTGGTCGAACTTTGAGACATTCACCACGACTTCCCCGGTCCCGGCATGCCGAAATCCGTAGAATCTTAATAATTTGTTATCCTTACCGGAGTTTAATCGACTTCCGATGGGTAAAGCTATAGTCGGATTGCTTGCTTCTCAATTCAGGGTGGCGATGCAGTTTATGCATTTGGGCATCGTGCAAATCCCACCCAAGCCCGGAAAACCGCCTCTTCTGGTGCGTATTCATACAATATCTGGTATAGATCAACTTGGTTTTGACTAGGCTGTGTTCGGTTGCGATCGGCAGGAAACTGCGGCGTGGCGGCAAATAAGTTTGCCCGTTGCTCTTGACTTGAAGCCCGATTCGCCGATTGATCCGGCCTCCGGGCCGCTCGGTGCGCTGTGTTGCGCTCCGTTCGGCATTTCGAATGAGCCTGGGCTCCACGAGGATTGTAAGGAAATGGCAGGGCATTCCCAATTTAAGAACATCATGTACCGCAAGGGCGCGCAGGACAAAAAGCGCGCCAAGCTGTTCACCCGGCTGATCCGTGAGATCGCGGTCGCGGCGAAAGCGAGTACCGATGCAAGTGCCAATCCGCGCCTGCGGTCGGCCATTCAGGCGGCCCGCGAGGCCAATATGCCGAAGGACAATATCGACCGGGTACTGAAAAAGGCCGAAGGCGGTGGTGCTGACGACAATTACGAGGACATCCGCTACGAGGGTTATGCCTCCGGCGGTGTCGCCATGATCGTCGAGGCATTGACCGACAACCGCAATCGAACCGCTTCCGAGGTCCGCTCCACGTTCTCCAAATATGGCGGGACCCTTGGTGAGACCAACTCGGTCAGCTTCATGTTCGACCGTGTCGGCCAGATCTCTTATCCGGCCGACAAGGCGGAGGCCGATGCCATGTTCGAGGCCGCTCTGGAAGCCGGTGCCGAGAATGTCGAATCCTCCGAAGACGGGCATGTCATCACCTGTGCGCCTGACGATCTGAGCACGGTTCGCGAAGCGCTCTCCGAGCAGTTCGGCGCCCCTGAAGAGGCTGAACTGTCCTGGAAGCCGCAGAACACGGTGCCGGTGGACGAAACTCATGCCGAGACCATCATGAAGCTGCTTGGCGCGCTGGAAGATCTCGACGACGTTCAGTCTGTCTCTGCGAACTTCGAGATCCCGGACGATGTCATGCGGAAACTGACGGCAGCCGCCTGACGCCTATGTCAGGTGCTGGTCAAAAGCCCATTGGGGAGAGGCAATCGCGATGAGGCTTCTCGGTCTCGACCCGGGACTCCGCTTTACCGGCTGGGGTGTGGTCGATGTGGACGGTCACCGGCTGCGCCACGTCGCCAACGGAACCCTGAAGTCCACTTCATCCCGGTCCATCGCGGAACGTCTCCTCGAATTGCATGACGGTGTTCTGGAAATTCTCGGCCGTTACAGCCCCGGTGAGGCTGCGGTCGAGGAAACTTTCGTCAACAAGAACCCGGAATCGACTCTGAAACTCGGACTGGCTCGTGGCGCCGTCATTCTGGCTCCCGCCAAGCAAGGCCTCCGGGTTACCGAGTATGCGCCGAACCGGGTGAAGAAAACCGTGGTCGGGGCCGGTCATGCCAACAAGGACCAGGTGCAGATCATGGTGTCGAAGCTGCTGCCTGAAGCGGTTTTTGATTCCGCGGATGCGGCGGACGCGCTCGCGGTGGCGATCTGCCACGCGCATTTCGCCCAGAGCCGCCATGCCTTCGGCGAGACGGTGGGCGTATCCCGGATCAAGCAAGAATCGGCAACCGGTGGATATGAGCGCGCGATCCAGGCGGCTCTGCGTAAGGAGATGGGCCAGTGATCGCCAAATTGCGGGGTATCCTCGATTCTTTCGGTGACGGCAGCGCCGTGATAGATGTCGGCGGTGTCGGGTACCTGATTTTCGCGTCCAGCCGGACGCTCGCGAAACTGGGGGACAAGGGCGGGGACGTCTCCGTTCATGTCGAGACTCACGTCCGCGAAGATCACATCCATCTCTACGGGTTTGCCGACAAGGCAGAGCAGGACACGTTCCGGATTCTGCAGACGGTGCAGGGTGTGGGCGCCAAGGCGGCTCTCTCCATCCTGTCCGCGCTGGCGCCGGACGAGATCCTGCGGTCGGTCGCTGCGGGTGACGCCAAGATGCTGACCCGCGCAGACGGCGTCGGCCCGAAGCTTGCGGGCCGGATCGTGAACGAATTGAAAGACAAGGCGGTGAATATCTCGCTCGGCGCCGATTCCGCGATGCCGGCACCTGCGGGCGGCAAGACGGCGCCGGCGGGAGAGCCTGCTGCTGTCGCGGATGCAATCTCCGCCCTGGTGAATCTCGGCTATGACCGCAGCATTGCCTATGGCGCCGTTCATGCTGCCGTCAAAGCGATAGGGCCCGACGCAGACCTCAATCAGTTGATCACCGGCGGGCTGAAGGAGCTTGCTTCGTGAGCGATTGGGACGATGGCGAAGAGGGCCGGATCGTCGACGGTGAGCGGTCGACCGAGGACACGCCTGAGCGGGCGCTGCGACCGGTCACGCTCGATGATTTCGTCGGACAGAAACAAAGCCGGGAAAACCTGAAAGTCTTTATCGAGGCCGCGAAGGCGCGCGAGGAGGCGATGGACCACACGCTGTTCTTCGGCCCGCCCGGTCTCGGCAAGACGACACTGGCCCAGATTGTCGCCCGAGAGCTCGGGGTGAATTTTCGCGCCACGTCGGGCCCGGTGATCGCCAAGGCTGGAGATCTCGCGGCGCTGCTGACCAATTTGCAGGCGCGCGATGTTCTCTTCATCGATGAGATACACCGCCTTAATCCTGCCGTAGAGGAAGTGCTCTATCCGGCTATGGAGGATTTTCAGCTCGACCTCATTATCGGTGAAGGCCCGGCCGCCCGGTCTATCCGGATCGACTTGCCGCCCTTTACCCTGGTGGCGGCGACGACACGGTCCGGGCTGATCACGACGCCTTTGCGCGAACGCTTCGGCATTCCTCTGCGCCTGCAATTCTACACGCCTGAGGAGCTGCAGAGCATCGTCATGCGTGGCGCTTCCCTGCTCGGCATGAACCTGCTTCCTGAAGGCGCGGCGGAAGTCGCCAGCCGCTCGCGCGGGACCCCGCGTGTGGCCGGGCGCCTGCTGCGCCGGGTGCGGGATTTCGCGGCGGTTGCGGGTGTGGATGAAATCGACCAGAAGGCGGCGGACGGTGCCCTCAATCGCCTCGATATCGACGAGCGCGGGCTGGATGCCATGGACCGGCGTTACCTGCGCTGCATTGCCGATAATTACGGCGGTGGCCCGGTCGGGGCGGAAACCCTCGCGGCGGCACTGGCCGAGCAGCGCGACGTGATCGAGGAAGTGATCGAGCCTTATCTGCTGCAACAGGGCTTGCTCCAGCGCACGCCGCGCGGCCGGCTGCTGTCTGAATCCGGCTACCGGTATCTCGGCCTGGCCATGCCGAACAGGACACCTGCCGAAGCGGCGCAAATGACCCTTCTCGACAACAATTCCGAGGACGCGGATGTCTGAGCGGCAGCTGCAGCCAGCGGTGACGGGGTTCATGGCGGATGGCACCCATGTGCTGCGCGCCCGTGTTTATTACGAGGACACGGATGCCGGCGGTGTCGTCTATCACGCGAACTATCTGCGATTTGCCGAACGTGGCCGCACCGAATATCTCCGCGATGTCGGTGTCTCCCAATCGGAACTTTCCGATGAGGAGGGCGTTTATTTCGTGGTCCGCCGCAGCGTCATCGATTTTCGCCTGCCAGCCCGGCTCGACGACGCTTTGGAGATCCAGACCCGGATTGCCGGAATCAAGGGTGCGTCCTTCGAGGTTGAGCAGACCATCGCGAAAGCGGGAGCGGACAGCCATCTGGTGAAGGTGGACAGCACCATCGCCTGCCTGGACCGGAAGGGGCGCCCGGTGCGGGTGCCGAAATCGGTCAAATCGAAACTGGACCGGCACGACGGAGCGGGATCGCGATGACCGCCGCTCAAGCCACAGGACAGACGTCGGAGAAGAGTATCTAAATGGATCAGACACTAGTCGATACCGTGACACTTGGAGGCACAGCCGCCACGGACATGAGCATCTGGGGTTTGTTCATGACCGCGGACTGGATCGTGAAGACCGTGATGCTCATCCTGATCGGCGCTTCGGTCTGGAGCTGGGCGATCATCGTCGACAAGAGCCTGAAGATGCGAAGGCTCTCGAAAGCCGCCGCGCAGTTCGAGGAATCATTCTGGTCCGGCGGCTCGCTCGAGGATCTCTATGACCGTATCGGCGGGCAACCGGGCGATCCGATGACCGGCGTGTTCACGGCGGCGATGCGGGAATGGCGCCGGTCTGCCGCCAAGGGGCTGACCTCGAAAGGCTCGGACATCCGGGCCAGCCTGCGCCAGCGTATCGAGCAGGTGATGCAGCTCTCCATTTCCCGTGAGATGGACCGGCTCGAAAAACACATGACCTTCCTTGCCTCGGTTGGCTCGGTCGCCCCCTTTGTCGGATTGTTCGGCACCGTCTGGGGGATCATGAACAGCTTCCAGTCCATCGCCGCGACCAAGAATACCTCGCTCGCAGTGGTGGCTCCCGGTATCGCGGAGGCCCTGTTCGCAACGGCTCTCGGCCTGATCGCGGCGATTCCCGCCGTGATTGCCTACAACAAGATTTCTAACGATCTCGGCCGGTATGCGGGGCGGCTGGAAACATTCTCCAGCGAATTCGCTTCCATCCTGTCCCGTCAGCTTGACGAGGGGGGCTGAGCCATGGCCGCTTCAATGATTGGATCTGGGCGCGGGGCGCGGGGGCGCTATCGTCCGCTGAGCGAAATCAACGTGACCCCGCTGGTCGACGTCATGCTGGTGTTGTTGATTGTCTTCATGGTGACCGCGCCGTTGCTGACGGTCGGCGTCCCGGTGGATCTCCCGAAGACCAAGGCTGCGCAGCTGACCGACGAGGTCGAACCGCTCGTCGTTTCGGTCAATGCGGACGGTGTGATCTTCCTGCAGGAGACCGAAGTCCCCCGGGAAAACCTGGTGCCGAGGCTGAATGCCGTCACCGGGCAGCGCCCGGACGTGCGGATCTTTGTGCGCGGCGACAAGAGCATCCAGTACGGTACGGTGATGGAGGTCATGGGACTGATCAGCTCCGCCGGCTTCAAGAAGGTCGCGCTCCTGGCCGAAATCCCGGACAGCAAGGGGACGCGCTGACGCCATGCGCACCGGGCTCTCCATATCCATCGGCATCCATGTTGCGGTGTTCGCCTTTGCCTGGTTCGGCCTGCCCGAACTCAGGAACGACGATATTCTTCCTGAGCAGCTGGTGATCGTCGACATGGTGGATATCTCGGAAGTGACCAACACGCCGACGGCGGCGGTCGAGCCCGAGAAAGCGGAAGAGCCGAAGCCCGAGGAGCCGGAGCCGGAAGCGCCGAAACCTGCCCCACCGCCACCACCGAAGGCGGCTGCTCCTCCGCCCCCGCCTCCGCCGGCCCCTACACCAGAGCCTGCGCCGAAGCCGGTTGCCGAAGTGCCAGAGCCGGAACCGGCCCCGGCCCCGAAGCCCGCGCCCGAGAAGGCTCCGGAGCCGGAGAAGGTTGCTCAAGCCCCAGCGCCGGCGCCGAAACCGCGGCCCAAGCCGCGCGCGCCGGAGCCGAAGCCGGAAGAGGCGAAGAAGAAGCCGAAAAAAGACGACAAGAAGCTCGATTTCTCGCGCCTGCTGAAGACGCTTGAGAAGGTCGAACCACAGCCTCAGGCCAAACCGGAAGAGGAGACGCCGAAGAAGAAGAAGGCCGATCCCTTGAAGGATGTGCTGGCCAAATTGCAGGCTCCCGCCCGCAGCCGATCCGACAAGGCGTTCGATCCGGAGAACAAGGTCTCCATCAGCGAGATCGACGCGGTGCGCCGGCAGATCGCGCAATGCTGGAACGTGCCCGCTGGCGCGAAGGATGCGGAAGACCTCTATATTGAGATCGCCTTGCAGATGGGGGCTGACGGCACCGTGCGCGACGCGCGGATTGTCGACCAGACACGGCTGTCCCGGGATGGTTTCTTCCGGAGCGCCGCTGAAAGCGCCCGGCGCGCAGTGTTGAGCTGTGGCAAACTTCCGTTGCCGCCTGAAAAATACGAGTCATGGAAAAACATCACCATGACTTTCAATCCGAGGGATCTGCTGTGAAGATCCGCGATCACGACCGACTTGAGAGGCCGATCATGAGGTTCGCTGGACTGTCCCGCACTATGGAGATTTCGCCTGTCGCAATGCTTTGGCGATGGGTGTTGCCGGCTCTGCTGCTGGTGCTTCTTGCAACAGGCTCATCCCGTGCCGAGTTGAGGATCGACATCACCCAGGGCAAGGTCGACCCGCTGCCTGTGGCGGTCTCCGAATTTACTGGCAACAATGCCGAGAGTGCGCAGATCGGCCGGGATATTGCGGCCGTGATTGCCGCCAACCTTGAGCGTTCCGGCCTGTTCGCCCCGATCGACAACGCCGCCTTTATCCAGCGCAATGTGTCTCTCAGCGCATTGCCCCGGTTTGGCGACTGGCGCCTGATCAATGCGCAGGCACTGGTGCACGGCGCGGTGAGTTTCGAGGCGAGTGGCGCGGTGAAGGTCGAGTTCCGCCTCTGGGACGTCTTCGCCGAGCAACAGATGGTGGCGAATGCCTACACCACGGTCCCGGCGAATTGGCGCCGGGTCGCCCACATCATCTCCGACGCGATCTATCAGCGCATGACAGGTGAATCCGGCTATTTCGATACCCGTGTCGTCTATATTGCCGAAAGCGGCCCTCCGGATCGGCGGACCAAGCGGCTGGCGATCATGGATCAGGACGGTGCGAACCACCGTTTTCTGACGGACGGCAAGGACCTCGTGCTGACACCACGCTTCTCGCCGACACTCCAGGAAATCACCTATCTCGCGTATTATAACGACAAGCCGCGGGTCTATATCTTCAACATCGAAACCGGTCAGCAGGAAGTGCTGGGCGATTTCCCGGGCATGACCTTCGCGCCGCGTTTCTCGCCAGACGGCAACCGGGTGATCATGAGCATGGCCCGAAACGGTATCACCGACATTTACACGATGGATCTTGCCACCCGCCGCGTCCGGCGCCTGACAGACAGCCCGTCGATCGATACATCGCCGACCTTCGCGCCGGATGGCGGTCAGGTTACCTTCAACTCCGACCGTGGCGGCAGTCAGCAGATCTATGTGATGGATGCGAACGGCAGCAATGTGCGGCGAATCAGCTTTGGCAAAGGACGTTATGCGACGCCTGTCTGGTCTCCGCGCGGGGACCTGATCGCCTTCACGAAAATAGTTGGCGGTCAGTTCTATATCGGGGTCATGCGGCCTGACGGAACCGGCGAGCGGCTGCTCTCCCAAGGCTATCTCGTGGAGGCTCCGACTTGGGCGCCAAACGGGCGTGTTTTGATATATTTCAAGCAGTTCCCGTCGGATTCTTCCGGTCGAGGCGGCAAGACCAAACTCTACTCCGTTGACCTCACTGGATATAACGAGCGCGAGATTGTCACTCCCGTGGATGCTTCCGATCCCGCATGGTCGCCCTTGATTCCTTAGTGTCATAGAAATATATTTCGCGCGACAAGCCTTCTCCGGTAATGAGCGGCTATCGCCATGCGTAGAAATCTGTTAGAGAACACAAAGGATTGGCGCGTCCGGTTAGAGTCTAAGGGGCACGACCGAAAACTTGGATCGAAGGCTCACTTCTGTGGGGGTTAAAGAATGACAATGAAGTTTCTTTCCATCGTGGCTGCGGGTCTGCTCGTCGCCGCGTGCTCGACCGACCAGGAAACGGCGTCCCAGTCGGGCGGCGCGGGATCGACTGTACCGGCTGCGAACCAGCCCTCGACATCGTCGGCCTCTACCGGGGCTGTTACCGCTGCTCCGGGGTCGCGCGAAGAGTTCGTCGCCGAGGTTGGCGACCGGGTCTTCTTCGGGTTCGACAAGTACGACCTGACACCAGAAGCCCGCACGACGCTTGAGCGTCAGGCATTCTGGCTGCGCAAGTACCCGAGCGCGACCGTGACCATCGAAGGACATTGCGATGAGCGCGGCACCCGGGAATACAACCTGGGCCTCGGCGAGCGCCGTGCCAGTGCGGCAAAAGATTACCTGATTGCGCTTGGCATCGATGCCGGCCGCGTCAACACCATCAGCTACGGCAAGGAGCGCCCGGTTGCTTTCGGCAGCAATGAGGAAGCCTGGGCCCAGAACCGTCGTGGTGTGACCACCATCAACTAAGGCTTCGGCCTGACCGCCTGAGTTAGACCGCGCCGGTCTGGTTAGCCAGACCGGCGCGTTGTCATTTGTGGCAGAGGAATTGACGGCGCTCCGTTGGCGGACATGCCTTATTCCTGCTCGATTGGCAGGTTAGATTTAACGGTCGTGACGATTGTGAGACTGGGAGTTCGAGAGATGACGAGCCGGTTCGTATTTGGCGGCGCGCGTTTGTTTGCCGGTGCTGTGGCCCTGATGTTTATCTCGGCGGCGGCACTGCCCGCGGCCGCGCAGGACGTCCAGAACCTGCTGAACCGTCTCGACCGGATGGAGCGCGAGATGCAGGACCTGCAGCGCCAGCTCTATCGCGGTGGCGGCACGGGGATCACGGCGACGCCAGTCACCCCGGCACCGATCACCTCTGGCACGTCAACGACCTCGGCCACTGCGGGCAATCAGAGCGCCGGTTTCGATACGAGCTATGCCGCCCGGGTGGAAGTCCGGCTGCAACAGCTCGAAACCCTGATCCGCTCTCTCACCGGCAAGATCGAGGAAGTCGAGTTCAAGGTGGAGCAGAATTCCGGCCGTCTTGACCGGCTGGTGCGCGATATCGATTTCAGGCTCCAGGCTCTTGAACGGGGCGGCGTTGCTACGCAGCCTGACTCCGCCGTGCAGGGCAGCCTCAATCGTCCCGTAGCCGAGCCGGCGCCGGCAGAGGCTCCGGTCGCGGGACAGGGGCAGGGCGTTCTGGGATATCTCAAGGAGTCGGAGGCCAAGGCTCTTGATGCTGCGCCGGCCCCTGCCGCAGAAGCCGGACAGGTCCCCGCGCCTGCGAGTGCCCCCGAAACCGTTGCCAGCACGCCTTCGGCCGGCCCGCAGCAGATCCTGCCCGAAGGCACTCCCGAAGAGCAGTACAAGCACGCCTTCACCTATCTGCAGAAGCAGGATTTCGCTTCCGCGGAACAGGCGCTGAGCGCATTCCTGGAGCGCCACCCGAAGAATCCGCTGGCCGGAAATGCAATGTACTGGCTCGGCGAGACCTATTACGTGCGCAAGGATTTTGCCAATGCGGCCAAAACCTTCGCCACGGGCTATACGGATTATCCGGGCAGCTCCAAGACCGCGGATAATCTGCTGAAGCTCGGCTTCTCTCTCGCCCGGATGGACCGGAAGGAAGATGCCTGCGTCACCTTCGATCAGTTAAAAACCGACTTCCCGAACGCTTCCGCCAATATCAAACGCCGGATGGAGACGGAACGGCAACGGATCGGCTGCTGATCCGGCCTTGGATCACGGGAGACAGCGACTGTCCGACGTCAAGCCGGTTTCGGACTGTGAATTCGAGGCGCTTCTGCAACGCGCCGACCCGGATCTTGCCTCGGCCCCGCCTTCTGTTTTTCTCGCCGGAGTGTCTGGCGGTGCGGACAGCATGGCGCTTTGTCTCCTGCTGGCGCGCTGGTGTCATGCCCATGGACACCGCCTCCTTGCCGTAACTGTCGATCACGCGCTGCGTCCGGACTCCGCGGAGGAGGCCGGGCGGGTATCGGCTTGGCTCGCCGCGCGCGGGATCGAGCATAAGATCCTCAAATGGCAGGGTGCGAAACCAGGCACCGGCCTGCAGGCAGCGGCCCGTTCCGCAAGGTTCAAGCTCTTGACCGACTGTGCGGCGTCCTTGGGCGCGAGCGGGCTTTTCCTCGCCCATCATGTGCAGGATCAGGCCGAAACCATGGCGATGCGTCTGGCGCGGGGGAGCGGGCCTGACGGGCTGGCCGGCATCCGGCCCAGGCAGATGCATGGAAGCATCCCCGTTCTGCGTCCGTTGCTTTCCCTGCCGCCGGCCCGGCTTCGCGCCAATTGTCTCGCTGAGGCGCAAGTCTGGGTCGAGGACCCGAGCAATCGTGACCGACGTTTCGAACGGGTCCGGATCCGTCGGCAGGCGAACGCTATGACGGAAGCTGGTCTGGACGCGGGCCGTCTCGATCGTCTCGCGCAGGCATTCGGGCGCTTGCGGGACTGGAGCGAAAAACGACTGGCCGATTTCCTGACGGCTTCCGGTGAGCTGGACCCGCGCGGTTTTGCCGCGCTCGATCTTTCCGCTGTGCTGAGTTTGCCGCTGCCGCTGCGTACCAAGCTTCTCTCCGGATTGCTGCAATCGATCGGTGGGCTGGATTATCCGCCGCGCGCAGAAAATATGACGCGTTTTTTGACGTGGCTGGATGACGGCACCAGCGATCAGGTCACACTCGGAGGCTGCCTTGTCTGGCGCGGCCGGGATGACAGGCTCTGGATTGCCAGGGAGACACCGCGGAAGACCGGCCCGGAAATGTTGTGCGGCCAGCGTTTGAGCCGCTGGGACGGGCGTTTCGACGTCACCTGGTCGGGGGCGCAACCGGTCTGGATTCACATGCTGACAGGCAAGGGCGAGCGCCGATTGCGGCTGACAGGGACAGTCGTGAAGGCTTCAAAGGCGCTCCCGGTCAGCATCCGCGCATCACTTCCTGCTTTAACTGACCTTGACGGGCGTCTGTTTGCCCCCCACCTTTCCGAGACATGGACAAGTCAGCGGCCCCTGGAAGCCGGCCTGTTCCAAATTGAATTTCGTCCCGCCGTGCCATGGGTAGCCGACGCTTTCCGGGCAAGCAGGGATGACAGGGCCGCGATGAACGACTAAGAATGGGCGTCCGGCTGAATAAGAACCCTACCGAGGCATAATCGGCGTGAACAATTTCGGCAAGAATCTCGCACTCTGGATTATCGTAGGCGTCCTCCTCGTGGCGCTGTTCAATCTATTCCAAAGTTCGAACAAACCTGGTGGATATCCGAATTTCGCGTTTTCGGATTTCCTTAGCTCGGTTGAATCCGGTCGGGTGACCGACGTCGTGATCCAGGGCAATACCATCAAGGGACACTTCAGCGATGGGCGCACCTTTGCGACCTACGCTCCGAACGATCCCGGCCTTGTGGACCGGCTCAAGGAAGGGGGCGTGCGGATTGCCGCAGCGCCGCCGGAAGAGGGCATGTCCGGCCTACTCGGTATCCTGATCTCCTGGTTCCCGATGCTGCTTTTCATCGGTGTCTGGATCTTCTTCATGCGCCAGATGCAGGGCGGTGGCGGCAAGGCCATGGGCTTCGGCAAGAGCCGCGCCCGGCTGCTCACAGAGAAAGTCGGACGGGTCACCTTCGACGATGTCGCCGGTATCGACGAAGCCAAGACCGAGCTTGAAGAGATCGTCGAGTTCCTGAAGGACCCGCAGCGCTTCCAGCGTCTCGGCGGCAAGATTCCCAAGGGCTGTCTGCTGGTGGGCCCTCCGGGTACCGGTAAGACGCTGCTGGCCCGCGCCATCGCCGGCGAAGCCAATGTGCCGTTCTTCACCATTTCCGGTTCCGACTTCGTCGAGATGTTCGTTGGCGTCGGCGCCAGCCGTGTCCGCGACATGTTCGAGCAGGGCAAGAAGAACGCGCCATGCATCATCTTCATTGATGAAATCGATGCGGTCGGCCGTCATCGCGGCGCCGGTCTCGGCGGCGGCAATGACGAGCGTGAGCAGACCCTGAACCAGTTGCTGGTCGAGATGGACGGTTTCGAGGCGAACGAGGGTGTCATCCTGATCGCCGCCACCAACCGTCCGGACGTGCTTGACCCGGCTCTGCTGCGTCCCGGCCGCTTCGACCGTCAGGTCGTGGTGCCGAACCCGGACATCCTGGGCCGCGAGCGCATCCTGAAAGTTCATATGCGCAAGGTGCCGCTGGGTCCGGACGTGGACGCCAAGGTTATTGCGCGCGGTACACCGGGCTTCTCCGGTGCGGATCTTGCGAACCTGGTGAACGAAGGCGCCCTGCTGGCGGCCCGTAAGGGCAAGCGCGTGGTCGGCATGGCCGAGTTCGAGGAAGCCAAGGACAAGGTCATGATGGGCGCGGAACGCCGCTCCATGGTCATGACCGACGAAGAAAAGGCGCTGACCGCCTATCATGAAGCCGGCCACGCCGTGGTTGCGCTGCATTGCCCGGACAGCGACCCGATCCACAAGGCGACGATCATCCCGCGCGGCCGCGCCCTCGGCATGGTCATGCGTCTGCCGGAAGGCGACCGGATCTCGCTTTCTCGTGCAAAGCTCTATGCGGACCTGCAGGTAGCCTGTGGCGGCCGTCTTGCCGAGGAACTTGTGTTCGGGGAAGAACGGGTTACGACCGGTGCCTCCTCCGATATCCGGATGGTCTCCGACATGGCCCGCCGCATGGTCACCGAGTGGGGCCTCAGCGACAAACTCGGCTTCCTGGCCTATTCGCAGGATCAGCAGGAGGTTTTCCTCGGTCATTCCGTGACCCAGCAGAAGAACGTTTCCGATGCGACCGCCAAGGTGATCGATGAGGAAATCCGCCGGATCGTGGATGGCGCCTATAAAGACGCTCGCAAGATCCTGGAAGATAATTACAACGAGCTGGAAACGCTGGCCAAGGGACTGCTCGAATACGAGACCCTCTCTGGTGACGAGATCAAAGCCCTGCTCGCTGGCGAAAGTCTGGTGAAGAATAACAAGGAAGACGGACCGAAGCCCGGTGCCGGACGCCGTTCATCGGTGCCGACCGGCGGCAAGGAAGATACCGGTAAGACCGGTGGGGGCCTTGAGCCCGATCCGCAGCCCGGCGAGTAATTCATGACCGACATTTTGAAAGAGGCCGCGCTCATGCGCGGCCTTTTGCCGTCCGGCGCCAGCATTCACCTTGCACCGACCGGTATCGTCTGGGGAGAGATGGCGGACCGGCTCTTGAAGGCCGGGCTTGCCCGTCCTCTGGCCGGTGGCCCCGCCGCGTTCTCCGCCGTCGAGATTATTGCCCGCTCCGCCGATGCCATTCACCTACTGGGCCCCGCGCCGCTCGATACGGCCGTTACCTGGGCCGCGGGCGAAGGAATTGGCGCTCTGTTCGATCAGCAAATCGATCTGATCTCTGCGCCGCGCCCGCTGTTTGCCGGATTGCCGGCTGACCGTCCCCTGGTCATGGGCATCGTCAATGTGACGCCGGACAGTTTTTCCGACGGCGGCGACTTCGCGGCGACCGGCGATGCAGTCAACCATGCCTTTGAGCTGCTGATGCAGGGCGCGGATATTCTGGATATCGGCGGGGAATCCACCCGGCCCGGTGCCGATCCGGTGCCGGTCGAGGAAGAACTACGCCGGGTTGTCCCCGTGATCGAGGGTATCCGTCACCGGGCCGGGGCGAAGCGGCCGGTGATCAGCGTCGACACGCGGCGTCCGGACGTAATGCGGGCGGCGCTCGATGCCGGGGCGGATATCGTCAACGATGTGACCGGGCTGGCTGATCCTATGAGCCGCCGCATTGTCGCGGACGCCAAGGTCCCGGTAATGCTGATGCATATGCGGGGTCAGCCGCAGACCATGCAGAGCGAGGCTCAGTACGATTTCACCCCTCTGCAGATGCTTGAGGAGCTGGAGCAACGGGTATTTGAGGCCGAGCAGGCCGGCATCCCGCGTGAGCGTATCGTCGTTGACCCCGGTATCGGATTCGCCAAGAACACGGACCAGAACCTTGAAGTGCTGGCCCGGCTTGGCCTGTTGCACGGGTTTGGCTGCACCGTTCTTCTCGGCGCGTCGCGCAAGAAGATGATCGCCAATATCAGCCGGGACGAGCCGGCGAAGGAACGAGTGCCGGGCTCGCTCGCCATTGCCCTTGCCGGTGTGGAGCAGGGCGTCCAGATCCTCCGGGTGCACGATGTTGCCGAGACCGTGCAGGCGCTAAAAGTCTGGGCGGGAATCGCCGCTCGGCGGTAAGCTGCGGTGCTCGCTCCAGTCATTCTGATATTGCTTGGAACTTCATGACCAGAAATCTCTTCGGAACCGACGGCATCAGAGGCACCGCAAATGCCGAGCCGATGACAGCCGAGACAGCGCTTCGCGTGGCCATGGCGGCTGGCCGTCACTTCGTGAACAGCAACGGCAGTCCAAAGACCGGACACCGGCCGTTGGCGGTGATCGGCAAGGACACGCGGCTCTCCGGTTACATGCTGGAGCCGGCGATGGTGGCGGGGTTCACCTCGATCGGGATGGATGTGGTGCTGCTTGGCCCGCTTCCCACCCCGGCCGTGGCGAGCCTGACCCGCTCCCTGCGCGCCGATCTCGGTGTCATGCTCTCCGCCTCGCACAATCCCTATCAGGATAACGGCATCAAGCTGTTTGGTCCGGACGGCTTCAAGCTGTCGGACGAGGTCGAGCACGAGATCGAGAACCGGATCGATACGCTGGGCGCCGAGGACAGGGCATCGGCCGACCGACTCGGCAAGGTCCGGCGGCTGGAGGATGCCCAGGGCCGCTATATCGAGATCGCCAAGAACACCTTCCCGAAGGGCATGCGGCTCGACGGTTTGAAGCTTGTCGTCGATTGCGCCAACGGCGCCGCCTACAAGGTCGCCCCGCGCGTATTGTTCGAGCTTGGTGCCGAGGTCATCGAGATCGGCGTCACTCCGAACGGTACGAATATCAATGCCGGCTGTGGTGCTACAGCACCGGATGCCATGTGTAATGCGGTGACGGAAACCGGTGCGCATCTCGGTATCGCCCTCGACGGTGACGCCGACCGGCTGATCATGGCGGACGAGCACGGGCGGATCATCGACGGAGACCAGATCATGGGGCTGATCGCGGCCTCCTGGGCGGAAGCGGGGCTGCTGCGCGGCAAGGCGTTGGTCACCACCGTGATGAGCAATCTCGGGCTGGAGCAATACCTTGAGGGCATCGGCGTTGCCATGCACCGCACCAAGGTGGGCGATCGCTATGTGCTGGAGCATATGCAGTCCGGCGGCTTCAATCTTGGCGGTGAGCAGTCCGGCCACATGATCATGAGCGATCACGCGACCACGGGAGACGGGCTGATTGCTGCACTCCAGGTGCTGGCCGTGCTGATCTCGTCCGAAAAGCCGATGAGCGAGGTTGCCTCGGTTTTCACTCCCTTGCCGCAGTTGCTGAAGAATGTGCGCTACACGGGTGCACCGCCGCTGGAAGGCGAGTCCGTGAAGACGGCTATCCGTGAGGGCGAGGCGCGTCTGGCCGGGACGGGACGGGTCCTGATCCGCAAATCAGGCACCGAGCCTCTGATCCGGGTCATGGCCGAAGGCGCGGACGAAAAGCTCGTCGCCAATGTCGTGGACGATATCGTACGGGAGATCGAACGTGCCGCAGGCTGATATGACAGAGACCGGCGACTTACACCCGATGCAGGGCCGGGTGCTGATCTGCGCCGGGTCCGATTCCGGTGGCGGCGCGGGCATCCAGGCCGATATCAAGGCGGTCACCTGTCTCGGCGGTTTTGCCATGACGGCGATCACCGCTCTGACCGCGCAGAACACCGAAGGCGTTCACGACGTTTACGATGTGCATGAGGAATTCATCGCCAAGCAGATAGAGCTCGTGCTGAAGGACCTTGGCGCGGACTGTATCAAGACGGGCATGCTGCACTCGATCCCGGTGATCGAGACCGTGCACAAGGCGCTGGAAGAACAGGCACCGGATATCCCGCTTGTGGTCGATCCTGTCATGGTGGCCAAGGGCGGACATCCATTGCTGGAACCCCAGGCGCTGAACGCGATGAAGCATCGGATGGTGGCGCGGGCAACCATCCTGACCCCGAACATTCCGGAGGCGGAGTTGCTGACGGCAAAGAAGATCGCGAACCGTGACGACATGCTCCGGGTCGGCGAAACCCTTCTCAAACTTGGCCCGAAGTACGTTCTGATGAAGGGCGGGCATATGGATGGCGACGAGTTGGTCGATATTCTGGTTTCCGCAGATGCGAAGCCTGTCGAGTTCCGGAGCGCGCGAATCGATACCGTTCATACCCATGGCACGGGCTGCACTACGGCCTCGGCGATCGCCGCTGGCATTGCACAGGGGCTTTCCGTCGAGGATGCCGTCAGCCGGGCGCGGGATTATGTGCGCATGGCGATCCTGACCGCGCCGGGCTATGGCCACGGCCACGGGCCGCTGAACCATGCCCATACGCTTCGCCCGGAAGTCTGAAGCGCGCTTGAGTTTTGCCCGTGCGCTGCCTAGACTCGTCGCTAGGCACGCCCGAGCCTCCCCCCTCCGCAGGGAAAGCATCCGACATGTTGGGCTTTGAGCTTTTCGAACCCACTGTTCGGGCATGCGCATAAGGAGGGATTGCGACAGACGCTCGCATCAGGAGGTTCCCGATGAGGTTCTCTCATCCTGTTTTCCGTCTCAAACGCCAGGCCCGTCTGCTGTCCCGCGAGGCTGGCATTCCGCTCAACAAGGCGCTCGACCGTATCGCGGCCAGCGAAGGCTACAAGAGCTGGGGCCATCTGGCCGCCAATGCATCCACCGGGAGTCCGGCCGGAGAGATGCTGGCGCAGCTCGCACCCGGCGATCTCGTTCTGCTGGGTGCGCGGCCGGGTCATGGCAAGACCTTGCTCGGGCTCGAATTGCTGGCTGAAGCGGCGAAGGCCGGGCGGCACGGTTTCTTCTTCACGCTGGATTACAGCGACACGGACGTCATCGACCGTGTCCGTGCGCTCGGCATCGAGCCGGGGGAGATCTCTTCCAGCGTCACGCTGGATACGTCCGACGGCATTTGCGCGGAGCACATCATCTCCGAAATGGGCGCCGCGCCACCGCACAGCATCGCTGTGGTCGATTATCTGCAGTTGCTGGACCAGAGGCGGCGGAATCCCGAACTTGCCGAGCAGGTGGCTGCGCTGAAGGCTTTTGCGCAGACGGCCGGCCATATCGTCGTCCTGATCTCGCAGATCGACCGGGCTTACGATCCGGGAGAAAAGCCGCTGCCGGACCTGTCCGATGTCCGCCTGCCAAACCCGGTGGACCTGACCCTCTTCACCAAGAGCTGCTTTCTGCATGACGGGGAGGTTCGGCTGGACGCCGTGGCCTGACGTCAGACGGCCACGAAATCCTGTTTCTCCAGGCTATAGACGTGTTTGCCGAGAAATCCGGCCGCCGTCATCTTTTCGATCTCCTGACGCAATGTCTCGATGCGGGACGCGTATGTCGTGCTGCCGATATCGAGCAGGGCGTTCAGGGGGTCGGAAGCCTTGAGAGCGTCTTCGATCACGCTGCTTTTGGCGCGTCCCTGATGGCGGATATCGGCGACTACGATACAGACGGAATCCTTCGCTCCGTCGAGATTGTAACGCTGGGCATAGCTCGCATATTTCTGCCGCTGCTGCTCGATGGTGAAAGAAACCTGGGTTTTGCGATGCTCTGGATTGTTCTCCGCCCAGTGCACGAACTTCGCTGCGACCTCGGCCTCCTGCTGGCCGACGGCATCGGGGTCCGGGTTGAGATAATTCATCAGGCCCTGGCTGCTGGCGTCGTTTTCGAGCTGGACACTGCCGCCGGGTGTTTTCTGGAAGATGTGGCCGTTTTGCAGGATCAGGTCGGGGAAATAGAATTGTGCGTCTTTGAGCAACAGGAACCGGCGTAGCAGCAGGACGAAGTTTTCATCGGGCTCGTGAGCGGCATCCTGCATGAAGCCGAAGGTGAAGGCGGCACGGTCATAGGTGTTGAGGCAGTGGAAGCTGCCCTTGCTCTCGCACATCACTGTCGGGGCGATAAGATCGGCCCAGATCCCGAAGTTTTCCCGGTAGGCCTCAGGCGTGTAGATGTCGGTGCCGGGGGTGGTGTTCATCAGGCCCCGGAGGCTCTGGAAGCGGACGTCGCTGCCGACAAAGAATGTGGGCCCGTCATTGATCTGCGCCGAATAGCGCTGTCCGTCGGTACTGATGGATACGGTCGCCGGCTCGGTAATCTGCTGCTCCGGGCCGGAAACGGCCGTTTTGGCGGAGACCCGTTCGGTCGGGCTGTTGGCGAATGGCATGGCAAGCAGGGTGCGCCCCGCATATTCCGGCGCGATGGCGACATCGAGTGCCGGGCCGGCGGCCATGGAACGGGAGACGCGGACACCGTCGCACTGGACCTCCCAGTTGATCCGCGCCAGATCCGCCGGTTCGGGGTTGGGCTGGTTGAACGCTGACGCCTCATAATGGGCAACAGAGCCGACTTCCGCGGTTTCCGGTCCGTCTACGGCTGTGACGAGCAGCATGGCAGCCTCCAAGATTTCCTAGAAGGGAGAATTACTAGCGCAATTGCAACCCTGCGACGAATGTGGCCGGCTTTCGATTGTCGATTTTTCGTCGTGCTGCCGATACTTGATGTCGCCCGGGGTATGGAGTTCAGACGCGTCCCGCGTAAGTGTTGTGATAGCAAAAAGAATTCAAGCGCTTTTCTTGTGGAGGCGGCATGGCCGAGGAAGACGATATCGTTCTGTCCGAACTGGACGATGAAGAACTCGTGCAGCAGATGCACGACGATCTCTATGACGGTCTGAAAGACGAGGTCGAAGAGGGCGTCAACATCCTGCTGGGGCGCGGCTGGACACCTTACAAGGTTCTGACCGAAGCCCTGGTCGAGGGCATGCGCATCGTCGGTATCGATTTCCGCGACGGCATCCTGTTCGTGCCGGAAGTGCTGATGGCCGCCAACTCCATGAAGGCCGGGATGGTTATCCTGCGCCCGCTGCTCGCCGAGACCGGTGCGCCGCGCATGGGCAAGATGGTGATCGGCACGGTGAAGGGCGATATCCACGATATCGGCAAGAACCTCGTCTCCATGATGATGGAGGGCGCGGGCTATGAGGTGATCGATATCGGGATCAACAACCCGGTCGAGAATTATCTGGCTGCGATCGAGGAGCACAAGCCGGACATTCTCGGAATGTCGGCTCTGCTGACCACGACCATGCCTTACATGAAGGTCGTCATCGACACGATGAAGGAAAAGGGTATCCGCGACGATTACATCGTCCTGGTCGGCGGCGCGCCGCTGAACGAGGCCTTTGCCGAGAGTGTCGGCGCCGATGCCTATTGCCGCGATGCCGCCGTTGCGGTCGAGACCGCGAAGAAGATGATCGCCGAGCGGGAACGCTCCAACTCGGCGGCCATGGGCGTCGAGTGAGCGGGGGCGGCGATGGCCGCCTCGACAAGTCCTGAGAGACCGCGGGCGCTTGTGGTTGCCTGCGGTGCTCTTGGCCGGGAACTGGTCGCTCTGAAAGAGAGCACCGGCTGGGACGCGCTCGATATCACCTGCCTGCCGGCCATCTGGCACAATCATCCGGAAAAGATCGCTCCCGGTTTGCGGCGCAAGCTCCAAGCGGCGCATGGCTATGAGAGGGTTTTCGTCGCCTATGGCGATTGCGGAACCGGCGGAGAGGTCGATCAAGTGATCGAGGAGTTTGGCGTCGAGCGCATCGCCGGGCCGCACTGCTACCAGTTCTTCATGGGCACGGACGCGTTTACGGCACTGACCAACGAAGATCCTGCCTGCTTTTTCCTGACCGATTACCTGGTCCGGCATTTCGACCGGCTGATCGTCAAGGGCCTCGGACTCGACCGTTTCCCGGAACTGCGCGACATGTATTTCGGCAATTACACGGCGCTGGTCTATATCGCCCAGACAGAAGACCCGCGCCTGAAGGTAAAGGCGGAGCAGGCCGCCGAGCGGCTCGGCCTCGCCTTCGAGTATCGCTATCGCGGCTATGGCGAGCTGCAGAGCTTCATTGAAACCGCACATCCCGTGCATGCCGGACAGTAACGGCCGGACAAACTAACGGAGAGCCGGCATGGCCCATCTCATCATCGTCTATTGGCGCGACATCCCGGCCCAGGTCATCGCCGAACGCGGCCGGGGCCGCAAGCGCGAGCAGGCGAAGGTCGAGCTGCCCGTGCGCTTTATCCACGCCATCGACATGGCGGCCATGAGGGACGGCTCGGAAGACGAGGGCGCTTATCTTGAGGGCTGGCGCCGGGCCGATCCGGTGGAGTGCGGGGACGATCTCGAAGCAGAGGCGCAGGCGGCGGCTGAGGCGCTTGAGAGGGAATATGACGGCGCGAAGCTGAAAGCGTTGATCGCGAATGGCGGCAACGCCTGAGTGCGGTGTTTCAGCCGTCCAGCCAGTCTGGAGAATGGGCTAGCAGGTCGTGCCGGATCGGCGGGTGGTCCGCTGCCATCGGGTCGAGGCGCAGCCGGGTCAGGCGGAGGAAGCTGAACCTCCAGATGCCGTCCGCCCGGAGATATTCCTCTTCATAGTGACCGTAGCCGCGGTACCCGCGTCCGCCTGGAAACTCTTTCAAAGGAATACCGGGGCCGAGTTCGACGAGGTCCATCATCGCCCAGATGCCGCGCGCCCGGTCCGGGCCGTAGAAGGTGATTTCCGGATTGTGCACATGGTGGACCGAGACGGCATCTTTCATGCGCGTGGAAATGCCCGCGACGAAGGCACGCTCGTCGGACCCGGTCGGCGCGGAGCCGAACCCCTCGAACACGGTTCCGGAGACGAACAGCCCCGCGAGCCGCTCCCACTGCTTGGTGTCGATATAGCGGCAATATTGCGCCTTCAGCCGCTTGATCGCCTCAATGTCGGCGAAGCGGGCGCGATCCGCATCGGTCATGCATTCCTCCCGTTTGTCAGTCTTTCACCGGATCAGGGGATCAGGCGCGCCGTCCGATAGCTGTCGAACAGGTCGGTGAACATCTGGTCCGACTTGATCACATCATGGAAGCCTGCGAGCCGTGCCTTGGTCGTATCAGCGATGATGTCGTAAGTCGGCGCGAAGACGTAATCGCCATAGTCCCACAGGGCGATGTCGCTGTAGGGCGTTGGGACGAGATCGTGCTTGGCGACGATGCGGTCCCAGACCGGGGCATGTTCCGGCATGGTCTCGGCCAGGGAAATGCCAAGCGGCGGGCCGACTTCAAGGCCGAAATAGGCGGCGAACCGCGGCCATAAAGTGCTCCAGCGGAAGATGTCGCCGTTGGTGATGTTGAAGGCCTGGTTGGCGGCGGCGGGTGTGCCAGCCATCCAGACGGCTGCGCGGGCGATGTGGTGGGCATGCGCGCACTCGGCGAGGCAGTCGTAAGCCGTCTCCGTTCCCGGAAAACTGAAAGGGCGGCCGAGTTCCCGCATGATCTCGGCATAGGCGGCGATCACCGAGACCAGGTTGCGCGGCTTGCCGGGGGTGAAGCCGAAGACCAGCGGCGGCCGCACGACGCTCCAGCTCCACGGCACATCGAGTCCGGATATCCAGTCCTGCTGATCGTAATAGAAGTTCGGCACGCCGGGCCGGGGATCGTCTTCCTCGGCGGGTGTTTTATAGGGGCCGAGATGATTGCCGTAATATTTGGTGCCGTGCATCAGATTGACATGGCGCAAGCCCGGCGCGGCGGCAGAGATGGCGTCGACCGCGTTGACCAGCATGGCGAGATTGTCTTCAACGGACTCGTTACCGCCTTCGCCGTGCGGGGCGCGTCCGGCATAGAAGATATGCGTGATGTCGGAGAGTTCCGCTGCCTTGGCCCGGCAATCCGCCGGATCGAGCAGATCCATCGAGAGATAGGGGATCGGCAGCGGCTCGCGGGGCGGTCTGCGGCTGACACCGATAACCTTTTGGCCGTCCTCGATCAGTTGGCGGCAGATCGCGCCGCCTAGCATCCCACTCGCGCCCAGCACCACCGCCGTCATCGCCGCCATCGAAATCCCCCCACCGGTTTTCATGAACTGCACAATGGCGGGGGGCGCCTGGCAAGGCGAAATCCGCCCTGCGGGACGGCTGGGAAGTCTCGGCCGTTATTTCTCGCTCTCGACCAATCCGCGCACGAACAGTCGTTGCAGGAACACCACCACCAGCACCGGAGGTGCCATGGCGATGAGTGCGGCGGTCATGGCGAGGTTCCATTCCGGCACCGCTTCCGGCTGCGGCATCAGCTTGGCAATGCCGATCACGACCGTCGAATAGGACGGGTCGGTGGTCACCAGCAGCGGCCAGAGATACTGGTTCCAGCCATAGATAAAGAGGATGACGCAGAGCGCGGCGATGTTGGTACGCGAGAGCGGCAGCAGGATATCCAGCAGGAACCGCATTGGCCCGGCTCCGTCGATCTTCGCCGCTTCCGTCATCTCGTTCGGGATGGTCATGAAGAACTGGCGGAACAGGAAGGTGGCGGTTGCCGACGCGATCAGCGGGAAAATCAGCCCGGCATAGGAATTCAGCAGGCTGACCTTGATGTCAAAGCGCACCTTTTCGCCCGTGATCCAGGAGGCGAGATCGTCCAGCCGCAACAGCTCACCGAGCCAGAGAAACGGGGTCAGCGCGTTCGCCGCCACCTCGTAAGTCGGCACGATGCGGACCTCGATCGGCAGCATCAGCGACATGAAGATGATCCAGAAGGCGGTCATCTTGAAGCGGAAGTCGAAATAGACGATGGCGAAGGCGGAGATGATGGAGATTGCCACTTTGCCGACCGTGATGCCGATGGCCTGCACTGCCGAATTGAACAATTGCAGGCCAAGATCGGCTCGGCTCCAGGCTTCCTGGATGTTCACCAGGAACTGATCTCCGAAAAAGAGCGGCATAGGCAAGCCGTTTACCTGTTCCGGCGTCAGTGTGGCCGCGACCAGGGCGACATAGATCGGGAAGCCGGTGACCAGTATGCCGAGGATCAGGAAGACATGGGTCAGGATGTCGAGGATCGGGGTGCGTTCGGTCATCGGCTCAATCCGCGTAATGGACGCGCCGCTCAAGGAAGCGGAACTGGAAAATGGTCAGCCCCATGACGACGATCATCAGGATGATCGACTGGGCCGCAGAGGCACTGAGGTCGAGGCCGATGAAACCGTCCTGGAACACCTTGTAGACGAGGATTGTGGTAGCATCGCCGGGCCCGCCGCCGGTGGTCACGTGAATGATCCCGAAGGTGTCGAAGAAGGCGTAGACGATGTTCAGCACCACCAGGAAGAAGGTGGTCGGCGAGAGCAGCGGCAGGATGATGTCGCGCACCCGGCGCAACGGCCCGGCCCCGTCCATGGCGGCGGATTCGATGACCGCGCGCGGAATCGACTGCAGGCCGGCGAGGAAGAAGACGAAATTGTAGGCGACCTGCTTCCAGGCGGCGGCGAAGACCACCAGCACCATAGCGTCGAAGCTGCTGAGTTCCGGGTTCCAGCCCCAGTTGAAGAGCTGTTTCAGCGCGAAGGCGACGACACCGGAATGCGGGTCCAGCGTAAAGCTCCAGAGCGCACCGGCGATGGCGGGGGCCACGGCATAGGGCCAGATCAGCAGGGTCCGGTAGAAGTCGGTCGCGCGCAGCACCCGGTCGGCGAAGAGGGCGAAGAGCAAGCCGAGACCGAGCGAGAGAGCGGTGGTCGCAAGACTGAAGACGACCGTTACCCGGATGGCTTTGTGATATTCCGGCTGGGTCACCATATCGACGAAGTTCTCGAACCCGACCCACTCCGCATATCCGCCGAAAGGCGAGGAGAGGGTGAAGGCCTGGTAGAGCGCCTGTCCGGCCGGCCAGAAGAAAAACCAGACCAGGATCAGAAGCTGCGGGAAGAGCAGCAGATAGGGCAGCCAATGGCCGTCGAATGTGACCCGTCTCATGGTCTCTTATCCGGATAATTGGAAGAAGGGACCGGGGCGGCCATGGAGGCCGCCCCGGGACTTGGTGTCGGCGGTTATTCCACCAGCATCGGGTAGGTCGCCTCGGCCTGACGCGAGTTCTGCTTCTCGAACCGGCGCAGGATCTCGTCACCCCGGCGCACGGCGTTGGCGAAGGCCTGCTTCACGGTCTGCTCGTTGGCCCAGACCTTGCGCAGCTCGCTCTCGATCGCGACGTGAATGTTGTCGAAATTTCCGAGCCGCGGCACGCGGGCTGCCGGATGCGGTGTATCGCCACCGCGCAGAAGCTGGATCACGGCCAATTCTTTGGTCGGGTACTCGTTGTAGTACCCGTCGGACTTCAGCTCGTTGTAGGCCTGCTTGGTGATCGGCACGTAGCCGGTCTTCTTGTGCCAGTACTTCTGGATCTCGACCGAGGTCAGAGATTTGAAGAACTCGGTCACGCCGGCATATTCCTCGTCGGAAAAGCCTTTGAGGACGTACAGCGCGGCGCCGCCGATGGTGGTGTTCACGGGCGTGGTGCCGGCTTCATACGGCAGGTGGGCGGCGGTCCAGTTGAACTTGTTGCTCTCCATCCGGGCATGGCTGGCGGTGGAGCGGATGTGGAACAGGCAGTTGCCAGCCTGGAAGTCTTTCAGCGCCCCGCTACCCCAATCGGTTTGGGATTCCGCGCCGAACTCCGCGAGGCCCTCGTCGAGCCAGCGTTTCAGGCGGGTCATGTGGTTGAACGCCCAGCCATCCTCATTGTCGAAAACGAGACGCGCGCCAAGACCGTCCACACCGTTATTCTTGCTGGCATAGAACTGCTTCTGCTGGGCCATCGGGTTTTCCATGTCGGCCCACATGCCGGCATAGAAGGCATACCCGCAGGCCTTGCCGCCACGCGGGACCGTGACATCGGAAGCTTGCAGCTTGCGGATCTGCTCTTCCATTTCCTGATAGGTCTTCGGCAGCGCGCCGAGGCCGGCTGCGTCATGCAGATCCTTGTTCACATAGAGGATTGGGGTCGAGCTGTTGAAAGGCATCGCCAGCAGCTTGCCGTTCGGGTCGGTATAGGTGTTCACCACCGGCGCCAGATACTCGCTCTTGTCCAGCATCACGCCGTTTTTCGCCAGCAGGTCTTCCGCCGGAATGATGGCGCCCGAGAGCATCAGGGTGATCACGCCGGTCTCGTTATTCTGGAAGAAGTGCGGCTGCTCGTCCGCCCGGATGGCGGCGATGGTCTGGGTCATCAGGTGCCGGTACCGGCCCTTCCAGGTGGCGACCACTTCATACTTGTCCTGGCTTTCGTTGAAGCGCTTGACGATCTCGTCCACGCCCTCGCCGAGGCCGCCGCTCATGGCGTGCCACCAGTTGATCTTGATCTTCTCGGCGGACGCATCCGTGGCGCCGAAGGTAACGGCCGCGGCCAGCAGGCCGGCGACCCAGAATTTATTCCGCTTCATGACTCTATCTCCTTGGAATCCGAGGGCGCACAGAGCGTGTCCCAGAATGAAGATCGCAGAGCGCCGTGTATCTGTGGTTGAGGGAATTTGAAGAGCTGGAGTCCATAGCGTGTCAGTTCGGGGACTCTATGCGGCGGCGATGCTCTCTTCGGTTGCGGTTTCCTGAACCTCGGGACGATCAAGGCGGAAACCGCTGACGCGGTCGAACAAATGTGTGTGTTTCGGGGCGATGGCGAGGCCGATATCGTCGCCCATCTGCCAGTCGCCAGCGTCTTCCACCGCCACGTTGCTGACCAAGCGGCCATTGGCGGTATCGAGATGGACCAGACGGCTTGCGCCCAGCTCCTCGATCAGAACAATGCTTCCGGCGAGATGGGCACCCGTAAGCGGTACCGGGCGCAGATGCTCGGGGCGCAGGCCCAGCGTGACCTTCTCCGCGTCGCGCGCGCCTTCGAGCGGCCCGGTATTGATGACAGTTCCGTCTTTCAGAATCACTGCATGGCTATCGCCGTGTTCGCTCAGCGTACCGTGCAGGAAGTTCATCGCGGGGGAGCCGATGAAGCTGGCGACGAACCGGGTTGCCGGCCGGTTATAGACGTCGACCGGGCGGCCGACCTGCTCGACCAGCCCGCCATTCATCACCACCAGCCGGTCGGCCATGGTCATGGCCTCGACCTGATCGTGGGTGACGAAGACGCTGGTGGCACCGAGTTCGCGGTGCAGCTGCTTGATCTCGACCCGCATCTGCACCCGCAGTGTGGCGTCGAGGTTGGAGAGCGGCTCGTCGAACAGGAAGACCTTTGGCTCTCGGACGATGGCCCGCCCCATGGCGACGCGCTGGCGCTGGCCGCCGGAAAGCTGGCTCGGGCGCCGTGTCAGCATCTCGGTCAGGCCGAGAATTTCAGCGGTGTTGCCGACCCGCTCCTTGATCTCCGGCTTTGGCAGCTTCGCCAGCTTCAGGGAATAGGCCATGTTGTCGAACACGGTCATGTGCGGGTAGAGCGCGTAGTTCTGGAACACCATGGCGACATCGCGCTGGCGTGGCGCCAGCTCATTGACCACGGTTCCGGCAATATCTATCTCGCCGCCGGTGATGCTTTCCAGCCCGGCGATCATCCTGAGCAGTGTGGACTTGCCGCAGCCCGACGGGCCGACAATGACGACGAACTCTCCCGGCTCAAACCGGGCGTCTAGCCCGTGTACCACCTGCGTCTCGCCGTAAGATTTGCGGACCTGCCGAAGTTCGATCGTCGCCATGAGCTGACCCTCATCCCGGTTGCGTAGCGGAATTGAGGGTAAGCGTGCCAGCGGATCAGAACCGCGACTCCATCATATCAATTCGGTGAATAAATGATTGCGGTTCTGATTTTCCCGCATTTTCAATGGGTCAATGGCGATCGCGCAGGCAGGTTCAGCCCATGCGTTCCCCGGCGCGGACCGGCTCCGGCAGGCGGTTTTCCGGCGGGGCAAGGGGGCAGACCCAGTCCGGCGAGTGATAGCAGGACGGGTGATAGGCGAAGTTGAAATCAAGGATCAGCTTGCCGTCCGGCGTCTGGCCGAGATCGGCGCTCTTGATGCTGTCCAGCAGGTAGCGGCCGCCGCCGTAAGTCTCTTTCCCGCTGGTGGCGTCGGTGAAGGGCAGGAAGGTGCCGCCTCCATAGCCCTCGATCCAGTAGACGGTCAGCTCGCGGCCCAGCTTCGAGGCAAGACCGCGGGTGCGCGCGGCGGGGTGTAGGGAGATGTGCCCGTCATTGCCGATTTCACCTGCCAGCACGTCTTCGTTTGCCGGGGCGTCCAGCGCGACCTCGAAACGCATTTCGGGATCGTAATCAAATAGTGGGATCGCGCCGTAGTCCGCCCGGCGGTCTTCGCTAATGGGGGATTGCTCATGCTCGCAGAACAATGCATCGCGCGTGTCGCGCCAGAGCGCCCAGGCGGTCTCCGGATCGTCGGCCCGGCGGATATCGGTATAAAGCTCGGCAACCCGGCGGCGCCAGTCGGCAAGCGAAACGGTGTTCATCACGGTCCCCCAAACATAGTCCAGAGTGACATGGCGCATCTTTCCTGTAAGCGCATCTCACGGGCGCGTGAGGTCGATTGGCTGCTGTATGCGGCATGCCTTGACCGCTTGTGCCGAGGCGCCGAAGCTGCACTTCGAAAAAAAATCGAACCGGAGGAACCCCATGACCTGGATCGCGACCGTGCCCTATGCAGAGGCAACAGGCCGGCTGAAGACGCTCTATGACCGGGTCAAGGGACCGGACGACAATGTCGACAACATCATGATGGCTCACAGCCTGCGCCCCCATTCCATGGAAGGACACATGCACCTCTACAAGTACGTCCTGCACCACACAGGCAACAAGGTGCCGAAATGGATGCTGGAGGCACTGGGCGTTTATGTCAGCCAGATCAATCAGTGCGGCTACTGCGTTGAACACCATTTCCAGGGCATGAAGCGTCTGCTGGCCGACGATGCCCGCGCCGATGCTATCCGGGCGGCTTTCGAGGCCGACGCGCCGGAGCAGGCCTTCGACGGCGCCGAGCTGGAAATGTGCCGCTATGCCGAAAAACTGACCCGCGATCCCGCCATGGTGAACGAGGCCGAAATCGAGGCCCTGCGCGCGGCCGGTCTGGATGACGGGCGTATTCTGGAGGTGAACCAGGTTGTCAGTTACTTTTGTTACGCAAACAGAACGGTTCTGGGGCTGGGGATCAGCACGGCCGGGGACATCATCGGCCTTTCACCGAACGAGTCGGACGATCCGGATAACTGGTCGCATACGTGAGACGTTTCGGGGTTCCGGTAAAGCTTCATCATTACATTCAGAAATTCTGATTTAATTTTTATATTAATGGTTGATTAATTCCGGTCTTTTAAATTCCCGCTCATGCGGCGGAATTTTTATGGAATGAAGCAATGTTTCGGAAGCTCCAGGTAAAGACCAAGCTCGCGCTGCTGGTTGCAGCGGGTTTGTTGATCGCAATTGCGATTGCCACTGTGTCCGGCCTCTACAATTCTCTTGAGCTGACGAATACGGCACTGAAGAACCGGCTGACGGCCAACACGACGACACTGACCCAGGAAATCGAGCAGGAAGGGCTGCGGGCCCTTTCGATGGCGCGTCTGATCGCGTTGCAATCGAACGTGATCGAGGCAATGCGCGCTGGCGACCGAGAAAAGCTCTCTGGGATCTTCGTTCCGGGGTTCAAGGAACTGAAGGCAGACTATGGCGTTCGCCAGTTCCAGTTTCATCTGCCGCCAGCGACGTCTTTCCTGCGGGTTCACAAGCCGGAAAAATTCGGCGATGACCTCTCCGGCTTCCGAAACACGGTACTGAAGGTCAATAACGAGAAGGTTTCGACCAAGGGACTTGAGGTCGGGGTCGCCGGCCTCGGCATGCGCGGAGTCGCGCCGATTGCGGACGCCGAGGGCCATATCGGCTCCGTTGAGTTCGGCCTCTCCTTCGGACAAAGCTTCTTCGACGCGTTTCGGGAGAAGCATGAGGCGCACGCAGCACTTTTCGTCTCTCGGGAGAGCGGATTGGAACCGCTGGCCTCGACCTTTCCTGAAGGCGTTGTGATCGACCCTGCGTTGCTGCAGGAGGGGCTTCAGGGGGAAGCGTTCGATTTGAACGTCAAGGCCGAGGGTCATTCCTACGCACTGGCTGCGAAGCCGGTGACAGACTTTGCCGGCACCGTCATCGGTACCGCGCTGGTGGCAGTCGACAGGGCGAGCTTCGACCGTGCCATCGATAATGCCTATATCTCGGCCGGAGTGCTTCTGGCGCTAAGTATCGTCATTCTTCTCGTTCTGCTGCTTTTCATAAGCCGTCTGATCTCGGCACCGCTACAGAACGCCATCGATGTCCTCCGTCGTCTCAGCCAGAAGGATTTCACGACGAAGATCGCCAACCTGGACCGTTCCGACGACATCGGGATCATGGCCCGCGCTATGGCCGAGTGCCGGGACGGTTTGGTCGAGGCGGAACGGCTGAAAGAAGAGGAAGAGGCGAACAAGGCCCGCGCCGAGGAGGAGCGGCGCCGGGCGGTGCTCGCGCTGGCCCAGAAGTTTGAGGATCAGGTGAAGGGCATCGTTGATGCTGTGGCAGGCTCCGCCGCCGACTTCGGCACAACCGCCGACACGCTGATGAGCGTCGCGGATAACGCCTCCTCGCGGGCCAGCACCGTCGAGAGCGCAGCGCGGGAGAGTGAGAGCAGCGTGCAGACCGTGTCGGCAGCCGCCGAGGAACTCGCGGCCTCAATCCGCGAGATTACCGAGCAGTTGCAGAATACCAGCCGGATGTCCCGGGACGGCGCCCAGCGGGCGGAGGAGACCTCCAGTAAGGTCCGAGAACTCTCGGAGGCTGCGGACAAGATCGGCGAGGTCGTCGGGCTGATCACCGATATTGCCGAGCAGACCAATCTGCTGGCACTCAACGCTACCATCGAGGCGGCGCGCGCAGGCGAGGCGGGCAAGGGTTTCGCGGTGGTGGCCAACGAGGTCAAGTCTCTTGCTTCCCAGACAGGCAAGGCGACGGACGAGATCGGCGGTCAGATTCAGAAAGTGCAGGAAGCGGTGCGCAGCACCGTCGAGGCGATCGAGGCGCTGGCCGGCACCGTGAACGATATCGACCAGGTCGCCGGGACCATCGCCGCCGCCGCGGAGGAGCAGTCGGCCGCGACGAACGAAATCGCGCGCAGTGTCGAATCCACTTCGGCAAATGTGCAGGATGTCACCGTCAATATCGGCGAGGTCGTCTCCGCCTCCGCCGAAACCCGCTCGGTCTCCGTCGGGGTGAAGGATAAGGCGAACCATCTCGGCGGGCAGGCGGGAGAGCTAACCCAGGCGGTCAACGGCTTCCTCGCGGAAGTGCGCGCCGGCTAGGACGTCCTCAGGAGCCGCACCAGCGCGGGGCCCATTTCCGCCGCTGAACGGCAGAGCAGGGCGCCTGCTTCTTCAAGCTCCGCACCGACATCGACCGGCAGGCTGGAGTTCGACGCCTCCGGGATCTGGTTCAGCCGCCCGCCCATGAGTACCGGGATATCGAGGCCCTGTTCCGACAGGGCCTCTTTCAGTGTCTGATAATAGCCCAGCGCGACGCCGTTATAGGTACTGATGGCGATGGCGTCAGGCCGGGTTTGCGCTGCGCGGGCGGCGAGCACCTCCGGGTCAGTCGAGACGCCGCCGTCGAGCGCGGTGAGGCCGAGCTGGCGGACCAGCTCTTCCACCACCATCTTGCCGTGCTCATGCACGTCTCCCGCTGCGACCATCACTTTCAGGCCGCTGCCAGATAGCGTTGTGGGCACGTCGTCAGGCATCTCCGCCAGCGCCGCCTCGGCCATCTCCGCAATCTCCGACACGATAGTCGCGGGCACCAGCGGCGCGCGGCCGCCGATAATGTCGGGATCGGGCGTGCCGGGTCCGAAGGCGGCTTCCAGTGTGCGGGCGCCGATACGGCGGAGGGCCAGCAGCAGCTCGAACACATCGCTTGTATCGATGCCGACCTCAGCCAACCCTTTCAGCACGGCTTTCTCGAAGACCCGTCCGCCGTCCAGTATTTTGACGGCAATGGCGCCTGCTTCCTCTTCCCCTACAAGCGGAAGCCAGTCCAGCGCATGTTCCTTCAGCCGTCCGGCATGAAGCTGAGCCTCGATCACCTCGTCGATTTCCGGAATGCGCTCGTTCTCGGTTACGGGCACCGGGTTGATGGCGTGGCCTGTGGGCCGGGTCGCCTGGCCGAGCGCGTCGACCAGCAGGTAGCTGGAGAGGCTGGCGGCATTCTCTGCCGGCGTGCCCCGGTAGCTTGTGGTGTTGCCGTAGATCATCGAGCCCGGCGCAGCGGGCCCGGAGAGAGCAAGGGCCCGCTGGAAGGCGAGGCGGGCCAGCGGATCGGAGAAATGATGGCCGTAGCAATGCACGACCGGCACCCCGGCTAGCCGCCCGATCTCGCGCTCGATCAGGATCAGGCCAAGGCAGGAGGCGAGGTCTGTCAGATGGGCGCCGAAGCCGTCATCGATGTTGGAATGCACTAGGACCGGCACAGGCTGGGCGGCGATTAGACCGAGGGCGCGCACGGTCTCTCGCGTCGCGGCGATATCGTCGTCATGGCCTGGAATGCGGAAGGTGAAATACTGGCCGAGATTGCCGATGGCGGTGCTGCCCGCCGCCAGAGCCGCCTGTGTGTTCTCCAGCGCGGCCGGAAAGCCGAGCACGAAATCGCCGAAATGCGGCGCCACCGGTGCCGCGTTGGCCAGGTCCACGAAATCCTCGACCCCGCGCAGGATCATCCCGGTGCCGCGCGTCGCTTTCTCCCGCGCGGCTTGCGGCAGGGCCATGGACCAGTCGAGGCAGAGCCCGTAGCGGTCGACATTGATCCCGCGCAGCCGGCAGGCCTCCCAGATCTCCCGATAGGCCCGGATGCTTTTCGCCGGATCGCGGTAGCCGATCTGCGCATGCTGCATGATGGCGCCCTCGGCCATCCGGCGCAGCTTGTAGTCGTGCTCCGAGGTGGTGCCGGCTTCTTTCAGGAAGGCGGAGGGGCCGACGCCCCAGTCCGCCGCCAGCTTCGCGCCGTCAGCAAGCAGGCCCGCGCCGTTCGGCAGATCTGGCTCGGGCAGGATGGTTGAGCGGTCTGGCAGCATGGGGGCGGGTACTCTGGAGGGGCCGGAGAGATCATTATGCATGGGGCGGCGGTAGGACCAAATTCTTGTGCCGGATATTCCTGCAACTCTCTCCCAACATCGTCATCCCGGGCTTGACCCGGGACCCAGGGATGGAACGCCCTGCTCGATGATCGCCTGGGTCCCGGCTCTCCGGCCGGGATGACGACCTAAGTGAGTGAAGATGCCATGGTGTTCAGAACAGTAGCGGCGCGTTGTCCGTCACTTCCTTCATCACGAAAAAGGTCCGGGTCTGCCGGACGCCGGGCAAAGCGATGAGTTTGGAGCCATGCATGCTGTTGAAGTCGGCAATGTCGCTGACCCGGATCTTCAGGAAATAGTCGAAATCGCCAGCTACCAGATGGCAGTCGAGAATGAAGGGCAGCTTGGTTACCGCCGCCTCGAATTCGCCGAAGCTCTCCGGCGTCGAGCGATCCAGCACCACACCGACCATCACCAGTGTGCCGCGCTCGACCTTCTCCGGTGCGATCAGGGCCCGGACGGAAGAGATGTAGCCGTCCTCAAACAGGCGCTGGGTCCTGCGATGACAGGTGGCCGGGCTGGTGTTGGTCAGGGAGGCGAGCTCCGCATTGCTCAATCGCCCATTCTGTTGCAAATGGCGCAGGATATTGCGATCCGTTCGGTCGAGCTCTGCGGGCATGATCATTTCTCTCATTTTAATGCTCATGATTGAGAGAATAATATTATCCATTAGAAATCATGCCGTCTTTCTCGAAATCAACCATCGCAAAACGGAAGCACCTTCCGTTGTCTCTTTGCTAGCGTTCCGGCGCCATTTCAAGCGCAAGGAGCCAGCCCATGAACCTTCAGAAATTCGAGCGCTACCCGCTCACTTTCGGCCCGACCCCGATCGAACATCTGCCCCGCATGACCGAGGCGCTCGGCGGCAAGGTGGAGATCTATGCCAAGCGGGACGATTGCAATTCCGGCCTCGCCATGGGCGGCAACAAGCTGCGCAAACTGGAATATATCGTCCCCGACGCCATCGCCTCGAACGCGGACACGCTGGTGTCCATCGGTGGCGTGCAGTCGAACCACACCCGCATGGTCGCCGCCGTTGCCGCCAAGCTCGGGATGAAGTGCAGGCTGGTGCAGGAAAGCTGGGTTCCGCACGAGGACGCCGTTTATGACCGGGTCGGCAACATCCTGATGACCCGGCTGATGGGGGCAGACAGCCGCCTCGTCGACGAGGGCTTCGATATCGGTATCCGGCAGAGCTGGGAAGACGCCATGCAGGATGTCCGGGACGCGGGCGGCAAGCCCTACGGCATTCCGGCCGGCGCCTCGGTGCACAAGTTCGGCGGTCTTGGTTATGTCGGTTTCGCCGAAGAAGTCCGCGCCCAGGAAGCCGAAATGGGGATCAAGTTCGACTATATCGTCGTTTGCGTCGTCACCGGCTCCACCCAGGCCGGGATGATCGTCGGCTTCGCGGCCGATGACCGGGCGGACCGGGTGATCGGTATCGATGCCTCGGCGACGCCGGTGCAGACCCGGGAGCAGGTCCGCGAGATCGTCGACAATACGGCGGAGCTGGTCGAGCTTGGCCGCACGGTCCGCGACGACGAGATCGTCATCCTCGAAGACTATGCCTATCCGGCCTACGGCGTGCCGAGTGCGGAGACCAACGATGCCATCCGCTTCGCCGCCCAGACCGAGGCGATGATCACCGACCCTGTCTACGAGGGCAAATCCATGCAGGGCATGATGGATCTGGTGAAGAAGGGCTATTTTCCGGAAGGCTCGAAGGTCCTCTACGCCCATCTCGGCGGCGCGCCCGCGCTGAACGGCTACAGCTACACCTACCGGAACGGTTAATCCTGCTACCCTCCCGAACCGTCATTCCGGCCGGAGAGCCGGGACTCAGCGGATCGCAGGGGGGAGCCGCGTGGCAACCTCTCGCGTTTTCATCGCTGTCATTCCCCACCATCGTCATCCCGACGCAGGTCGGGATCCACCGATCATGGTGCGGCGCGTGCCATCTCCGGGTTCCCGCGTGCGCGGGAATGACGGTTGTGGGAGGTATAATAATCGTCAGGACTGATTGAAGCCCCAGCCAAACTCCCCATGTCCAATCCGGGTACTCAATTTGGGCGGGAGAACGGGATGGCTGCTTTCACATCACGCATGCGAAAGGCAGCCCTCGCGCTTGGCCTGCTTGCAACTTTCGCGGCGGTCTCAAGCGCGCATGCCAGCGACATGACGGTGGATTGGCCAGCCTGGAATGCGGCCTCACCGCCGATATTCCCGGGGGAAACCTGGCAGCGCTATGCCTCTCCTGAAGAAGCCGGTTGGTCTTCCGCCTCGCTGGATGCCGCCATGGAAGCTGGCTCTCAACTCGGCGGTGATGCGCTTTTCGTGGTCTATAACGGCGCTGTTCTGGCCGAATGGGGGCAGACCGCCCGGCGGATGAATGTGCATTCCGTCCGTAAGTCGCTGATGAGCGCGCTTTACGGCATCGCCGTCGGGGAAGGGAAGATCGATCTTTCCGCCAGCGTCGGAGCCCTCGGCATCGACGAGATCACACCGCTGACAGAAACCGAGAAAAGCGCAACCGTCGCCGACCTGCTGGAATCCCGCTCGGGCATCTATCTGCCCGCCGCCTATGAGTCGAGAAGCATGAAGCGCGGCCGTCCCGAGCGCGGCAGCCACGCACCGGGCAGTTTCTGGTACTATAATAACTGGGATTTCAACGCGCTGGGCACGATCTACAACCAGCAAACCGGCAGCGACCTGTTCCGCGATTTCGAGACCCGGCTGGCCCAGCCGACCGGCATGCAGGACTTCTCCCTCCGGCACACATTCTACCGCGGGGACCCTGACGTCTCGCACCATCCGGCCTATCTTTACCGCCTGACCGCACGGGACATGGCCCGGTTCGGGCTGCTGTTCCTGAACGAGGGCCGCTGGCGGGACAGCCAACTCATCCCGGCGGACTGGGTGGCGGAGAGCACGCGCGCGCATGTGCAGCGGGAGCGCGGCGGCGGCTACGGTTATATGTGGTGGACCTTCGCCCGCCGTCTCAAGGAACTCGGCACCTATGCAGCGCTGGGCAACCGCGGGCAGACTATCATCGTGGTACCCGCCGCCCGGCTGGTGCTGGTGCATAAAGCGAATACCGCAGACGGCCATCGGGTCGAGACGGGGGATATCGTCGAGGTTCTGGTCGCGATCCTGAAAGCCCGTACCGGCCCTCCCGCCGCCACGCCGAAACTGGTCCCGGCGGTGCAACCGGTTATTCCTGGCGCGACGGTCGAACTGGGGCCGGAACAACAATCCCGGTTTACCGGCGCATATAAGGGGCGCCGGGCAACGATCCATGTGGTGGAGACGAAAGACGGTCTCGAGATCGCCGATCCGCGGCTCGGCCAGTTCCGCCTGCTGGCACAATCGGACACAAGGTTTCTGATTGAGGATCTTGAGCGCGAGGCGGTGTTCACGGCGAACGATGCAGGCGAGGTCACCGGCGTGAGTGTCGAAAACCGCAGAGGCGGCTGGACCGATCTGGAGCGCGTTCGGAACTGACCGGGATTATCTCCTCGTCATTCCCGCGCCACGCGGGAACCCAGTGAAGGCAGGCAGGGCCCTATGATCATCTGGGTCCCGGCTCTCCGGCCGGAATGACGTATTGAGTGATCTCGCCATATGACGCTTTCGTTGCCACGCCACTTTCATCTTGACCCCATACGGGGGAGTGGCTGTAAACAGGTCGGCTCCGCTGAGACGGGAAACTGTATTTCCAATCCGAGAGAGCCCGCATCCCATGAAACCGATTGTCGCCGGGCTGGATTTCGGCACCTCGAATTCCGCCATCGGATACGCGTCCGGCAACGCCCTCGATCTCCACAGGTTCGAGCATGGCGGTCAGTCCGTCCCGACGGCCCTGTTCTATGACGAGGAAGAGGGCGTGCTGGTCAGCGGGCATGACGCCGAGGCGCGGTTCCTGCAGGGGTATGAGGGCCGTTACCTGCGGGCGCTCAAAAGCATCCTCGGCACCAGCCTGGCCGATGACGCGACCCGGATGGGCGCCCGGTCCTGGCCATTCCGTTCCCTGCTGACCAGCTTCCTGACTGCGGTGAAGAAGAGCGTCGAGCAGGCGGCCGACGGGGAGATTTCCGGACTGGTCGCCGGCCGGCCGGTGCGCTTCGTCGACGAGGACGAGACGCGCGACAGACGGGCGGAGGCTTTGCTGCGCGAGGTGCTGGAAGAAGTAGGTTTCGGCCCGGTACAGTTCGTCTATGAGCCGGTCGCGGCCCTGATCGACGCCGAAGACAGCATGCCGAATGCGGATTATGTGCTGGTTGCCGATATCGGCGGCGGCACCTCGGATTTCACGCTGGCCCACCGGTCAGTGGACGGCGCTTCCAAAGAGGTCGCCGGGTTCGAGATCCTGGCCAATCACGGTGTGCATATCGGCGGCACGGACCTCGACAAGCGGCTGTCGCTGAAGGCCGTCATGCCCGCCTTCGGGTACGGCACGGAGATGAAGGCGCTGACCTCCGATGTCCTGCTGCCGGTCCCGCCCAGCTACTACAACGATCTCGCCACCTGGCAGAAGATCCATTTCTGCTACAGCTACGCGATGAAGCGGGATGTTCGTTCGGTCATGCGCCAGGCGGTCGAGCCGGAGAAGATCGAGCTGTTGCTGGAGCTGTTGGAACGGCAGCTCGGCCACCGGCTTGCGAATGCCGTGGAAGGGGTGAAGATCGCCCTTAGCGACAGTGAGGCGGCGACGCTGGATTTCCCGGATATCGAAGATCTGCCAGCCATCACGGTGGACCAGGCCGCCCTGGCGCATCATTTCGCACCACTGGAGCAGCAGGTCGCCAAGGCTGCCGGGGAGACCCTCGCCATGGCCGGAGTGCGTCCGGAGCAGGTCGGCCATATTGTACTGACCGGCGGCTCCACCCTGTTGCCCGACATGCGCCGGGTCATCACCGGCTGCGTCCCCGCCGCCCGGATCGTCCCGTCCGATCCTTTCACGGCGGTGGCGAAAGGCCTGACCAAGGCGGCGCAGAGGGTTTTTCCGGCTGGGTGAGAAACGCGGTTCTGGAAAACAACCGTTCTCATTTCCTTGGTCGTCATCCCGGCCGGAGAGCCGGGACCTAGGCAATCATTGGGCTGCGTCCACCTTCCCCTGGGGTCCCGCGTGCGCGGGAATGACGGTTGGGGGCGTGTTCAGCCAAACCGACGCCCCACTCAGTTCCCGAACAGTTTCTTCAGCCCTTCGCCGGCCTTCTCCAGCTCCTTGCCGGTGTCTTCGATAACCTTCTTCGTATCGTCGACGGCCTTCTTGGCGCCTTCCACATCGGTTGGCAGCTTGCCGCCGTTGATCTTGCCGAGGTTCTGCTTCAGCGCTTCCAGGGTCTTGCCGACACCGATGCTGGCGGCGGCCCGGCTGGCGGCGTCGGTCAGGGCGGCCATCACTTCAGCAGCCACTTCTTCCGGTGTCGCCCCGCCGGACTCCTTGCCGATATTCCGGAGGGTGATATCCGGCAGCCTTGCTTCCAGTGCCTTGCCCTGATCGAGCAGGGAGGCGGCGACTGTCACCTTGCCGCCGCGCACTTTGAGGGTTTCGATGATGAGCTTCTTGTCTGTGCCGCCGCTTTCACCGGAGGAGGGTGCGCTGGATGAACCACCACCGCCGCTGTTCTTCTTCACGTTGTCCGCGATGGTGCCGATATTGTTGCCGCCGGGCATCAGCTCATAGGTCACCTCAGGCCCGTCGACGGAGATCTCCTTGATCACGATCACCGGCTGGCTGACGCTCGCGGTATCCAGAGCAACACTGATCCCGCCGAGCGAGATCGCGCTGTCGCTCTTGAAGCCGGATGGATTACCGACCGTCAGCCCGTTGATCCCGGCCCGGCCGTCCAGCACCTCGATCTTCACACCGGAGACGGTGACCGGTACCCCGGCGACGCGCGTGCCTTGCTCCTCGATCACGTCCTTGACGAGGGAATCGAGATTGCCGAACACGAAGACGACGACGGCAACCACCGCCACCAACAGGACCGCGATAACGGCCCCCACAATGATTCCCAAACGCTTCATCGTCTCACTCCAGATCTGGTGCGGCCAACAGGGCCGCACGGCTGCATCGCTTTTCCAGGAGACTCTAGGCGTGTTGGTGGGAGGAGGTCCAGAGACGAGGGTGTGACGGCGGTCGAGGGCTGGGCAATGCGATCACACAGTCATCTGACCGGAGGTATGGTTATCGGTAAATTCGGGCCTTTTACTCCGTATTAATGAAGTCTGGCCTAAGTTCGGCTTCCCGACGACCAGTCAGAGTCAGAAGAACCGATCCAATGCCACGTGAAATCCGAACGATCATCCTGAGCGACGCCGAACTGAAGGGTGCGATCGATTCTTTCCGGCGAGTCCACAAGGAGCTTCTGCCGCCCGGCACCGTGCATGGGATTGAAGCGCAGCCGGATGGCAGCATTCTGATCGCCATAGAGATGAAGTTTGGCCCGAACATCCGCAATGACAGCTTTATTCTTGAGCAGCAGCATGTGGTCGAGGCTTTTGTAAGATTCTGCATTGAAACCAACATCATCATCCCGCGCAGCGGCACCAAGAAGATTGTGCGGACCGATAAGGAGTGGATTCTCGAAATTCGCTTGAAGAGCAACGAGATGGCCCATCAGGCTGCCTATGCGGAATTGAAGAAACAGGAACTAAAGGGACGGGCGACTTAACGCCCAAGTTTCCTTCTTCCCCTAATTCCCGGAGAAAGCCCCGTCAGTCGTGCAGCGCGAACATCATCGCGTAGAGCCCGGCATCCACGTGCTTCGCGCCGCGCTCGGCAAGGCCGTCGACGATCCCCGCTTCCTTGAGGGCGGCTTCGACGAAGACCCGGTCGGTGCCTTCGATCACCGCTGTGAACGGCGCCTCGCCGTCTTTGCTCTTGCGGATCGACTGCTCGCCGGTCCCGGCCAGCGAGCGGCCCATATCGGCCTGCCAGTGCTGCACCCTTGTGATGCCTTCGCGATTGCGCAGGTCATGCAGGGCGGCACCGGCGAGCCAGCGGGCAATCGCCTCCGGATCCCCCGTGCTCGGATCGTAGCGCACGGTCGCGACGACCGAGCCGAGAACCTCACCGCTGCAGAACCGCACCCGGTTGGTCGCGCGCACGAAATTACGGAATTCCTGCATCATCCGGGACGTCCATTCCGTCGGATTGTCGAGCGCGTGGCGATAGACCGGATCGTCGAAACAGGCCAGGCCCTCGACATCGTAGGCCGCGAGATACCTGTGCTTGCCCCGGCCGAGCTTGCGATACCGCCGCCCGTTCCGCCACCCCGGCATGCCGACCCGCTCCGGAATATGCTCGCGGTGGTACCACTCGCTGAACTCGGCATCGCATTCAGGCGTCGTGTCGCCCCATACCGCCATCACCGCGTCTGTCATGTGTGTGTTTCCTCCCGGTCAGTGCCGTTTTTCCGGCATTCGCGTTGAAGCGGGTTGTTCGCCGCTGATGGGCGGGAGTATCGCCCGGTTGCGGGTCTGCCGGAAGCGGGAACGGCACGGAGTTTTGCCTGGCCGGTTGATGGACGGTGTGTCACCTGAATCCCTGTTCCCGTCCGCAGATGCCGCATCACAGACGCTGGTTGATCTCGATCAGGTTGAACGACGGGTCGTAGACGTAGACCTGATGATAGCCGGTCATCGCATAGGTTCCCGCGTCGGAATAAACGATCCCGGCTTCCTGCAGTCGCTGCATCACGGCGTGGATGTCCTGGACGCGGAAAGCAGGGTGGCCGCCTATCGAGGGGTTGTGGGCGAAACCGTTGCGCTGACCGAACCCGGCGTCCGGCCGGATGACGTGCAGGCCCCTGTTCTCTCTGCCGAGATCAAGAACCGCGAGTTCGTCCGGGTCGATGCTGAAATTCCCCATGTCCGTCGGCGCTTTCCAGGTGCCTTCGATCATTGCAGCCGTCCTGGTAAAGAAACCAACTGTCGCCCGAACGTCGTGCGCCTGAAGATTGACATGATGCAGGATCCAGCCATCGGCATCGGTCACGCTCTGCATGTCGTTCCGCTCGGTGAAACCGATCAGATTCATCGACGGGTCGTAACAGAAGAGCTGCCGGTCGAGGCCGGGGAAAAGCCCATCGATCCGGGAGCTGGAAATGCCCGCACTGTCCAACGTGCCTTGCACCGCGTTCAGGTCTGGCACGGCAATGGTCGCGGATTTTTCCATGAGGGGGTTATGCAGGAGGTGCCGTTCCAGCGCGAACCCAGGATCGGGCTGGAACAGCGACAGGCTCTGAAAGCCGTTGGAGAAGGAGTGGGGGGCTGCGTCCGGCGCCGGTGGCAGGCCGACTATGTCCGCATAGAAGCGTGCCGCCGCGCCCCTGTCATGCACGCAAAGCCCGACATGAGCGATCTCCCAGGTGACGTCGCGATTTCCTGTCGGCATTTAATCCTCTCCTTGCGAAATAACGAACTAAGGGGACATGACACTTTATTCGCCCGCCGCAATTCGTCATCCCGGACTTGATCCGGGATCTCCTGATGAAGGTCCTCGCCCCACGATCCCCTAGGTCCCGGCTCTCGGGCCGGGATGACGGAGATTGAGAGAGGCGCGAGATTTATCCCCGCCACCTGGAAATTCAGTCGTGCACCCCTCTATTCGGCAGGATCAAACCGTCAAAATCGTCGACCCCGTCGTCTCCCGTGCCTCAAGCGCGCGGTGGGCCTCGGCGGCGTCCTTCAGGGCGTAGGTCTGGTTGATCTCGATCTTCACGCCTTCACGGATCTTGTCGAACAAGGCGCCCGCAATATCGAGGGTCAGCTCCCGCGTCGCCGTGTGCGGGGCAAGACCCGGACGGGTGAAGTAGAGTGCCTTGCCGGCCAGCAGTTTCGGCTCGACCGCCGGTGCGGGTCCGGAGGCGGCGCCGAAATGCACCAGCGTGCCGAAGCGGGCCAGAGACCCGAGCGAGCCCTCATAGACAGCGGCGCCGACGCCGTCATAGACCACCGAAACGCCCTCGCCGCCGGTGATATCCATCACCCGGGCCTGGAAGTCGTCACGCGTATAGACAATCGGATGATCGCAGCCATGCGCCCTGGCAATCTCCGCCTTCTCGTCGGAACCGACGGTCCCGATCACCGTGGCGCCGATCTTTTTCAGCCATTGGCAGGCAATCGTTCCGACACCGCCGGCAGCGGCATGCAGCAGGACGGTCTGGCCTGCCTGTACCGGAAAGGTGCGGCGCACAAGGTAGGACACCGTCAGCCCCTTCAGCATGGACCCCGCGGCCTGCGCGTCGCTGATATCGTCCCGCAGGGGGATCAGCCGTTCGGCCGGGTAGATCCGTTCCTCGGCATAGGCGCCGGGTGTGCCCATGACATAGCCGACACGATCACCCACCTTGACGGTCTCGACACCCGCGCCGACGGCTTCGACGACCCCGGCGGCCTCCATGCCGATTGAGGCGGGCAGATCGAGTTTATAGCTGCCGGACCGCTGATAAACGTCGATATAGTTCAGCCCGACAACGGTCTGGCGCAGGCGCACCTCGCCCGGCCCCGGATCCCCGACAGCGATCTCCTCGAAGCGCATCACTTCGGGACCACCGTGTTCGTGGATAACAATTGCATGGGCCATGGCCGTGGATCTCCCTGGAACTCGATTTTGGTTGTTGCTGTGCGGGTCATGGGGTGCCGCTTGGGGTGCACTGTCCGCCCCGCCAGCATCATGGGTCAATGCACGGTTCCATGTGGCGGCAAAAAGTCCGTCACCCCGAACCCTCCCTCCGTCGTCATCCCGGACCCCGATCCGGGACCTTTCGGCGGGTACGGCCCGATGTTCGGCAAGGTCCCGGCTCTGCAGCCGGGATGACGATCGAGGAAAGTGCTCTCAGGTCAGCGTGGCCAGCAGGCCGGCCATCAGTTTGCCCCTCTCGGCGAGGCTCTCAATCTCGATATGCTCATCCAGCGTATGCAGTCCGGCGCCGCGCACGCCGAGGGAGTCGAGAGTCGGGATGCCCATCGCGCCGGTGAAATTGCCGTCCGAGCCGCCGCCCGCCATATGGGCCGTGATCTCGAATCCCAGACCCGCGGCGAGGCTCTTTGCATGCTCGAACAGGGCCTTGTCGGCGGCGCTCGGCTCCCACATCGGACGCGTGACGCCGCGCGCGACGTTAAAACCGACGTCTCCGTCCGGATCGTGCAGAGCCAGCATCTTCTCGACGCCCGCATCCAGATCATTCTGCCGCTTGGCCATGGACAGCGCCTCGGCCGCGCAGCCCGAGGGCACGCAATTGACGTGGAGCTGGTCCGAGACCACGCAGCCGACTGAAAAGGTGCAGCTATCGGTGCTCATCTCCTCGATCTCAAGGATGCGCCGGGCCATTTCCCGCACCGCTGAGCGCCCGAGGCGCGGATCGACGCCCGCATGGATCGGGGTGCCGGTCGTCCTCAGGTTGAAGCGCGCAATGGCATAGCGGCCCCAGACGAGGCCGCCATCGGGGCGGGCCGGCTCGGGGACGAGCACGTATTTCTGGCTCTTCGCCGTGGCCTCGATCAGCTCCCGGGTCGCGGGCGTGCCGATCTCCTCGTCCGGGGTGAACAGCACGGTCACGGGCAGCGGCGTCTCGATCTGCGCCGCAGCCAGTTGCCGGATAGCCTCCAGCGACAGGTAGTTGCCGCCCTTCATGTCCTGAATGCCGGGCCCCCAGCACTTCCCGCCCTCACGCCGGTAGGGGAGGTGGGCGAGCGTGCCGACGGGATGCACCGTATCCATGTGACCGGCGATCAGGATGCCCGGCGCCCCCGCCTTCGGGTGCGGGAAGGTGGCGCGCACGCAGCCGCCGAGGCCCATGCGCCCGGGAATGCGCTCGATCCTGGCGCCCATGGAAGCGAGGTCATAGCTCGCAAGGTCGATCATCCGGTCCACCGCCGCCGCGTCATGGGTCGGGCTCTCGCATTCGATCCACGGGCGGAGGCCTGTGCACATGGCATCGGAGTCGAAGGGCAGGGCGTTGAAGTCCATGGGGTTCTCCGCTGTTTGGGGAATGAGGGGGGCATGATACGCAACTCGCTGACCGAAATCCGTCATCCTAGGCTTGGTTTGGGATCCATATGACCACTGTCACGGCTCTATGAAAAGCCGGGTCCCCGCTCTCCGGCCGGGATTACTGTTGAGGAGGAGAATGAGGAATTGGGCAACGCAGGCCTGAGCCTGGCCAGGATCCCGTGGCTGCGGAGTTAACGGGCGAATTGAGTCGCGTGTCCCCAAAATTCCCTGGTCCCCTTAATCGCATCCGATTTTACCTTAGGGGAGTGGGAGTCTCGTGTTTCTAAGTGTACTAATTTACGGAAATATGGGATCCATAGACGCGTCTGGAATTAATTTTCTAATGGCCTCGCGTCTGATCATGAAGGAAGGAAATTGACATGAAGTTAGTACTCGCTACGGGAGACGAAATTGAAATTATTGGGCCGGTCTTAAAGAATACCAGGGACGGCATTTTTATTAGTCATCATGAATTTAACGCCAATATCAATGGTACTTCTGTGGTTATTTCTTCAGATGATCTTGACGGTGCAGAATTTCCTGAAGATTTTGATGATGAAGTGATTAAGTCATTCGATGATACTCTGCCAGATGTCTTAAGTAACTGGAAAAAAATGTGTCGTCTCTACGCTAAATTCAAAAAATAGTCTTAGGGCAATAGTATATTGGAGTGTTCTTCCGATATTTAGTGTTGAGTTGAGGGCGCGAGCCACTCAATTCGCCTACCGCAATCCTTCGCCTTGGGCCTGATCCGGGATCTATATCGCCGCTGTCACAGTCCACGAAAGCTGGGTCCCGGCTCTCCGGCCGGGATGACGACCGTGTGGGATGGAGCGCCGCCGGTGCAAACCTACCCCCGCCGCCGTCTCCGCCGTCCGCCTTCTTCTCCCGATTTCACCGCCACCCTTGGCGCCGGCATCTTCACTGCCGCTGACAGTTTCGGATACGGGTCCGTCTTGTGCGGCAGGGCCATGGCGCCGACGAAATGTTCCTGGAAGCGAGGCTCGACGGCGGTCTCGACCTTTTCGATGGTCCGTACGACCCACTCGATTTCCTTGCGGGCCTGACCGTTCAGCAGGGCGATGCGGGCGCCGGTGCCCGCCGCGTTGCCGACCGACACGACGTTTTCCAGCTCGCAATCCGGGATCATGCCGAGGACCATGGCGTATTTCGGGTCGATATGGCTGCCGAAGGCGCCGGCCAGCACCACCCGGTCGACGCTGTCCACCCCGAGCCGGTCCATCAGCAGGCGGGAGCCTGCATAGAGCGCCGCCTTGGCGAGCTGGATGGCCCGCACGTCGCCTTGCGTCACCGAAACCGTGTCGCTGATCCGGTAGGAGAAGGTGCGGCCGTCCGGGAAGACGCGGTCTGACTTTGCCGCCAGCGCGCCGTCGATCATGCCGTCAGTGGTGATCATGCCGGCCAGGAACATCTCGCCGATGGCCTCGATAATGCCGGAGCCGCAGACGCCGCTGATGCCGAGTTCGGCGACTGTCTCCTCGAAGCCGTCCTCGTCCGACCAGCGGTCGGTGCCGATGATCTGGAAGCGCGGCTCCAGCGTCTCGGGATCGATCCGCACCCGCTCGATGGCGCCGGGGGCGGCGCGCTGGCCGCTGGAGATCTGGGCGCCCTCGAAGGCCGGGCCGGTCGGGCTGGAACAGGCGAGCAGCCGGTCCCGGTTGCCGAGCACGATCTCCGCATTGGTGCCGACATCGACGATCAGGGTGACCTCGTCCCGCTTGTAGGGCGTTTCGGACAGCACCACGGCGGCGGTGTCCGCGCCGACATGGCCGGCGATGCAGGGCAGGGCATAGACCCGGGCGCCGGGATGCAGATAAAGATCCATCTCGGCCGCGGTTAGCTCGACAGCGGTATCGACGGTCAGCGCGAAGGGCGCGCCGCCCAGCTCCGTCGGATCGATGCCGAGCATCAAATGATGCATCACCGGGTTGCCGACGAACACCAGATCGACGATCTCGTCCGATCCGGCGCCGATCTCGGCCGCCGTCTGGGTTGCCAGATAATTCACAGCCTCGCGCACGACGCGGGTCATTTCCTCGTCGCCGCCGGGATTCATCATGACGTAGGAAACCCGGCTCATCAGATCCTCGCCGAAGCGGATCTGCGGGTTCATGGTGCCGGCGGACGACAGCACCTTGCCGGTCGCCAGATCGCAGAGATGGCCGGACATGGTGGTGGAGCCGATATCGACGGCGAGGCCGTAGATCTTCTCCCGGAAGCCCGGCCAGACGCCGACCACCCGGTCATTGCCCCGAAGCGCGACGGTGACCTTCCAGGCGCCGTCGCGCAGGGCTTTCTGCAGACTGGTCATGACCGCGTAATCGCAACTCACATCGTCGGCGATGCCCCAGTTCGGCCATTGCTCGCGCAGGCTCTCGCACAGCCGGCGGAAGTCGCTCGACTGATCATGCAGGTCGGGCTCGCGCACATCGACATAATGCAGGTGGGTGACCGGCCGGATCTCGATATCCCGGACTTCGGCCCGCTTGCGCACGACCTGCCGGTGGACCTGGCTTTCCGGCGGAATGTCGATGACGCAATTGGCCAGCACCTTGGCATTGCAGCCAAGGCGGCGGCCAGGTTTCAGGCCGCGCTTCTCGGCGTAGCGCTGCTCGGACTTGGTCGTCTCGCTGATGCTGCTGGCGCGCGAGGTGATCTGGAACTTGGCGAACTCACCCTCGGAAAGCTGGATCTGGCAGCGCCCGCACATGGAGCGCCCGCCACAGACGGAATCGAGATCGACGCCGAGGGAGCGGGCGGCGTCGAGCACGGTGGTTTCGGGCGGCACGAAACCGCGCCGTCCGGAGGGCGTGAAGACGACATAGACGTCCTCGGGGGTGTCGTCCTGCCGGATATCCGAGGCCGCGTCAGCCGGTGCGTTCATGGCGTCACTTTCATGGTGCCGTCTAGGCCCTGCGGCGGCGGCGCTCACGGCCGCCACGTGCGCCGACCGCTTCGCCTTCCGCCGGTTGCTCGCGGAAACGCTTGATCCAGCGGCGGCATTCCGGGTCGTGCCCCATCATTACGTCCGCACCCAGCACCGCGCCCATTTCCTCCGCATGCAGCGGGTTCATGATGGCGGACGTCATGCCGGCATGGATCGCCATGGAGAGGAAGGCGGCGTTCATGGCGTGCCGGTTCGGCAGGCCGAAAGAGATGTTGGAGGCGCCGCAGGTGGTATTCACCTTCAGCTCCGTGCGGAGCCGGCCGATCAGGTCAAAGGCGGAGCGGCCGGCGAGGTTGATCGCGCCGACCGGCATGATCAGCGGATCGACCACGATATCCTCGCGCGGGATGCCGTAATCGGCGGCATGCTCGACGATCTTCTTGGCCACTTCGTAGCGCACGTTCGGGTCTTCTGAGATACCGGTCTCGTCATTCGAGATGGCGACCACGGCGGCACCGTATTTCTTCACCAGCGGGAGGACGACCTCGAGCCGTTCTTCCTCGCCTGTCACCGAGTTCACCAGCGCCTTGCCCTGATAGACGGCAAGGCCGGCTTCCAGCGCCTCGACAATAGAGCTGTCGATGGAGAGCGGCGTGTCGGTGAGGGACTGCACCAGCTTGATGGACTCGGCGAGGATCGCCGGCTCGTCCGCCATCGGGATACCCGCATTGACGTCCAGCATATTGGCGCCGGCCTCGACCTGGGCGAGGGCGTCGGAGCGGACCCGGCTATAGTCGCCAGCGGCCATTTCCGCCGCCAGCAGCTTGCGGCCGGTCGGGTTGATGCGCTCGCCGATGACGCAGAACGGACGCTCGAAACCGATCACGATTTCCTTGGTCGCCGAGCTGATGACGGTATCGGTCATTCCGGTTTTTCTCCCTTGATGCGGCTGATGAGACGGGTCAGGAAGCCGCGGCCGTCTTTTCGGCCAAAGGGGCGGTGTCGAACCCGCCCTTGCTGTTGAGGTTGAACTCACCGGCGACAACCTGATCAACCCAGGAAACGGTCTTGGCGAGGCCGCCGAACGGATAGAAATGCAGGTGCCGGATCAGGCAGTCCGGATCGGCCTGGATGCCGTCGGCGAGGCCGACCAGCAGTTTGTCCGGGGCCTGCACGGTGAGCAGGCGGGCGATGTTCCGGGTCTGCCGGGTCAGCACTCGCATGGACGGGCCGATGCCGGAGACCTGGGCGAATTTCAGCAGCGTCTTCAGGCTGGCGAGGCCGGGCACGCCGATATGGATCGGCAGCGCGTTACCGGCATCGCGGATGCTTTTTTCCCATTTCAGGATAGCGCCGGCATCGAAGCAGAACTGGGTCTCGATATAGGTCTCGATCCCGGTCTCTGCGGCCCAGTCGTTCTTTGCCCTGAGGGCGGTAGCGAGACCGTCCACGGAAATATCGGGGGAGCCTTCGGGATGACCGGCCACACCGACCTTGCGGATGCCGGCGGCTTCGAGGCGGCCGCTCCGCAACACATCCATGGTCTCAGCGTAAGGGCCGACCGGCGTGTCGACACCGCCGCCGATGACCAGAACCTCGGTCACGGCAGCCTCTTCGGTCAGGCTTTCAAGATAGTTGGCAAGTGCGGCTTTGCTTTCGATGCTGCGCGCGGCGATATGGGGGACGGGCTCCATGCCCTCGGCCCGGAGCCGGCGGCAGACCGCGACGGTGTCGGAAACGGAGGAGCCGGGGAGCTGCGTTACGTTGACCGTGGTTCCGGCGGGCAGCAGCGCGCCGAAATCATCCACCTTGGCCGCGGAGCCGGGGGTGGTCTCAACCGAGAAGCCCCGCACCAGAGTCTGGATATCCGTCATGCTCGCGGTCATCGCCCTCTCCTCAGATCCCGTTGGCGCCTGATCGCGCTGTTCTTCGGATTTAAGGGCAGGTGCGGGAATTCAATGGCTGTCTCGCGTCACAACTTCTCTCAATTGCGACACTGTTTACGAATCTGTCGTCCGGCCGTCACTCCGGAGGCCAGGGAGTTGGGCGTTTCAGCTTGTCCGGTATGCGTCGTTCACCCGTGGCGCCATCGGTATCGGATGGCTATTCTTCGCCGCCAATCTGCAACCGATATCGTTTTGGAAATGATAGAAATCTCTTTTGCCATCGTCGCGCTGGCACTGTTTGCCGTCATCCTGTTCACCGGGATCGGCCGTTCGGATGTCTGGCGGGCAATGGTGGCGCCCCTGGCCTCGATCATCGGCAGCGGCTTTCTGGTCTCCGCACCGTTGCTCGGGCGCGAGCTTGGCGGCTTTGCCATCCTTGGCATTGCTGGTCTCTGCGCCTTCGCCTGGATGATCGGCGGTGCTGTCCGGTACAACATCATGCAGGTCGAACCGATGCTGGAACAGACGCCGCCGCCGCGTCAGATTGCGGTTCTCGAGCGGCTCAGCACCTTCACCCTGTTTTTCGCCTATGTGATCTCCGTCGCCTATTACCTGGCGCTGCTAGGTGCCTTCGTCATGAAGGAGGTGACAGGCAATGGAGACCCGGTGATGGCGAAGGTGATCGCCACGGCATTGCTTGCCCTGATCGGCTGGCTCGGCTGGTCCGGCGGGTTGCGGCAGGTGATACGCCTTGAATCCGGCGTGGTGGCCCTGAAGCTCGCCATCATCGGCGGCTTCCTGGCGGCGCTTGCGATCTATTCCGGTGAGCTTCTGGCTGACGGGGCGTCGATCACGCCGCCGGAACCGCATGGCGACTGGGGGTCTGTGCCTGTCTTGCTCGGCATGCTGATCATGGTACAGGGTTTCGAGACCTCACGGTTTCTCGGCGCGGAGTTCGACCGCCCGACCCGGGTCCGGACCATGCGTCTCGCGCAGTTCGCCTCCACCGTGATCTATGTGGCTTTCTTCGCGCTGCTGTCACCTCTGATGGCGGAAGCGATACAGGGCTCGGGAGAGACGGCGGTCATGGATGCGGCGCTGGTGGTGTCGCCGCTGCTGCCGCTTGCCCTGACCTTCGGGGCCGTGGCCAGTCAGTTCAGCGCCGGGGTCGCGGATGCCATTGGCGGCGCGGGGCTTGCGCAAGGGGCAACCCGACGGCTCAACGGCCATCAGGTTTATCCGGTGCTGGTGTTTATTTCAGCGTTGGTGCTTTGGGAGACCGATATCTACGGGGTGATCGCCCTCGCGAGCCGGGCCTTCGCCGTCTATTACATGCTGCAATGCGTGATCGCGGCCGTTGCCACGATAAAGGCGGGCGGGCAGGGCGTCGCGGTTGCCTGGCGTGTGTTTCTGGCGCTGTCCTGCGCTGCCGTGGCTGTATTCGGTATTCCAGCCGAATAGCGCTACCGGTTTACCTGTAACCAAATGAATGAGAGGGAGACGGCGATCCGTCTCCCGTGATGATCAGTTGCTCTGGGCGGCGACCAGCGTGTTGTCGTCCCGGGAAACGGCAATGCGCTGTTCCATGGCCGGCAGGACGGCGGCGAACCGCTTCAGCTCCTGGCCCTTCAGCTTTTCGCCCGCCGGGAGTTTCACGCTCATCGGATTACGCTGGAGGCCGTTCTCAAGCACTTCATAGTGCAGGTGCGGGCCGGTGGAGCGTCCGGTCGTGCCGATATAGCCGATGACCTCACCCTGTTTCACCCGGGCGCCCTTGGTCAGCCCGCGCTTGAAGCCGGACATGTGGGCGTAGGCGGTCTTGTAGGTGCTGTTATGGCGGACACGGATGTATTTCCCGTAGCTGCCATTGCGCCCGATATAATCAATAACGCCATCGCCGGCGGCCATGATCGGCGTTCCGCTCGGTGCCGCGAAGTCGGTGCCGCGATGCATCTTGGTGAAGCCGAGGATCGGATGCCTGCGTTTGCCAAAGCCGGAAGACAGCCGGGCGCCATTCACCGGCGTGCGCATCAGCGTCTTGCGCACGGACTGGCCCTTGCGGTTGAAGTAATCGGTGACACCGCTTTTCGGAGTGTAACGGAAATAGGCGAGCTCCTTGCCGGAGAGCGTCATCGCCGCATAGGTGATGTCGCCGGTCCGGACCAGAGTGCCGTCGCCGGTGCGTTGCTCGTCATAGAGGACTTCGAACCGGTCGCCTTTCTGGATGTCGCGCTGGAAGTCGACGTCGAAGCTGAAGATCCGGATCATGTCATGCAGCACCGCGACCGGAATGCCCGCATCGACCGCAGCCACATAAAGGCTCGAGCGGATGGTGCCCGCCCCGAACGCGTCGCCGCGCTGCAGGGCCTTTTCCTTGACGTCGGCCTTGTAGGCTCCGTCATCGGTATAGTGCACCTGGATCGTGCGGACCGGATCTGCCTTGAAAGAGATAGAGAGCAGGCTCGGTTTGTCGGCGGATTCTTCCAGAGAAAGCTCGAACAGCTGGCCGATCTGCATGCGCCGGGGATCGTAGACCTCGGTCAGCGCCTCGATGGCGGCGTGGGCGTCGCGCCTGTCGACTTCGTTCTTGGTCAGCAGCTTCATAAGGGTGTCGCCGCGCTCGACCTTGACCGCGCGGGTCTCGAGCGTGGAGGCGCTGCCCTCGGGAGAGGGGATGGAGAAGCTGTTTGCGCCAGAGGCCTCGGCCGTTGTCGGATCGGTGTCGGGAGCGCCGACGGTTCCGAACATGGCGAAGCCGCCGATACCAGCCAGGAGAACGGAGCCGAGTACGCTGGCAACCAAGGCCGAACGAGGGCGAACCCGCTGTGTCATGTAAGCGATCCCGAAATATATAATATTTCCGCTGATTCTGTTTTGAATGACCTATTAAGTCAAGACCAACCACAATTGAATCAGTGCACTGCTGATGCAAACTTAAGGCGGAGAATTAAATCGGGAGGATAGGCTCGGGAAATCCCGGATAGGCTGCGAAGTGCATGCCTGTATGCGGGAGAGCCCTGATAAGGGATTTATAGCCCCTATAGAGTGCTCTCTTATCGGCCCTTATAGAGTGCTCTCTATATAGGGATGCATGATGGCGATCGAAAAGCTGTTGCTTCTCCGCTGCATCGGTCTCGCGGCTTCCCGTTTACAATCCCCATTATCCGACTGATCTCGTGCCGCCAGCTGTGTCACGCCGCATCGGTTTGGTGGACGCCTTTCGGGCTAATCGGGAGGGCGCGTCCGGTCTATCCGAGAAACAATAAACCGAAATTGGCGGAACTCCGGGAGTCCTCTGCAGAAAAATCATCGAACGTCATTTTTTTGCAAATAAGTGTTTGACGGTTTGGTTAGGTGGGTCGTATAAGGCGCCTCCCGTTGCGGGGCGGCCCACTGAATTGG
>NZ_JACZFS010000064.1 GCF_014904795.1 Nisaea nitritireducens
CTCAAGCGCCTGCATTCCCGCATCGAGCAGCCACTCGCAGGCGCGGATCGCGAGGTCCGCACTCGGCGTCCGGATCACCGGTACCACCTTGATCGCCTCCAGGCGCGCACGTAGCGCTACGCCTCGATTTTCCGACATGCCCCGCCTTCCCCATTATTTTGCGTGAGTCTCCACGATTCCATTCGTCAGGACAAGGGCATCGCGGCCGCGGCGGGACAAAGAGAACGGGCGGCGCTAGGCTGTAGGGAAAACGGAACGGGAGGAAGAAATGCTGAGTTCCGATCAGGCCGCGCGGTATCACGAGGACGGCTATGTCGTCCCGGATTTTCGTCTCGGTGCGGATGCGCTGGAGGAAATCAAGGCGCTGCATGCCGCTTTGCTGGAGCGGCATCCGGAGTTCAGGGATTACTGCTCCGCTCTTCTCGATTATGAGCCGGCTTTCAGGAAATTCGCGGAGAGTCCCGAGATCCTCGACATGGTCGGCCAGCTCATCGGGCCGGACATCGCGCTCTGGAACATGAGCTTCTTCGCCAAGCCGGCTCATGGCGGCAAACGGACGCCATGGCATCAGGATGGCGAATACTGGCCGATCCGGCCGCTCGCGACCTGCACCGTCTGGCTCGCCGTGGACGAAGCGACACCGGAGAACGGCTGCCTGAAGTTCATTCGCGGCTCACACAAGGATCAGCGTCTCAAGGCGCACAGCCGAACCGATGCGACCGACGTGACCCTGAACCAGGAACTCGACCCCGCTGCCTACGATGAACGCGAGGCAGTCGATCTGGTGCTGAAAGCCGGGCAGCTCTCACTGCACGACGTCTATCTGCTGCATGGATCGGAAGCGAACCATTCGGACAAGCCGCGCCGTGGCATGACCATGCGTTTCATGCCGACGACCAGCCTGTTCGACCGCGAGCTGGCCAAGCGAAAGTCCGAGACCCAGAAGATCCGCGACCAGTCACGCCAGAAGGTGTTCCTGATGCGGGGTGAGGACCGGACGGGCCGGAACCTGTTCGAGAATGCCTGAGGGTCAGTTGCGCCGCTTCAGCAAAAGCCGGCGGACCATCTCGGGCGCTTCGCCGAGATAGTTTTCCGGTTTGGTCAGGGCCTCGACGCTGGCCCGGTCGAGCGCGCCGGAAATCTCCGGCTCGGCCATCAGGGCGTCGAGGAACGTCGCCTCGCCGGACAGAGCCTTGCGGCAGCAATCATAGACCACGTCATGGGCCACCTGCCGGCCGATATGTGGGGCGAGGCCCATCATCACCGCCTCGGCGACGATCAGCCCCTTTGTGGTGTCGAGCACCTGGCGCATGGCGTCGGGCCGAACTTCCAGCCCTTCCAGGACTTCCGCCGCCGCGGCGAGGCCGCCGGAAGCGACGATGAAGGCTGTCGGCAGGGCGTGCCATTCGACATGCCACTGACCGGTCGCGCGCTCATGATCCTGCACCATCGCGTCCAGCATGGCGCTGTGCTGCTCGCGCACGATCTTGGCGGCGGCCAGCATCATCTCCGACGAAATCGGGTTGCGCTTCTGCGGCATGGTCGAGGAGGCACCGCGCCCGGCAACGTAGGGCTCCAGCACTTCGCCGGTTTCGGTTTGCATCATCAGCATGATGTCATAGCCGATCTTGCCGATGCTGGCGGCGACGAGGGCCAGGAAGCCGGTGACCTCGGCGAAACCGTCGCGGATGGTGTGCCAGGTGATGTCCGGCACGGCGAGGCCGAGTTCCTCAGCCAGCGCCGCTTGCGTCGCGAGGCCATTGCCTGAGAGCGAGGCGAGCGTCCCGGCGGCGCCGGAGAACTCGACCACCTCGACCCGGCCGCGCAACTCGGCAAGGCGGATGCGGTGACGGTCGATGGCGGACAGCCAGGTCGCGGCCTTGAAACCGAAGCTGACCGGCAGCGCGTGCTGCAGATGGGTGCGGCCCGCCATCGGGGTGTCGGCATGCTCTTCCGCCAGCTTGGCCAGCGCGGCGGCGATCCGCTCCAGATATTCCTCGACGATGTCGAGCCCGGCGCGAACCTGCAGCACATCGGCGGTGTCCATGATGTCCTGGGTGGTCGCGCCCCAGTGGCAATATTGCCCGAGCCCGTCCGGCGCCCAGCCGGAAAGCTGCTCGACCAGCGGCAGGATCGGATAGCCGACGATCTGGGTCCGGGCGGAAAGCTTGTCCATGTCGATCTTGTCGATGTCGGCAGCCTCGGTGATCGCCTTGGCGGCGTCTTCCGGGATCAGGCCGAGCTTCGCCTGTGCCCGGGCCAGCGCCGTCTCCACGTCGAGATAGAGCCCGAGGAGCGTATCGTCCTCGAACAGGCCGCGCATGTCGGCGGTGCCGAACATGTCTCCGTAGATACTGGATTTGACGACGATGGAAGGCATGGAAAGGCTCCGCTTGGTTGGACGGGGACGAGACTACATCAGAAGCCGAGCACGAACACCAGTGCGAGACCGGCAGCAAAGGCCGCGATGGCGCGCAGGCCGGCGGTCGCGTTGACGAGGCCCCAGCTTGTCAGCGCCAGTCCGGCACCGAGCTTGACGAAGGCGGCGAGCGCCAGCAGCGGCGCGTCGGTGAGGGCGATCAGGGACGGGTTCGCGACAATGCCGAGCGGCACGATATAGAGGCCGATGCCAAGCCGCATGGCGTTGCCCGCGACCTTCAGCCAGGGCGCGTCGGCCATCCCGGCGGCAATGAACACGGTGCCGCAGACCGGTGGCGTGATGGTCGAGAGCAGGGCGTACCAGAAGACAAACAGATGCGCTGTCAGCGGCGGCAGGCCGAGTTCCTGCAATGCCGGACCGGCCACGGAGATGCAGATCACGTAGGCTGCGGTGGTCGGCACTTCCATGCCGAGGATCAGGCAAGCCAGCGCGGTCAAGAGCAGGGCGGCCCAGAGCTGGCCGCCGGAGAAGGACAGGATGGCCGATGTCACCTTGACGCCGAGCCCGGTCATGTTCAGCACGCCGACGATGATCCCGGCGCACAGGATGATCGAGGCGATCATGGCGATCTGCCGGGCGGCGTCCACGGCGGCGCCGGAGAGTCGGTTCCAGGTGGTCTTCAGTCCGGCGAAACCGTCCGGGTTCAGCGGCAGCATGGCGGCGGCGGCGAAGATCGCCACACCGGCGGCATATTGCGGCGTGTAGCCAGTGCCGAACAGCACGGCCAGCAGGGCGCCGAACGGGATGACGAAGAACGGCAGGGTGCGCAGCACGGTGCGCCGGTCCGGGATCTCGGAGGCATCCATCGCCTTCAGACCGTCGCGGGCGGCAAACCAGTCGATGCCGAACCAGACGGCGGCGAAGAACAGGATGGCGGGCAGGATCGCGGCGGCGACGATGGTGTCGTAAGTGGTCGCCAGCAGTTCCACCATGACGAAGGCACCGGCCCCCATCAGAGGCGGCATGATCTGGCCGCCGGAGGACGCGACGGCTTCGACGGCGGCGGCGAGCGGTGCCGGATATCCAAGACGGCGCATGGTCGGGATTGTGAAAGCGCCGGTGGAAGCGACATTGGCCGATGCCGAGCCGCTGATGGAGCCGAACAGGGCCGAGGCAAGCACGGAGACCTTGGCGGCCCCGCCCTTCAGCCGTCCGGCCAGCCGGGTGGCGACATTCATGAAGCCTGTGCCGCCATGCCCCGCGCCGACCAGGGCACCGAGCACGATAAAGACGGCGACGACATTGACGGACACACCGGTGAGCGGTCCCCAGATCCCGCCCTCGGCAATGACGAGCGTGCCGAGCAGGCTGTCGAAAGGCAGGCCCGGATGCCCGAACTCGCCCGGCAGATACTCGCCGAACAAGCCATAGAGCAGGGCGATGACGGCAAGGGCGGGCAGGGCCAGCTTCACGGCCCGCCGCGCCATTTCAAGGACGATCAGGAGGATAAGGATACCGCCCGCGCGTTGCAGCCAGCCTTCGGTATAGCCGTACTGATCGCTGAGGGCTTCGGTGTTCCAGGCGATATAGGCGCAGATGGCAATGCCGGCTCCAGCCAGCATCCAGCCGGAGAGCCGGGAGGCAAGAGATCCGCCCGCGCCGATGACGAAAACCCACGGCAGGGCGAGCGCCAGATGCACCGGGCGGACGACCAGGTTCGGCAGCAGGCCGGTAAAGATCAGGGTGACGTGAAACGCGACGGACCCGAAGGCAAGCAGGGTCACGAGACTGGCCGTGACGCTCATCGGCACGGTCCGGTCATTGTCGGAGGGGAGCATCGGCGCAATCTCGGTCGCGTATCGGAAAGGGGCAGGCGCGGGAGACGGTGGTCCGTCTCCCGCTGTGTGAGGTTTGACTTACTTGATGGCGTCGGGAATCGCGATACCGGCTTCCGCATAGTAGCGGGCAGCACCCGGGTGCAATTTGCCGATCACGTTGGCCAGCATTTCCGGCTTCACGCCGTCCCACCATTTGGCGGTCTTGCCCATCGAGCCCTTGGCGTCCCAATAGGCCTTGGTCAGCGTGTAGGCGTCGTCGTCGCTCATCTTTGTCGTGGTGTAGGCGACGACCGGCAGGGACGTGGTGTTCACGTCGGTATCGATACCGGGATAGGTACCGGCCGGGATCACCAGCTTGGTGCGCTTGGTCTGCTTGATCTGCTCTTCCGACATGGACAGCAGGCGGACCTCGGTGCCGGCAGCAGCCTCGATCACATTCGGTGCCGGGTAGGAGCCGGCGGTGGCGAAGCCGTCGACCTGGCGGTTCTTCAAGGCCGGGACAGCAGCATTCAGCTCGGCGTCGACCAGCTTCACCTTGCCTTCAAGACCGAACAGTTTGAAGTTCTTGGCCGCCTCGCGGGCGCCGAAGCTGCCCTTGCCGATGATGAAGCTCTTGCCGTCGAGATCGCTGAATGTTTCGACACCGCTATCGGCGCGGACGACGAAATGCATGGTCAGGGACGGGATCGGGAACAGGGCGCGGATCGTCTTGTAATCCGTGTCGCCCTCGAACTTGCCCTTGTTTGCTATGGCCAGCTTCACCAGCACCGGCGGTGTAGTGAAGACATAGTTGCCCGGACGGCGGGCGCTTTCCTTGACGTTCTGGACCGAGCCCTGGCTCTCCTCGACAGTCAGTACCATCGCGCCGCCGGTGGCTTTCTTCACCGCTTCGGCGACCTGAACGGCCATCTGGTAGTAGGACGAGGTTGATTTCGCGGACTTGTAAGTCACGCGGGTTTCCGCACTGGCATCGGCGGCGAACAGGGCCGGCGCCGTCAGCGCCACGCCAAGCAGGCCGGCGCGTAGCAGTTTGTTAATCTTTTTCATTGTTCCTCCCGGGAGAAAAGCATAAGGCCGTCGAGTGGTAAGCATCTTGTCTTTCGCGGGCAAGAGGCTTCTCGGGATTACAGCCGTGCCGCAAAAATCAGGCATATTTATCGCTGAATACCCGGCCGCGACAGAAGGACGAAAGGACCATTGCATGCCGCATGACCTCATCATTCTGGATGGCGGTTTCTCCCGCGAGCTCGAACGCCTCGGTGCGCCTTTCCGGCAACCGGAATGGTCGGCGCTGGCGCTGATGGAAACCCCGGAAATCGTCGAACAGGCGCATAGTGCGTTTATCAATGCCGGGGCGGAGGTGATCACGACGAACAGCTATGCCGTCGTCCCGTTCCATATTGGCGAAGACCGCTTTGCCAGGGACGGACGGCGCCTGATCGAGCTTTCCGGAACGCTGGCGCGATCCGCCGCGGACAAGCATCCGGGGGTGCGCGTTGCGGGCTGCATTCCGCCGCTCTTCGGCTCCTACCAGCCGCAGGATTTCGATGCGGAGCGTGCACCGGCCCTGCTGGCGGAATTTGTCGGCGGGCTGGCACCCCATGTCGATCTCTGGCTGATCGAGACAACCAGCAGCATTGCCGAAATGGCTGCGGCAGCGGAGGCTACGGCTTCAGCGCCGAAGCCGCTCTGGGTTGCCTATACACTGGATGACGATAGCGAAGAGACCGATGCACCGAGACTGCGCTCCGGCGAGGCTGTCCGCGATGCGGCGGCCGCGGCGGCGCGCTGCGGTGCGGAGGCGGTGCTGTTCAACTGCAGTGTGCCGGAGGTTATGGAAGCGGCCTTGCAAGAAGCCCGGTCCGCCCTGCCGGTATCCATCCGCATCGGTGTCTACGCGAATGCCTTCGGCAAGCCTGCAAGCGGCATGGCGGCGAACGAGGGCCTGAGCGCAATGCGCAGGGACCTCGATCCGCCGGCCTATGTGGCCTGGGCCCGGAAATGGCGCGATATGGGGGCATCGATCATCGGCGGGTGCTGTGGGATCGGTGCTTCCCATATCGAGGTTCTGGCCCGCGCGCTGAAAGACGCGGATCAGTCGTCGTAGGCGAACCGAAGCGCGTCGTAGCGGGTGCCGTAAATGGTCTGATCGACGGCGCCCGTCTGGCGCATGCCGGCCTTCTCGTAGAACCCGATCGCCCGGTCGTTCCCGGCCAGGCAATAGAGCTCCATGCTGGGGCCAGCCAATGCGCGGCAATGGGCAAGAAGCGCTTTTCCGATGCCGCCACCGTGGGCTGCCGGATCGACGTGAAGGGATTCCAGTTTGGCGCCTTCCAGTATCGCCATAACCAGGATATTCCCGTCTCGTTCGCCGACCAGGAAGGTCACGCCTTCGTCCTCAAGCAACTCGCGCCATTTCGGACGATCGGGTGCGGCACTGGCGATCAGGTCCGCTTTTGGGACCAGACCGTCATAGGCAAGCAGACGTGCCGCGCAGTAGATCTCCGCGACGCGTGGAATATCCGCCAGCGTTGCTGCCCGGATGGTCAGCCCGCTCACGCGCCTGTCCATTCGGAGACGACGGTCTCCAGGGTCGGGCGCGGACGCTCCATTGGCGCATTGGTGGCGCTGCCGATATAGACGAAGCCGATGATCTCGGTCTCGGCGGAATGGCCGAGTGCTTTTTTCACGCCCTCGTCGAAGGCCGGCCATTCGGTCAGCCACTGGGCGACATAGCCGAGCGCATGGGCAGCGTTCAGCAGGTTCATGCAGAGTGCGCCGCCGGACATCTGCTGCTCGATCAGCGGCACCTTGTGATCCGGATGCAGGTCTGCCGTGACAACCAGAAGAACCGGCGCCCGGCCGGGACGTTCCCGCTCGAAAGCGAGCATGTTCTCGGAGGCGTCCTCGCCCCAGATCTCGGCAAAGCGGTTTGCGAAGACTTCACCGAGCGCTGCCTGACCTGCCTCGTGCAGCACCTGGATGCGCCAGGGGCCGATCTTGCCATGGTCCGGAACCCGGATGCCGGCGGTAAGGATTTTTTCCAGCTCGGCCGCATCGGGGCCCGGCCCGACCATATCCTTGACGACGACGGAACGGCGGGTGAGGAGCAGATCGATAGCTTCCACGGAATTGGTCCTTAGAGTTTGTTGGATAGAATAGGGACTAGATCGGTTCTATTTCAATCCATTCAAGCTTTAAAGCCCTAATCGCAGTTGTCAGGCTACCGGTTCGAGATGGGCGAATTCCGGCTCCGTATCGAACCTGCCGTTCGACAGCTTGAGCTTGTCCGCGTGGCGAACCCGTGTGTTTTTCTTTTCCCGGGATTTGCGTTGTGGCGGTAAATCGTTCGAGAGGGAAATGACGAACACTTCCTTTTCCGCCGTGCTGTAATTCTGTTCGATTTTCGCGAGTTCCGCAGCGGCCTCAGCATGTTCCGGGGAGAGCCTGAGGGCCTGTTTGTAATGCAGGATCGCGCCACCGAAAATTTTGAAAGCGCTTAGCATACGAGCGAAACCGACATGATTGTCCGGATCGAACGGGTCCAATCGCACGGCATCGGCCCAGCGTAATGTGGCCGGCATGAAGTTGCGCCGGGATGCCTCGATCGTGCCCAGAAGGGCAAAGGCCTTAGCCTTCCTGTCCGATGAGCCTTCAAGGTGGGTCATGCTTTCCAGGATGGCATAGGCCGCGTCGTGATCGTTTGCCGCGAGAAGTTTGTGCGCCTCGTCCAAGCGGGCGATTTCGAGATTGCGGATACGGTAGGCGCTCCGGTTCTTGACCGGATTCGGAATATAGGGACGAGTGCGGCAGTGCCGGCAGGCTATGCGCAGGCTTGGACTGCTCTCCGTATCGATGACTGCAGACTTGTAATGGTTCTCGGTCTGGCAGGTCGGGCAGGTGAAATCGAGATCGTAAGCGACCTTGCGGCCTTCGAGCTGCTTGTCGGAAATTTTGTGGGACGAATGCGGCGCCACGTTCAGGATAGCGCTGCCGTATGTGCTCAGGAGAATCGTTAGGAAGGTGCGGTTGGTCTCGTTCATCTGGCTGATATTGACGGAGACCGGAAGTTCGTTGACGAAATGATCGCGGTCCGTGATCAGGCCATCGCGTACCGCCTCGATATAGTCCGGGCTCCCGGGATAGACTTGCAGTGCGGAGAGATAGACACCGAGATCCGTGTTCTTGGCCCACCATTTCAATGAATTGTTGGCGGTCTCCAGTGTTTCGACCGTGTCACCGAAAATCAGGTTGGCCTGGATGCCGATCTTTTCTTCGGCGGTCATCCGGAGAGCGCTATGGACGCGCTCGACCTTTGCCTTCTTTTTCATGCTGACAAGTACCGTCGGATCCATGCTCTCGACGCCGTAACTGATGAAGCTGCAGCCGGAGCGTTCCATTTTCTTCAGCGATTCTCGGTCGCAGCTATTGACGTGCAACTGGACCAGCCACTGCAGGTTCAGCGGCTCCATGCGCTCGCAGAATTCGTGCAACCGGTCCCGGCGCAGCGAAAACAGCTCGTCCACGATCTGCACCATGTTGATCCGGTATTTGTCTTTATAGAAGGAGACTTCCTCGAAGAATTTCTCGAGATCGCGCTCCCGGTAGACCTTGCCGGCGGGATGAAAACAGAAGGTGCAACTGAACGGGCATGACCGGCTGGTGATCATGTCGATGCTGCGCGGGTTCGATTCTGGTTGGCCCTGATAGAAATAGGTGTCGAGGCTGCTTTGGGTCTCAATCGCATCCCCGAAGCCGAGCAGGTCGTAGCTTGGCCATGGCAGATCGTCGAGCCCCATGATTGCCGCCCGAGGTTTGTTGCGGACCAACGCGCCCTGGTCGTTGCGGAAAATCAGTCCGTCGACTTTTGCCAGATCACCGGAGCTTGAGAAGACGCGGAGAAAATCGCCGAAGCTGTCCTCTCCCTCGCCGATGACGCCGATATCCGCGCCGGTCATGCGCATGGCGGGTTCCGGATCGCCGCTCAGCATGCCGCCGCCGATGATGGTGGTCGTGTTCGGGCAGACATCCTTGCAAATTCCCAGGATCTCCTGAACCTTCGCAACGAAGGCCGAAAGCCCGCCGGTGCTGCAGAGGTCGGGTTTATAGGTCCAGAGTTTCAGCTGCAGCGCATCCAGATAATTGGAGCCGAGCGTGTTCAGGTTTATGGCCTGGATTTCATGCCCTTCCTGTTCCGCTATGGCCGCTACATATCCGAGGCCGAGAGGAAGGTGATAAAAGGCGCCCGCCTGTTCGACGTACCTTGGGATGACCATCAGGATTTTCATTGGGCTGCCTTTTTTCTCCGGTGATCCGGTTCTGCCAAGCCACGCGGCTTGATTGTACCGGAAAAAGACAACGCAAGCTCTATGCCAAGCCTTAGCGCTCGGCGTCCTCCCCGCGCGGTGGCGTCCATTCGCGGTCCGGCAGGTTCTTTCCTGCCAGGCGGTCGGAATGCATGACCTGCATCAACTCGTCGAGACGTTCGCGGACTGCGGTCAGATATTTCTTACCCATATCCCCGGCCCAGTATTCACGCAGCACATCTACGGTCTGCATGTCATGGCGGCGGAAGGCGCGGACTTTCTGTTCGGCCCGGAATGGGTGGAGGCCGAGTTCCCGCAAGGTGCGGCGGCCGAGCATCAGCGCGCCTTCGAACGCCTCGCGCTCTATGACGTGGGCGCCGGCTTTTTCGAGTTCATAGAGATGGTGGCGATCGAACGCACGGGCGACGATGCGGCATTTCGGGAAATGCTCTGCGACATGCCGGACGAGGGTGGTTTGCTGGTCCTGATCGTCGAGCGCCGCGACCAGTACCTCGGCCTCGCCGAGCCCCGCCGCTTCGAGCAGGTCCGGGCGGGTAGCGTCGCCATAATAACTGTGCACGCCGGTCTGCCGCATCCGTTCGACCAGATTGGGATCGTGATCGAGAACCACGATCTTGTAGTTCTCCGACATCAACAGGCGGGCGATGATCTGCCCGACACGGCCGACACCCGCAATCACCACAGTACCGGGTTCCGGGATCTCGTCCGCTGGTTGGCCCGTCTTGCTGACTGTGCGCGGCAGGACATAGCGCTCGTACAGGATGAACAGCAGCGGCGTCAGCAGCATTGTGACGGCAACCGCGAGGATCAGGATCTCGACAAGACTGCCGGCAATGGCGCCGCTCGAACCCGCGAAGCCGAACAGCACGAAGGCGAATTCGCCGGCCTGGGCGAGGCCAAGCCCGAACAGCCATGTGTCCTGCCAGGGCAGGCGGAAGATCCCGGCAAGAGCCAGAAGCACCAAGGCCTTGACCAGGATGATGCCGAGCGCGATGCCGAAGATCAGGAAGAACTCCGAGAATAGCAGCCCGAAATCAATGCCTGCGCCGACGGAGATGAAGAACAGGCCGAGCAGCAGTCCCTTGAACGGCTCGATATCGCTTTCGATGGCGTGCCGGTATTCGCTGGTCGAGAGCACGACGCCGGCGAGGAATGCCCCGAGCGCGGCGGATACCCCGACGAGATCCATCAGCAGGGCGGTGGAGACGACGATCAGCAGGGCGGCCGCGGTGAAGAGTTCCCGCATCTGGGACGCCGCGATCAGGCGGAATGCCGGCCGGACCAGAAAGCGCCCGGTCAGGATGATGAAGGCAATGGTGGCGACGATGACCAGGGTCTGGAACCAGCCGGGAAAGCCGTCGAGCATGTTTCCGTGTTGTTCCGGATTTCCGGCGCCCATTACCACCGGGTCGCCGACCGCGAGCAGCGGCAACAGGGCGAGCATCGGGATGACGGCAATGTCCTGAAACAGCAGCACGGAAAAGGCTGACTGCCCGCCTCGAGACCGCATCCAGCCCTTTTCGTTCAGGGTTTGCAGCACGATGGCTGTGGAGGAGAGTGCGAGCGTCATGCCTATGACGAGGGCGGTTTGCCAGGCGAACCCGGTCGCCATCGCGGCGGCTGTGAGCGTCGCGGTGGTCAGCACCACCTGAAGCCCGCCGAGCCCGAGAAGCTGCCAGCGCATGCGCCAGATCATCTGCGGTTCGAGTTCGAGGCCGATCAGGAACAGCATGATGACCACGCCGAATTCGGCGAAATGCTTCACCGTTTCGGTTTCCGCGCCGGCGACGACACCCAGCACGGGACCGATGGCGATACCGGCGAAGAGATAGCCGAGCACCGAGCCGAGGCCGAGCCGGTGGGAGACCGTCACGGCAATGACGGCGGCAAGCAGGTAGATGAACGCGTCCTGAAAAAATCCCATCAGAGTGTCGCCGGTTCCGGGGCGATAACCTCGTCGAGGACATCGTTCAGCAAAGGTGCGGCAGCGGCCTTTTCGAGGTCGAGGGTGCCGTCGCGCAGTGCGGTCAGAAGGCGGCGGTAGTCCGCGACGATGCCATCGAGACGTTTCTCCTCTGCGGCATCCTCTGCCGAGAAGACCCCGAAGGGAGCGAGATAGCGCATGCCGCAGAAGTTGGCAGTTTGCTCGAAGGGAGAGAACAGTGTGCGCAATTCGTTCTCGTACTTGCCGCGTTTTTTGTAGGCCGCGCGGGCGGTGCCGCAGGTGGCGACCTGGAGCAGGGGTTTGCCGGCAAGCGCGGTGCCTTCCGAGCCATAGGCAAAGCCATGCTCGAACACCAGATCCAGCCATTCCTTCAGTAGGGCCGGGCTGGAATACCAGTAGACCGGATGCTGGAATACCAGAATGTCGGACTCTCGCAGGCGTTGTTGTTCCCGGTCGATATCGATATCGAAATCAGGGTACTCGGCATAAAGATCGGCGAATGTCACGCCATCCATGGCACGCGCGGCGGCCATCAGGGCCGTGTTCGCGACGGACCGATCGGTTCTCGGGTGGGCGAAGAGAACCAGAACGCGTGCCACTTTTGAAATCTCCCCTGGAAACACCCCATGAAAAGACATGAGGCCGCGCGGTCCGAATGTCCAGACGCACGGGAGACGCTGGCCCTGATTTTAAGGTTCAGGCGTTCAGGCGGGAAATCGCGAGAGCGACTGCCTTTGCCCGGGGCACCAGCGTATCCAGCCGGCAATATTCATTGATCGAATGCGCGCCGCCGCCGACCGGTCCGGTGGAGCAGAGGGTCGGGGTGCCGACCTGGGCGGTGAAGCCGCTATCTGCGCTGCCGCCGGAGAATTCACCATCGATGGTCATGCCGAGCTCGGACGCACCGCCGACATATATGTCGAAGATGTTCTGGCTGTCGCCCGACATTGTGAGCGGCAGGAAGCCACGTTCCTGGACGACGCGGGTTTCCGTGCCGGGCAGGTGGGTGGTGTCGAGAATGGCCTGGATATCGCGCCAGACCTGGTCGCGCTGTTCCATGGTCTTGAACCGGACATCGACCTCGGCAGTGCAGAGCGGGGCGACGGTATTGACGGAACTGCCGCCGGAGAGAAGACCGACATTGACCGTGACGCCGGTTTCGAAATCCGTGAGCGCATGCAGGGCCTGGATCTTGCGGGCCATTTCCTCGATCGCGCTGACACCTTTTTCCGGCTGGCCGCCGGAATGGGCGGCGACACCGGTGATTTCGAACTTGAAGAAGGAGGCGCCCTTGCGGCCGGTTACCACATTGCCGGTCTCACGGCCGGGCTCTGCATTGAAGACCGCCCGTGCGCCGCGCGCGGTAGCCTCGATCACCGGTCGTCCGGATGGGGAGCCGATTTCCTCGTCGCCTGTATAGAGGGCGACCAGCGGGAAGGGCGCGCCGCCGAATTTATGGAAGGCTTCCATGATGAAGGTGTTCATCACCAGACCGGATTTCATGTCGGCGACGCCCGGGCCGTAGGCGACATCGCCGTCCTTGCTGAACGGGCGGTCTGCGACGGTGCCGTCCGGGAAGACGGTATCCCGGTGTCCCATCAGCACGATATGCCGGTTGGCCCCACCCGGAGCGGCCGAGATTTCGGCCCGGATGCAATCCCCGAAGCTGTCGGCGCCGGTGCGCTCCGTCTTGATGCCGGCGGCATTCAGATGCGCCTCGATCTTTGCCCCGACCGCATCGACGCCGGGCTTGTTGTAGGTGCCGGATTCCGTGTTTACCAACTCTTCGAGCAGATCGGTCATGGCTTCACGCTGGCCATCCAGCCAGTTCAGAACCTCATCGATGGGTTTGCCGGTCATTGTCTTGTCCTAGGTGATCTTGGGGGAGCGGGAGAAGTGAACTGGAAGACGAAGGTCAGATGTTCACGGAGAAGCCGCCATCGACCGGGATGGCCGTGCCGGTGACGAAATCGGAAGCGGAGGCGGAAAGGAAAACCGCAACGCCGGCGAGGTCTTCGGGATCGCCCCAGCGGTCCGCCGGGGTGCGCCCCTGAATGCGGTCGTGCAGACCTTCGACGTCGATGCGGGCCTGCCGGGTCAGGTCGGTATTGATCCAGCCGGGCAGAATGGCGTTCACCTGAATGCCTTCCGGCGCCCAGGCGACGGCCTGCGACTTGGTGAGCTGCACGATGCCACCCTTGCTGGCGGCGTAAGCGGCGCCGTAGCTGGAGCCGAAAATCGACAGCATGGAGCCGATATTGATGATCTTGCCGCCTTGCTCCGACAGCAGCGGATAGGCCGCGTTGCTGCAGATGAAGGCGCTGGTCAGGTTGGTGTCGATCACTGTCCGCCAGTCCTGCAGCGACAGCTTGTGCGGCACGTTGCGGATATTGGTGCCGGCATTGTTGATCAGGATGTCGAGGCGACCGAACCGCTCTTTTGTTGCCGCCATGGCTGCGGCGCAATCTTCTTCGCTGGTCACGTCGGCTGCAAAGGCACTGGCCTTGACGCCGAGCTCTGTCAGCTTTCCTTCGGCCGCATTGTTCTTATCGGGATTGCGTCCGATCACCATGATCGACGCGCCTGCCTTGGCAAGTCCCTCGGCCATCGCCAGACCGATGCCGCCGTTGCCGCCCGTTACTGCGGCGACCTTGCCGCTAAGATCGAAAGCTCCCATCCCGGCCCCCTGCCTGATTTTGTTTCAGAGTGTTGACGGGGCTACTCTGATGGGCGCTGAAGAAAAGTACAATGTCCGCGCCGGAAGGAGACCCTTGCTCGGGCTGTCCTGCCAGGTCCCGATCACGGGATATGAGGCGCCGACATTCAGTCGACGCGCCAATGGTCGATGGTAACGTTCGCTATACAGAAATCGGTCATTGCGAGCCTTCGCGCCTCATTGCTCATAGACCATTTGCAGTTTTACCGGTTCTTAACGACTGGCCTTTAGCGTGAATTTTCCATAATTGCGGGGAAATTCGGCGGAATGCATCGGGCTTTCAATCGGAAATCAGGCAGGCGCTTTTGCGTTTGGTTGCCGGCTGCGGTGGGTGCCATTTTCGCGCTTCATGGGGGCGTTCTCTGGTGGTTTTCGGATCAGGCAATCTCCAGCCCGTTCTGGGTTGTCGAGCAGGCAATCGTGGTCACCTTCATCACCGCATTGTCGGCTTATTATTTCCTGCATCTGAGACCGGGAGCTCCTGCTGATACCTCCGAGCCGGCGGCGGCGAACTCGTTGCCGGATATCACAGCGTGGAGCCATGCGGAGCGGTTCGGGCAGATCGGATACTGGTATTGGACGCTTGATGGCGACGAGATTTTCTGGTCGGACGGAGCGTATCGCATTCTTGGTCTGGACCAGGCCGGCAAAACACCGAACTGGGGCTCTTTTTTGCAGAGTGCCCATCCGGACGAACGTGATGAAATAGACCGCTGGTTTCGCCGTGTCTGGAAGATCGATGCCGAGAGCGCTACCGAATGCCGCATTCTTCGCCCGGACGGGAGCATTCGCTGGGTGGAGGCGCGGGTAGGACCCCTGTTCGAGAAAGGCAGGAAGATAGCCGTCTGCGGCACTCTGATGGATGTTACAGATCGGGTTGAGCGTCTTAATGAGATCCAGATCCTGAACACTCGCCAGGAAGAACTGGTCGAGCAGAGAACAGCTGAGCTTCGTGATGAAATCTCGAAGCGCAAGGCGATCCAGGCAGAGCTCGAGTTCAGCGAAGCGCAGCACCGCAATACCATTGACAGCGCGGCCGATGCGATCGTCAGCGTCGACACGGATGGCCGGATTATGTCGGCGAACCGTGCCGTGGAAACGATATTCGGGTTCTGTCTTAAAAATCTTATCGGCCAACCGGTTACGGTCCTCATGGACGCGAGCATGGCGGATGTCCACCAATCCTGGGTCCTGCGCTTTCTCGAGACCGGCGAGAGCTCGATCATCGGACGCACATCCGAGCTGGAAGGACGGCATGCGGACGGAACTCTCTTTCCGATCGAGCTTTCTGTGAGTGAAGTCAAGACCGCCGGAAGCCGTTCCTTCACTGCGATTATCCGGGATGTCACCAAGCGAAAGCTTGCTGAGCGAGAGACCCAACGCAACGCCGAGCGTTTGCGCGAGATTCTCGAATTCTGCCCGATGGGGGTTTCGATCTTTTCCGCCGATGATTCGCGGCGGCTGTTCGTGAACAACCGGAATATCGAATTGACGGGGCTCGAGAATCCGGATTCAGGAGCTCCGGCTTTGCTTGGGAGTACTTTCCCGGACGGTGTTTTCCCCGAGGCTTTACAGACCCCGGCGATTGATCAGGCGGGAGTGTCTCAATTCGAGACCGAGCGGGTCCGGCCCGATGGCTCCCGATGGTGGAGCCTGATTTCGGCCAAGCGGATCGATTTCGAAGATGTCCCCTCCATCATCGTCTGGCAGTCAGATATTACGGAGCGCAGGGAGTGGGAAAAGAAGCTCCTTGAGAAAGAAGAGTTGCTGCGGTCGATCATCAACAATGCGCCGGCGGGAATCATCCTGACTGACGAGCACATGAAAATCGTCGTGGTCAATGATCAACTACGGGACATTCTCAATGTACCGCGCGAGATGATGGAAGCGGGCAAGAATTATGATGACGTCATTCGCTATATGTCCGCGCGAGGAGACTATGGTCCCGACTCTGATCAGTTTCGCGACAATGTTCTGGACACCCTGAAATTCCCGAACGCGCGGCCCTTCGACTATACCTCTACAGGGGGCAAGGGCTACAGCGTGCGCCGTCACCCCGTCGGGGATGGAAGCGTGGTCACGATTGCCATGGATGTGACCGAGCAGAAAGAGTCCGAGGAGCGTTTGCGGCAGGCCCTCTGGGATCTTGAAGTTGCACAGGACGAGCTTGTCCATGCCGAGAAGATGGCGTCTCTCGGCAGTCTTGTGGCCGGGGTGGCGCACGAGATCAATACGCCGATCGGAACGGCCTTGACCGCGTCGACACATGTTCGCGAGGAGACGATCAAGATCGGGGCTGCTTTTGGCAGCAATACGGTCAAGCGCTCTCAGCTTGAGGGATATCTTGCGATAGCCGATGAGGGCAGCAGGATTATCGAGACCAACCTGGGGCGGGCTGCGGAGTTGATCCGAAGCTTCAAGCAGGTTGCCGTCGACCAGTCGAGCGAAGAGCGTCGATCGTTTAACGTCGATTCATACTTGCACGAGATCATTCAGAGCCTGAAGCCGCAGCTCAGAGCGTACCCGAATGTGGATCTGGTTCTGGAAGCCGATGCGAATGTTGTGATCGACAGTTTTCCGGGGGCGTTTTCCCAGATCCTCTCGAACTTGCTTGTCAATGCACTGACGCATGCCTTCGGGCAGGAAGGCCAAGAGCAGGAAGGCCAAGAGCAGGAAGGCCAAGAGCAGGAAGGCCAAGAGCAGGAAGGCCGGGGGCAAGTTCTGATCCGGACGATACTCTTTGGCGATCAGGTCAGGATCAGCTTTGAGGATAACGGACGTGGCATGGATGCAAAGGTCCGTGAGCGCATTTTCGAGCCGTTCTTCACGACCCGTCGCGGGTCCGGCGGAAGCGGACTCGGAATGCACATTGTTTATAACCTGGTGACGGCCACGCTGGCCGGCACCATTCGCTGTTTTAGTAATCCCGGAGACGGAACGCGTTTCGACATAACGCTCCCGATCAAGTCGGAGACTGCCGATGACTGATGACGACGATCTCATTTTCGCCGCAGAAGATCTGGACGAAGCCGCCCAGGAGGGACCTCAAGCCGCACAGTCCAAATGGAAAATCGTCATTATCGACGACGACCCGGGAATGCACGATGTCACCAAGCTGACGTTGGCGGGTTTCGAGTTCGCGGGCAAAGGGCTGAGTTTTATCAGCTGCTATTCCGGAGCGGAGGCAAAAGACGTTCTGGTTGATCATCCGGACGCGGCACTGATCTTGCTGGACGTGGTCATGGAGACCGACGATGCGGGCCTGCAGGTGGCGCAATATATCCGTGAAGACATGAATAACTGGCGCTCGCGCATTGTGCTCCGGACCGGCCAGCCCGGCCAGGCGCCGGAACGGAAGGTCATCGCCGATTACGATATCAACGATTACAAAGAGAAGACCGACCTCACCGCGACGAAGCTGTTTACCCTGCTGTGCAGCTCGCTCAGGTCCTATCGGGACATTGTGACGATCGAGCAGAACAAGCGCGGTCTGGAGCGGGTGATTGAAGCCTCGGCCAATGTGTTCGAGCTCAAATCGATGAACAAGTTCGCCGAAGGTGCGCTTGAGCAGCTCACCGCGCTTCTCCATCTCGATCCAAGTGCTGTCTATCTGCACAAAGGCGTGACCGCGCATGGTGGTCTTGCCGCCTCCTTCGCCGGAGACAAACTTCGTATTCTCGCCGCGACCGGCGCATTTGGTGGCTATGCGGGAGACGATGCGAACCACGTCCTGCCCGCCGATGTCGTTGGCCGGCTGGAGGGTGCGATCAAGAGCCGGTCGAGCCATTATGGCGATGGCGATTTCGTCGGGTTTTTCGAAGACCGCCACGGTTCCGTGAACCTGACCTATATGTCCGGTGTCGGTTCGATCAGCGCTGTGGACCAGCGCCTTCTGGAGCTGTTCATTCAGAATGTTTCCATCGCTTTCGAGAATGCGCAGTTGCATGAGGACGTCGCCAGTACCCAGCGCGAGATCGTCTACATGCTGGGTGAAGCGGTGGAGACCCGGTCACAGGAAACCGGAAACCACGTAAAGCGGGTGGCCGAAATCAGCCGCATTCTTGCCGTCGCCTACGGGCTTCCGGAAGAAGAGGTCGAACTGATCAAGCTGGCCTCGCCGTTACATGACATCGGCAAGATCGGTGTTCCGGATGCGGTCCTGAACAAGCCCGGTAAACTCGACTCCGAGGAGTGGGAGATCATGAAATCCCACGCGGCGCTCGGGCACAGGATGCTTGCCGGGTCGAACCGGAAAATTCTGAAGGCGGCCTCGACCATCGCCCTTGAGCACCATGAGAAATGGGATGGGTCCGGTTATCCTCACGGGAAGAAGGGCGACGATATTCACATCTATGGTCGGCTGACGGCGATAGCGGATGTGTTCGACGCTCTCGGCAGCGACCGTTGCTATAAGAAGGCATGGCCGCTTGATCGGATCGTGAGCCTCATGGAAGAAGAACGCGGCCGCCATTTCGATCCCCAGGGCGTGGACTTGTTCATGGCGAATTTCGATGAAATTGTAGCCGTGAGGGATCGCTTTTCAGATACGTCTACGTCCGATTAGCCCTGCTCGACGGATCCCCGATACCGCAACCGATATCAGCTTGTGGAGGTATGGCTGCGGGAGTCGCCCAGCCCCAGGCTTCTTCAGGCGTCCGGCAAATATAGTATTGCCAGCCGGCATCGGCCATTAGCGGTTTGAATTCCTCCAGAATGGGGAGAATTTTGGGGTCGTTGGAGATTGCCGCAACGCGCAGTCTGGGATTGGAGCTCGCAGCGGGGAGGTGCATCTTCCCGGTCAGTGCGGCATCGTCTCGATTGAAGCTGGTGCTTGATATGTCCCGGAGATCGTCGACCATATAGCGGAATTTGTCCCACTTCGGATGGCCCCATATCTCTCCGTTGGCCTGGAACACGTCGACGTAATCAATATGGCCTGAAAAGACACGATGAACTCCGGACTCCGTGTAGTTGATGACTATCGGCATCGCGCTCTCCCGCGCCTTGCGCGCGAAATAAAAACTGCATCACGCCCCAACGCATGCATCTTCAACCGGTCAAATTCAGTGTCTCGAAAAATTCTTTGTTATGCAAATCTCGCGGACGGCACACTCCGGGTACCTCCGTCTCAGTCAACACCGTAACAGGAACCGTTTCCAATGAATGATGCCGCTGCCACCCTCTTGCCGACCCTTGGTGCGGCCATGCCCGCCCGTATGCTCGAGCGCTACCGGGACTGGTTGATCGACGGCCAGCGCGACCTGGAAATCCAGGATTTCTTCAAGGCCGAGGTTTTGAACGGCGACTGGAAGCCGCTGGCGGCGGATATCAGGAAGCAGCTGTCCGGGCATGAGGGACGGCTTGGCATTCACGGCCCGTTCTGGGGCTTTACCATCGATACGATGGACCCGGATGTCCGCGATGTCGTGAAAAAGCGGATGATGCAGGGCCTCGATGCCTGCGAGGAAATCGGCGCGACGCAGATGGTCGTGCACAGCCCGTTCACCACCTGGGACTATAACAATTTCGACAACAAGTCCGGCAGCATGGAAGACGCGATCGGACGGGTGCATGCCACGCTGGGCGAAGCGGTGAAGCGGGCCGAGGCGATCGGCGTGACGCTGGTGATCGAGAATATCGAGGATATCGATCCTCGCTGGCGCGTCCGGCTGGCCGAGTCTTTCGAAAGCGAGCGGGTCCGCGTCTCCATCGACACCGGGCACGCGCATTATGCTCACGGCTCGACCGGTGCGCCGCCAGTCGACTATTACGTCGTTGCCGCTGGCAACATGCTGGAGCATGTGCACCTGCAGGATGCGGATGGCTACGCCGACCGGCACTGGGTAATGGGTGAGGGAACGATCCGCTGGGCCTCGGTTTTCCGGGCACTCTCTCAGCTGACCTCCAATCCTCGCCTTATCCTGGAGTTGAGGGATCACACGCGCATCTTCGAAGCGGCAGATTATTTGGTGAAAGCCGGTCTGGCGCGCTGATCCGGGCAGTTTTTCTTTCGCAAAGCGGTATCAGCGCTTATATCCATCCAACTTGTCTTTGGAGGGATGGATGGCATCGATTCCGGATTTGTCAGGCTTGCTGCAGCACAATGTGGAGTGGGCCGAAGGAAAACTGCGTGAAGACCCGCACTATTTTGAGCGCCTGTCCGGATTGCAGACCCCGGATTATCTCTGGATTGGCTGTTCGGACAGCCGGGTTCCGGCGAATGTCATCACCGGGCTCGCACCCGGCGAGGTCTTCGTGCATCGCAATGTCGCGAACCTGGTTCATCCCGGTGACCTGAACCTTCTGTCGGTGCTGGAATTCGCCATCGGCGTGCTGCACGTCAAGCATGTGATCGTTTGCGGCCACTATGGCTGTGGTGGCGTTCATGCGGCGGTGGACGGCAATGCGCATGGCATCGTCGATCACTGGCTCCAGCCGATCCGCGATGTCGCCGAGCGCTACGAGGACGAGCTTCACAGCTGCTCCGGAGACGATGCCCGGCACAACAGGCTCTGCGAGCTGAATGTCAGGGCGCAAGTGCAAACACTCGCCCGCACACCGATCGTCGGGGCGACCTGGGAAGCAGGCACGCCGTTGCATCTGCATGGCTGGGCCTATGGCCTCGGCGATGGCCGGATCCGGGATCTGAAATGCACCGTCAGTGGACCCGAAGGGCTGATTTCCCGTAAGGCGGCGCAGATCAGTACGGATAGCGGAGCCTAGGGCTTCTTGCGGCCCGGAGCCGCGATGTCACCGGTTGGCCGTTCCGTCGCTTCCAGCGCGTCGGCAAGCCGGTGCGCGGCGCTGCCGGGCCTGAGCGGCTTCTGCTGCGAGGCATGCGGCGCCCAGCCCGTCAGGTAGAGGATCTGGAAACTTGCGGCGATCCGGCCGTCGGCTGTGCCGTGGCGCTGCTGGTAGATTTCGGCCGCGCGCAGGAACACGCTTTTCGGCGTGGCGCTCTTGCGCCGGGCTGCCACGGCGTTGCCTTCGCCCATGCCGCGAAGCTCTCTCATCAGCAGGAACGCGTTCTCGTAGGTCACCGTCAGCAGATCACTGTCGACAACCGGCAGCGCGAACCCGGCGCGCTGCATCAGACCGGCGGCATCCTGCAACTCGGCGAAGGGCGAAACCCTTGGGCCGGCTCCGCCGAGCACGTCACTTTCCGCTTCCGTCAACACGGCACGCAGCTCGTGCAGGGTCTCGCCGCCCAGCATGGCGCCGAGGAACAGGCCATCCGGCTTCAGGCATTGCCGGGCCTGCACGAGCGCACCCGGCAGGTCGTTAACCCAATGCAGCGACAGCACGCTGACCACGGCATCGAAGCTGGCTGGTGCGAAGGGTAGAAGCTCTTCCTCTGCGGCCAGTGCCGGGCCGTGTCGGGAAGCCTCGATTGCGAATTTTTCCGACGGGTCCATTCCGACGACCCATTCGACACCGAGGCGCGGGTCCAGGCTGTCGCGCAGCAGGCCGCTGTGGCAGCCAAGGTCGAGCAGACGCGGGAACTGCCGCTGGATGTCGCCCATGCGGTCCGCGACCCGCTCCGAGATTTCTCTTTTCAGGAAATCATGGTCGGCGAAGCTTGCGGCGGCGCGGTCCCGGTTGCGGCGGACCTGCTGGCGGTCGAAGACGAGCATCTGATCGGTCATGGCGCCGATATAGTCCATCGCGGGCGCCGGGGAAATGTTTCTGGTCCTCCCATGCCATCAATATCTGGCCGAAAAGGCGGGGGAGCGTGGCGACAGTATGATCGGAAGTCTTGGCAGGCCGGCCTTGCATCTCGGGCGGAGGTTGTTCGATCTGGTGCTGCCGCCGCGTTGCAAGAAATGCGGCGCGCTTGTGGTCGAGGATGACGGGCTTTGCGCCGAGTGCTGGTCGGCGGTGACGTTCCTCGGGCCGCCGTGGTGTGACCGCTGCGGGTTGCCATTCGACTACGATGTCGGTGCCGGTGCCCTGTGCGGCGACTGCGTTAGAGGGGCGTCATTGTTTGAACTGGCCCGGTCGGCGCTGGCTTATGACGATGCCTGCCGGGAGATGATCCTGCGCTTCAAACATGGCGGCGACGAGACGTTGTCCCGACTGTTCGCCCGCTGGATGGCAATCGCCGGCGCGGAGCTTTTCGCGGAACCGGCCGTGATCGTGCCCGTGCCGCTGCATCCGTGGAGGCGGATCAGGCGGCGGTTTAACCAGTCCGCATTGTTGGCGGCGGAGCTTTCGCGTTTGACGGGGCTGGCCGACGATCCGCTGTCGCTCGTCCGGGTGAAGCGCACGCCCAGCCAGGGCGGGCTCGGCAAATCGGCTCGCACGCTGAATGTGCGCGGGGCTTTCGCGGTCGACCCAGGCCGGCGGGAGCGAATTGTGGGGCGACGCATTATCCTGGTCGACGATGTCTGGACCTCCGGCGCCACCGCGGAGGCCTGTATCAGAGCCTGCCGGAAGGCGGGTTCGGGGCCCGTCAGTTTGCTCACCGTGGCGCGCGTGATGTAATCCTTGCCGGCTGCCGCTTGCGTCTGTTCGCGCGAAATGCTGGATTGAGGGGCTCAGAATGCCCACTTGGATGCGGCAAGCCTTCTCAAGGAGATCACCCGATGGCCGAGGTCGAAATCTACACGACCATGTTTTGCCCGTTCTGCGTCCGCGCCAAGAAACTGCTGGAATCCAAGGACGTGCCGTTCACCGAAATCGATGTCAGCACCAGCAGTTCCAAGCGTGCCGCCATGACCGAACGCGCCGACGGGCGCTATACCGTGCCGCAGATTTTCATCGACGGGGTTGGTGTCGGCGGATCGGACGAATTGGCGGCGCTGGACGCCAGTGGTAAACTCGACGAAATGTTGCAGGCGAAAGCTTCCTAACCGTCCGTTCAGGGGATTTATCCGATGTCGAAATTCACCGTTGCCTGTGTCCAGACCAACTCGAAGCCGGACCCGGAGGTGAACATCGCCGAGGTCTCGCCAATGATCCGGGAGGCGAAGGCCGCCGGGGCAGACTTTATCACCACCCCGGAAATCGTCGGCATGTTCGAGCCGGACAAGGCGGCGGCGCGGGCAAAGGCAAAACTGGAAGAAGAGCATGAAGTGCTCATCGCGTTCCGAGGGCTCGCGGCGGAGCTTGGTGTCTGGCTCCATGCGGGCTCGCTCTCGGTCAAGCTGACGGATGACGAGCGTCTGGCGAACCGCAGCTTCCTGATCGCGCCGGACGGTAGCATTGCCGCGCGTTACACCAAGATTCACATGTTCGACGTGCAGGTCGGCGACGGTCAGACCTACCGGGAGTCGGCGTCCTACAAGCCGGGCGAGGAAGGCGTGCTCGCCGAGACGCCATGGGGCACGATGGGCCTGACCATCTGCTACGACATTCGCTTCCCCTATCTCTACCGTTCCCTTGCCCAGGCAGGCGCCAAGGTGCTTTTCGCGCCGGCGGCCTTCACCAAGGTGACCGGCGAGGCGCACTGGCACGTGCTGCAGCGGGCCCGGGCGATCGAGAACGGGTGCTTTGTGATTTCCGCTGCCCAGTGCGGCACCCACTCCAAGGGGCGCCAGACCTACGGCCACTCGATCATCGTCGCGCCCTGGGGCGAGGTTCTGGCCGATGGCGGTGAGGAGCCGGGCATCATCACGGCGGAGATCGATCTCGCGAAGGTCGATGAGGCGCGCGGCAAGGTGCCGTCCCTGACCCATGACCGGGAGTTCGCAGGGCCTAACCTCTATGACGCGGCGCTGCGCGAGGCCGGAGAGTAATCAGCCGCTTTAGCGTGTACCCATCGCGATACGGAAGCGCGACAGGGCCATCATGAAAAAGAGGCAGCCGGTCACGAACATGATGGCCAGTTCAGGCCAGATCAGGGTGATCGGCGCGTCCCGGTAGATCACGGCTTGCGAGAACCGGACGAAATGCGTCGCGGGTGACAGCTGCATGATCCATTGCAGGGTCTTCGGCATACTCTCCAGCGGAGTCTGGCTTCCCGACAGCAAGTGCAGCACGACAATCACCGGGATAGAAAGCAAGGCAAACTGGGGCATTGACCGGGTGAAGGTCGATAACATCACGCCCAGTGCCGTGACCGAGAACAGGAATACCGAGGCGCCGAGAGCGAAAAGGGGTATCGATCCTGTCAGCGGCACACCAAGACCCCGGTGCACGACGAGCTCCAGCGAGAGCAGCGCGGCGGTGACAATGACGAGGCCGTTCGCCCAGATTTTCGAGATCATGATCTCAACCGCCGTCACAGGCATGACCAGCAGATGTTCGATCGTGCCATGCTCCCGTTCGCGGATCACGGCGGCGCCGGACAGGATGACGGCCATGACGATGATGTTGTTCACCACCTCCATCACGGCATTGAACCAGACGGCTTCGAGGTTCGGGTTGTACTTGACCCTGATCTGCAGGGCGGCTGCCGCATCTGCTTCCGGCTCGGCCCGGCTGGTGAAGCGGGCGACCTCCTGCTCGACAATCGAGGTGATATAGCCGGCGCCGTTACCGGCGATGGTCATGGCAGTGGCATCGACATTGAGCTGGACTGCCGGAAGCCGTCCCCGCTGGACATCCAGTTCGAAATTCGCCGGGATATCGAGCACGAACGTGTAGGTGCCACTGTCGAGCCCCTTGTCGACATCGGCGATATCGATGATGACAGGCGGCTTGAAATAGGGCGGCAGGAATGCGCCCCTGAGGCGGTGCGAAAGCACACTGTCATCCTCATCGACGATAGCGATTGCCGCATCCCGGAGCTCGGTCTCTACACCGTCTGCGACCGTGTAGACGCTGACGCTGAAGGTATAGATGATCAGTCCCATCAGCACCGGATCGCGGGCCAGGCTGTAGATCTCCTTGATACCAAGGCGGAGGATGATCAGCAGGGCGCGCATGGTATCAGCGATCCTGTTTCGGCAGGGCGACAGAGGAGATCGCCCAGTAGGCCACGCAGAAGATGGCGAGCATGGCGAGGTTCGGTGCCAGATCGGCGACCGGCAGGCCCTTGTTGAAAACGCCGGAACTGATTTTCTGGAAATAAGAGGAGGGGAAAGCCTCGCCGAGGATCCGGCCGGCGGTGTCCAGGGTCGCGACCGGGTGCAGCATGCCGGAGAAGTTGATGGTCGGGACCAGAACGATGATCGCTGTTCCGAAGACGGCGGCGACCTGCGACGTGGCCACGGTCGAGGCCAGGAGGCCGAAGCCTGTGGCGGCGGTGGCGTAGAGCACCGCGCCGGCCAGCAGAACAAGCACGCTCGATTTCGGCGCCAGATCGAACAGCAGGAACATCATCAGCATCATCGTGCAGAAGCTGATCAGGGCGATGCCGATATAGGGGAGCTGCTTGCCGACCAGAAATTCGAAGCGGCTTGCCGGCGAGGCATAGAGGTTTGTGATGGAGCCAAGCTCCTTTTCCCGGACGATGCCGAGCGCCGTCAGCATGGAGGGGATCATCATCATGAGCATCATCAGCACGCCCGGCGGGATTGCCTGCTGCGACGTGAAGCCCTGATTGTAACGGAACCTGACCTCGATATCGGTGGCCTGTTGTGTTGTCGTATCCGTCCCGTTCAGGGCCGCGAATTCCGACAGGAAGGAGCTGAAGGCGCCTTCCACGTAACCGCGGGACGTCTCGGCGCGGCTGGTATTGGCGCCATCCAGCCAGGCGGAGACTTCCGGCTGTCGTCCGGCAACAAGGTCGCGCCCGAAGCCGGGTGGCAGGACGAGGGCGAGGCTGATCTCTCCCCTCTGCATGCGCCGGTCCAGATCAACGGTATCCCGCAGTTCCGGTGCAGCGCTGAAATAGCGCGAGCCTTCGAATTGGCGCAGGACCATCCGGCTCTCATGGCTGCGGTCCTGATCCAGGGCCGCATAGCGCATGTCCTCGACGTCGAAGGAAATCCCGTAGCCCATCGACAGCATCAGGATAAGGGGGCCGAAAATGGCAAAGGCAAGCCGGATCGGGTCTCGGCTCAGCTCGTAGGTCTCACGCCGGGCAACGGCCCAGAGCCGTGCCGGAGAGAACAGAGCCGGGACCATGTCTTCTGCGTTGGTGTTTTCAAGACCTATGGCCGGTTCCTCGACCGGTGGCGCGCCGTCCTTCGCCGCCAGCTCGAGATGGTCGATGAAGGTTTCTTCCAGCGTCTCCCGGCCGGACTCCGCCACCAGTTCGTCAGGCGGTCCCATTGCCAGCACCCGGCCGGCATGCATCAGCGAGATACGGTCGCAGCGCTCGGCCTCGTTCATGAAATGGGTGGAGATGAAGATCGTTACGCCATCCTCGCGGGAGAGTTCGGTCAGCAGGTTCCAGAACCCGTCCCGGGCCACCGGATCGACGCCGCTGGTCGGCTCGTCCAGAATCAGCATTTCCGGTCTGTGCAACACGGCCACGGCAAGCTGCAGGCGCTGGCGAATGCCGAGCGGCAGGGCGTTCGGCCGCTTGTTCATGACCGCCGCCAGGCCGAACCGGTCGGCCAACTCCGCGACCCGCTCCGTCTTCCTGCTCCCCGTGATCTGGAACAGGTCGGCATGCAGGTCGAGGTTCTGGTGCACGGTCAACTCGCCATAGAGCGAAAAGGACTGGGACATGTACCCGACCCTGCGGCGCATCTCCATGCCGTCGCTCTCTATGCGCTTGCCGAAGATCCGGGCCTCGCCCTCCGTGGGCGTCAGCAGGCCGGTCAGCATCTTCATGGTCGTCGTCTTGCCACAGCCGTTCGAGCCCAGAAATCCGAAGATCTCGCCGCGCTCAATGCGGAAGTCGACATGATCAACGGCGGTGAAATCGCCGAATTGCATGATCAGTCCGGCAGCCTCGATTGCGGGAGCTTCGCCGCTCTGGCCCACATTTTCCGGCTTCGGGCGCGGGATGAAACCGGTCCCGGAATTCTCAGGAAGCAGGGCAAGGAAGGCGTCTTCCAAGCTGTCGGCACCGGCCTGCTCCTTCAGCTCTTCCGCGGTTCCTTCGGCCAGGATGGTGCCGTCATGCATGGCGATCAGATGCTCGAACCGCTCGGCCTCGGACATGTAGGCGGTGGCGGTGACGATCGTCATCCAGGGACGCCGCCCCTGGATGCGCGCGATCAGGTCCCAGAACTGGCGGCGGGAAAGGGGATCGACGCCGGTGGTCGGCTCGTCGAGGATCAGCAGGTCCGGATCGTGCACAAGGGCGCAGCAAAGTGCCAGTTTCTGCTTCATCCCGCCGGACAGTTTGGCTGCCGGCCGGTCACGGAAGGGGGCAAGGCCGGTGGCCTGCAACAGCTCATTCGCCCGCTGCTGTCGCTCCGCCTCGGGCTGATCGTAAAGCCGGGCGAAGAAGTCGATATTCTCGGCGATGGAAAGTGTGGGGTAGAGGTTCTTGCCAAGGCCTTGCGGCATGTAGGCGATGCGGCCGCAGACCCGGCGCCGGTGACCCTTGCGCCGGAGGTCGCCGCCAAGCGCCTCCACCGTCCCGGACTGGATGCGTTTGGTGCCCGACAGCAAGGCAAGCAGGGTGGATTTGCCGACCCCGTCCGGGCCGATCACGGCAACGGTCGATCCGGACGGAATCTCAAGATCGATCTCCCGCAGCGCGTCCGTTCGCCCATACCGGTGGGAGACTCCCGAAAAACGTATGGGGAGAGCGGCGTCAGTCATTGCGCGGAGGCAGCTTGACGGCAAATTCCTCCGGCCAGGGCATGTCGGGGGCCGTCCGGACAATGGCCACGCCCGGAATGCCGGCCTTCACAAGGCGCTCATACCCTTCAAGTATATCCGCCGGGATCGTCACCTTGACGCGGAACATCAGCTTGTCCCGCTCGCTCTCGGTTTCCACGTAGCGCGGTGTGAACTGCGCTTCCGAGGCGACAAAGGTGACCGTGGCCGGGACGACATATTCCGGGGCCGCGTCGAAAATCAGCCGGGCCTCCGCTCCGTAGGCGAGCCGTCCGGCATCGCGTGTCGGCAGATAGACCGTCATGTAGACCCGCTTCAGATCCAGCATGGTCGCGATCTTGCCGCCGGCCCCGACCACTTCGCCGGGTTCCGCCAGCCGGTACTGGATGCGTCCGGCGACCGGTACGGTAATGTCATATTCCTTGAGATCGGCGCGAATGCGCTCAACCGTCGCTTCGCGGGCTGCGATTGCCGCCTCCGCCCGGGCGATGCCTGCTTGCGCGGAGATGACGGCTGCGGCGGCCGTGGCGCGCTGGCTGCGCCGGCGATCCACAGTCTCGCCGCTGGCGAAACCGCGCTCTCCGAGGGTTTCAGACCGTTGCATTTCCTGGTCGGCCAGAACCAGCTCGCTTTTCCTTTGTGCGAGGAGCGCACGGGCTTCGTTCAGCGCCTCCCTGGCTTGCAGGACGGCGGCTTCCGCTTCCTTGAGCTGGGCTTCGATTTCCGCTGAATCCAGACGCGCGAGGGGCTGTCCCTCGGACACCATCTCGCCTTCGGTCACCAGTACGTCACGGATCCGGCCGGAAAACTTGCTGGCGATATCGACCCGTTCGGCTTCAAGCCGGCCGTTGGCGCGGGCGAAGCCTTCCGGCGGACCGCTCTCGCGCTCGCTATACCAGTAGAATCCCCCAGCGGTGGCCGCGAGCATTAGAATTATCAGAATGGTGCGGTAACCGAGCATTCCGCTGCTCCCTCGATCGGTGCCGGCATTGTCCGGATCAATGTAGGGGACATAACACCTGACGCAAAAAAGGGAATTGTGTCAGATCAATTCAAGTCACGCACGGGATGGAAAACGGGCTGGTCAGGCGAGGCCCTTCTTGCCCATGTCGAGGAATTTACGGCGGCGGTCGGCTTTCAGCTTGCCGCCTTCCGTGCCGACGAGCGTCCGGAGATTAGCTTCCACGGCGTCGCCGAGGGCGTCGAGAGCGGTTTCCTGGTTGCGGTGAGCCGCACCGAGGGGCTCCCGCACGATCTCGTCGATCACGCCGAGTTTCAGCAGATCCTCGGAGGTCAGCTTCAGCGCCTCGGCCGCATCGCGGGCATGGTCCCCGTCGCGCCACAGGATGGAGGCGCAGCCTTCCGGAGAGATCACGGAATAGACCGCATGTTCCAGCATCAGCACCCGGTTGGCCGCAGCCAGTGCAACGGCGCCGCCGGATCCGCCTTCACCAACGATGGAGGCAATGATTGGAACCTGGAGTGAGAGACAGGCGTCGATGGAGCGGGCGATAGCCTCGGCCTGGCCGCGCTCCTCGGCACCGACGCCGGGATAGGCACCGGCAGTGTCGACGAATGTCAGCACCGGCAGCTTGAACCGGTCGGCCATTTCCATCAGGCGGCGCGCCTTGCGGTAGCCTTCCGGCTTCGCCATGCCGAAATTATGCGCGATGCGCTCTTCCGTCGTGCCGCCCTTCTCGTTGCCGATGACAACGGCTGAGAAACCGCGGAAACGGCCGATGCCGCCGATGATCGCCTTGTCCTCGCCGAAAGAGCGGTCCCCCGCGAGGGGCGTGAAGTCCTCGACCAGATGGGCCAGCACCTGCTTGAAATGCGGGCGGTCAGGGTGCCTGGCAACCTGGACTTTCTGCCATGGTGTCAGCTTTTGATAGGACTGCTTCAGCTGACGCTCGACCTTGGCCTGCAACTTGCCCACTTCGTCGGCGATGTTGATATCGCCCTCTGAAGAGAGGTGACGCAGTTCCTCGATCTTGCCTTCAAGATCGGCAATCGGCTTTTCGAAATCCAGAAAGACGCGCATATCCGTCGAATCACTATGTTGGGAAGCGCGGAACCATACTCGCCTGGGCCTTCGGATACAACGTCTGGATTGCCGTGACCGGTCAGCTTTTGTTGCCGGACTTTGCCAGGGGATGATGTTCGGTCACCAGTGCTTTCAGGCGTTCCGTGAGGACATGGGTGTAGATCTGCGTGGTTGATATATCCGCGTGCCCCAGCATTTGCTGAACGCTACGCAGGTCGGCGCCGTGATCCAGAAGGTGAGTCGCAAAAGCGTGCCTGAGGACATGCGGGGAAACGGTTGCCGGGCGCAGGCCGCATTCGATGGCGAGCTCTTTCAGGAGTTGCCCCATGCGGCGGCGTGTCAGATGGCCCTCGCTGCTGCGTGACGGAAACAGATATGGCGACGTCGCGCCCTCGGGCAGAAAGCTGTGTCTTGCGTCCTTGTATGCTGCGATAGCGTCCCGTGCGGCCTCGGTCAGGGGCACCATGCGTTCCTTGCCGCCCTTGCCGCGGACGATCAGCACACGCGGGTCGCGGGCGACGGAAGCAATGGGCAGGGCAACCAGTTCCGAGACCCGGAGACCGCTGGCATAGAGAATCTCCAGCAGGCATGTCAGGCGCAACCCGTCGCCACCATCCCTGTTGCGGGCGGCGGCGAGCAACAGATCCACTTCCGTTTCGCTCAGGATCTTCGGCAAGGGACGGCCTTGCCTGGGGCTGTCGATGGCGGTGGAGGGATCGTCGGTCCGATCGCCCTCGCTATAGAGGAAGCGGTAGAACTGCCGGATCGCGGAGAGCCGCCGTGCCGCCGTGCGCGGGGCCATGCCGGCAGCTTCGAGCTTTTCCAGATAAGCCCGGATGTCGTCGCTCGCAGCATTGCCGAGTGTCTGGCGCCGCTTTGTCAGACTGGCCGCGAAGTCCCGCAGGTCGCGCTTGTAGGCGTCGACCGTATTGCCGGACGCACCGCGCTCGGCAATCAGCATTTCAAGAAAGCGTTCGATGGAGCCGCTATCCGGGCTCATCGGCTCACTCGCCAGAGGAAGTCGGTGCCGGCGCGCTGGATGCTGCCAGATAGATGTCCAGCGCGAGGCGGTAGGCGTCTTTTTCCAATCCGAGGTCGGAGAGGGCACGGACGCTCTCGGTAAGAGTACCGGCATCATAGTCCAGCAGGTCGGCGCCGGAGAGCGAAAGCACTGTCAGCAAGGCGCCTTCGCCGAGCCGGCCGTTTCTGGCCGCGTCGCGACGGGCCCAGAGCAGGGCCGGCGGCGGCGATTTCGTATCTTTCGGCGTGGCTTGGTCGATCAGGCCGCGCCAGACCGTGCCGGGGGTTTCCGCTCCGGTCGCCTCCAGCAATCCGAACAGCAGCGTTGCACGCGCCGGAGCGTTTTCCGGAGCGATGTTGCGGATGCCCCGCCACCATTCCCGGAGGAAATTCTTCTCAAGCGGGACATCTTCGCCGGCTGAAAGGCGGGACATGATGACGGCATCGCGCCAGGCCGTTGCCTGCTCCGGGCCAAGTCGTGCCTCGCGGCCCGCCATTTCCAGCCAGGGCATGGCGGCTTCGTCCATGTTGGCGGCGATGAAGGCGGACGCCGCGTCGGCAGCGAACCAGGCATAGGGAGAGGTGGTCGGAATCTCCTGGATCAACGGCGCATAAAGCCGTGCCGTCGCACCGTATCGGCCCTCGCCGCGGCCAAGATTAAGCGCCTGCTGGATTGCCTGGGCCCGGGCCAATGGCAGGGTCTGGCTCGCAATTGCCCGGAAGAGCAAGGCGCGGCCGTTCGCGCTCGGGTCGGCAGCGGCGGCGGTCAGCGCGTTCTGCATTTGCGACGGGTCGATATCGACCAGCTCATACAGCGCAATCAGCTCGCTCCGGTCCACAAGACCAAGCTGCTCGCCGCGCTCGGCCAGACGCAGCCGGTCTTCGAAGCGTAACGCCTTGAAGGATGTCAGGACCGGAATCAGGGAGGGCGGAACCGCATCAGGGTCCGGCATGGCGGGAGCGATCCCGGCAACCCGCATCATGGCGATGTCCAGTGGCCGGAGTTGTGCGGCCTCCGGCATCTGCGGAATGTCGGAGGTGGTGCCGCTAACGGCGCGCATCAGGGCGATGTAGCGCGCGTCCTGATCGCCAAGTTCCAGCAACAGACGGAGATTGAATTCGACACTTTCCCACTCGTCGGCGAGTGCCTGGCAAAAGGTTCCGGCCTTCTGCCAGTAGCGGTCTTCCGGCACGGACAGCATGGCATCTCGGGCAATGGCGCAGCTTGTGCCGGTATCACCGGTCAGGAAACCGGCATCCGTCTTGAGCCGGGCGCGCATCGCCGGGGACAAGGTCGTTTCCTCATCGGCGGTCGGGGCAAGTTCCAGCAGCCGGATGTAATCCGGCCATGCTCCAAGCCGTTCGAGAGCGTCGATACGGGCTTTGACGACGCTGGTCCGGTCCGTCGGGTCCGCCGCCTGCGGAATAGAGGCCGGGCTCAGCAGAATGCGCAGCATCAGGGCGCGCAAGGAGGAGGTTGCCGGTGCTTCGCCGACCAGGGCCAGCATGCGCTGGATCGTGCTGCGGGGCGTGCCGTCCCACATGGAGGCCGGCAGGGCCGATTCGTCACTGCCTATCGTCCCGACACTCTCTCGCGAGACAGTGTCCAGGGTATTGACCGAGATGCCGGCCTTGGCTTTCGCCGCACCGCTGTTCGCCGGGGGCTGTCCGGGTGCTGCCTCGACGGGGCCGGTGTCGCTATCTGTGACAGCGGGCGTGCCGGCGGCCGGCGGGAGCAGCGGTTTCGGCGCGCCAAGGGATGGCAACAACGGCTTGGGAGCGCCCTGGGCCAGTGTGTCCCGCGCCGAAAAAGGCAGGGACAGAGCCAGCATCAGGACGCAAAAACCGGCGCGCCGCTGCCAGGTCCGGCCGTTAGCGGGGGAATTGATCATTGGGGAGGACCTGTTCGATCTGGCTGGTCGGAGCCGGGATGTCCCACGTGGACAGGAATGCAAAGCCGCCGCCAAAGAACAGTGCTATGACGATAACGACCCAGAGCGTCAATTTCATGCTGCGGACCCATGAATTACAGTTTCACGCGACACTGGTCCTGCCGACCCGTGCGTAACGTCCCCAATGCGTTTGCAACGCCATATTGGGAAAGTTATGCTACCGGCGGAATATGACGCGTTTGCGGCAGCATACCGACCGCATCCAGTGAGTTCAACGAGGGAGAGAAAAGGAGAGGTGCCGGATTTGACTGGAAACGCTACCTGCGTCTCGTCCGGAGCCAGAACCTGCTTCCCATGGTGAATCATCCTGATCCGGCGGACACGCCTCTGCCTTACCCGAAAAGTATCGTTCTGGTCGGCCTGATGGGGGCCGGAAAGAGCAGTGTCGGGCGCCGCCTGGCGCAACGACTCGACATGCATTTTGTCGATGCGGATCGGGAAATCGAAGACGCGGCCGGCTGCACGATCACTGAATTTTTTGAACGTTTTGGCGAGGAAGAGTTCCGCCGCGGCGAGCAAAGGGTGATCCAGCGCATCCTGAGCGGGCCGCCTGTCGTGCTGGCAACCGGCGGCGGCGCCTTCATGGCGGAGGAGACCCGTGCGGCCATCGCCGAGAACGCGGTGTCTCTCTGGTTAAAGGCCGATATTGACGTTCTGTTCGAGCGTGTCAGCCGGCGCCAGGGCCGCCCATTGCTGGCGCAGAAAGATCCGAAGGCGGTCCTCGAGAAACTGATGGCGGACCGTTATCCCGTTTATGAGAAAGCCGATCTCTGGATCGAATCGCGCCGGGGTCCGCTCGAAGCAACGGTCGATCGGGCCTATGACGTCCTCATGAACTATTTTGACGATGCGCGTAAAACCGTTCCGGCCGAATGAGCCGCATGACGGAAGCGGTATTTTGAAACAGGGAAAACCATGACGACGATCCAGACGGTTTCCGTCGGCCTCGGCGAACGCAGCTACGATATCCGTGTCGGACCCGGGCTGATCGAGAATGCTGGTGATGAGATCAAGCCCCTGATCCGGGGAAGCAAGGTATTCGTCATCACCGATTCGACTGTTTCCGGATATTGGCTCGACCCGCTTACTCGGTCTCTGGGCGCGGCGGGTATCGCGGTGACGACCATCGCCGTTGCGCCGGGCGAGTCTTCCAAGAGCTTTGCCGATTTCGAGCATGTCTGCAGTCGCATGCTGGAAGACGGCGTCGATCGCCGGACGGCCGTGATTGCGCTCGGTGGCGGCGTGGTCGGAGACCTTGCCGGCTATTGCGCAGCGTCCGTCATGCGCGGCCTCGATTTCATCCAGATCCCGACGACGCTGCTGGCACAGGTCGACAGTTCGGTCGGCGGCAAGACCGGGATCAACACGCCGCAGGGAAAGAATTTGGTCGGCGCGTTCCACCAGCCGCGGCTGGTGCTGGCCGACACCGGGACGCTCGACACCCTGCCGAAGCGCGAAGTGCTGGCGGGCTACGCGGAGGTCGTCAAATACGGCCTGATCCGGGATGCGGCGTTTTTCGAGTGGCTTGAGCAGCATGGCGCGGGTGTGATTGCCGGCGACGAGGCTGCGCGGATTTCCGCGATTGTCGAGAGCTGCAAGGCAAAGGCCACAGTGGTCGCTGCGGACGAGCGGGAAGCCGGGCTGCGCGAATTACTGAATTTCGGCCATACGTTCGGCCACGCCCTTGAGGCCGCGGCCGGGTTCGACGGCACGTTGCTGCACGGCGAGGCGGTATCGGTCGGCATGATCCAGGCACTGGAGCTCTCGCGCCGCCTCGGCCTTTGCGCGGGCCAGGATACGGAGCGCGCGCGTGCCCATCTCGGTGCCATGGGACTGATGGCACGTGTGGCGGATATTCCCGGCGCGGCGCGCTGGAGCGCGGAGGAGTTGCTAGCCTCGATGCGCCGGGACAAGAAAGCGCATGACGGAACCATCCGCTTTGTTCTGGCACGGGGTATAGGCGAGGCCTTCACCAGCGATGATGTCGCGCCGGATATTGTTCGGAGCATGCTGGAAGAAGATCTTTCGGCGGCGGCGAGCGTCTGATGGACGAAGAGTTCATGGAACTAATGGACGTTGAACTGTTGCTGACGATCGGAGGCATTTTGCTGCTGATCGTGCTGTCGGCATTTTTCTCCGGATCGGAAACAGGCCTGACGGGCTCCTCCTATGCCCGGATGCACCAATTGGATCGGAAGGGGGACCAGCGGGCAGCTCGCGTTCTCGCGCTGCGAGAGCATAGCGAGACCATGATCGGCGCCATCCTGATCGGGAACAACATCACCAACATCCTGGGCTCAGTGCTGGCAACAACTGTGTTTCTGCAGTTTTTCGGCGAGCATGGCGTGGTCTACGCGACGCTGGTCATGACGGTCGTGGTCGTGATCTTCGCCGAAGTCCTGCCGAAAACATACGCGCTGAATAATTCAGACCGGGTGGCGCTTGCCGTCGCCCCGCTGATCAACGCCATTGTCATTGTCCTGAGCCCGATCGCGAAGATTGTGCGGGGCATCGTCCGTCTGATCCTGTCCATGTTCGGTATCAGTATCTCCGAAGAATTCGGTCATTCCGAGCAGGAAGAGGAGTTGCGCGGCCTGATCGAACTGCACGGCCATAAGGTCGAGGTGGACGAGGAAGAGGTCCGCGAGGAGCGGGCCATGCTGCGCTCAATCCTCGATCTGAGCGAGGTCTGGGTCGAGGAGATCATGACCCACCGGCGCCAGGTCGAAATGCTGGATGCGGACGACACGGTCGAAGACATCATCTCGCAGATCATGAAAAGCCCCTACACGCGGTTGCCCTTGTTCAAGGGAGACCATGAAGAGATTATCGGCGTTATCCATGCAAAGGCGGTTCTCCGCGCGGTAAAGGGACTGGGCGGTGAGGAGCTGGAGCAGCTCGATATGCGGGAGGTTGCGTCGGACCCCTGGTTCATTCCGACCACCACCACCCTGCTCGACCAGTTGCAGGCCTTCCGCGCCAGGCGTGAGCACTTCGCACTCGTGGTCGATGAATACGGGGCTTTCCAGGGCATCGTGACCCTTGAGGATATCATCGAGGAAATTGTCGGCGAGATCAGCGACGAGCACGATGTCGCTGTTGCCGGTGTGCGGCCGCAGGCGGACGGATCGTATGTCATCGACGGTACTGTAACGATCAGGGACCTCAATCGGGAGTTTGACTGGAACCTGCCGGATGATGAGGCCTCGACCGTCGCCGGGCTGATCCTGCATGAGGCCAGAACAATCCCGAATGTGGCGCAGGAGTTCGTTTTTTATGGTTTCCGGTTCAAGATTTTGCGCCGGCATCGCAACCAGATCACATTGTTGCGGGTCTCTCGGGTAACCCCGGCGGAAACCGAAAATGAAACTGTTGAAACGACCCGGCTCCCAGATGCCTCGTGATTTGGTATAATCTTTTCCGATAAATAAAAACTTATCAGGGAGAATGCCATGGCCAGACACATCGTGCCGGATGTGGTGAGTAAACAGGACCTCTCGTCACTGTCCCCCAAGGAAACAGTTCTGACGGCCGCCAAACTGATGGCGAACCGCAAGATCGGTGCACTTCTCATTCTTGAGGGAGATACGTTGGTCGGGATTCTCTCGGAACGGGATATCGCTGGCCGCCTGGTAGCAGAGGAGAAAGCTCCGGGTGGAACGCTGATCGAGGCGATCATGACCCCGAAGCCCGAAACCATCGGCCCCAAGGCCTCTGTGATGGACGCGCTGCAGCGCATGCAGGAGGGCGGCTTCCGCCACCTGCCTGTCGAAGAGGATGGAAAAATCATCGGCATGGTCTCGATTCGGGACATTTATGCCGCTGTCCGCGAGGATCTGGAAGAGGCGGTTCTGGAACGCGAAGCCTTCATCTCGGGCTCGGGAATGGCTGGTCTTCCCTGAGTGCAATGCTGCCGGGAATTGACTTCGGCGCGGTCCGGAATGATTTTTGCTGCAAAGCAAGATCATTCCGGAGAGATCAATGCCCCTGTCCAACCCGGCGCCGCGCCGGAAAGTCCATACGCGCCGCGTCACCTGCGAGGGCTTTCGACGTGATGACGGCCATCTCGACATCGAGGGGCACATCACGGATGTAAAGACCTACGAGGTTCCGAACCAATTCAGGAACGGCATTCCGGCAGGCGAACCGATCCACGACATGTCGATCCGGCTGACTGTCGATGACGATCTCACCATTCTTGCGGTCGAAGCGATCACCGACGCCGGGCCGTTTGCAATCTGTCCGAACATCACGGTGAATTTCCAGCGCCTGGAAGGCATCCGGATCGGGCCCGGCTGGCGCAGGAAGGTGATTTCCGCGCTTGGCGGTGCCGAAGGGTGTACGCATCTGGTCGAGTTGCTCTGGCCGATGGCTACCACCGCTTACCAGACGCTTTATGGCGAAAGCGCCCGCAAACGGCGGGAAAGCGGAGAGGAAGAGCCGAAGCGGACGGGCCGTCCGCCACTCCTGAATTCCTGCCACGCCTTCGGGGAAAGTAGCCCGGTCGTCAAGGAAATCTGGCCTGAATTCTACAAGGCTCCAGTATAGCGGTTGTTATAGGGCGTGTTGCGGAATTCCTCCGTCTGGCGGAACACCTTGTTCATGATCGACCGCTCCGGCTCCAGAGACGCATCGCGCTCCAGGCTAACGGCCAGGATTCGAAAGTAACCAAGGATGAAGACCCGCGTCGCCGAGGTGAGGGACGTGTTCACCCTGTGCTGGTTCACGATTCCGCAGATCTGATGAATGGTGAGTTTTTCCCGTGCAGCGATCTGGGAGAGGGCGTTCCACATGGCCGGTTCCAGCCGCATGCTGGTCCGATGGCCATCGACCAATACGTTCTTACTTAAGAGAGTTGACACCGTTCTATCCGCAAACGTTCTGTCCCAGCCGGATCTCGGCAGATTAAAGTCTGATGTATCAGTGTATGCAAATCGTACGCAACCAAAAAACGATTTTTTATTTTCAAAACCCCTTTTAATTGCATTTTAACTATTTTGGCCGGCTCACTCCTGCGGGGCTTTTGCCCGGATCGACAAGGCGTGGACACGGTCCGCCAATTCCGCCGCGAGGACCTCGTGCACCATACGCTGGCGGTCGACACGGGATTTTCCGGAGAACGCGGCGGATGTGATCTCGACATTGAAATGCGTTTCCCCGCCCTCGCGCCACCCGCCGTGGCCCTGATGTTTCTGCGAGTCGTCGATGACCGCGAGATGCTCCGGCGCGAACGCGGACGTTAATTTGGCTTTGATCGTCTCAGTGACGGACATTAACTTGTCTCCCTGTATGTCCCCTTTCCGGGGACTATCTGGTTTGTATGGCGGGAACAGAACCGCATTTTCGACGTCTGGCACAAGCTGGACCAGCGACATTTTGGAATCCTCGGTATGCGGAAGGCGCAGAGCGAATCCCTGAAGATCGACACGTACGGTACCGAACCCGGGTTCCGTCGATGCGATGCGCCCGGATGCACATCCGTCGGCGAGCACCGTGCACCGAAGGGCCGCAGCGCCCTGTCGGACTATTACTGGTTCTGCCTCGATCATGTCCGACAATACAATAAGCAGTGGAACTACTACGAAGGCGCATCCGCCGAGGAGCTTGAACAGGAGATCCGGCGCTCGACGACCTGGGACCGGCCGACCTGGCCGCTCGGGACCGCCGCCGCATATCGCAAGTTTGTTGCCGGCGAATACAAAGACCCGTTCGGTGCGCTCAATGGTGACGAGGACATGGAGGCCGCGTCCGGTTCAGGTCCCGTGCGTCCGGGCAGCGAAACGGCGGAGGGAAAAGCTTTCGCTATCATGGGGTTGGCTCCACCGGTCACCGCGCTGGAGTTGAAATCCCGCTACAAGCAGCTTGTGAAAAAACACCATCCCGACGCGAATGGCGGGAACAAAGAGGCCGAAGAACGGTTGAAAATCATCAACGAGGCCTATACGACTTTGAAAAAGTTTCTAACTTGAAGGCATGGGAGCCCCGCTACGGGCGCTCCCGCACCGGATAGTCACCCACATCATTTGGGAATAGGGCCATGTCGGCAGCACATGTTTACGAGCGCAAGCCTGCGCACAATATCGAAGCCCCGGACACGGAGGTCTCGGTCCGCGAGACCTTTGGCATCGATGTCGATATGAAGGTTCCGGCCTTCAGCGAGGCGAGCGACTATGTTCCGACGCTGGACCCGACCTATCTGTTCGACAAGCAGACCACCCTCGCCATTCTGGCCGGTTTCGCGCACAACCGCCGGGTCATGATCCAGGGCTATCACGGCACCGGTAAGTCGACCCATATCGAGCAGGTCGCGGCGCGCCTGAACTGGCCGTGTGTTCGGGTGAACCTCGACAGCCATATCAGCCGTATCGATCTGATCGGCAAGGACGCAATCGTCCTGCGCGATGGCAAGCAGGTCACCGAATTCCGCGAAGGCATCCTGCCCTGGGCACTGCAGAACAGCGTGGCGCTGGTGTTCGACGAGTACGATGCCGGCCGGGCCGACGTGATGTTCGTGATCCAGCGCGTGCTGGAAGCCGACGGCAAGATGACCCTGCTGGACACCAACAAGGTGATCCATCCGAACAAGTATTTCCGTCTCTTCGCCACCGCCAACACGGTTGGTCTCGGCGATACCACGGGCCTCTATCACGGCACGCAGCAGATCAACCAGGGTCAGATGGACCGCTGGAACGTGGTCACCACGCTGAACTACCTGCCGCATGACCGCGAGGTGGATATCGTTTTGGCGAAGCTGCCGACCTACGACACGCCGGAAGGCCGCGAGACGATTTCCAACATGGTCTCGTTGGCGGATCTCACCCGGGCCGGTTTCATCGCCGGTGACATCTCCACCGTGATGTCGCCGCGGACCGTGATCACCTGGGCCGAGAACGCGACCATCTTCCAGGATGTGGCGATGGCGTTCCGCCTGACCTTCCTGAACAAGTGCGACGAGGTCGAGCGGGCCACGGTTTCCGAATTCTATCAGCGTTGTTTCGGAGCCGACCTGCCGGAGACCAGCATCCGCGCGGCGGAATAGAGAAAGCGGCGCGGACAGGACCTGATGGCATCGATGGCGGACGACGACCGGCTTGAGGATTTCAAGCGCGCGACAGCATCCTGCGTGCGGGCAATGGCCCACGAGAAGGAGCTTGAGGTCACCTATGGCGCGGATCAGGCCAGTGCTTCGGGTGACCGGGTGCGGCTGCCGTCCCCGCCACGCGGGCTTCCGGAAGAGGACGTCGCTCGGGTCCGTGGCGAGGCGGACAGCCTTGCCCTGAAGCTTCGCTTCCATGATGCGGCGACCCATGCCAGGCGGCAGCCGTCCGGTCAGGCCGCGCTGGAAATTTTCGATGCGGCCGAACAGGCCCGGGTCGAGGCGCTCGGCGCCATGCGGATGTCCGGCGTTGCCCAGAACCTCGAAGCGGCGATGGAGCAGCGTTACCAGAAGCAAGGTCTGGAAGGCGTTACCGACAAGGACGAGGTTGCCCTCGCCGAGGTGGTCCGGCTGATGGCCCGTGAGGCGATCACGGGCGCTCCGCCGCCGGAATGCGCGCAGGGCGCTGTCGATCTATGGCGTCCCTGGGTCAACTCGAAGATCGGCGACACGCTCTCTGAGCTGTCCAGCCATCTTGAAGACCAGGAAGCCTATGCCGAGCTGTCCCGTCAGCTGATCAGCGAACTTGAGCTGGAGATCGGCGACGAGGGCATGACCGACGAGTCGAATTCGGACTCCGAGGCCGAGGATGACGGCGGCGAGGGTGAGGAGCTGAATGACAGCGGCACCCAAGGCACCGCGGAAGACAGCACCTCCTCCGAAATGGTCCCGTCCGATATGGATTCCGGCGACGAGGCCGGCGAAGGTGAAGACAGCGAGGACGGTGATTTCGAGCCCGGCGAGGGTGACGAGCAGCCTGCCAATCCAGGCACGCCTCCGCAAATGCAGAATGCTGATGACAGCAACCGCCTGCTGAAAGCCTATCACGCCTACACGACCGAGTATGACGAAGTCGTCATGGCGAGCGAGCTTTGCGATGCCGAAGAGCTGGCGCGCCTGCGCGCCCTGCTTGACCAGCAACTCAGTCATCTTCAGGGCATGATCGGACGGCTCGCCAACCGGATGCAGCGCAAGTTGATGGCGAAGCAGAACCGGTCGTGGCAGTTCGATCTCGAGGAAGGCATCCTCGATGCCGCACGGCTTTCCCGTGTGGTGGTGCAGCCGGACAGTTCGCTTTCCTACAAGCTGGAAAAGGATACGGATTTCCGGGATACGGTCGTCACACTGCTGATCGATAATTCCGGCTCCATGCGCGGCCGGCCGATCTCGATCGCGGCCATGAGCGCTGATATTCTCTCTCGCACGCTTGAGCGTTGTGGCGTGAAGGTCGAAGTTCTCGGCTTCACGACCAAGGCCTGGAAAGGCGGTATGTCGCGGGAGAACTGGATCCAGGGCGGTAAGCCGGTCAATCCGGGTCGCCTGAACGATCTTCGACACATCGTCTACAAGCCGGCGGATGCGCCGTGGCGCCATGCCCGCAAGTCGCTCGGTCTGATGCTGCGCGAGGGCATCCTGAAGGAAAATATCGACGGCGAGGCCCTGCTCTGGGCGCACCAGCGTCTGCTGGGGCGGCCGGAAGAACGCCGCATCCTGATGGTGATTTCCGACGGCGCGCCGGTCGACGATTCCACGCTTTCCGTCAATCCGGGGAACTATCTGGAGCGCCATCTGCGCGAGGTCATCCAGTATATCGAGAACAAGTCCCCGGTTGAGCTGGTCGCCATCGGCATCGGGCACGACGTGACGCGCTATTACCGCCGCGCGGTGACAATCGTGGATGCCGAGCAACTCGGCGGGACCATGATGGACCAGCTCACCAATCTTTTCGACGAGGATACGCCGCGGAACCGCCGTGCGGAGATGCGCCGCTCCGCCTAGCGGAATAGCTGAGGCTTTTCACTGTGGTAGGTGAAATTTCCCGTAAAACAGGCTAGTCTTTAGCTGGTCTTTTACGGAGAGAAGCCATGCGCGCCACGCTCCACACGATTTTCTGGCTCACGCTATTCGCTATTTGCGGGGCGCCGGCAGGTGCGGAGCCACTCCGTCTGTCGATTGTCCACGTGAACGACTGGGACCGGCTCGATGCCAGGGACGGGGCGGGCGGAGCCGCGAAGATCGCCAGCATTGCGCGCTACGAGCGTGACCGTGTCGAGGCCGAAGGCGGACAGGTGCTGCTAACCTTCGGCGGTGACATGCTCTCGCCTTCCCTGCTGTCCGGCTTCGACAAGGGCGCGCATATGGTCGCGCTGGCCAACGCCATCGGTTTCGATGCGGCAGTTCTCGGCAATCATGAATTCGATTTCGGCCCGGACGTTCTGATCCAGCGTCTGAAGGAAGCCAAGTATCCGGTCCTCGGCAGCAATGTCTCCTACAAGGGAAAGCCCGGATTTCCCGGTGCCGAGCGCTCGCGCATGGTCACGGCGGGAGAATACAAGATCGGGCTGCTCGGTCTGACCACGACCGATACGCCGAGCCTTTCAAGCTCCGGTCCCGATGTCGGCTTCGCGCCGCTCGCGGAGACAGCAAAAGAGGTCGTGGCCAATCTGCGCGAGGACGGCGCGGATCTAGTCATCGCCCTGACCCACGCGGTTTATCAGAGCGATCTGGAGACACTGCGCCAGGTGGCGGGGATCGACATCGTGCTCGGCGGTCACGATCATCTGGTGCTGGTGCTCTACGACGGAAAGCAGGCCATTCTGAAGTCCGGCAGCCAGGGCAACTTTGTCGGGATCATGGACCTTACCATCGACAGGGTCGAGGGGCGCAACGGGCCAAAACTCGTCTGGCAACCGAGTTTCTCGATGATCAATACGATCGACGTTGAGCCGGACCCCACTCTTGAGGGAAAGGTTGCCGCCTACAGCTCCAAACTTGACCGGGAACTTGCTGTCGAAGTCGGTGTGACCGAGGTTGCGCTCGATACCCGCCGGGCTTCCGTGCGAACGGCGGAGAACGTTTTCGGCAACCTGATCGCCGATGCGATGAGGGCCGCGACAGGTGCCGACGCGGCGATCACAAACGGTGGCGGGATACGCGGCGATACCAGTTATGAGGCGGGCCGCACGCTGACCCGGAAGGATGTGCTGACGGAATTGCCCTTCGGCAACCGGACGGTAACCATGCAGCTCAAGGGATCGGATTTGCATGCGGCCCTGGAGAACGGGGTCTCGCAGGTAGAGAAGGGGGCAGGCCGTTTCCCGCACGTTTCCGGCATCAGCTTCGCCTTTGACGGACGCAAGCCCGCCGGCTCCCGGGTGTCGGAGGTGAAGGTTGCAGATACGCCGCTCGATCTCGGCAGGATCTATGTGGTCGCGACCAACGATTTCATCGCCAGGGGAGGTGACGGATACGCCGCCTTCACAAAAGGAGAGATCGTCGTCGATGCGAGTTCGGCACGCCTGATGGCGAGTCAGGTCATCGACTATGTCCAGAAGAGCGGCGGCGTCAAAGTCACGATTGAAGGGCGGGTGCGCCGGCTGGACTGATGTCTCCGGACTGTCTCCCCACCGTCGCGCGTCTCGTTCCGTCTCGGCGCTGGAGGGTGTGCGTCTCAGCGCCTATGCTGCAGCCGGACTTTGGATTTTTGGGAGGATTCCATGCTGCTCGACGTGCGTACTTACACCTGCCGCCCCGGTGCCATCAAAAAACATCTCGAGATTTACGAGAAATACGGCAAGGCGCCGCAGACCAAGCATCTGGGTCAGCCGCTTGCCTATATGGTCACCGAGACCGGCAACCCGAACCAGTATATCCATATCTGGGTTTACGAGAGTGCCGGTGACCGCGAAGCCAAGCGCGCTGCCATGTGGGCCGATCCGGATTGGCTGACATACACCAAGCACAGTGCGGAATTCGGCGGCCTTGTGGAACAGCAGAACATTCTGATGAAGCCGGTCGACTTCTTCGACATCAAGACCTGACATTGCGTCGCCCTGATCCAGCCGCTCTGTCGGAAATTGCAGTTTCGTGACGGATTTCGGATGTTCGCGGAGCGTGTGATGCGATACGCATGGCGGCTGGATCGGGATGAATGAAGGGAACGGCCCGTGGCAAGAGACCTGATTGGCGATAATGTGACGCCGCTGGATGTGGTGCGCGATGCCGCCGCGAATGCCAAGCCCCGCCCGGGCTATACGGTGCGTATCCGCGACCTCGTGCTCAACATGTTCATTGGCGTGCATGAGTTCGAAAAGGCAGACCCGCAAAGGGTCAAGATCTCGGTCGAGCTGACGCTGGATTATCCGGAAGAGGGCATCGGCAGCCATTACAGCCGGGTGTTCTGCTACGAGACTTTCATTGGCCGTATCCGCATGATCGCCGAAGCGGGGCATGTCCTGCTGGTGGAAGGCTTCGCGGAACGGATCTGCGAGCTCGCTTTCGACGACCGCCGGGTGCTGGCGGTAAAGGTCGAGGTGGAGAAACTCGATATCTTTAAGGATGTCGGTGGCGTCGGTACCCTGATCGAAAAATTCCGCCCGGAAAGCTGAAGCGGTAGCGCTCGTCGTCAGAGCGGAACTCGCCAGCCCGTTTCAACCGGGCTGACGGATGCTTTCGTCAGGCAGTGCCTAGAGAGCCGCGTTCTTTTTCGCGAAACCCCAGTACAACTCGCGGCAGCGGGCGGCCAACGGGCCCGGCTGCATCTCGCGGTCCTCGAACCGGGATACCGGGGTAACCTTGGCATGGTTGCCGGTGGACCAGAGCTCATCTGCTTCCCGCAGGTCCTTCGGGGTGACGGTCGCTTCCTCAACGGTCACGCCATCCTCACGCAACAGCTTGATGATGCGCTGGCGGGTAATGCCGTTCAGGAAGGTTCCGTTAGGCACCGGCGTTCTCACCACGCCGTCCTTCGCCATGAAGACGTTGGAGGTGGCGAATTCGGCCACGTTGCCGACCGGGTCCAGCATGATGGCATTATCGAACCCGGCTTCGTTTGCTTCGCGCAGGGCCCGACCGGCATTCGGATAAAGGCAGGCGGCCTTGGCATCGGTCGGCGCCTGATCCGGGGCCGCACGGCGCCGGCTGGAGATATGGGCGGAAAAGCCCTTCGGCTCCGGCAGTGGCGATTCGAAGATATGCAGCATGAAGCGCGTGGTTGCCGGGTCCGGATAGATCCAGCCATCCTCGGCCCACATCAACGGCTTGATATAGAGCGCGGTGTCGGCCGGAAACTTGGCGATGCCCTCGCGGGCCAGCCGTTCGATTTCCTCGGCGCTGACCGGGGACTTCATGCCCATCTTCTCGGCCGAAGCGCAGGCGCGCTGGCAGTGCCGGTCAAGGTCGGGCGCGGTTCCCTCGAAGGACCGGGCGCCGTCGAAAATCACCGACCCGAGCCAGGTGGCCAGGGTGGCCGGGCCGAGAACCGGCGGGTTGCCTTCTTGCCATTCGCCATCGAGATACGTCAGCGATTTCATTGGAATGCTCCAGATTTGATTTTTAGGCTTGGCGGGGGTCAACGGACGCGCCCCGGTTTTCGGCAGCTTAGCCCGGCCCTCCGGGCAATGCCAATGATGCAATTGTCCCGAAAGGCAGCGGAACAATTTGAGATTGGAAGGGCGCGCGGCTACTCTCCCGGCCATGACACAACAAGACACATTCCGGTGGATTTACCACCTTTCGCGCCGGGCCGACTGGGATCGCGCCAAGGCAGCCGGTTCCTACGAAGGCTCACGTGAGGACACAGCCGACGGCTTTCTGCATTTCTCGACGGCTCTCCAGGTCGCGGCGAGTGCGGCCAAGCATCGCAGTGGAGAGAGCGATCTCGTGCTGCTGGAGGTCGACAGCGCCGCTCTCGGCGAGGTCCTGAAGTGGGAGCCGGCCCGAGGCGGTGAGTTGTTCCCGCATCTCTACGGTGCTTTGCCAGCCAGTGCTGTCGCTGCCGAATTCGACTTGCCGTTGGGCGAGGACGGTCTGCATGTCTTTCCGGCCATGAAGGCGGAATAGACGGATATGCTGGCTGATCTTGCTCTTCCGCTGCTGCGTTGCCTCGATCCGGAGACAGCGCACCGTCTCACTATCCGCGCCCTGTCCGCCGGTCTCGGTCCGTCCACAGGCGGCTGGGTGCCTGACGCGCGTCTGAAGCAGTCCCTTTTCGGTCTGAAGTTTCCTCATCCGGTCGGCATCGCGGCCGGGTTCGACAAGGATGCGGAAGCCTTCGCCGGTGCCTTGAAGCTCGGCGCCGCCTTCGTCGAGGTCGGCACCATGACGCCGCGCGCGCAGCCGGGCAATCCACGCCCGCGCCTGTTCCGCCTGCCGGAGGATGGCGCCGTCATCAACCGCAACGGCTTCAACAACAGCGGCCTGGAAGCAGGAGCGGCCCGGCTTGCGCGTCGGGACCGGACGCAGGGCATCGTCGGTGCGAATGTCGGTGCCAACAAGGGTGTGGAGACGCCGGAGAGCGACTATGCGGCGGGCGTCCGGGCCACGGCGCCGCTGGCGGACTACATCACCATCAACGTTTCCTCGCCTAACACGCCCGGCCTGCGGGACCTGCAGGCGCCGGAGCCGTTGCGCGAGTTGCTGAGAGCGGCGAAAGCCGCCCGGTCGGAAGTCTCTGGCGAAGCAGGACCGGCAATCCTGCTGAAGATCGCGCCCGACCTGGACGATGCGCAGCTTGAAGGGATCGTCGGTGTTGTGCTGGAGGAAGGGATCGACGGGATGATCGTCTCCAACACCACCATCGCCCGCCCTGACAGCCTCAAGGGGGCCAGCAAGGGGGAGATGGGAGGTTTGAGCGGAATGCCCTTGTTCGCGCCGTCGACTGCTGTTTTGGCGAAGACCTATCGGCTGACCGGCGGGAAGCTCCCGCTGATCGGTGTCGGCGGCATCGATTCGGGGGCGGCGGCCTATACCAAAATCAAGGCCGGTGCCTCTCTCGTTCAGCTCTACACCGCTTTGATATATAAAGGACCCGGTCTCGTTTGCCGCATTGCCGAGGAGCTTGGCACGCTGCTTGAAAGAGACGGATGTTCCTCCGTTACGGAGGCTGTCGGCGTGGAGGCTGGGGCCACGCCCTGAACCGGAAAGGGGATCGTGCCGTTGCGTCACGTCCTGATCGTTAGCTTCTATCTGTTTCCCGCCATCGCGATTGCGGTGCTGGCGCCGGTCATTCCGTTCGTCGGCCTGCCGGGATGGGGGGCGGGGCTGCTCCTGCTGACCGTTGGGAGCCTTGTGCATATGGGGATGTCGGTGAAGGCGTCCCGGGAATCCTCGGAACGTCAGCTGGAAGTGCTGGCGCACGAGTTGGCCGTCACGCGGCATGATCTGGATGCCGCGCGTGAGGAAGTCTCCGCCATCCGGGAGACCATAGAAGCCATGCCGGATAGCGGGCATGTGGTGTCCGAGCTGAAGGTTCTGCAGGGCCTGTTGGGGCAACTTTCCGCGAAGGCGCCGGATAAGCCCAAGGCGAAGCCTGCGGCTGCCGCCGCGAAACAAAAAGTGGAAGACGATGCCGGGCTGCCCGCTGTTGCCGCCGCATCGGGGGCGAGCGAGCCGCTGCTGCTGATCGACGACGACGAGGTGTTGAGCATCGTCGAGCAGGCGCTCCGGGAAGACCGGGTCGATCTCTATCTGCAGCCGATCGTCAGCCTGCCTCAGCGCAAGCGGCAGTTCTACGAATGCTTCTCCCGTATCGTCGACGATCGCGGCCGGGTCATCATGCCGGAGCAATATATCCCGCTGGCTGAATCCGCCGGGCTCGTCGCCGTCATCGACAATATGCTGCTGTTCCGCTGCATCCAGCTGGTGCGCCGGGCCGTGCGCGGGCAGCCGGAGCTGGCTTTCTTCTGCAACATCTCCGACAGCTCGTTGACGGATGTCGATTTCTTCACCGACTTCATTGAATTCCTGAGCGACAATCAGAAGCTGACGCCGAACCTGCTGTTCGAATTCGAGCAGGAAGCGATTGTCAATCCGACCTACGAGACCCAGGTCAATCTGCAGCGCCTGCAGGATCTTGGCTTCCATTTCTCGCTCGATCAGGTGCGCACGCTGGATCTCGACCTGCCGCATCTGGCGGATCTCGGCTTCAAGTACATCAAGGTCGGGGCGCATATGCTGCATGAGCTCGCCCGCGGAGACGACCCCCAGCTCGACATGGGCCGGTTCAAGGGTGCGCTCGACCGATGCGCCATGGATCTGGTTGTCGAGAAGATCGAGTCCGAGGACATGTTGCGCGATCTGCTTGATCTTAAGATCGACTTTGGTCAGGGCTATCTCTTCGGGGAGCCCCGGCCAACAACTGCCCCCGCCAAATGAGGTTGCGGCTCCGTGCCGCGAGCCCACTCTGTAATTCTTCTCACGCCCGGAGTTTGGGAATGACCACGCCTTTGTCCGCCTTCGCCGAGATTGCCGACCGGTATGACGGCTTCATCTTCGATGTTTGGGGCACGCTCTATGATGGCGGGAGCGCTTTCCCCGGGGCTCTTGATGCAGTCGGGGCGCTGGCCGGCATGGGCAAGAAATTGCTGGTCCTGTCCAACTCTCCGCGCATTCCGGAGGTCGTCGGTGGGCGCCTGGCGGGCATTGGGTTCGATCTTGCCTGGTTCACAGAGATCGTCACCTCCGGCGGCATGGTCGCGGATATTGTCGGCGGCCGGCGCGATGCGGAAGCGGCGGCGCTTGGCAGGCGGGTTCTGTGGCTCGGTCAAAGCCGGTTTCCGGATACGGTGCCGGCCGGCTCGTTCACCGTGGTCGAGAGCGTCGAGGATGCGGACTGGATCCTCAATGCGGGGCCGGAAGGCCCGGAATCCCGTCTGGAGGATTATGAAAGCCGACTATCGGACTCCAGGGCGCGCGATCTGCCGATGATCTGTGCCAATCCCGACAAGAATGTTGTGCATGGCGGCGTGCGGCAGATCTGTGCCGGTGCGATGGCGGAGCGGTATGAGGAAATGGGCGGCACGGTCCGCTATTTCGGCAAGCCCTACCCGGAGATCTTCACCCGGTGTCTTGACCGTATGGGTCTCCCGGCGGAGCAGGTTCTTGTCGTCGGCGACAATCTGGAGACGGACATCCTCGGCGCCAACCGGACGGGCATCGACAGCCTGTTGCTGGGCTGCGGTATCCACGCCGCCGCACTCGCGGAGAACGGCGGCGTGAATGACCAATTCGATATGCTGACATCGGCCCACGGCGCACACCCGACATATTTCTCGGACGCACTTGCCTGGTGACGGAGGCTAGTGGGCGGTGTCGCCGGAGCCTTGGTCGCTGAGCGCGTATTGCCTTTGTTCGACGGCAAAGCGCTGCAGTGCGATGTCGAGGTAGCCGGGGATCGGCTCCTGCCGGCTTTCTCCAAGCCCCGTTGCCGGGGCCGAGCTGAGCGCGTCTTCGATATTATCCACTACCAGACGGAAATAGGTCAGCAGGAAGACACGCAGTGCGGATGACATACTCGATTCCTGCCGTCTCTCGGCGACCATGGTGCAAAGCCCATCCATGCCGATCGATTCTCTCTTGCAGATATCGGAGAGGCCATTCCAGACTTGAGCTTCCAAACTGACGCTTGTGCGTCTATGACCGATCGTGACGTTCTTCCTGATCCGGTCGCTCCCTATTACGCGTGCCACTCCTGATGCTCCCGATTTACTTAAGCACACAACTGTATGGTTAACGTGCCGCATTTCTACTGGTAGTGCAATATCGAACGCTATCTTCGCGTTTGAGGCGTTTGAACGTCAGGTTCATCCGGCTGTCACAGCGCGTTACCGGAGTTGCTTTGCAGAGCGGCCGCGGGGCTTTATGATCTGTTTGAAACTGGCGGGCAGAAGGAATCTCCCCATGAGTGCGAACGGTGAGGGACAACTGGACAAGGTTGGCTGGCAATTGCTGCGTGTGTTGCAGGAGGATGCCCGGCTTTCCTTCAGCGAACTCGGCCGCAGGGTCGGCTTGTCGTCTCCTGCCATCGCCGAAAGGGTCCGCCGGATGGAGGATCTCGGGATTATCACCGGGTACCGAACCACGGTGAATCCGGACAAGCTGGGATACCCGACAACTGCCTTCATTCATCTGAAGACTTCCGGCGAGCACTATAACAAGATCGCGACGGTCGCTCACACATTGAGCGAAGTGCTCGAGTGCCATCATGTCACCGGGCAGGACAGTTACATGATCAAGGTCATCGTCTCCTCGATGGTGCATCTGGAGCATGTGATCTCCCAGATGCGCAAATACGGTGAGACGACAACCTCCATCGTTCTGTCGTCGCCTGTTAAGGGCAAGATGATCGCGGCCGGGCCAAGCGTCAGGGTCGGCCCCGCCATGCCGCCGATGTTCCTGGTCGAGAACGAGTAGGCAATCCGAGGCGCCGGGCTGAAAGTTCAGGCCGGCAGCCATGGTTTTGGCCTGAATCCGCTTGACTGAAAAATAGGGCTCGCGTATATGCCCTCTTCCTCGTGGAGCCCCGGCTCCGCGAAACCCAATTCTATCGTGTTGACCGAGGATTAGAAAAATGGCGCGTCGTTGCGAAATCACCGGTAAGGGTGTCCAGACCGGCAACAATGTGAGCCACGCGAACAACAGGTCGCGCCGCCGGTTTCTGCCGAACCTGCAGCAGACCTCGCTGATGAGCGATGCGCTCGGCAAGATGGTCCGCCTGCGTCTGACCACGCATGCGATCCGGTCCATCGAGCATAATGGCGGCCTTGATGCCTACATGCTGAAAGCCAAGAATTCCCAGCTCGGCCTCGAAGCTCGCGCGCTGAAGCGCCGCATCGAGAAAGCTGCTGCTGCGAAAGCCGCTTAACGCAGCTTACCCAAGTTTGGTTATTGAAAACGCCCGCGTCAGCGGGCGTTTTCTTTTGTGCGGTCCTGGTTGATTGGGCCGTCAGATCTTTTCAAGCCCGCACCAGTCGGCGATGAACAGAGCCATGGCCGCCGTCACCCGGCGGACGGAGGGCAGGTTTACCCGCTCGTCGAAGCCGTGCACGTTCTCCGCGATGGCTCCATAAACATAGCTCGGTGTCTGGTTATAGAGGCCGTGGAAGCGCGAATCCGTCAGCGCGGTCGAGGACCGGCGTCCGAGCGGTGCGCCGAAGACGGTCTCGTGACAACGGTCGAGCATAGGCTCACCCGGCGTGCCGGCGGGAACCTCGTATCCCGGAGACAGGAAGCCCTGCCATTCGATTTCCGGCGGATTGTTCGCCAGGAACGTGTGTGACTTCGAGGCCTCGGCAATCGTCTGCGTCAGCCGGGCCTGGATGGTCGCCGGATCGACGCCCGGATAAAGCCCTACCCGGACTTCGAAAGTGCACCATGCGGGGACGCTGGAGGTCCAGTCGCCACCCTCGATCTGGGAGATCACCACATTGACCGGATGCGGGTTGTCCTTGAAGGCCGGATGCTTGTTCTCCGGCAGGTTCCATTCTTCCTCGAGCGCGTGCAGGGCATTCCAGAGCGGGATGCAGGCCTCGATGGCATTCTGCCCACTGCCCGCATGGGCGACATGGACGGGAATGCCGGCAACCTTGACCCGCATCCATACCACCCCGACCTGCGCTTGCGTAAAGGTCTCGCCGGTCGGCTCCGGGATCAGCACCGCATCGGCCTTGTAGCCGCGCACGAGGGTCGAGAGCGCGCCGTTGCCGGTGCATTCCTCCTCGATCACCGACTCGAAGTGCACGGTGCCGCCCGGGCGGTAGCCGGCACGTTTCAGAGCCTCAAGCGCGCACAGCGCGCTGACGGTGCCCGTCTTCATGTCCCCGGCGCCGCGGCCATACATCCAGTCACCGTCGATCTCGGCGCCGAAAGGCGCGCGTGTCCACATCTTCTCCGGCCCGATCGGTACCACGTCCACGTGGCCGTTCAGGATCAGCGATCTGCCTTTCGGATTTTCCGGCCGCCAGGAGGCGACGACGGTCAGGGCGTTCTCATAAGAGACATCGACGGGCGAGAAACCCGGATGCTTGGCGATCTCGTCGGGATCGATATGCCACATGTCCACGGCATAGCCGAAATCCCTCGCGGCACGAGCCATCAGGTCCTGAGCCGACGCTTCCTGCCCGCGCGTCGAGGGGCAACGCACCAGCTCCTGGCTGAGCTGGAGTTGTTCATCAAATCCCGCATCCACGGCGCGCATGATCTCGGTCGCGACTGATTGTTCTGGCATGGGTGTCTCCTGATCGCTTGAAGGGGGGGCCTGATCTGTCGGGGAAGCGCTGCAACTCACGGGAAGTTCCTGTTAGCGCGATCCTTTATGGCTGAGTTCGTGTCATGTAGCTTAACGTGTATGGTTAATGCGTGTGTGCTGTAGTCCACATTTCTGTAAGTCCAGGGGGGCACCATGAGAATATTATCGTTCGAGTTAGGTGATTAATGTCATCAGATGGTTTGGCTGGAGCGACAGGGAGACTCCTGCCGTCTGTGCCTGATCTTTACGGGGTGGCTGCCAGCGCGTGGCACAACGGCGATCTCGCCGGAGCGGCGGCGATGGCGAAGTTGATTCTTGAACGGGAACCGGGGCATGTCGGTGCTCTGGAGATCGTTGGCATCGTGCTGCTTCAGCAGGGCAATGTATCCGCTGCTTATGGAGCACTGAGGCGGGTTGCCCAGGTTCAGGCTTTGAGCGAAACAGCGCAATGTAGGCTTGCCGAGGCTGCGCAGGCTTCCGGGCATTCCGAAGAGGCGTTTCGTGCACTCAGTCGAGCACGTCTGGCAAGCCCTGGTTTTCAGCCCGCTCTTCTCAAACTAATTAGTATTCTGATCTCGGAGGGAGAGGTCAGCGAGGCGCTGGTACTTGCAGACCGGATCGTCCAGACCGGCTCTCGTGATGCCAGTGTCTTTGCCCTCCGGGGCGGCCTTCGACGGAGGGCAAAACCTGCTAAATCCTCTAAGTCTGATTATGTGCGCGCTCATGTTCTGGCGCCTGAGCATACTGGGTATCTGTTTCAGTGCATGGTGGCCGCGCAGTGGTCCGGTGACCCGAACGGTGCCGAGCGATTGCTTCAGCGTTATTGCTATTACTACGCCGCAAGCGATCCACGTGGTTGGGAGGCGTATTTTGATCTGCTGGATCATCGCCGACGCCGTCATGAAGCAACACGGCATCTGAAGCGAGCACTCGTTCTGGAGCCGGGCCGCGCGGAGACCTGGAGACGGATGTCCAACGCTGAATGGCAAAGTCCGTCGATTGGTTTCGCCGAAATCGCGATGGCGGTCAGTGATCCGTCTGATCCAATTGCCTGGGTGAGGGTGTTGGCGGCTATGGTCGGTTGCTCGGAGCAGCAAGACCGGCTGGCGCAAATCTACATCCGGGCGGAGAAGGCCGCACCATCAGCCCCCTCCGTTCGTTGGTCTTTGGCAAAACTGACACATACAGTAAACCAGCCTGCTGAAGCGGAGCGCCATATCCGACTCTATTTTCAGGAGGTGACAGCGGCGCTCGACGGGCGCTATTCGGACGCCAGACACGATGGCGGCATGGTCGATTTTCTCTACTACCTCATGTTTCGTGGCGAGGCAGATCTCTGTCGGCACTATGTCCCAAGGGTTAACCCGTCCGCAGGCGGGAATGTCGAAGCTGCTCAAAGACTTCTTGAGTTACGGCTGGTGTTGCAGATGGTCGATGCCTATCGGGCCGACGCACACATCTGGCAATCTGGCCCGCGACGTATTGTATCCGTCCCGGTCTGGGGGGCGGAATATGTCGATATGTGGCTCAAGTACGGACTGGCCTCACTGTTTGGGGAGCAGAACAGGGATTATTGGAGGGAAGGAGAAACTGTCTTTCAAATCTTCTCGACGCCGGAAGACTGGGCCCGTCTGCAGAGCGCACCCCTCTTTCAGCAATTGGGTCAGCAGTTTGTGGCCAAGTTTATCGACGTTACGCCTGTCTTGGAAGCCGGTATGGCATCAGAGTCTTACAAGGCCTTGTTGCTCAGCCATTGGACTTCAATCTTCATTGCCCGTGATGAAGATGCTGATTTCATGGGGCTCGTTGCCGATTACATTTTCGCGGATGGATCTCTTTCTACCTTGGCGGATCTCTTCGAAGATAAGGGAAAGCATTCTGCTTTCACCGTCGATTTCTGGGTCGCCATGGCGGGAACGGGCTCTTATGACCTAGCCCGGTCGAATGACGGAACACTGAGTGTTTCCATGCGCGAAATGCTTGATATTTTCTGTTCCCATACCTCGTCGCGAATTCATTTCAATGAGGCTGGACCGGAGCTGGATTCAATTCCGTCCGACCCATCGCGGATCTATAGCCGGATACCCAACGGAATGCGGATTGATAACCTGCAGCCGCAATTGTTCTATGCTCGTCCGGAGGTGTTGCGGAATCTTTGGTCTATGAGATTCCCGATGACCGATAATGGCCTTGTCGACATGATCCGTGCGGCATCGGACAGTTTCGATGACATGGAAATGCTGGTCGATGGCGATCTCTTCGGCTGCACTGTTCTCGATTTTGACGAGGAACACCGCGCTGCGACTGGCTATTACCCGTCCCGTATGAACAGCACGGACCCGGTTCAGGATCTGGCGGCACAGATCAGCCGAAGCCATCTGTGGAGCCGTGGTCGGGAATGGGCGTTGCAACATCCGCTCTATGTGACGAACGACGCGAAACCTCCGCAGTCTGCTGTCGCCGACGAATTCATGGAACGCGTTTCCCTCCGCTTGCGAAATCCTGCCCCGATACAGTCGATCGATAGGATGCGGGATATCAGCCTGCCGATTCTCGATGCCTTCCTCGCCGAAATCAAGGCGCCGGCATCTCCGCTGCAGGAAGAGTAGAGGAGCGCGCCATGACCTGGTCCGTTTCCCTTGACGATGCGGTGACCGCTTTCCAGCCGGGGCGCTGGTCAAACGGCCTCTTGAATGTCGACCCGTCGACATTGGTGTTCTTGAGCTGTTCGAGGTCCTGCTCTTTCGGGAGGGACGGCGGGATGCCGCAGGCGAGCGGTCGGGCGCAGCGCAAGGCGCCTAAGAGATGCTCCCAGAACCGAGTGATTCAGCCTTTCCCGGATGCCTGCCCGACGTCTCGAACAATACCCATATAGCGGCGCAGAGCGTTAAGGCCGCGCCACCCTGGTGCGCGGCGCCAAGACTAACCGGAACCTGCGCAAGCAGCGTCGAGATACCAAGCGCAACCTGGATCGCGCTCATGCCGGCGAGGCTGTGGATGGCGAGGCGGGTGCGGGGGGCGATGTCTGTTGCGCGGACTGCCCGAACCAGTAGCCAGAGGACGCTGGCGAAGGTCAGGATAGCGATGAGGCGGTGATTGAACTGCACTGCGGCCGGGTTCTCGAAGAGATTGATCCAGAAAGGCTCGGCGAAGGCATAGTCCGGCGGGATCACATGCCCGTTCATCAGCGGGAAGGTGTTGTAGATCAGTCCGGCATCCAGACCGGCGACGAACGCTCCGGCGACGGCGGTGATGGCGATCAGGTGTAGCGCCGCGACGGCATGACGACGATATTTGCGAGTGGCCTCGGCGGGGGTCCGGATCAGCCCGAGAGCTGTCCAGATCAGCGTGACGAGGATCAATAGGGCCACAGAAAGATGAATGGCCAGCCGGTACTGGCTGACGGCGGGGTTATCGACCAGCCCGCTTTTTACCATCCACCAGCCAATGCCGCCCTGAATGGCGCCGAGCAGGAAGAGGAAGCCGAGCCGGGGATAGAGAGCCCGGCGAATCCGGCCGCTAAGGGCAAGCACAATGAATGGAACAGCGAAGGCGATGCCGATCAGCCGGCCCCAGACCCGGTGCAGATATTCCCAGAAGAAGATGTGCTTGAAGTCGTCGATGGTCATCCAGGTGTTCACCTTCTGAAATTCAGGTGTGTCCTGGTAGAGCGAGAAGACCCGGTACCATTCCGGCTCGCTCATTGGCGGCAGCCAGCCGATCAGCGGGCGCCATTCCACCATCGAAAGACCGGACTCCGTGAGCCGCGTGATGCCGCCGATGACGATCATCATGAAGACCATGACGGCGACGCCGGCCAACCACCAGGCAACGGGCCGGTCGGCTGCTGCATGCTTCGGCAGGGTCGGTCTATAAGGCTGGCTGGACGCGCTCACGCCGCACTCCGTATTCGGTTCTGGACGGGCGGAATGTGGCGTCAGGCGCAGCTCAGGTCAAATGGATGCAATGCCGCACCCTTTGACGCCGTGAGGTCGAGCTGATCAGTGCAGGCGAAACTCGACATCCGCGTGGCTGAAGTCCGCCACTCCGGTCAGAGAGCCGGCGCAAATGCTGACGGAATGGATCGGGGCTTCGATGTTCAGGCGCCAATGGTCGAGGAAGCGGCGCAGGCGGGGGAATTTCGGGATGACGTCGTGGGTTTGCCAGATGAAGCTTTGCAGGAGATCCGGGTAGTCCGGCATGCGGTAAAGGATCTCGGCGGTGGTCACGCGGCGCTCAAACAGAACAACTGGCTCAATCGACATATAGCGACTCCACAGATTGCATCTGGGGAAAGCTTGGGTTAGAACCGCCTCACATTTCAATAAATAAATTAAATCAATGCATTAGCAGCAGTGTTGGCGGATTGCTGCTAGCGCCATCCAGATGGCGGGGCCTTAATTCTCTTGGCAATGCAGCGCGTGGTCACCATGTGTTCCGTCGGGACTCAATATGCCCCCGCCCAAGGGCGCCGGACTCAGCTTTTTTCCTCACGCTCCGCGCCATTTCCTTGACAGCTGAAGTGCCATTCCTTACATCGTCAGCACTCGCCGGTGGTGAGTGCTAATACATTAGGTTCGCTCCGGCGAGCACTCATTGGAAACGTCACTAAGACGATTAATTCGGAGGTTATGGCATGAAGTTCAGGCCATTGCATGACCGGGTCGTGATCCGTCGCCTTGAAGGCGAGGAAAAGACGGCCGGGGGCATCATTATTCCCGATTCCGCCAAGGAAAAGCCGATGCAGGGCGAAGTCGTCGCTGCCGGTACGGGCGCACGCGATGAAAACGGTAAGGTTCAGCCGCTGGACGTGAAAGCCGGCGATGCCGTGCTGTTCGGTAAATGGTCGGGTACGGAAGTCAAGATCGACGGCGAAGAGCTGCTGATCATGAAAGAGTCCGACATCATGGGCGTTCTGGAATCCTAAGAAAGGACTGATCCATCATGGCTGCTAAAGAAGTTAAATTCGGCTCCGATGCTCGAGCCCGCCTGCTGGCTGGCGTCGACATTCTTGCGGATGCCGTCAAGGTTACTCTCGGCCCGAAAGGCCGCAACGTTGTTCTCGACAAGTCCTTCGGTGCCCCGCGCATCTCCAAGGACGGCGTGACCGTTGCGAAAGAGATCGAACTTTCTGACAAGTTCGAAAACATGGGCGCACAGATGGTGCGTGAAGTTGCTTCCAAGGCGAACGATATCGCCGGCGATGGCACCACCACTGCTACGGTTCTGGCTCAGGCCATCGTGCGCGAAGGCTCCAAGGCCGTCGCCGCCGGCATGAACCCGATGGACCTGAAGCGCGGCATCGACACGGCAATCGCCGCTGTTGTCGCCGACATCGAGAAGCGCGCCAAGAAGATCTCCACGACTGACGAAGTCGCGCAGGTCGGCACCATCTCCGCCAACGGCGAAATCGAAATTGGCGAAATGATCGCCAAGGCGATGGAGAAGGTTGGCAACGAGGGCGTTATCACGGTTGAAGAAGCCAAGTCCCTGCACACCGAACTCGACGTTGTCGAGGGCATGCAGTTCGACCGCGGCTACCTCTCCCCGTACTTCGTCACCAACGCTGACAAGATGACCTGCGAGCTGGAAAGCCCGTACATCCTGCTGCACGAAAAGAAGCTCTCCAACCTGCAGGCTATGCTGCCGGTTCTCGAGCAGGTCGTGCAGTCCAGCCGTCCGCTGCTGATCATCGCTGAGGACGTCGAGGGCGAAGCCCTGGCGACGCTGGTTGTGAACAAGCTGCGTGGTGGCCTGAAGGTCGCTGCCGTCAAGGCTCCGGGCTTCGGCGATCGCCGTAAAGCGATGCTGGAAGATATCGCCATCCTCACCGGTGGTACCGTGGTCAGCGAAGACCTCGGCATTCAGCTCGAGAACGTGTCCCTGGAAATGCTCGGCACCGCCAAGCGCGTCCAGATCACGAAGGACGAGACCACCGTTGTCGACGGTGCCGGCGAGAAGACCGACATCGAAGCACGCTGCAGCCAGATCCGGGCCCAGGTCGAGGAAACTGCCTCCGACTATGACCGTGAAAAGCTGCAGGAGCGTCTCGCGAAGCTGGCCGGCGGCGTTGCCGTTATCCGCGTCGGTGGTGCTACCGAAATCGAGGTGAAGGAGCGCAAGGATCGTGTCGATGACGCGATGCATGCAACCCGCGCCGCGGTTGAAGAAGGCATTGTCCCGGGCGGCGGTACCGCTCTGCTCTATGCCGTGAAGGCGCTCGACGCCATCAAGCCGGAAAACGAAGACCAGAAAATTGGTGTGAACATCGTGCGCAAGGCCATCCAGGTCCCGGCACGTCAGATCGCCAACAACGCCGGTGAAGACGGCGCGGTCATCGTCGGCAAGATGATGGAGTCGAAAGACACCGACTGGGGCTTCGACGCTCAGAAGGGCGAGTTCACGAACCTCGTCAAAGCCGGCATCATCGATCCGGCCAAGGTTGTTCGTTCCGCTCTGCAGAATGCCGGCTCCGTTGCCGGTCTGCTGATCACGACCGAAGCCATGGTTGCCGAAAAGCCGGAGCCGAAGGGTGCCGGTGGTGGCATGCCTGGCGGCGGTATGCCGGACATGGGCGGCATGGGTGGCATGGGCTTCTAAGCCAAGCCTCCAGATACCTTATCGAGAAACCCTCCAGGGCTTGCCCTGGAGGGTTTTTCTTTTTTGAAACCGGTTTCTTTGAATGGGTGCGTTTCAGGTGTACGGTGGGCGCACAACTATTTGTTTTTGTTTGTCTGAAGTATTTTTCTCGAAAGTATATGCATGCAGGTAAGGGAACCGGCGGCATGTCGGATAACAATACGATCCCGCTAGAAGAACGGGCCGAGAAACTGATTGATTACTGGCGCGGGAAGAAGCCGGGAGGGAAGCTTCCGGGACGCGGCCATATCGATCCAACAGAGATCCCCGACCTGCTTCCCCATATCGGCCTGATTGACGTCATTGGCAGTGGTTCGGATTTTCGGTACCGGCTGGTCGGCACCCATCTGAACCAGGTTTTCGGTGAAGATTTTACCGGCACGAATGTCTCCGAGACAAAGATCGGGGCGTATGGCGACTTCCTCACCGACCTTTATCGATCGGTCTTGTCGGCGAACGGACCGATCGTCAGCGACAGCATCTTCGAGTTCAGGGAAAAAAATCACCTGAAGATCCGGCGCATTTTGCTGCCGCTTGCGCGTGACGGCAAAGAGGTCGACATGATTTTATTCATGAATATCTTCAGGACACGAAACGATTCAGAGGTCATCGCCGCCCGATACAGGCGTGGCATGGATGCGCTCTTCGACCAGTATCAATTGAGCGCAAGCACCGAACTGTCGCGTCGCCCCCTGTAAGCAAGGGATGGTTTATTCAGCTCATGACGGCTTTGGCTGCTATAGCCAGGCCGAGCAACAGTACGCCTGCGAAGAAGACCTGCCGGAAGCGTGCCTCGGACAGATATCCGCGGATTTTGCGTCCGAGCACCATGCCGAGAATAGCGGGGATCAGGCCGAGTGCCGAGGCGAGGCCGAGATCCGGATCGACATGGGCGCCATGTCCGAGCGCGAGGGCCAGAGCCGCCGTCGACAGCAGGAACAGCATGCCCATGGCCTGAATCAGCATGTCCCGGGGCATTCCTGTCGCCTGCAAATAGAGCACGCCCGGCACCATGAAAGAGCCTGTCATGCCGGTCAGGATGCCGTTGGTTATTCCAAAAAGCGACCCGCTCCTGAAGGCGGTTTGCGCTGACATCGAAAACCGGAAACCAGCAAGTCCGGTGGTGGCATAGGCAATGAGCAGCAGGCCAAGCAGTGCGGAGAGATAGGCCAGGTCGACATGGCTGAGAGCCTGGGCGCCGATCCAGATCGTTACCGTGGCCGTCAGCAGGAACGGCCAGGTTTTTCGCAGGATTTCCCGGATGTGTCCGCCGATTGCGGCTTGCCAGAGATTGGTCGCGAGCGACGGTACGATGAGCAGGGCCATGGCGCTGGGAAGATCCAGCAGCAATGTCATCAGCCCAAGCGTGATCGTCGGAAGCCCGAGCCCGATGACGCCCTTGACCGTGCCGGCGAGAAAGAAGGTCGCGGCGGCCGCGGCGAGAAGCAGTTCTGATTCCATCACGTCACTCTAAATGATGACCGTTAATCGGCAATCCTACGAATGTGACTGTTGGGTTGGAGGGGTGGGTTCAGTTTATTCGGTCCATCTGAGTTCTTCGAGAAAGTCGCGCGGTATATGTTCGCAAAGTACGTTTTGGGCTAGGGCACGTTGAGGTTCGGTGAATTCTTCTTTCCACTCATCTAATCGGCCGCTTCGAAAATGATTCCGCTCTGACCGGTAATTTTCCAGTTCAATGCGGTTCTTCTGCATCGGTACTTCGTAGAAGTGGCAGATTTCGGATATTGAGAGGGACGGGTCGGTGACCAGCTGTTCGAAAGTTGATAAGTGAATATCGATATCGTCTCGACTTGAGCGAGCATGCATCCAATCGGCTACCCATTTTGCCCTGACTGGCAGGTCACGATGGAGACTTTCTTCAAGTCGTTCCTTCCGGTTCTCCGGATTAGGCTGTCTAATTGTTGGATCAAGTATCGGACTCGTTGCTGCGACTTTTTCATTATGGAATTCGGCGGATATAATTGCTTGTTCCGGGCGTCTTAGATGGACAACTATTTTTCGTACGCCTGCCTTAACAAGTGCATCAATATTTTCATCAGTTCCGGGCAGATGTTCTTGGGTAAGGGCGCCTCCCTTGGCAAATTGTCTCGCCCAAGAGGGGATCACTTTATCAAAAAATTGAGTGTCTAATGAAATTCGGCAAGTTGGTAAATCGAGTAAATCTATAAATGCTGAAAGGAGTGTCATGCTACCAGATTTATGCATGGTGTTAAGAAACACGCTCGGCATTTCTTCTCGTATTCGTTCTTTCTGATATGTATTGAACCATTGCCGTCTGGAGCTGTCGCGCGGTGTGCTGGGGTGGCGCATCCATATATTCCAGTGAAAATCCGGATCGCGTTCATGCCAGTGGTCAAGAATTCTTACAGCTAAACCTATAGTTCCTAAGCTTTGGATAAGTCTGTGCCAAATCGCATATTCTTGTTCTTGTAATTTATTTGAACCAGACGCTAGTACTATCGAAAATAAAATTGCAGATTGATCAAAGTTTTTCTGCCCGTAAGCTATAAAAGCAAGATTTTTAAGGTATTTTATATCAGGCTTGATTGATTCGTTGAGCACAGCTTCTATAATAGATCTGGTTTCTTCTGAGTTAATTCTATTTTGACTTGATGTCGCGGAATAATAATCCAGACCCATGACAGCCCTCTTATTTGTTATGGTTAATATAATTAACCATAAATTTGCAACTTTCAAGGGTGTTGTGGCTCTAAGGAAAGCTTTTGAATGTAATTGTCAGTGCAATGAAGTGAAATGCCGGGCTGGTTTAGTGTCTTTTAGGTCGCCGAGTACATGTGGGGGCATTTGGTAAATCAGTCTTGTGATCTTGAGATGTCGCAGATCAAGTCTCAGATCAGAGCAAGCGCCCGGCATTTTTGCAGGCAGGCGTCTGGCCCATCGAAGAGATGTGTCTCGAAACCGAGAGCCTTGGCGGAAGCAATATTCGCGGCGCTGTCGTCGATGAAGAGTGTGCGTTCCGGGGTAATGCCGAACCGGTTGATACAGAGTTGGAAGATCGCCGGGTCCGGCTTCTTCATGCGTTCTGCGCCGGATACCACGACGTCTTCGAAGTCGTTCAGGAAATCGAACCGGCGCCGGGTGTCGTCAAAGGTCTCCACGCCGAAATTGGTCAGCCCGTAGATCCTGGTGCCTGCTTCTTTCATCTGGCGTTTGGCGGCGACCATCGGGGCGATGGCGCCGGGGATCATCTCCTGGAAGCGCTCGTAAAAGGCCTGGATCAGAGCGGCATGCTCCGGATGCTGCGGGATCAGCACCGCGACCTGCTCTTCCGGGCTGCGGCCGAGATCGTGCTGGACGTGCCAGTCCATCGTACAGACTTCCGTCAGGAACCAGTTCACACGCTCTTCGTCTGCGCTGCCGTCTTTCGTCAGGAAGATGCTGCGATAAAGATGACGGGGATCCCATTCGATCAGGACATTCCCGACATCGAACAGAACGGCGTCGATGGTCGTCATTGCGAGCCTTTCCGGCTTTCGGCGATCTCGATAATGAGAGAGGAAATGTTCAGGTCGCCCTGGGACCCATCAAGCAGGGTCTGCCAATGGTCGGCATTATTGGCGAGGCCCGTCAGCTCGATACCGGCCGAACGGGCCAGTTCCAGTGCCTGGTTCGCCAGCTCTGCCTGCTCACGAACGGTACGGCCGGCCCGGAATTCGCGGTCGGCCATGCGGCGTCCGCTTTCCGACAGCACGGCGCCCCCGACAGCACTGTCGGCAAGGGCCGCAAGCAGGGCATCGGCTTCGACCCCGGAGGCGGCGGCCAGTGCCAGCCCCTCCGCAAGGGCCTGGACCATCTGGCCGTGGATTGCGGCTCCGCAGGTTCGGATTGCCTGGCCTGAGCCCACCGGTCCGGCATGCAGGACCTTGGTGCCGAGAGCGTTGAGGAAGGGCCAGATCCGGGCGAGCGCCATGTCGGTGCCGCCGATGGAGATGGTGCCGCCCAAGGCTGTTTCGGTCACCGGTGCGTCAAGCCAGATTCGACCACTCTGCCGCACCCGGTCCGCGAAACTCCGGGTCGTTGCCGGTGCGGTTTCTCCGATATCGACGATCAGGCCATCGGGCGGCGTGCCGTGCAGCACGCCATAGCGGTCTTCCTCCGGATCGAAAACGACCCGTTCGAGCGCCTCGTCGCTGTTGACGGCGATCAGGGTCGCTTCCGTGTAGCGGGCGACATCCCGGGGGCAGGGCTCGACCTCGATCAGGGGATGGGCTTCCCCGAGTGCGGCGGCTTTTTCGGTGTTCTGCGTCCAGACATGCAGTCGCGCGCCTTCGTCCGTAAGTTTACGGGCAACTGCGAGGCCGCGCCGGCCGAGACCGACGAGACCTATTCTGCGTCCATCAAGTGACTTCGGGGCTGGCATGATGCCGCCCGTCTCCCTCAGGGCCGGGCGTAGCGCGCTGCAGATCCGCGCTCGATCGCTGCGGCCGTCAGCCGATCGACATTGAGTTCATGGCGGAGCATTTCGAGGAACCGCAGTTCTTCCTGGGTCGCCGTGCCATCGGCAGCGACGACATCGCAGGCCAGAGCGTATGCGGTCGCGCGGAGTTTCTCCGGCAAGGTACGCTTGATCTGGTCGACTGCGGCATCGAGGCCGTCGGCTTCGCTCAGCAGATCGATCGCCGAGCTGGCGATCTGACCGAAATTGCCGGTCTCGAAATCCTGGAAGATCGGCAGCACGTTGATGATCTCGCTGATCGTGTTCAGCTCTTCGTCATCGACATTGCCGTCTGCGGCCGCACTCAGGACCATGGCATAAATCAGGGCGGAGTGGGTTGTGATCATCGCTCGCCTGGCTCTCTAAATTACGTGTACGCCCAAGGATATAGCGGCTCACGGCCATTAGCGATACCCCGGAGTGGTGCGGGCTGTGCAATTCCGCACGGCTCCGGATCAGTGTCGTGGCACAACGCATCTTCCTCGTGCTTGGTTGACGGCGCTAGTCTGGCTTTTGAACAAGGCACAAACGAGGCAGATGGGGGCTGAAGTGATGGCGGGAATACCGGAAGATCCGTTCGAAAAGGGCGGCATAGTTGGGTTTGCAAAGGATCTCCGTGCCGGCCGGACCAGCAGCGAGGCCGCAACGCTGGCCTGTCTTGAGCGGATCGATGCGCTCGACGGCAAGATCGGCGCCTTCCAGCATGTGGCCGCCGAAAGCGCCCTGCGCACCGCGCAGGCGATGGATGCCTTGCTGCGTGCCGGTACCGATCTGGGCCCGCTGATGGGTGTGCCGATGGCGGTGAAGGATATCTATGCAGTCGAGGGCATGCCGACCACGAACGGCTCCCTGATTGAGTCCGCCGACATCACCGGCCCCGAGGGCAGCTACGTGAAGTCCCTGAAGCGCGGCGGTGCCGTGGTCCTCGGCAAGACCAAGACCGTGGAGTTCGCGCTTGGCGCGACCGGTATCAACGAAGCGCGCGGCACACCCTGGAACCCGCGGGATCTCGATACGCACCGTTTTCCCGGCGGCTCCTCCAGCGGGTCCGCGGCAGCGACGGCGGCTGGCATGTGCGCTTTTGCGCTGGGCTCGGACACCGGCGGCTCGATCCGCATTCCGGCGGCGCTCTGCGGTCTGTTCGGCCTGAAGACCAGTGTCGGCCTGATCCCGACCGACGGGGTATTTCCGCTATCGCCTACGCTCGACAGTCTAGGGCCGCTCTGCCGAACTGCGGCGGATGCAGCGCTGGTGCATGGGGCGACTTCCGCCATACCGATGCCGCAACCGGCGGCGGCAAGTGCGCTGCGCCTCGGTGTGCCGCGGGATTTCTTCTTTGAAGATCTCGACGACGCGGTCGCCGATTGCGTGGAGAAGGCCCTTGCGGCGCTCCGCGAGGCAGGTGTGGAGCTGGTCGAACTGACAGCGGAAGATCTGCCGGACCCGCGTGAGCGGGAGACGGTGTTCCCGACCATTGTCGGCCCGGAAGTACTGGCCAGCCTCGGCATTGACCGGTTCACCGCCGGACGTGACGATATGGACAGCGTGACTGCAATGCGAGCCGCTATCGGGCTTGATGTTTCGGCGGTCGATTATGCCCTGGCCTGTCGCCGACACGCGGCGTTGAAACCGCTCGCCGAGAAGGCTTTGCGCAATCTCGACGGGATTGTCATGCCGTCCACGCCGATGGTCGCAATGCCGCTTGCCGATCTGGAGGCGCCGGAAGGTGCCGCGCGCTCGATGGCGGCGTCCCGGAACACGCAGCCGGGTAATCTCTGGAGCCTTTGCGGGATTTCCCTGTCGGTGCACCAGTATGGCTCGGCCTTGCCGGTGGGGCTGCAGATCCTTTGCCCTCACGGCATGGACGCACACGCCCTCTCGGTCGGTCTCGCCATCGAAGCTATCGTTGGCCGACCGGGGGCGCCGGTCTCCTGACAGAAGGTGGGCTGACCGGGCCTAGTGCCCGGTGCCGACCTGTCCGGTCTTGAGGTCATAGTCAGTCGCGACGCCGTATGTCGGATCTTCGTCGTCGCGCTCTTCCACAAGCTGGCCGGCCTTGCCGAGGAGTGCCTTGCAGTCGCGGCTCAGGTGCCGCAATTGCAGCCTCTTGCCGAGCTCGTCATAGCGCTTTGCGAGGCTCTCGATAGCCTGCAGGCCGGAATGGTCGACGACGCGGGAATTCATGAAGTCGATCACCACGCGGTCAGGATCTTCCTTCGGCGTGAACTGGGACAGGAAGCTTTCCGTGGAGCCGAAGAAGAGAGGCCCTTCCAGGCTGTAGATCTTGGCGCCGGATACATCGACGCCCGAGACGGCATGCATCCGGGTGGCCGCGTTCCAGGCATAGAACAGGGCCGACAGGATTACGCCGACGATCACCGCGACGGCGAGGTCCGTCATCACCGTGACGGCGGTGACGAGCACGATCAGCAGTGCGTCCTTGCGCGGGATGCGGCGCATGATCGTCAGGCTCTTCCAGGCGAAGGTGCCGATCACCACCATGAACATCACGCCGACCAGCGCCGCCAGCGGGATCTGCTCGATCAGGCCGGAGGCGAACAGAATGAAGCTGAGCAGGAACAGAGCGGCGGAGATACCGGAGAGTCGGGTGCGGCCGCCCGATTTCACGTTGATGACGCTCTGACCGATCATGGCGCAACCGCCCATGCCGCCGAAGAAGCCGGTAACGGTGTTGGCGATGCCCTGGGCCAGACACTCCTTGGAAGCGCCGCCCTTGGTTTCGGTCATGTCGGCGACGACGTTCAGGGTCAGCAGGCTTTCGATCAGGCCGATGGCTGCCAGGATGAGGGAATAGGGCAGAATGATCTGCAGCATCTCAAGCGACAGCGGCACCATCGGGATGTGGAAGGCCGGCAGCCCGCCCTGGATGCTGGCGAGATCGCCGACGCGCGGCAGGTCCAGATTGAAGCCGATGACGATCAGCGAGACGATACCGACGGCGGCCAGCGGCGCCGGAATGAATTTGGTGATGCGCGGGACAACGTAAATCAGCGCCATGGTGAGGGCGGTGAAGCCGAGCATGAGATAGAGCGGCTCGCCGGTCATCCATGTCATGCCACCGTCCGGCATCTTCACTTTGAACTGGCCAAGCTGGGCCAGGAAAATGACGATGGCGAGGCCATTGACGAAACCGAGCATGACCGGATGCGGCACCATGCGGATGAATTTACCCCAGCGCATAACGCCGGCGATGATCTGCAGCAGTCCCATCAGCACGACGGTGGCGAACAGATATTCGACGCCGTGCCGGATCACCAGATCGACCATGACGACCGCCAGCGCGCCCGTGGCGCCGGAAATCATGCCGGGACGGCCACCGATCAGGGCGGTGATGAGGCCGACGATGAAGGCCGCATAGAGCCCGACCAGCGGGTGCACATGTGCGACAAAGGCGAAAGCGACGGCTTCCGGCACGAGAGCCAGGGCGACGGTCAAGCCCGCCAGGATGTCGGCCTTGATCTGGAGCGGGGTCAGCTTTTTGTCCCCGTCGTTTTTTCCTGTCATGGAAGACATAAGCGATTTCATCGCTGGCAACATGGGAGCGCGTCTCATTCGTCTGATCTGGTTTCGGGGAGCCCGACGCTCATTCTTCCGTCCCCGGAAGGAGGCTCCGGGCACGCAGGAGAGAGCATCATCTGCCGCTCTTATTACAGAATCGCACACGTGCCTCAACGAAATTGTGCAACGCAACATTGCATGCGTGGCTTGCGCGACTCAGGAGGCTTGTAACGAACTATCTGAAATTAATGAACTTTAAATTAAGGCAGCGCGCTTTTGCAGTTTCCGCGAACTCAGGCACACTCGTTCATCCCGCCGCGAAATCGAAAATATCCTCTTCCTGCGCATTGTGGATGCGGACCAGGGCGTCGACGGATTCGATGATCCGCTGTGCATCGCGGATCAGGTACCGGTCCGCTTCTTCTTCGCCGACGCCGGTCACCAGCCGGTCGAGCAGGCGGCCGAGATGCTGGATCTCGCGGTGCGCCCTGCTCATTGCCGCCAACCCGTGCGCGTTGCCCAGATGGGGGGCGAGCTGCGGGTAGACCGTCACCTCGTCCTCGCGCTCGTGCGGGACGATCTCGTCATTGATTATGCGGTTGGCGTCGGCGATATGGGCCAACGCCTCTGCGCCCTGGGCATCGTCCAGGGCGTCGGCATGGGCGCGGAGCTGGTCGAGCCAGCCTTCGACCTCTTCATGTTCCTTACGGAAGAGTCGTGCCGCTTCCTCCGACAGGCTCGGGCGCATGCCGAGACCGGGCGGGGCCAGTGCCCGCAAGGCATTCAGGATCACGGCGACATCGATCCCTTCCTGCAGGATAGCGCCCGCGACCGGGGTCAGATAACCGGCGGCGGCGAAACCCATGGCGATCAGCGATAGCGCCATGCCCGCGATGATGCTTTCTAGGGCAATGCGCCGCGAGCGCTTGGCAATGGCAAGTGCATCGGCGACACGGTCCAGCCGATCGATCAGCACCACGGCATCGGCGGCTTCAGAGCTGGCGGTGGCGCCGCGTGCGCCCATGGCGATGCCGATATCTGCGGCGGCGAGGGCTGGCGCATCGTTGATACCGTCCCCGACCATCAGGGTCGGGTATCGCTTTTTCTCGAATTCGACCGCATCCACCTTGTCGGCAGGCACCCGATTGGCGAGCACGGCGTCGAGGTCGAGTGCGGCGCCGATGGTTTCCGCCGCATCGGCATGGTCTCCGGTGACCATGACGATGCGTCCGATCCCGGCCTCGCGCAGGGAGCGGACGGCACGCGGTGCTTCCCGGCGCAGGCTGTCACCGAGCAGCAGCGCACCGACCAGCTCGCCCTCGATGGTCACGAACACGGAGAGGGCCGAGCGCCAGGAGGCCCGGCGGCGGGCTCGGTCCACCCAGGGCGCACGCTGATTACCGCCTGTCGTCATGGTCAGGCTTCCGGCGACGATCCGCTTACCCTCGACCGTGCCGGCCAGCCCGGCGCCAAGGTCTTCCCGGACATCGGTCGGCGGCACCAGTGTCAGACCCTTTGCTTCGGCGGCGGTGACGATGGCCTGGGCAATGACATGATGGGAGGCCTGTTCCAGGCAGGCGACCAGACGCAGCACTTCGTCCGGATCGATGCCGGGGGCGGTCTCCACCGCAACCAACCGGGCGCCGCCAATGGTCAGCGTGCCCGTCTTGTCGAACAGAATGGTGTGGGCCCGGGCCAGAGCTTCAAGAGCGGCACCGCCTTTTACCAGCACACCGCGCCGGGCGGCCTGGGAGACGCCGGAGATGAAAGCGACCGGGGCGGCCAGAATCAACGGACAGGGCGTGGCGACAACCAGAACGGCGAGGCCGCGCACCGGATCTCCCGAGACGATCCAGGCCGCGCCGGCAACGATAACGGACAGTGGCAGCAGCAGCAGGGCGAACCGGTCGGCTAGACGGATGAAGGGCGCCCGCGCGGTCTGGGCCGCGGCGACCATGGCAACGATCCCGGCATAGGTGCTTTCGCTCGCCGTGGCGGTCGCCTGCAAGGTGAAGGGGACGCCCGCATTGACGGCGCCGCTGCGCACCGGCTCGCCGGCATGACGCTGCACCGGGATCGGCTCGCCGGTCAGTGCGGCTTCGTCGATGACGGCATTCGCTTCGGCGCCGGTTTCAAGGATCACACCGTCGACCGGCACGATTTCGCCGGTGCGCACCAGCAACCGGTCGTGCGTCGCGACCTGCTCGACCTCGATATCTTCAAGTGTGCCGTCGACATAGCGGTGGGCCGTACGTGGCGCTCGGTCGGTCAGGCTCTTCAGGTTGCGCTCGGCCCGGGAGACGGCGAAATCCTCAAGCACATTGCCGCCGGCATACATCACCGCGACGACGACGCCCGCCAGTGTCTCTCCGAGGGCGAGAGCCGCCGACATCGAGAGCAGCGCAACCGCATCTACCCCCATGCGCCCGGCCAGCAGGTCGCGCACCATGGTGATTGCCAGACTGACGACGACAGGCAGGGTTGCGAGCCCCCAGATCCATGTGGCAGCGACGTCTTGGTCGAGCTGCCAGGCGAGGAGCCCGGCAATCAGTCCGGCAGAAGCGATGCCGATCAGCAGCCGGCCTAAAAGACGTGTTGAAATCATGGCTCTCTCTGTCACTCTTTAAGATACACCATTACACTCAAGCGGCGAATGGAGTTAAGCCCTTGAAGATGTTGCGTGTTCGCTGGAGGTCTACCGATGCAATATAAAGAACCGCCTACACGACGCTACAGCAAAGGACAGAAGATCTTTGTTGAGGGCAACGAGGCTCGGGAAGCCTTCATTCTGCGCAGCGGGTCGGTCGAGGTTTCGATCGGTGAAGGCAGGAACCGTAGAGTGCTCGACATCATCACCGCCAATCAGATGTTCGGGGAGATGGGGCTGATCGGGAATATGCCTCGCACGGCCACGGTTAAGTGTCTTGAAGAAACTGTGGTGACCGTGGTCGCGCGGGAGATGATCGAGGACAAGATCGAGGAGATGGATCCCTATATCCGCTATCTCATGCAATCCCTGATCGACCGGTTGGCCCGGACGTCCCAGAAGATCGGGAAAACGCGGCTGCAGCCACTGGACCTGTTGCCCAACCGGGAAAAGTAGCGCGGTGCCCGGCCGGAAAGGACATGCCATGAGCAAGATCTGGCTGGAGGCGGCCGTCAATGGCCCCTGGACCCGGAAAAATCAGCCAGCCATTCCAGTCTCGCCGGAAGAGATCGCCGCTGACTGCATCGCCTGTGCGAAAGCGGGCGCGGCAATCGTCCATTTCCATCCCTACGACACCGAAACCGGCCTGCAGGTCGATACCACCGAGGCCTATGCCGAGGTGATCGAGCGGGTGCGCGAGGTGGATGAGGGCGTGATTATCTACGGCACCCTGCCGATGGCGGGTCTGCCGAACGTCTCCGGCGCCATGTCACCGGAGCAACGCTTCGCCCATGTGAAAGGGCTGGCCGAGCGCGGCCTGATCGAATGGAGCGTGGTCGATCCCGGCAGCACCAACATCACCCATGAGGACTGGATCGCCGAGGGCCGGGAGGGCTTCACCTATCTCAACCCGGAAAGCCATGTCCGCCATGGGCTGGAGCTTTGCGCCGAAAAGGGCTTGCACCCGAGCTACGCCATCTACGAGCCCGGTTTCATCCGCCAGGGCGCGGCCCTGCACCGCGCGACGCCCGGCTGCCCGACCCCGCTCTACCGCTACATGTTCTCAGACCGCCTGACCTTCAGCTTCCCGCCGGAACTCTACGCGCTGGAGGCCTACAACACGCTGCGCGAGGCCGAAGCCCCCGGCACCCCCTGGATGGTGGCAGGCCTCGCCGTCGACATCCGCCCGCTGATTGCGCCAGCGGTAGAACGCGGCGGCCATGTCCGCGTCGGGCTGGAAGACCAGCCGTTTGGGGTGGAGGTGACGAATGTCGCGCTGGTCGAGGAAGCGGCGCGGCTGATCGCAGCGGCAGGCGGCACGCTGGCAACACCGGACGAGGTGCGGGCTGGGCTGAAGTAAACCCGATCACCCTTGGACGTCATCCCTCCCCAAGCCGTCATCCCGTCTTTCAACGGGATGACGACTGAGGCTTGCGCGCCCTTCTTACCCGTCCCCACCCTGCAACCTCGCCAGCGCAGCCCGCGCTCTTTTAAGGTTCTGGTCGATCCCTCTCACATAATGCGCCGCAGTCTCCATTGTGAAAACCGTCAGCGCGTTCTCGTAGGCGTCGATAGCGTTTTTAAGGTTGTTGATGCCATCCGTGCCACCCACACGTTCCCCAAGGGTTCTAAGGACGTTCCCGAGATTATTTTTGGTCACACCCCAGTCAGCAGGCATGTCGGCACGGGTGCGGACTTGCAGCGCATCCATGCAGGCGTCGACTGCGTTTTTGAGGGCGTTGATGCCATCCGCGCCACCCACGCGTTCCCCTAGGGTCCTGAGCGTGTTCCCGAGATTGTTCTTTGTCGCAGCCCAGTCGGCGGGCATTTTGGCGCGGGTGCAGACTTGCAGCGCGTCCTCGAAGGCGGCGACGGCATTATTGAGATTGTTAATGCCGTCCGCCCCGCCGGTGCGTTCCCCAATGATGCTGAGGGCAATCCCAAGATTGTTCTTTGTTACGGCCCAGTCGGCGGGCATTTTGGTGCGGGTGCGGACTTGCAGCGCGTCTTTGAAGGCGGTGGCGGCGTTTTTGAGATCGTCGATGCGGTCCTTCCCTCCTGTGCGTTCTCCAAGGGCTCTGAGTGCATTTCCGAGATTGTTCTTTGTCGCGGCCCAGTTGGCGGGCATTTTGGCGCGGGTGCGGACTTGCAGCGCGTCCTCGAAGGCGGCGACGGCATTATTGAGATTGTTAATGCCGTCCGCCCCGCTGGTGCGTTCCCCGATGATGCTTAGGGTGCTCCCGAGATTGTTCTTTATCGCGGCCCAGTCGGCGGGCATTTTGGCGCGGGTTTGGATTTGCAAGGCGTCCTCGAAGGCATCGACGGCGCGGTAGAGTGCGTTGATACCGTCCGCCCCGCCCACGCGCACCCCGATGATGCTGAGGGTACACCCGAGATTATTTTTTGTATCAGCCCAAGCGGCGGGCATTTTGGCGCGGGTGCGGACTTGCAGCGCGTCTTCGAAGGCGGCGGCGGCGTTTTTGAGATCGTCGATGCCGTCCTCCCCGACTGCGCGCTCCCCAAGGGTGTAGAGGGCATTCCCGAGCAGATTATAGCGATCAGATTTCTCTTCCAATGTTTCCGCCGTCTCCAGCAGCCGTCCGGCGATCGCCACCGCAACTTTCAGCGCGAACGGGTTGCCGCGAATGCGGCCGTCCTTTGTGTATGCGTCCCAGTGCGCCCGCAACGCGGCACGCTGGGCGGCCCGGTCTCCGGGATGTTCCAGCTCGGAGATACGGTCGAGACGGTCTGCAACCGAGGAAGCGTCGAGGGAGAATTCGGCTTGGCGTAAAGCCGCGCGGAGAAGCGTCAGCCCCTTTTGGGATTCCTCTGACCGGCGTTCCGCTTCGCCTCGCTCCCACTCTGCGAAGGCCTTGTCGGCGATTTCGAGGGCCCCTTCGAAATCGCCTCCTCCTGACGTCCTCGCGACGCGGGCCAACACCTCGTCTACAAAATCGCCACTGTTGGTTCCGCGCGCATCCTCCTGCATCATCCTGATGGCTTCATCGACAAGATCTTCGGCGATCGCATAAGCGGCGTCGAAATCGTCAGTCTCGCGCAAAATTCGCCGGAAAAGAGCCCGGAGCATTCCTTCCTGAACGCCGGCTTCATGCGCGGCATCGACCTTCCCTGCTGGCAAGTCGTCGCGCAACCGGTCAATGCGTTCATCGATCTGGTCAAAACGTTTGTGAACGCCTTCGAATCCGGTGGTGACCTTCCCCTTGATGTCCGTCAGTTCGGCGATCAGGAACACGATCCTGAATTGCTCATTGGTCTTGAGCTGCTCTTTCACCTCGACGGAGAAGAAGTCATACCAGCCGTTGCCGCCGGTGCCTTCGATCAGATGCCGGAGCCGCGAGGGGACGGCGCGGCCCGCGTCCGCTGCGATCTCCGTGATGATTGCCTCGTCGGCGCGTTTCCGTGCCAATGCCTGTAAATCGGCGAGGGTCGCGTCGGGGGAAGGGTGGACCATGTAGTCGAGCACGTCCTGAATGCGGTCGCCCGTGAGCACGCCGAAATCTATCGATTTGTCGCTGAGTGTTTTCAGACGTACGGCGATAAAGCTTTGAAGCGCCGCAGAAAAAGCGTGTTCCTCGCTTGCTGACTCATGGCTTGGCAGCTGTTTCAGCGCTCGCTCATTGCGTTTCGCGACTTGTTTGAGAGCGTTGAGCTGCGCTTTGCGAATTTCCCGGATGAATTCTTGCTGTCCGGGCAAGGTCTCGCGGAAATGCGCGATGATCTTCTGCCCCACGGCGGCAGCTCCATCGCCGATGGCCTTCGAGCCAATCGCGCTGGCCGCGAAGCTGGCCATTCCTGGGAGTGTTACAGCTTCTACGGGCATTTGACAGGCTGGCATCCTCAATCGTGGATTGCCATGTTAACCATTCGCTTGGTTGCGCGGCTAGGGGAGAGTGCGGTGGGGGGCGTGAAACTGGTGTGAGCAGGACGGGACAGCGCCACCCGCCCGCCGTCGTCATCCCGACGAAGGTCGGGATCCATGGTGCCGAGGTCACTGCCCTACGAACAGTTGGATCCCGACCTTCGTCGGGATGACGGCTAAAGGTGTGGGATGACGGTTCTGGGGCGGGGAGCGAAGGGCGAAGAGGCCTGGCCGCGCCCTAATTGTCGCCCATCTTGAGAGCTTCGATGAAGGCGGTCTGCGGGATGTCGACATTGCCGAACTGCCGCATCTTCTTTTTGCCTTCCTTCTGCTTCTCCAGCAGCTTTTTCTTCCGGCTGATGTCGCCGCCGTAGCATTTCGCGGTCACGTCCTTGCGCATGGCGCTGACGGTCTCGCGGGCGATGACCTTGCCGCCGATCGCCGCCTGGATGGCGATCTTGAAGAGCTGACGCGGGATGAGGTCCTTCAGGCGGGCGCACATGGCGCGGCCGCGGAAGTCGGCCTGGCTGCGGTGGACGATCATGGAGAGCGCGTCCATCGGCTCGGCATTGACCAGCACGCTGAGCTTCACCAGATCGCCTTCTTCATAGCTTTCCAGCGCATAGTCGAAGCTGGCATAGCCGCGCGAGATGCTTTTCAGGCGGTCGTAGAAATCGAACACCACTTCGTTCAGCGGCAGCTTGTAGACCGCCATGGCCCGGCTGCCGACATAGGTCAGCTCGATCTGCTCGCCGCGCCTTTCGGTGCAGAGCGCGAGGACGGGGCCGAGATATTCGTCCGGCACCATGATCGTCGCCTTGATCCAGGGCTCCTCGATGCTTTCGATCTTCATCACGTCCGGCATGTCCGCCGGGTTGTGCAGCTCGATCTGCTCGCCCTTGGTCAGGTTGATCCGATAGACCACGCTCGGCGCGGTGGTGATCAGGTCGAGATTGAATTCACGTTCCAGCCGCTCCTGGATGATTTCCAGATGCAGCAGGCCGAGGAAGCCGCAGCGGAAGCCGAAGCCGAGCGCGGCGGAGCTTTCCGCCTCGAAGCTGAAGCTGGCATCGTTCAGGCGGAGCTTTTCCAGGCTGTCGCGCAGGTCCGGATAATCGTTGGCATCGACCGGGAACAGGCCGCAGAACACCACCGGAATGCTGGGTTTGAAACCCGGAAGCGGGGAGTCGCAGGGGCGCTTTTCCTCGGTGATGGTGTCACCGACCTGGCAATCGGCCACGGTCTTGATCGAGGCGCTCATGAAGCCGAGCTCGCCCGGGCCAAGCTCCTTGAACTCGGTCAGTTTCGGTGTGAAGGCGCCGACCTTCTCGACCAGGTGCGTCGCCCCGGTCTGCATCAGCTTGATCTTCTGGCCCTTCTTCAGCACGCCCTGGCGCACCCGGACCAGCGCCATGACGCCGAGATAAGCATCGTACCAGCTGTCGACCAGCATGGCCTGGAGCGGTTTCTCGCGCTCGCCCTTCGGGGCCGGCAGGCGCTGCACCAGCGCTTCCAGCACGGCCTTGATGTTGAGCCCGGTCTTGGCCGACACCTCGATCGCGTCCGAGGTGTCGATGCCGATCACGTCCTCGATCTGCTCCTTCACCCGCGGCACGTCGGCGGCGGGCAGGTCGACCTTGTTCAGGACAGGGATGATCTCGTGGTCCTGCTCAATGGCTTGATAGACGTTCGCAAGGGTCTGCGCCTCGACGCCCTGGCTGGCATCGACCACCAGGATCGAGCCTTCGCAAGCGGCGAGAGAGCGGCTGACCTCGTAGGCGAAGTCGACATGGCCTGGCGTGTCCATCAGGTTGATCTGATAGGTCTCGCCATTGTCGGCGGTGTAATACAGCCGCACGGTCTGCGCCTTGATGGTGATACCGCGCTCGCGCTCGATATCCATGCTGTCGAGCACCTGCTCCTTCATCTCCCGGTCGGCAAGGCCGCCGCAGACTTGAATGAGCCGATCGGCCAGCGTGGACTTGCCGTGGTCGATATGGGCGATGATCGCGAAGTTACGGATATGGCTTAGGTCGGTCATGTAGGGCAAATACCGTCAAAGTTGCTGGCCGGGAAAATAGGGCCGACCGGGCATTGTGGCAATGCGGAAACGTTGGAGGCTGATCTGCTTTAAAAGCGGTACGTCACGCCGAGAGAGGTAAATCTGGAAATGACGCTCTCACTGGAGATTTCCGGGCTGCGCAAAACCTGGGTCATGGAGATCCGCGCCTGACCCACCGTGAAGACCACACCGTAGCTCAGATCGCCGACCAGCAAGTTCTTGTCGACCGAGGGGCTGTCCTTGAACGTATTGCCGTCGAGGAAGATATTGCGGGCGACGGCCCGGGCCTCGATTCCGGCGAACAGATACCAGCCGAAATCGTCCACGGGCTCGAAAAAGCCGGAACCCGGCGTGGCGGGCTGGATGCGCGGCGGGCCGTAATCATTCTTCGGCAGATCGTAGCCGAGGCGGAATGTGACGCCCCCGTTCGCATGGGTGAAGACGTTGCCGAGCGCGCCGCCGACATAGGGCGAGGCATCGATCTGGAAACCGTAGGGCTCGCCGACCAGCCGCTCCGCCCATTTCCGCTCGAAGGTCAGCAGCAGGGCCGGCTCGTTCTCCAGCTGAGAGTCCCAGCCGCGCGGCTCGCGGGTATCGATGGCGCTATGCACGAAACTCTGCACCTGCTCGCCGAGGGCGGCCGGGCCAACCACACCGAGGCTGAGCTGCAGGGATGTCAGACTGTCTTTCGTGTCCGCCACGACGCCGACCGAGCCGTAGAGCCAGCCGGCATAGGGCCGGTCTTCCGGGTCCGGGATTTTCCGCTCGATATCCTGCGGCGTGTAGAGATTCTGCCCGAGCTGATAGGTCACGCGGATATCCGCGCCCGGATCGATGAAGGGCGCGGCAGCGTAGCGGACGCCGTGGGGCACCCGGTTCAGCGTGTCCGTGTACTGGATCGAGACCCCGTTCGTGTAGTGCCGGTCGGTGCCGTTGAAGACATCGTTCTCGAAGGTGACGTTGAAGCTGCCGTCGGGTTCATCCCGGGCCGTGTCAGCAAGAACAGGACCGCCGAGAGCGGCGCCAATCGTGGCTGTAGCAACGGCCAGAGTCGCCAGGCGGGTCACACTCATGATTTTCTCGGCGCCATAGTTTCCTTAATTCCCAATGGGATATGGTCTGTCGGATTTTTGAAACAAGGATCGGGAGCACCTGTCTCCAGGCCCCATGTCGCCGGCTGCAAAGGCAAGGATAAGGCTGCGCCCGGGCGCCCGCAATGCGGAAACGGCTTGCGGGAACCTTTGCCGCCATCGTCCCGGAACGTCAATGCAGCAAAAGCCGCCTCGGCAGGTCGATGGCGACAATGGTTCCGGTATCCGCCTCGTTGCTGATGGAGATTTCTCCGCCATGCACTTCGACGAAGCGTTTCGCCAGCGGCAGCGAGAGATCTATTCCGCCGCCCGTTTGCGTCACCGTGGCATTGGTGATGTTGAACGGATTGAAGGCCTCGGTGATCTCGCTGTCCGAGAGCCGGGGGCCGTTGTCCTTCACCTCGATCCGGACTGAACTCTCCGGCTCCGGCCCTGCGCTGACATGGACCGATCCGGTATTCCCCGTGAACCGGAGTGCGCGGATCAGAATGCCTGACAGTGCCTGTTTCAGCAGGTGCTCGTCCCCCTCGACGGAGCCTGTTCCCTCTTCGAAATAGCGGACGATTTCCGCCGGACTGGAGCCGGCTTTCTGACGTGCGGCCTTGATCGCCACTTCGACCAGCGCCACGACATCCAGTGTGGCCGGATTGAAATCGACCCTGTTTGCCTCGAGACGCGAAAGCTCAAGGACCTGATCGACAAAATCCAGAAGTACGCAGGCCGCCTGGTGGATGTCCTGGCCATAGCCCGTATAGCGATCCGCCATCCGCTCCGCGGGGCTTTTGGCGATAATCTCCGAAAAACCCATGATGGCGTTCAGTGGTGTTCTGAGCTCGTGGCTCATATTGGCCAGGAAGGCCGATTTAGCATTGCTGGCGCTGACCGCGAGCTGCCTCTCAACACCGAGTTTTTCGTTCGCGGCTTTCAATGCCGTTGCCTGCTCAAGCAATGTTGCGTTCGCCCGGGCGAGATCCATGCGGGCGCGCAAAAGCTCGGCAACGATCAGGGCAAGGCCGATTGCGACAACGAAGACCTGATCTGCGCTACGGATCAGATTCCCGGCCGGAGTGAAGACGAACAATGGCCAGGGCAGGTGCATCGCGCCTCTGGCGAAGAACAATATCGCCACGGCCCGTCCGGCGAATGTCCGTCGCTTCGTCCAGAACAGAAAAGAGCAGAAGAGATCGACAACCCCGATCAGGACCGGAAGGTAGAGAATGCTGGCCACGCCCCATGTGGCCATTACGATTTCGCTTCCGATCAGGATCGCGCCGGCAGTCCCGAGGATCAGCTTCCAGGGCACTTTGAAATCGACATAGGCCAGGCAGCCGGCGGTAATGAATACCAGCGACAGTACGACCATGGTCGCGCCGACCTGAAAGCGGAAAGGGTGCCAGCCAATCGACATGCCGACCGCGTTATGGATCAAAAGCAGGGCGAGGCAGAAGAAGGAAGCGCCGAAACTCAGCAAGCGCGTCCAGCCAAGCCGATGCCAGAGGAATATGAACGTCAGACTGACGATCAGGGTGACCGTCGCTGAGTAGAAAATCAGCAGGATTTCCGGCGTTATCTGCATTTCATCTGACCCAAGCTCTACGCTCGGCAGATTCTCTGCCGCTCGTCGTGCTCCCAAATTTCAGGTCCCATTCACTTTTTAATCACATTTCAAATAAATCAATCATTTTCCGTTTCTCCGGAAATGCAACGATGTCTTGCGAAATGGTCAGGGCCGTCATGAGGTGACGGCTGCTACGGTGATAATCCGACGTTCAAATCTGCCGGTCTAACCTACGGTGCGCCGGTCGAAGAGCCAGTCGAAGAGCAATAAGGGGGAGGAAGCTATGCCGCATATCGACGCCAACGGAATCACGCTGCATTACCGGATCGACGGGCCGGAGGATGGCAGGCCGCTGCTGCTTTCCAACTCGCTTGCCTCGAACCTGCATATGTGGGACCCGCAGATTGCGGACCTGGCGTCTGCCGGTTTCAAGGTGATCCGCTATGACAGCCGAGGCCATGGCGGGTCCGGTGCGCCGGAAGGTGCTTATTCCATTGAGACGCTGGCCGAGGATGCGGTGGCGCTGCTCGACGGGCTCGGTGTCGACAGGGCGGATTATTGCGGGCTCTCCAAGGGCGGCATGGTCGGTCAGATGCTCGGGGTCAGGCACCGGGACCGGGTGAAGACACTGATCCTGGCCGACACCAGCGCGCATATGCCGACGCAGGAAATGTGGGATGGCCGGGTGCGAACGGTGGAGAAAGGCGGGATGGCGGCCGTTGTCGACGCCACCATCGAGCGCTGGTTCACCCCGGCAAGCCAGCAGCGTCTGAAGCAGGATATCGACATCGTCCGGGAGATGATCCTCGGCACTCCGCCGCAGGGCTTCATCGGTTGCTGCCGGGCGATCCAGGCGATGGATCAGCGCGAGACGATTGGCGGCATCGACACGCCGACGCTGGTGATCGTCGGCGCGGACGATCCGGCAACCACGCCGGAGCATGCTCGCGAGATCCACGGTCTGATCAAGGGCTCCCTCTATGCCGAGATCCCGGAGGCGGCACATTTCTCGAACTTCGAGCAGCCGGATGCCTTTACCAAGGAGATGCTTTCGTTTCTGGGAGCATAACGTAAAGAAAAGCGGA
>NZ_JACZFS010000065.1 GCF_014904795.1 Nisaea nitritireducens
GTCTTCGAGGATCGTATCGGACGTCGCATAGGAGATCCGGAAATGCGGGCTGAGGCCGAAAGCCTCGCCATGCACGGCCGCGACGCCTTCCGCTTCCAGCAGGTAGGTACAGAAATCTTCGTCATTCTCGATGGTCTTGCCGTCGGGCGTCTTCTTGCCGATGACGCCGGCGCAGGACGGATAGACGTAGAAGGCGCCGTCCGGGGTCGGGCAGTTCAGGCCGCTGGCCTGGTTCAGCATGGAGACCACGAGATCGCGGCGGGCCTGGAAGGCCTTGTTGTTCTCGGCGATGAAATCCTGCGGGCCGTCGAGCGCGGCGATCGAGGCTGCCTGGCTGATCGAGGACGGGTTCGAGGTCGACTGGGACTGGATCTTGCGGATCGCTGTGATCAGCTCGACCGGGCCGGCCGCGAAGCCGATGCGCCAACCGGTCATGCAGAAGGCCTTGGACATGCCGTTGACGGTCAGTGTCCGGTCGTACAGGCCGGGCTCTATTTCCGCCGGGGTGCAGAACTTGAAATCGTCGTAGACGAGCTTCTCGTACATGTCGTCGGTCATGACATAGACGTGCGGGTGCTTCATCAGCACGTCCGTGACCTTCTTCATGTCTTCCTTCGTGTAGCCGGCGCCGGACGGGTTCGACGGGCTGTTCAGGATGATCCATTTGGTCTTCGGCGTGATCGCCTTTTCCAGATCTTCCGGCTGCAGCTTGAAGTCCATCTCCTGCGGGCATGGGACGATAACCGGCTCGCCCTCGGCGAGCAGTACCATGTCCGGGTAGGAGACCCAGTAGGGCGCCGGAATGATGACTTCGTCGCCCGGGTTGAGCGTGGCCATCAGCGCGTTATAGAGCACCTGCTTGCCGCCGGTGCCGACGGTGATCTGGTTGCGCGCATAGTCGAGATTGCTGTCGCGCTTGAACTTGCGGCAGATCGCGTCCTTCAGCTCGGGCGTACCATCCGGATCCGTGTAGCGGGTGTCGCCGCGCTTCATCGCGTCGATGGCGGCTTCGATGATGTGGGCCGGGGTATCGAAATCCGGCTCGCCGGCGGAGAGGCCGATGACGTCGCCGCCCGCGGCCTGCAGTTCACGCGCCTTGGCGCTGATGGCGATGGTGGGGGACGGCTTGATCCGGCCGAGACGGTCAGCGATGAAGCTCATTATTTCCTCGGAAAGGCTGGCTGATAAGACGGAAGGCAGAGCCTACGCCTTCACTTGTCGAGGATCAATATTATGATGTGCGCAACACTTGTTTGGTTTGGGTGCGATGGCATGATGCGAGGAGGCGAAAAATCTGAATTGCTACGTCAAATATTTTTTTATTGAGAGGTTTTATTGTATGGATAAAAAAAATAAGAATAAATATCGAGAGTATTATTCTCAGTATTTTTCAAAAGAGACTTTTCTCAGTCCTAAAAAAGAAAAATTCCATTCAAATCTTCAATATCTTCAGGATATTGGCCTCGCTGATAGAAAGAGTTTTGAATCGCGTCGGATTATGGAAATTGGCGCCGGAAAAGGGCGTCTGACATTTAATCTTTGGAAATCAGAATTACTTGAAGATGTTGTGCGCTACGATGTCGTCGAGCCCTCGGATGGTATCTACGCGATCAAGGAGTTTCTTCAGCTGCCTGCTGCACATTTCTCAAAAAGCGACCTTGTTCAGATCGTGCAGGAACATCCGCCCGGTTCGGTCGACTTGCTGATATTGCATGGTGTTATTCCACATGTGAGCATCCCGAGTCTTCGCGAGATAGTTCAGCAAGTATCGAGACTTATCAGTGCCAATGGAGAAATTCACGTCACCTCTAGCTTTTTCGGGATGAAAAAGGCCGGGTCGCGCGCGCTGATGGCGTTTTCCGATATGACGCCTGGTGGTGAGACGGTGGCGGCTTTTTTGCACGCCGGGCTGCAGTGGGCCATGACAGGGTGTCGCATCGGCTGTGTTTATGATTTCTATCAACGGCATTTTTTTCATTCATTCCGGTCCGGATTTCGCGACCGTTACTTGCACTTCAACGAGATAATGTCCGTACGGCCTTACAACATGGATTGGGGATATGCCAATCATGCGGATGCCCTTCGGGATGCGGGGTTTTCTGTTCATTCCTGCTTTCCCCACTCTATGAGTTTGCGCGCCGCGCGTACCGATCACGGAATGATGTTTCCGCCCAGAATCAATGGTGAAGACTGCAATGTTGTGATCTTGGGAAATGATTGGTTGGGGAAGTGGGTGGCTGCGAATCTCGGTATTGCGCCCGAACATTGCATCAATGGGGTAGAGCAATTGGCCGGCGCTGACGTGGTTATCGCTGCTTATGACTACACTAAAGGTCCTTCTTATGCGGAGACGGTTCGAAGCTTGGAAGCTCGAGGGTACAAATTCGGTGAAACGTGTTTCATCTATCAAATGTTCTTCTAAACAGATCAGAAATAGGCTCGATTTTCGAAAAACTCTGGACATGCAAAGTGCCGACGGGAGATTCTCCCGAAATCTGGAAAAACCGGCAAGAAATTCATCGTAATTTAAAGAGTTTAGAGTGTAAGAACAGCGCTATGGACCCGATACGCAGATCAGAACATGCAATACCCCGCGCTGGCACACTCGACCGCGATGTCTGGGCGCGCGATCTCGCCCGCTCCATGTGCGAAAAGGTTCCCGATGTCGAGGAGCTGGAGATGCGCCGGCTGGAGCAGTTCCTCTGCGGCCTGATGCATTATCTGTTGGGCAAGGTGCACGATCGGCCTGAATTCCGGCGCGAGGAAGCGGTCTGGCGCGGAAAGCACGGCTTGCTGCCGCTGATGGGCGGGATGATGGACCGGTACCGGAACATGCCCCGCAAGCCCGGCACGGAGCCGGTGCGGCAATGGCTGAATGACATGGCCGACGAAGCGACCAGCTCGAAATACAACCCCGTCTGCATCCAGGCGTTCCGCCTCCTGGCACGGCTTGAGCATGACGATCTCGAGAACATGCTGCACAACGCGTCTTGCGTGGTGCTCCTCTCGCTCGGTCAGGAAATTCCCGCGGATTGATTCCGAAGTCGGGAGCATTCCATTCCCGTTCTAAGTATTTTCCAAGCCCGGGACATTGGACTACAAACAGATCATGTCCCTCACAACATCCGTGGCTCGCTTTTGTCAGGCGTTCCGCAATCGCGATTACGCCATTTATTGCGCCGGCAGCTCCCTGACCGTCATCGGTCTGTGGATGCAGCGGATTGCCGTCGGCTGGGTCGCCTGGGAGCTGACCGAGAGCCCAACCTGGCTCGGCATCATTGCGTTCGCCGAGCTCTTCCCTGTGGTCATCCTGAGCCCGCTTGCCGGTACTCTGGCGGACCGGCTTGACCGGCTGTGGATTGCCAGGGTCGCGCAATGTCTCAACATGGTCCAGGCCACGGCACTGACGGTTTTGACGCTGTCCGGTGCGCTGACAATCTGGTGGCTGTTCTCACTGGCGCTGTTCACCGGGATCGTTGTCTCGTTCTGGCAGCCGGCCCGGATGGCGATGATCCCCAATCTGGTCCGGCGTGAGGATATGGCCTCGGCGGTGGCGATCAATTCGGTGATCTTCAACGCGGCCCGCTTTATCGGCCCGGCGATCGCCGGTGTGGTTATCGTGGGCTATGGCGCGGGCTACGCCTTCCTCGCGAACGCGATCAGTTATCTGCCTTTCATCGCGGCATTGTGGATCATCCAGCCGAATATGAACGGGCGGAAGCCGAAGCATGGTGCAGGCATTTTGGCGCAGATGGCCGATGGATACCGTTACGCCCTGACCCATCCCGGCATCGGCCCGATGCTGATCCTGATGCTGATCACCTGCATCGCCATGCGTCCGGTGTTCGAATTGTTGCCGGGCTTTGCCGCCGAGATTTTCGGCCGCGGTGCCGAGGGGCTCTCCATGATGGCGACGGCCACCGGGATTGGCGCGGTGATCGGGGGACTCTATCTCGGTCAGCGCAACGGCCTTGAAGGTCTGGTACAGCTTTCCCTCGTGAGTGTGGTGGCGATGATCGCGGCGCTGCTGGTGTTCAGTCTGACATCGAATTTCTGGGTGGCACTGATTGCGCTGGCCGTTGCCGGTGGCGCGATGGTCACACACGGGGCCGGGTCGCAGACCCTGATCCAGGCGGCGGTCGACGAGGATATGCGTGGCCGGGTGGTTGCGCTTTACGGCATGCTGTTCCGGGGTGGTCCGGCGATCGGTGCCCTGGGCATGGGCTGGGTCTCGGAGTGGGCCGGGTTGCAATGGCCGCTTGTGGCCGGTTGCGCCATTGCGTGCCTTGCGCTGCTCTGGATGACCGGACGCCGGATGGCCATCCGGGATGCCATGGAGGCACGGCGTGGAGAAGTCGAGAGTGACGGCTGAATCCGAAAATACCCGGCTCTGGGCCATTTCCGATCTCCATCTCGCCTCCGAGGTGAACAGGAACGCGCTTGCCGAGATTCCCGATCATGGTGCGGATTGGCTGATCCTGGCGGGAGATGTCGCCGAGCGCGAGGAAGTGTTTGTCGATGCGGTGACCTTTCTGGGCAAACGGTTCGGAAAGCTGATCTGGGTGCCGGGAAATCACGATCTCTGGACCGATCAGCGGCCCGGCGGGGTGGCCCGGCGCGGCGATGAGCGCTACCGGCATCTTGTCGAGTTGGCCCGCGCGGCTGGCGTGGTCACACCGGAAGACCCCTATCCAAGATGGCCGATGGATCTTGATGGAGAGCCGGTCTTCATAGCGCCGCTTTTCCTGCTCTATGACTATAGCTTCCGCCCGGAGGATGTTCTGCTCGCCGACCTGAAAGACTGGGTGCGGGAGAAACACGCGGTGCCGGTGGATGAAGTCCTGCTCGATCCCGAACCTTTCGCGGATCGCCCGGCTTGGTGCGCTGCCCGTTGTGCTGAAACCGAGGCCCGTCTGTCGGCTTTGCCCGAGGGCGCGCGGACCGTGCTGGTGAACCACTGGCCCTTGCGCGAGGATCTGATCCGGATACCGCGGGTTCCGCGATTTGTGCCCTGGTGCGGCACCCGGATCACGCATGATTGGCACCGCAGGTTCCGCGCTATCGACGTCGTCACCGGGCATCTGCATACCCGCAGGACCGACATGGTCGACGACACCCGTTTCCATGAGGTCTCCCTCGGCTATCCAAGACAATGGGATCAGTCGCGCGGGATTGGGGATTATCTCCGCGACGTGACCCCCGGAAATGCAAGGGGTTGAATTCGTTCGCCGGCATGCGAGGATGGAAAAGATTCACCGGCGAGGGGGAGCTGACCTATGCGTACTGTTGATCTGACCTTGGAATTCGAAGCGGCCGAGAGCCTTCTGCAGATTTTGAACGAGGGAAGGGTTTCCGGCGACATGCGCGATCATCTCGCCAGGTTGGTTGAGGATGCCATCCGCGCAGCTTCGGCAGCTGAACCCGAGACCGAACCGCGCTATGTCGGAGAACATGGGGAGCATAACCCCAACACGCTTGGGAAACCGGGCGGTATCAAATAGCCAAGCGCCTTATTTCCGGGTTTTCTCCATAGCTGCGTCCATTCGACACTTGACCTTCGCGCCGCATTGCCGCAAATGCTGCGCCGCAAAAGTTTTCTGTCGCCAATCCGATAAAAGGCGGGAATACCGTGTGCGGGGATCTGCTCGCTAGGTGTCCCGTGCGAATGGAGCAAGACCCTTGGACGTAAGTAAGATCTCGACTGGCCCCAATCCGCCGCACGAAGTACATGCCGTTATTGAAATTCCGCAGGGCGGCGTTCCGGTGAAGTACGAGCTGGACAAGGATTCCGGCGCGATGATGGTCGACCGGTTCCTGCACACCGCCATGTTCTACCCGGCGAACTACGGTTTCATTCCGAACACCCTCTCCGACGATGGCGATCCTGCCGACATCCTCGTCATTACCGGTTCCGGCGTTGTTCCGGGTGCTGTCATCCCGTGCCGTCCGATCGGGGTCGTGCATCTGGAAGACGAAGCCGGCATGGACGAGAAGATCATCGCAGTGCCTGTCGAAAAGCTGCATCCCTATTATGCCGGGGTGAAAAGCTATCGTGACCTGCCGGAAATTCTGATCCAGCAGATCGTCCACTTCTTCGAGCACTACAAGGATCTCGAACAGGACAAGTGGGTGAAATTTATCGAGATGGGTGACGCCGAGTCGGCCCGGACCACGATCCTGGAAGCGATGGAGCGGGCGAAAGACGCGAAGTAACGCGCCGCCCTCTGAAAAAGCGATCTGAATGCAGCCGCGCCGTCCCATGAGGGGCGGCGCGGTTTTGTTTGTGCTGGCAACCGCCCGCTGCGACGGGCTATTGAATCTTCTCGGCGCCCGATGCGTCGCGGGCAGCACGGCCCGAGGGAGGATCAGATGAACACAGCCGCAAAGGCTGGCAACGACCGGCTTATTCTTGCACTCGATCAGGGAACCACCTCGAGCCGCGCTATCGTGTTCGATGCGAACACACGCGTGGCTGCGGTCGCGCAGCAGGAGTTTCCCCAACATTTCCCGCAGTCCGGCTGGGTCGAGCACGACCCGGAGGATCTCTGGCGGACCACGGTAGAGACCGCGCGGGAGGCGATCGCGAAGGTCGGCGGCGCGGAGCGGATAGCGGCGATCGGCATCACCAACCAGCGCGAGACCACGGTGGTCTGGGACCGGCGTACCGGCAAGGCCATCGCCAATGCCATCGTCTGGCAGGACCGGCGCACCGCACCATTCTGTGCGCGCCTGAAAGAGGCGGGCCATGAGCCGCTTTTCACGGCAAGGACGGGCCTTTTGCTGGACCCCTATTTCAGCGGCACCAAGATCGCCTGGATTCTCGATAATGTGGAGGGCGCGCGGGCGCTTGCGGATGCAGGGCATCTGGCTTTCGGCACGGTGGATAGCTGGCTGATCTGGCGGCTGACCGGCGGCAAAGTGCATGCGACGGACGCAACCAATGCCTCGCGCACGCTGATCTATGACATCAACAAGGGCGCTTGGGACGCGGAGCTGCTGGCTATCCTCGGGGTGCCGGCTTCCATGCTCCCGGAGGTGAAGGACTCATCGGCGGATTACGGGGTGACGGACGCGGACCTGTTCGGCGCGCCAATCCCGATCTCCGGTGTGGCAGGGGACCAGCAGGCGGCGACCGTGGGACAGGCCTGCTTCGAGCTCGGCATGATGAAATCGACCTACGGGACCGGCTGTTTCGCATTGTTGAACACAGGCAGCAAACCGGTGCAGTCGACCAACCGGTTGCTGACCACCATCGCTTACCAGCTTGGCGGCAAGCCAACCTATGCTCTGGAAGGCTCGATCTTCGTGGCGGGCGCCGCCGTGCAATGGCTGCGGGACGGGCTCGGTATGATTTCGGATGCGTCCGAAAGTGCGGGGCTGGCGGAGCGAGCGGACATGGCGCACCGGGTCTATCTCGTGCCGGCCTTCACCGGTCTTGGCGCGCCTTACTGGGACGCGGAAGCGCGCGGCGCGCTCTACGGGCTGACACGAGCCTCCGGGCCCGCCGATTTCGCGCGGGCTGCTCTGGAAAGCGTCGGCTACCAGACACGCGACCTGCTGGGAGCCATGCGCAGTGACTGGAGTGCCGAAGGCGGAGATACCGTGCTCAGGGTCGATGGAGGCATGGTGGCTTCTGACTGGACCATGCAGTTTCTCGCCGACATTCTCGGGGCTCCGGTCGACCGGCCGGTGGTGGCGGAGACAACGGCGCTCGGCGCCGCCTATCTCGCCGGCCTGAGGCACGATTATTATCCGTCACCGGCGAGGATGGCCGAACAGTGGGCCCGGGAGCGCCGCTTTGAGCCGGCCATGGGGGCGGACGCCCGTGACCGGCTTTACGCCGGCTGGCGCGATGCGGTGCGGCGCACTGTATCCGGTTGAACGATGCTGCAGGTGTTCGGGTGGGGGGCGATCAGTCTCCGGACACGTCCGTTTTGCTGTCAGCTCCGAAGCTGTCCTTGGCTGCTATGGCCACCCGGTTGCGCCCGGCCGCTTTGGCGGAGAACAGCGCGGCATCTGCCCGTGCGATGAGAGATTTCAGGGAATCTTGTTCACGAAAAGAGGCCAGACCGGCGCTGGTCGTCACGCGAAGCGTGTGATCCCCGATTGCGACGGGCGTGGTTTCAAGAGCGTTCCGGCAGCGTTCTGCGACACGCTCCGCAAGATCAAAATCGGTTTCGGGCATCAACAACGCGAATTCCTCTCCGCCGATCCGGCCGAAAAGGTCAAGGGTCTCTGGATTCAGATGTGCACAGGGCTGCAAATGTTCTGATGACCTCGTCGCCCGCAGGGTGACAGAAGCTATCGTTCACTTCCTTGAAGCGGTCCAGATCAAACAAGGCGAGCGCCAGTGGCCGGTTGTAGCGTTTGGCACGTTCCAACTCCCGGCCGGCGCCTTCCATCCAGGCGCCACGTGACATGGCGCCACTGAGATGGTCGCTCGAAGCAATCTGTCTGAGTTCCAGTTCGCCGACGACAATTTTTGCAAATTGGTCGAGTATCGAGACCTCGAATGGTGTGAACAGTCGCGGCTTGGTGTCGATCGCACAAAGGCTGCCGATATTATATCCGTCCGGGGTTCTCAGGGGGATTCCCGCATAGCTGCGAATATGAGGCTCGCCGGTCACCAGCGGGTTTTCGGAAAAGCGCGGATCGGATGTTGCATCTTGGATGACGAGCGGGTTCCGATCTTTGATGGCCTGGGCGCAGAAGGATACATCACGGGGCGTTTCGCTCATTTCGATGCCGCGTTTCGCCTTGAACCATTGGCGCTGGTGTTCGACAAGAGAGATTGCGCACATGGGGACGTTCAGAATATTCTGGACGAGGTTGACGACATGCTCGAACGCATCTTCTTCGCTGGTTTCGAGGATCTGATAGCGTTGCAGCGCGAGCAACCGACCCTCTTCGTCTCGCAATTTGTCCACATTATCCAAGCAGGGACTCCTCATCCGCTGGGGTGGGAACAGTCAAGACAGCGGCTCTGCCCGCTATGACGACGGAAGTGTTGCTGCGCCCACCGGCATAATCTGCGTTTGCCCTGTACGGGCTGACTGCAATTCGATTCGGAACGTCTGTTTGAAATCGAGACAATGTGATGGTCCTCGGTGCGTAGAACGGAACCTAATCCGGTGAATCAATATTCATCCAAATGATAGCGAATGGCGTTTCGCCGAATCTTCAGGTGAAATCTCTGGCATCGGGGCCGATCAATCTTGAACAGGACAGTTGATTTCACGTTAGCAACCTTTCGAGTGTATTGTGGCTGGAATATGCGCGAAGTGAGCGCGCACGGCAGTCTCAAGGCAGAATAACCTCGATCTCCGTGCCTTCTCCGGGCTTGCTCCGACAATTGATCTTTCCGCCCAGGCGCTGTGTCGCCAGATTGAACACGATATGCATCCCGAGTCCGGTGCCGCCGTTGGCGCGCCGGGTAGTGAAGAATGGGTCGAATATCTGGGCGCGGGTCTTCTCGTCCATTCCCTTGCCGAAATCTCGAACGAGAATCCGGTCGGCTCCGTTGCTTAGTCTCTGGACTTCTATTTCGATTTCACCGCCGTTCGAATCGTAAGCGTGAATTCCAGCGTTCATGATGAGATTGGTCAGGATCTGCGCGATAGCGCCAGGGTAGGTAAGCCGGTGAAGGTTTTCGGACGGCTCCGCGAATCTGACTGTGAGACCCCGCCGCCTGGTCTCGGCAGACAGGCTTTGGATCGTACTGTCAATATACGTGCCCAGTTCGATCTCCCGGGCGTCATCAGCGGTCTGGTCCACAGCGACCAGCTTGAAGTTCTTGATGAGATCGGCGGCCCGATTGAGGTTTCGCTCCACGATCTCGAGCCCGTTGCCGATATTTGAAAGGCGATCAACGGCGAGTTCGCGGGTTAAACGGCTTTCCGGACTCCGGATCTCTCTGTCGAACTCCCGGGCGATATCCGCCACGTGGCTCGCGGCAGTGACACAGATCCCAAGCGGCGTGTTCACTTCGTGCGCGACACCGGCGACGAGCGCGCCAAGGGCTGCCATTTTCTCCTGACGCACCAACTCGTTCTGTGCGCTTTTCAGATCCGTGATGTCTGTATTGGTCACAATGCATCCGACATCGTCGACAAAGCGGCGCTCTACCTTGTGATAGGATCCGTCGGGCAAAATGTCCTCGAACACATTGCTTTCCCGTCGTTCGAGAAGGGCGGTCCGTTCGGAGAGAATTTTCTCCAACTTCTTCGGGTCGCGTTGCTGGTTCCGTTTGCTGGTGTGAATGTGCTTCAGAATCTCGATATAGGGCGTACCTGGAGTACAGATCCGGTCCGGAAACTTGTGCGCCTTCCTTATCCAGGTGTTGGTGAGGCGCACGCGATTTTCAGTATCGAGCAAAATCATGCCTATGGGCGCGTAATTAACAACGGCTTCCAGCGTCTTCCGTTCGGTTTCAAGTGCTTCCTCGGTCTGGCGACGGACGACGACCTCGCGCTGTAGTTCCTCCGTGCGTTCCGACACCATCCGCTCGAGTTCGGCGGTCATATTCTCCCTGAGTTTGTCCGCCTCGATTTTCTCGCTGATGTCGCGGACCATAAATTGAGCGATCTCGATTTGATCGGGGCCCTCGAAAGCTGTCACCGTGAGTTCCGTCGGAAATTCGGTGCCATTCAGCTTTCTGCCGCGCCACTGGACGACCTGCGGGGTTCCTTTCCGGGCTTCGTCGAAAATCGCATTCAAGTTTTTTACGGTTGTTTCCTGCGTGCCGTGAACGCTGCCCGAGAGCGTTCCGAGAGGGGTGCCCAGGACTTGTGCTGCCTCGACGCCGAACATTTCCTCGGCCTTCTTGTTCAGAGCGGTGTATCTGCGGTTCGCAAAGACGAAAATCGCGTCTCCGGCACTGTCGAAAAGATCTCTGTACTGGGTCTCGCTTCGTTCTCGTTCCGAAACCTCTTGCCGAAGCTGATCCAGAATACTTTCGAAATAGGAAATCGCGCGTCCCAGCTCGCCAATCTCGTCGGTCCGGTTTTGGTCCGGAAGGAAATTGGACGGCTGGCCTTTCGCCAGGTTGCCCAGGGCCGTTATGGCGTCGATCAGGTCCCGCGACATCAGGCGGTTTATGAACCACGAGACCAGCAGGGAAAGCGGAACGCAGAATGCCAGACCGGCGAGGAGAGTCTGTGTCAGGCGCCGGTCGAGCGCGGCGTAAGCTTCTGAGGCGTCCGAATTGTCCTGCAAGTTCACATTCATCAACTCGCCCAGGTCATGGAAGACCTCTTCGTACTGTCTGTTCGTCCGGCTCATCTGCTCCGCGTAGCGCGCCATATTCACCGAGGTCATCAGAACCGCTGAGATGTAGTTCTGACGGAATGTCTCGAAATTCTGTCCGAATTGCCTAAAGAGGCGACCATCAAGACTTTGCGCATCCAGTGTGCCCTGAATACTTTCCAACTCCTTCTTGATGTCGTGCAGCCGGTTTATGTGAGGACGTGCAAGATCGTAGAGTTCGCCCTCTTCAAGCTCGCCGGCGCGGCCGAGGATGCTCTGCATCTCTAGATGGACGGCGGCAACGCGTTCGCCGAGCGATGTTACTTTATCAAGCCGGGAAATGGCGGACATCTGAAGCTGGGCCAGGTCCCGCCGCTTTTCGCTATTGCTCTGGAGAACCGTGATCAAGAGACCGGCGAAGATCAGCACGGTGATGATCGGGGCAACAAAAACCCAGGTCTTGAGCCCCAGCCGAAACCGCCGGCCTGGCCGTTTCTCTGATGTCACGGGAAATCCTATTGTTGACTGGCCGTGAGTGGCCAGCTGTCGGGGTGGATGGCGGCGCGGTAACGGAAGGCACCGGCCCCGTCCGGTTCAAAAACAACGGTAACGCCCTCGGGCTTAGGCCAGACGCCCGACGCTTCGCGAAGATTGGCAGTGTGACCTGCGATGACTGTATTTGTGCCGTCAGCGGGGACCTCGGCCAGCAGGGCGCGCAGAACTGTGGTTTGCCGCTCTGTGTTCTCGTCTCCGGACCCGAGCGAGAACTTGAGATCGTCAATCAGCTCTGCCTTGCCGAAGGCAAGGATCGCCGTGTTCCTGGCGCGGCAGTACGGACTGGCAACGATTTTCGCAACTGGAATACCGAGCTTTCTAAGGGCGTCGCCGATCCGGCGTGACTGATCGCGGCCGAGTTCGGATAGGGGGCGCTGGGTTGTGCAGTTGTCCAGGTTATCGCGATCGGTGTCCTCGACGTCGTGGTCCGTAGCGGCGTGCCGGATGTAGAGAATGAATCCGCCACCACGCAGCTCATCTACAAGATCGCTCGAGATCGCTAAATGGCTTGTCTGCGAAGCATCTCCGTCAGAAGAGGCGAGTGCTGCCTGCCAGGGAAACCCGAGCATTAGAATCGTCAGAAAGATACGTGAAAGCATCAGGACAACTCCGATTGATTTCCGATCTGAGTGTCAATTTTTATTCAAATTAGTCACGAAAGGGTTAATTGAGGGCATATTCCGGGTTCCGGGGACTTGGTCAGGCGCATTCGTGCCGCAGGCTTTGTTCACGCTGTGCATGAAAGCGTCGGCTATCAGACCCGCGATCTGCTGGAAGCCAAGCGCAGTGAGTGCAGTGCCGACGGAGGGGATTTTGTTCTGCGGGTCGATGCGGGCATGGTGGCTTCCGACTGGACCATGCAGTTTCTCGCCGACATTCTCGCTGCTCCGGCCGATCACGCCGCCGCGATGCGGTGCGGCGGACGGTTACGGCGTGAACGGGGCGGGATAAAGGCATGAGTTTGGGTAGGGAAAGCATCGACGCAAAAGGCCGGGACAAACCCCTGTTGGTAACAACCTTCCTGGTCGCCCTGATATGCCTGTGGTCCTTCCTCGACGCCCGCGATCCGCTGATCTGGTGGATGGAAGCGCTTCCGGTGCTGCTGGTCTACCCGCTGCTTTGGGCAGTGCGGGGACGGTTCAGGACGACGGCGCTGCTCAATATCCTGATCGCAGTGCATGCAGTGATCCTGCTGGTCGGCGCTCATTACACCTATGCCGAGGTGCCGCTGTTCGACTGGGTGCGCGATGCTTTCGGATTTGAGCGCAATCACTATGACCGTGTCGGGCATCTGGCGCAGGGTTTCGTCCCGGCCATTGCCATCCGCGAGTTGCTGATCCGGACCTCGCCGCTCCGGCCAGGCTACTGGCTGTTTGCGATCGTGCTCTTCTCTGTTCTTGGTGTCAGTGCAAGTTACGAGCTGATCGAATGGCTCGCGGCGGTACTGGTCGGTGCCGATGCCGATGCCTTCCTCGCGACCCAGGGAGACCCCTGGGATACTCAGGCGGACATGGCTCTGGCGGGATCGGGGGCTCTATTGGCGCAGATCGTCTTCAGGCGGCTGCATGACCGCCAATTGACGCGGCTGCCGGAGTAGCAGGCGTAGCTGAGGATTCGTCCGCCGGGGTTTGTGGCAGGATTATCTCGAATTCCGTGCCTTCGCCGGGTGTGCTCTTGCAATGGATCCGGCCGCCGAGCCGCTGGGTGACAAGATTGAAGACGATGTGCATGCCGAGCCCGGTTCCGCCGTTGGCGCGTTTTGTCGTGAAGAACGGATCGAAAATCTGCGCCTGCGTCTCCTTGTCCATGCCCTTGCCGAAATCCCGAACAATGATCCGGTCCGATCCGTCACTCAGCCGCTCGACTTCCAGCCGGATATCGCCGCCATGGTTTTCATAGGCGTGGATGCCCACGTTCATGACGAGATTGGTCACGACCTGCACCAACGCGCCGGGGAATGTGCGCCGGGTCAGCTTCTCTTCCGGGCGCACAAGGTCGATATTGAGTTTCTTCCGCTTCGTTTCGGCGATCAGGCTCTGCAGGGTGTCCTGGATATACTCGCCTAGTTCGATTTCCCGTTCGTCGTTCGCCGTCTGATCCACGGCGACAAGTTTGAAGCTCTTGATCAAGTCGGCCGCGCGGGCGAGATTCTTTTCGATGATGCCGAGTCCCTCGCCCGTCTGAGTGAGCTTTTCAACGGCCAGTTTGCGTGTCAGGCCGCCTGTGGGGCTCTGGACCTGTTCGCTGAACTCACGGACGATCGACGAGACATGTGACGACGCTGTCACGCATATTCCGAGCGGTGTGTTCACCTCGTGGGCGACCCCGGCGACCAACCCCCCGAGCGCGGCCATTTTCTCCTGGCGAACAAGATCGTTCTGCACGTTCTTGAGATCGGTGATGTCTGTGAAGGTGATGATATACCCAACACCGTCGATGAACCGACGATCAACCTTATGGACGCTGCCGTCGGGCAGGCGATCCTCGAACACGCTGTTTTCCTGGGCTTCAAGATTGGCGATCCGGGATGCGAGCATGTCGTCCTTGGCCCGGCCCTTGAAATCCCCTTCTGGCTTTGCGTTGAAAATGTGACGCAAAACGCCCTGATAGGGCATACCCGGGGCGGAGATCGCATCGGGAATTCCATGGACCCGCTTGACCCACGAATTCATGCGGACAATCCGGGCATCGATATCGAGAAGCGCCATGCCGAGCGGGGCATATTCGACTGTGGCCTCGAGCGTCCGGCGCTCTGCCTCGAGCGCCTCTTCGGTTTCCCGTCTTGCCGCAACCTCCCGCTGGAGCTCCTCGGTACGTTCGGAGACCATGCGTTCCAGCTCGACGGTCATGTTTTCCTTGAGACGTTCGGCCTCCTTGCGGCTGGTGATGTCCCGGATGATCATTTGCACGATATTCTTGCCGTCGGGGCCGGCAAAAGCCGCGACCGTGCATTCCGTTGGAAAGGCCGTGCCATCCAGTCGACAGTTGCTCCATTCGAACCTCTGCGGCTCACCGCGGAGCGCCGCGCTCATCTTCTCTTTGAATATTCTGGCGAGATCTTCTTGATTGTAGCTTGCCGGGTCGGCAAATGCTCCGAGTTCGTAGTTTTGGATCTCCGACGCCTTGAAGCCGAACATCCTTTCTGCCTGTTTGTTGGCGCTTACATATTTGCCGTCTTCCATCACGAGGATCGCGTCGCCGGCGCTGTCAAACAGGTTGCGAAGCTGGGCTTCATTTCTCTCCCGTTCCGAGATCTCACTCGTCAGGAGATCGAGAATACCGTCGAAAAATGCGATGGCGCGGGCCAATGCGCCGAGTTCGTCCTTGCGCGACTTGTCGATTCCGATGTTTGACGGCTTGCCGTTGGCAACGTTGGACAGGGCTCCGATCGCGCTTCTCAGATCCCCGGAGATCCGTGTCGAGATCACCCAGCCCATGATGACTGAAATCAGTACGGCCAGAGCAAGCCCGCCAATCAGCGATCGTGTGATCTGCCTGTTATGCTCCTCGGTCGCGATAGAGGCGTCCTCGTTCATGCGCAGGGTAAGGCTGGATATCTGATCCAGCTGGCGAACCACGGTGAGGTAGAGCCTGTTGATCTTGCGCATCTCGCCGTCGAAGCGCGAGAAATCGACGGAAGTCGACACGATCGCCGACACATACTGTTTTCTGAGCTGTTCGAATTTCGTTAGCAGGCTTGTCGCCGAAGCAGATATTTCAGGATCTGCGATAATCGTCTCGCGCGTTATCCGGATATCCTGTCTGATCTCGTGGAGGCGACGCATCGTTGGTCGGGCAAGGTCATAGAATTCTACTTTTTCGACCTCGTGAGCTTTCCCCATTGCTTCCAGCATCGCCAGGTGAACTTCGGTTATCTGCTCTCCGATTCCAGAAATCTGTCGGGCCCACAAGAGCGTCGAGGATTGCCTCTCCCTGAGTTCGTCGCGCTGTTCTTTAGTGCCATTGAGTACCGCAATGAAAAGCCCGGTAAAGATTGCAATGGTGAGGAGTGGCGTGAACAAGAACCAAGCCCGCATTCCGGGGCGGAGGCCAATTCGTGGGGTGGCGAAGGTGAGTGCCATGGAGCCTCCTCTACGATTGATTCACGGGCAACGAGGCAATAACCGATAGCCTGAAGGTCCGACTGCGAGAGCCTGAAAGGCATGCACCTAAAAAACGCGGGCAACTGCGATAGCAGCCTCTGTCGTCCTTGGTGCAATTTCGCGCGGTCCGTTCGAACATCGATATTGCCTCAGTTCGTTATGCGTCCCGCGCATCATTCTGTGAGAATGGTCACGAATTCGTTAATACGTATTGCATTTTAAATAAATACATATGAAGGGGTGCTTCTCATGTGTGAGATGCGCTGACGATCGCAGGTGACCATCAGTATGCCCGCGAGTGCCGTCGGGGAAATGGTGAAGGGTTTCGTTCCGGCCATGGTCATTCTGGAGTTCCCGCCCCGGACGTCGCAGATCCGCGTCAGTCGCAAGCTCGGCGCGACCCTGTAGCCGTTGATTTTTGTGTTAGATTTTCTTCTAAAATACTTAGAAATTGTCTGGTTTAGCTGCTTGAGCTAGTTTGCCGGGACGACTAACAGATTGCGGTGCGGGACCTCGAGAGCGATCATTCGCAAGGCATTCCGATTGCGCGTGATGCGCGGAGAGTACCCATGAGTGACAGCGTCCACGCCGGTGACGAGGACGGCTCCAGATATGGCCGTGAATACTTCTCCTATGTGCGTGGTCTTTTCCTTGCGACCTCCTTTATCAGTATCTTTGAGCTGTACCTGAATTTCGACTGGTTCCTGAGCGTGCCCCTCTGGCTGCAGGTCGCCAGGATTATGATAACGGTGATTGTCGTCGGGTACTGGCTGTGTATGCCCCGCTTCGACCCGATGCCCCGCCACGCCTTCCGGGTCGGCATTCTGTTTTTCCTGATGAGGTCTCTGACGCTGTCCTATGCGTTGGAGCCGTATAATGTCGCGTTCTTCTATACAGTCGCTTTGATTGCCCTGATGACGCTCGCGTCTAACAGGTATGAGGTCTGGGCGGCCATGCTGATCGGTGCAGTGTCGCTCCTGATCGCGCGCAGTGGGCAATTTCCGGATCGGGCCTATTTGGGCCTTGCCCTGGTCACGATTTTTGCCGGGTATTTCGGTTTGTCCTTTTTGCGCTTCCGGGAACGGCTTTTCGAACTCCTGTCCCAACTGAAAGACCAGACCAGGACGGATCAGCTGACCGGCCTGAAGAACCGCCGTGCTCTGCAGGACGATATTGAAAACGGCTTTCAGCTGCTCGAGAGCGAGGGCACGGCCTTCAGTCTTCTGCTTATCGATGTCGACCATTTCAAACGGGTGAACGACATCCATGGACACGCGGCCGGGGACGAGATCCTGAAGACATTGGCGCGGGAGATCCGTCACGATGTCCGAGATATGGCCGATGCCGATGCTGGAGCTGGCACTGTGTACCGGTTCGGCGGCGAGGAATTCGTGGTGATCCTGCCTGGCACGAGCGTCGACGGTGCAAGTATCGTGGCGGAGCGGTTGCGCAGTCGCATCGATGCAAAGCAGTTTGATGCGATCCCCCAGGAGACCCTCATCCCTGTTGGCGGCGTGACGATCTCCGTCGGCATTGCGGGAGCAGAGGCGGGGTCGGGTTGGAGCGAAGTTTACAGCGCTGCCGATCTGGCTCTCTACAGGGCGAAGGATCTGGGGCGGAACCGTGTTGAGCGCGCAGATCGCCCGACACCGTTTCCTGCCAGCCCTGAACTGGTGTTTCAGGCCTGACCGGCTTCGGGTTCCTGTGGCTGTGGTTGCGCCCGTTTCACCGGCAGGGTGATGCGGAAGCATGTTCCGATCCGCCGGTCGTCGATCAAGGCGAGGGTGCCGCCGAGCCGCTTCATGATTTCCTTGCTGATGGCAAGGCCGAGGCCGATCCCGCCGGTTGAGGATTGAGCCGCGCCGCGCTGGAATTTCTCGAATATGAACGGTCGCAGATGGCTCGGTATGCCGGGGCCATTATCGGAAATCTCGATCTCGTATTGCTCATCCGTCAGCTTGCCGGTTATCCGTATCTCGGGCTTGGCGGAGGTGTTGTGCTTGATGGCGTTGGTCAGGATGTTGATCACCACCTGCTGCAGGCGATCCGGGTCCGCGTCAACCAACGCCGAGGGAAGTGGTTGGTCCAGAAGGATTTCGCTGCCGGTGGATTGCGCCAGCCCGCGGCATGATTCGATGGCCCGAACCAGCGGCACCGCTGCGTCGAGCTCATGCAGGTTCCAGGAAGCCTCGCCCCGATCCATCAGGTTCATATCCAGGATCTCGTCCAATAGCCGGGTCAGGCGCAGACTTTCCTCATGGATGATGGAGAGAAAATGCTGGCCTTGCGGGCTCGACAGGTCGCGGGTTTCCAGCAGGATTTCCGAGAAGGAGCGGATCGAGGTCATCGGCGTCCGGACCTCGTGACTGACCTGGCTCAGAAAATCGTCCTTCTGCGCATCCAGCAGGGTGAGGCGCTGGTTGGCGCGGCGGAGTTCGCGCGCCGTCGCTTCAAGCTCAAGCGACTTCTTCTCCACCTCTTGGCTGTATTCCATCAGCTGTGCGGTTTCATCGGCGATACGCATCAGCTCATCGAGGCTGATGGTCTCGCCGCTGACGATACGGGAGATCATGGCGCGCGCGGAGGCGGCTCCGATGGACCCGGCCAGGCGGCGCTCCAGATGCGCGATGAAGGCATCGGTCGGTTGCGGGAAGTCACTCTCCAGCCCTTGCCCCTCGGCGAATTCGCGGAACACGCGCTGGGCTTCGGTTGACCCGAGAATGCGCTGGGCCAGAATGAACAGATCCTCGGCCGAGGCGGAGCGCTGGATGAAGCGATGCTCGTCGCCCGCCGGCGTGCGAAACACATCGACGAACAGCGTGCCCTGAAGGCGTTCAAGCGGTTTCGGCTCGAACAGCAGGGAGCCGCCGATGAAGAGAACAGTATTGGTGGCGAGGCTCCAGAACAGGGCATGGACCAGCGGGTCCTGGCCGGTCAGCCCGAACAGGGCCTGCGGGCGGAACAGCTCTATGCCCCAGGGGCCGTGCTCGATGGTACTGGCCGAGAGCAGCAGGTCGCCCTCGAAGCTCGGCAGGAACAGGGTGTAGCCCCAGAGCAGGAAGCCGGCCAGCAGACCGAGCTTGGCGCCGCTGGCGGTGGCCCGTTTCCAGTAGATGCCGCCGAGCAGGGAAGGCAGGAACTGGGCGACACCGGCAAAAGCGATCAGACCGATGGCAGCCAGCGCGTCCGACTTGCCGCTGAGGCGGAAGTAGAGATAGCCGAGCAGCAGGATGAAGCCGATGCTGATGCGCCGACTGATCAGCAGCAGGCGGCGGACATCGCCGCTGCGCTCGATCGACGTCCACGGTGTGCGGAGCGCGATCGGCATGACGATATGGTTCGAGATCATGGTCGACAGCGCGATGGAGGCGACGATGACCATCGATGTCGCCGAAGAAAATCCGCCGAGGAAAGCCAGCAGCACCAGGAAATCCTGATCGACCGACATCGGCAGGGTGAGCACGAACATGTCTGGATTGGAGCCTTCGGGCAGCACGGTCAGGCCGCCAATGGCAATCGGCAGCACGAACAGGCTCATCAGCAGCAGGTAGGCCGGGAACAGCCACGAGGCCATGCGAAGCTGATCCTCGCCGGTATTCTCCACCACGGTGACCTGGAACTGGCGCGGAAGGCAGATGATGGCAATGGCGGACAGGAAGGTGAGGGCGACCCAGCGGGCGTCGAACATATCGTCGGTCTGCAGGATGCGGGCAGCATCCCGGCTGAAGATGTCGGCGGGCCCGTCCGCCAGGGCAAAGACGACAAACAACCCGACGGCGATCAGCGCGAAGAGCTTGACCAGCGCTTCAAGCGCGATGGCGGCGACGACGCCGTGATGGCGCTCGTTCGCGTCGATTGTCCGGGTGCCGAAAATGATGGTGAAAAGCGCCATGCCGGCGGCGATCCAGAAGGCCATTTCGTTGGCTGGGTCGCTGCTTGGTGGGTTTGCAAGAGTGCCCGGATCGGAGGCGACGATCACCTGGATGCTTGTGGTCACGGCCTTCAGCTGCAGGGCGATATAAGGGGTGGTTCCGATCACTGCGATCAGGGTCACCAGAACGGCGAGGCTGGTGCTCTTGCCGTAGCGCGAGGAGATCAGGTCGGCGATGGAGGTGATCCGGTGCATATGGCCGATCCGGACCAGCTTGCGCAACAGGAACCACCAGCCGATGAAAACCAGCGTCGGGCCCAGATAGATGGTGGCGAACTCAAGCCCGTTGCGGACTGCCGAGCCGACCGCGCCATAAAAGGTCCAGGAGGTGCAATAGACCGAGATCGAGAGAGTGTAGACGACCGGCGACTGGATCCAGGACGCCTTGCCGGAGCGCGCCTGACGGTCGCCCAGGAAAGCGACCATGAAAAGCAGCGCCACATAGGCAAGCGAGGTGACGAAAATCAGGTTCGGGGAAAGCATCAGCGCCCCGGTGAGGAGGTGTCAGGCGGTACGGCCGCGTGCGGTTCCGGGTCATTGAGCCTGTGTGAAAACCAGAAGGCGATCGCGATCAGCGCGGACCAGAGCCCGAAGATATAAGCAACGATCAGCGGGATGCCGAACAGGCTCGTCTGCGCCGTGAACAAGTTGATGACCGGCGGGAGCAGCAGGAATAAACCGGCGACCGGGAGCAGGAAGGCGGCGTCTCGGAACTTGGCCGCTGTACTGGGTGAGGCGGGGCGCATCGGCTAAAGTCCGGCCAGCCTGCGGACCTGATCGACGACATCCTTGTTCGAGAACGGCTTTGTCACGAATGCGTTTGCGCCGATTTCCTCCGCCGTCTTGCGGTCCTTTTCCTGGCCTTTCGCCGTCAGGACGATAACCGGAAGGTCTCGGGTGCGCGGAGACGCGCGGAGCTGCCGCAGGATGTCGAACCCGTTGCGGTGCGGCAGCATGATGTCGAGGATCACCACGTCAGGCAATGAGCCGGCGTTGAGCTGTTCCAGAGCAGAGTTTCCGTCGAGCGCACTGGTCACTTCCCACCCCTCGCGTCCCAGCAGGAAGCTCAGGGACTCGAGAATGTTCGGCTCGTCCTCCGCAATAAAGACGCGTTTCGTCACGCCGTTTCCCCCAATAGCCGTGTTGGTAGTCCGACTGTTTTTTCAATGCCGGTTGATTCGAGTGTAGCTCAGGCGGGCGATGGCGCAACAGCTCTACGTGTTTCCGTCAGGCGCCGGTGATCGGGTGCTCCTGCCTGTGGCGGCATTCTTCGCGCGTGCAGACCCGGCAGGCGGAGCCGACCGGCTCCGATACGGACTTCGCCGTCAGGTCCAGACCGTCACCATAGATCACGTCGCGGGCATAGAGCGCATCGCAGCCCAGCATGATCGAAACAAGGTGCCGCGGAGCATCGAAGCCCGTGGCCTGCTTGGCGACGGTCTTGGCGAAAAACAGGAAGCGGCTGCGGTCGGGAAATTCGGCCAGTTGCCGGAACACCCGGTCCGGTGTCTGAAAGGCCCGATAGATCGCCCAGAGGGGGCAAGCGCCACCATAGCGCGGCAACGGCAAATCGCGCAGCGGCAGGCGCTTGGTGATGAAGCCTGCCGGGTCGGAGCGCATGAAGGCGAAGGGCACACCCTCCGCGCCCGGCTTGCGGAGCGAGGCCAGCCGGTGGCAGACCTGCTCGACGCTGGCGCTGAACCGGTATTGCAGCATGTCGATATCGTACCGGCAGGCAATCGCGACCTCCCGGAACCGGTCGTACGGCATCAAGAGGGCGGCGGCGGCATAGGATTGCAGCGAGCGGCGGCCCCGGACCAGAGCCGCATCGCTGGTCAGCAGGGGGGATTGCAGCAGAATTTCCTCGATCACGTCCGCCAATGCACTGACCGCGAGTGCCCGCGCTGCCTGAAACCGGCGGGTTGCGGCCGGCAGGGCAGGCCCTGATGCGGTGGTCACGGATGGCGGTGTCTTGCCGAACTGCTGGAGCAATGTGTGGGCTGCGGATTCGAATTCCGGTGCCAGCACGTCACATCCGAGGCGTGTGCCGAGCTCTTCCACGGCCTCTTCGAGGGTGGCGAAATAATTCTGGTTCTCCAGAACAAAATCGTCGACCTCCTCCGCCGGTGTGACCGAGCCCTGGCGTGACGGCGCGCGGTCGAAATATCCGGCCATGGCTTGAGCGACATCGGACAGTTTGGCGCTTTCCTCCGCGAGGTTGCGGTGAAACCGCGCCTGCTGATCTTCGGGGACGTCATCGACGCTGGCGAGAATTTCAGAGGTCGACCGGATGGCGGCAATGTTGGAAAGCATGCCGTGCACGGCGTCGGAGAGGAACGGGTCCTGGCGCAGACGGTCGGACAGGGCGTGCAGGGTCGCGGTCTGGTCTAGGTTGGTCCTGTGCATATTCACGATCAGCCCGGCCCATGGCCGGTGCCGGGCAACAAGATCTGTCGCACTTTCAGGATCTGTCTCGCTGTCGGCATTGGCCGGATCGGTTGCGATTTCCTCCAGGTCCTGGATCAGGCGGCGCTCCGCTGCACCGTCCAGATAGTCGATGCCGACGGAAAGTACCTCGCCCAGCCGTCGCAACAGGGCTCCGCCGACCTGACGTTTGTTGTGCTCGATCAGGTTCAGGTATGACGCGGAAATGCCGACGGCCTGCGCAAGATCCGCCTGCGTCCGTCCAAGGCTCCGGCGCCGCTCCCGTATTCTCATTCCAATCGGCGCGCGGGCCATGTTTCAGTTCCTTGATTTTGCTCAACTTGGTGCAGTGCAGCGTAAATTATTTACAAACCAATAATATTTGATATCCATAAATTTACAAAAAAATCAGCAAATTTCAAATACTTATTCGTTTGTTGACTAAATGTGCGTACCCTTGTGACTGAGCGCATAAAGATGCTCATCGCGGATTGGGTCTCTGACGCATTCCAGAAAAATAACGGGAGGAACAAATGGCAAAATTCAATCCTGGATTCAGCCGCCGTGGCCTGCTGAAGGCCTCGGCTGTTGCTGGGGTCGGCCTTGCTGCGCCGACGATTTTCTCAAGTAAATCCTATGCCTACATGAATGAGCCGAAAGGCGGGACTGTAACTCTGGGCTTCAACGTGCCGCAGTCAGGCCCTTATGCTGACGAGGGCGCGGATGAGCTTCGCGCCTACGAACTCGCGGTCGAGCACCTCAACGGTGGCGGTGATGGCGGGATGATGAATACCTTCTCGTCGAAGGCACTGAAGGGCAATGGTATTCTCGGCAAAAAAGTCGAGTACGTGACCGGCGATACCCAGACCAAATCCGATGCTGCCCGCGCGTCGGCGAAGTCGATGATCGAGAAAGACGGCGCCATCATGATTACCGGTGGTTCGTCCTCCGGTGTCGCTGTGGCGGTGCAGGGCCTGTGTCAGGAAGCAGGCGTGATCTTCATGGCCGGCCTGACCCATTCCAACGACACTACGGGTAAGGACAAGAAGGCTAACGGCTTCCGTCACTTCTTCAACAGCTACATGTCTGGTGCAGCGCTTGCGCCGGTGCTCGGGAAAGCCTACGGCACCGATCGTAAAGCTTACCATCTGACGGCAGACTACAACTGGGGTTACACCACAGAAGAAGCTGTCCGGAGCTCGACCGAAGCGATGGGCTGGGAGACGGTTGGGGCGGTCAAGACACCGCTCGCCCAGACCGACTTCTCGTCCTATATCACGCCGGTTCTGCAGTCTGATGCCGACGTTCTGGTGCTGAACCACTATGGCGGCAACATGGTGAACTCGCTCACCAACGCCGTTCAGTTCGGCCTGCGCGATCGCGTTGCCAATGGCAAAAACTTCGAGATCGTTGTGCCGCTTTACTCGCGGCTGATGGCCAAGGGTGCTGGCGCAAACGTTAAGGGTATCTTCGGTTCTACGAACTGGCACTGGTCGCTGACAGACGAAGGCTCCAAAGCGTTCGTCAAATCCTTCGGCACCAAGTACGGGTTCCCGCCGAGCCAGGCCGCCCACACCTGCTACGTTCAGGCTCTGCTTTATGCCGATGCCGTCGAACGGGCTGGTAGCTTCAATCCCTGTGCCGTCGTCGAGGCTCTCGAAGGCTTCGAGTTCGATGGTATGGGCAACGGTCCGACCCTCTACCGTGCTGATGACCACCAGTGCTTCAAGGACGTTCTCGTCGTGAAGGGTAAAGAGAACCCGACTTCGGAGTTCGATTTGCTCGAGATCGTCGAGGTCACGCCGGTGGCGCAGGTGACCTACGCACCGGATCATCCGCAGGTCGCGGGCGGTAGCCTCGGAAAATGTAACCCGGGCTCGTAATCGGGCACTCGCAATGCACCGACCGTGCCTGAGGGCACGGTCGGTTGTTTGCGTTGCTTGGGAATGTGATCGGATCCACAGGAGGTGGCGTCTTGGACGCGATTATTCTTCAGATTCTTAACGGACTGGATAAGGGCAGCGCCTATGCGCTGATCGCTCTCGGTCTTACGCTAATCTTCGGGACATTGGGCGTCGTCAATTTCGCTCACGGGGCATTGTTCATGCTGGGGGCGTTCTGCGCCGTCACACTGAACAAGATTTTCACGATCTCTTACGAAACGATCGATCCGGTCCGTAAAGACTTTCTCGGAAATCCCCTCAAGGTCGAAACGCCTTACATTTTCGACTGGTTCGGACCGGACGTTGGCACCGCCATGATCGAGTGGTCGGTGCCGCTGGCGATCCTGTTCTCCATACCGATCATGATACTCATTGGCCTGTCCATGGAACGGGGCCTGATCAAGTACTTCTACAAGCGGCCTCACGCCGACCAGATTCTGGTCACCTTCGGACTGGCAATCGTGCTGCAGGAGATCATCAAGTACTTCTATGGCGCGAACCCGATCCCGACTCCGGCGCCGCCGGCTCTGACCGGCAGCGCGGACTTCGGTGTCCTGCTCGGATTCGATGCGGGGTCGATCATCTACCCGTACTGGCGCCTGGTTTATTTCGTTTTTGCGGCTGCCATTATCGGCGGTGTGTTCGCCTTCCTTCGATATACCACCTTCGGCATGGTCGTTCGCGCTGGCATGGCCGATCGCGAGACCGTTGGCCTGCTGGGAATCAACATCGACAAACGGTTTACGATCATGTTCGCGCTCGCGGCCTGCGTGGCCGGACTTGCCGGCGTGATGTACACCCCGATCAATTCGCCGAACTATCATATGGGGATGGACTTCCTGGTCCTGTCCTTTGTCGTCGTCGTGGTCGGCGGCATGGGGTCTCTCGAAGGGGCTGTTGCCGCAGGCTTCCTGCTCGGCGTGCTGGAGTCTTTCGCCTCGATGGGCGAGATCGTCTCGCTGCTTCCGGGTATCAACCAGATCATTATCTATCTGGTCGCCATCATTATTCTATTGACGCGTCCTCGCGGCCTTATGGGTCGCAAGGGCGTGATGGAGGAGTGACCGATGCTGGGACTCAACAGCAAAGACAAGACGCTGTTTCTGATCGTCCTCGCGCTGACGATGTTCGCACCGTTTCTGCTGAATCCATTCCCGGAAGGGTCTGAGCTGGCGCAGTTCAATGCGGGCTATCCGGATCTCATGCAGAGATTCGTGATCTTCGGGATATTCGCGATTGGCTTTAACATCCTTTTTGGGCTGACCGGATATCTCAGCTTTGGCCATGCAGCCTTTCTCGGTGTGGGCTCCTATGCCGGCGTGTGGATGCTGAAGCTGCTGACGATGAACGTTGTGCCGGCGATCATCGTTTCGGTGATCTTCGCGGGACTGTTCTCAGCCGTTGTCGGATACATCTCGCTGCGTCGTTCGGGGATTTACTTCTCGATCCTTACGCTGGCCTTCGCGCAAATGTCTTTCGCGCTGGCCTATTCCGTGCTGACTCCGATCACCAACGGTGAGACAGGTCTGCAACTGGCCCTCAACGATCCGCGTATTCTGGATTTCGATGCGGCCGACGGCTCGCTTCCGGCGACAAACTTTTTCGGGATCGAGATGCGGGACGGGTTTGAGCTTGCGCTCGGTCCGTGGCTCTTCACCTTCAATTTCGGTTATTATCTCTGTGCCGTTGTCATGCTGATCGCATTCTACATCTCCATCCGGATCTTCCGGTCGCCCTTTGGGCTGATGTTGCGGGCGTTGAAGACGAACCAGCAGCGGATGCGTTTCACTGGCAAGAACCCGAAACCCCACACGCTGGCGGCTTTCATTATATCCGGCATGTATGCCGGGCTTGCCGGTGGGTTGATGGTGGCAATGGATCCGCTTGCTGGAGCTGAACGCATGCAGTGGACCGCCAGCGGCGAGGTGGTTCTGATGACCATTCTTGGCGGTGCCGGAACCTTGATCGGTCCGGTGCTCGGGGCGGGCGTGATCAAATACTTCGAGAACATCTTCTCGAAGATCAACGACAACGTCCTCTACAACTGGTTTTCCTTCCTGCCGGACGGCATGCAGGACGCATTTGTCTTCATGATCCATCCGTTCATCGGCAAGGGCTGGCACCTCACTCTCGGAATCATGTTCATGCTGGTCGTGATCTTTCTTCCGGGCGGAGTGGTCGAAGGCGGACAGCGGCTCAAGCGGCTGTTCCGTCGACGGGGCGGCTCTGACAGTGCGGGCGGCGCTTCGTCGGCCAAAGTACATCCGGCGGAATAGGGAGCGGATTGATGGGTATTCTTGAAGTCAAAGGGGTCAACAAACGCTTCGGCGGTTTGAAGGCTCTTGACGAGGTCAATCTAAATGTCGAAGCCGGCGCTGTGCATGCGATCATAGGGCCGAACGGTGCGGGCAAGTCGACCTTTCTGAATTGCCTGGTCGGCCGGCTGGAGCCGGATACGGGGACCGTGGATTTCGATGGCAGCTCTTTGCTCAACCTTGAGCCGCATGAGATCAACCAGCTGGGCGTCAGCCGGGTGTTCCAGACACCGGAGATTTTCGGCGATCTCGACCTGCTCGAAAATGTGATGATTCCGACGCTGGCGCGACGGGACGGTCCGATCAAGCTGGATGCCTGGAGCCGGGTGGATCATCTCGTGGAGGTCCGGGAACGGGCCGAGGAACAGCTGCAGGATGTAGGGCTGTTCGAAAAGCGGGATATGACGGCCAGCAGTTTGTCGCGTGGTGACAAGCGGAGGTTGGAACTCGCCATGTGTCTCGTGCAGGACCCAAAGCTTCTGCTGCTGGACGAGCCGACTGCCGGCATGTCTCGGGCTGATACAAACAACACCATCGACCTGCTGAAGAAAATTGGCGAGCGCGGGATTACAAAGATCGTAATCGAGCATGACATGCATGTCGTGTTCTCGCTTGCCAACAAGATCTCCGTGATGGCCCAGGGAACCGTGATTGCGGAGGGCAAACCGGAGGATATCAAAGGCGATCCGCGGGTCCAGGAAGCCTATCTCGGGGGAGCCCATCTATGAGCACCGAAACCCTGACCACGCAGCCGGCGGGCAGCGCGCTTAAGAAACCGGAAAACCCGATCAAGAACCATGGCACGCCGCCAGCCTATTTCTCCTGTTGGGGGCTGCAGGCCTATTACGGCGAGAGCTACATCGTGCAGGATGTCAGCTTCAATATTCATGAGGGTGAAATTGTCGCCTTGCTTGGGCGGAATGGGGCTGGAAAGACATCCACATTGCGTTCCATCGCACGGGCTGGTGACCCGCAATTGCACCATGGGGAAATCTGGCTCGATCACCAACCGCTGCACGAAATGTCCAATTTTCAGGCCGCGCAGAACGGTGTCGGCCTGGTGCAGGAAGACCGGCGGATTATTCCCGGCCTGACAGTCGAGGAAAATCTTGAATTGGCCCAGATCAACAAGCCGCACGGCTGGTCGATCGAGCGGCTCTATGAGCATTTCCCGCGTCTGGCGGAACGCCGCAAGCAGGAGGGGATCACGATGTCCGGCGGCGAGCAGCAGATGCTGGCGGTCGCCCGTGCCCTTGCCCGGGACGTGAAACTGCTACTCCTGGATGAGCCCTATGAAGGGCTGGCTCCGGTCATCGTCCAGGAGATCGAAAAGATCCTTGAGGAAATCAAAACCCTCGGGATGACCTCCATTATTGTTGAACAAAATGCGATCGCGGCTCTGCACTTGGCAGACCGTGCCCTGATCCTCGATATGGGTCAGATCGTCTTCGACGGCACCGCGCAAGAAGTGCTGGATGATGAGGCACTCCGTCAGGAGTATCTCGCGATCTGATTTATCGGGTGCCGTAGCGGATCTCCTGTTCGCGGTACCTATGAGCCCCGCTTTATGCGGGGCTTTTTCTTTTTGTGCCCGCTGCTTCCGGGGGATGGCTTGCCTGATCCGAACGGCGCACTAATTCCGTGCGCGTCAGACCTCTCGGGAGATTGCCATGACTGTATTTGCGCGCCGGTCGTTGCTGTTTCTGCTTATCGTACCGTTGCTGGCCACGGCGTTGATTAAGCCATCGCTGGCAAGCGATACCCGCATGGGATGGGAACATCTTGCGGCACCGCGGACTTTCGCAATCATGCGTCATGCGATCGCGCCCGGAACAGGCGATCCGGACGAATTCCGGATTGGCGATTGCTCGACGCAGCGCAATCTCGACGAGAGAGGCCGCGCGCAGGCGCGACGCATCGGCGCTGCGGTGCGTCGCGCCGGTGTGGAAGTTGACCGGATACTTTCCAGTCAATGGTGCCGCTGCCTCGAGACAGCGGAACTGCTCGGCCTGGGGACGACAGAGGAATTGGCCAGCCTGAACTCTTTCTTCGCCGACAGGTCAACCGGGGCCGAGCAGACGGAAGGGCTGCGCGCATTTCTTGGGGCGCTGCCGGATGACGAGAGAGTTGTTCTCGTGACGCATCAGGTCAACATCACCGCTTTGACAGGTGTCTACCCGGCCTCCGGCGAGGTGATCCTGTTCAGGATCGAGGATGACGGTACGGCGACGGTTCTCGAGCGAATCAGGACTGAATCCTGAACCCTTCCGGATACCGGGATAGCTTCTTGTCCGGGCCGTCGATCTCCGCGATCCTCCTGCATCATGTCAATGAGCGGGGAGACGCGATCAATGTCCGGGCAGAATTTCTTTAATCTTCATGATCTTGACCAAGGCATTCAACGCACCCTCGCCGAAGGGCTGACGGCGCGGATCTTTCCGGGCGAGAACCTGATGTTCTCCATCGTGCGCATTGAGCCGCATGCCGAAGGCTCGATGCACAGCCACCCGGAAGAGCAATGGGGCATCATGCTCGAAGGCAGCGGCGTGCGAACGCAGGATGGCGTGGAGCATGCGGTAAAGGCCGGTGATTTCTGGTGTACGCCCGGCGATGTCGTGCACGGGCTGAAAGCCGGTCCGGACGGCTGCTTTGTGATCGACGTCTTCAGCCCGCCGCGCGGCGACTATAAGAAAGCCGGCAGCGGGTACGGTGCCGATAACGGATAGCGGCCGCTCCGCTTGCCGTATCTACTGTCGGCTTTGTTCATCAACGCTGCCTGTTGAATTTTAAAGCGCCAGAAGCCTTTCAGGCTGCATGGAGAGCTTCAGTGTTTTCAAGGGGCCGGATCGATGCGATGGATCTGCTCCGGTTACTCTGCCGTCAGGAGGGGGGAGTGATTGCCGTTTGTCTCTCCGGGTGACTGTGCAGGGTAAATCTGCCCAGCGCAGTTCGGAGGTCTGCAATCTCGAGCGGCTTTGTCAGCACAAACTGCATGCCCGCACTCAGATATTCGTCTTTCTGGTCCTGAAACGCGTTCGCGGTCAGCCCGATGATGGGTAATTTCTCCGGGTTGCGGGCGAACTGCCTGATAGAGACGGTTGCCTGCACGCCATCCATGTTGGGCATCTGCACATCCATCAGAATGACGTCGTAGGCTTCGGGGGCGTTACGGACGAGATTCAGCGCAATTTCCCCGTCTTGTGCAATCGTCACGGCATGACCATCCCGCTCCAGCATGGCCTGGGTGATCATCTGGTTGATGTCATTGTCCTCAGCAACCAGGACTCGCAGGTGCGGAATGTCGGCATCTTTGACGATTTCATCGATAACCTGTTGATTTCTGGCTATCTCAGTGTCGACGGATAAGCGGAACGTCGTACCGGCGCCAACCTCGCTTTCGACTGTTAATCTGGCACCGATAGCGTCGGCAATACGTTTGGAAATGTTCAGGCCAAGTCCTGTGCCGCCACCATGGCGGATTCCGACGTCGGTCTGTGTGAATTCCTCGAAGATATCATCGATATCGTCTATCGCGATCCCCGGGCCGGTGTCGGACACTTCGAACGAAATCCGGCAGGTTTTTCCATCGCCGAGCATCTGGCTGCGGGCAACAAGATCAACGCTCCCGGTCTCCGTAAATTTGATGGCATTGCCGATCAGATTGAACAGGATCTGGCGAATATGATCGAAATCGCCATAGAGGAAAGTCTCGCTCTCGTCGATCACGCTGCCGCGGAAGCCCAAGCCTTTCATCTCCGCCCGGATCCGGAACATGGATTCCATCGCGTTCATCATGGCCGGAAGGGAGAAGCGCTCCTTGGAGATGGTAATCCGGCCTGCTTCAATTCGGGCGAAATCCAGCACCTGATTGATCAGGGTGAGCAAAAACAACCCGGATTCCTTAGCGATAGAAAGCTTCTGGGCTATGTCCGGCGCTACTGCCTTCTTGTCGATGAGCTGGAGCATCCCGAGGATGCCATTCAGTGGTGTTCGGATCTCGTGTGACATGGACGTGAGAAACCGGGATTTGGCTTCGCTGGCGGTTTCCGCGTTCTGGCGGGCGATGTGCAGCTCTTTGTGAAGGTCGGCGATTTCGGTGATGTCGAGCAGGGCCAGCAGGAAGAATGTTTGGTTGGTACCCGCAACCACGCGTATCCGCAGATGAATTTGGATGTCCTGGCCGTCACTGCGCCGGGCAACCATTTGCATGCCGCCGTCTTCTGCCTGCAAATTCTGTGCACCGAAAGTCAGCTTTCCTTCCAGGGAACGACGGTCTTCTTCAAATTCCTCCGGGATCAGGGATTCTATGGCGCGGCCGGACAGCTCATCGATCGAGTAACCGAGTAGCCGCTCTGTCTGCCGGTTGATCCGGAAAATATGTCCTGTGCTGTCGACGCTCACCAGTGCGTTCGGAGACTCGTTATATAACTGCTCGATATAGGCGAGGGATGCGTTCAGGCGTGCGTTGATCCGCGACGCCCTGATCAGCAATACGATCATGCCGGAGGCGCCCGCCAAAATGAGGACCACGACGAACGATCCCTGCTTCAGGGTGCTCATCGCGTCGTTGAAAGAGGCCTGGGCAATCTTTTCCTGCTGGAAACTTCGGATCTCGTTCAGACCCTGGAGCTTTTCGAGGGCGACCAGCGCGGCGTTGTCGTCGACACGGACAAGTTTGTCCAGCTCGTTCACGCTGAGCTCTTGGTAGAGGCGGATCGTCTCTTTCTCTTTTGCAAGGTAATCGTCAATCGTTGCCTGTACGTCATTCAGAAGGCTTTGCTCTTCGGCGGAGGGGAGAACGAATTTCAGAGCAGCGATCTCGGTAAGGGCTGCAAACGCGCTCTTCTTCATGCGCTCCAGGTAAACCGGATCGCGCCGCAATACGAAGTTCTTGAAATTGTGTATGAAACCGCCGTAGCCGAGATGGCGTTGCAGCGCATTGAGGCTTCCGGAAACATTCCGGGTCTGATCGTTGTACTGGCGCCAGGAGGTTTCTGCGGCGTTAAATCGGCTCGCGGCCTGAATGCCGAGGAACAGCATTGCGGCGATGCTGGCGGTCGCGAGAATGACGACCACGGCAATTCCAGAATGTCTGTTCACGAGACTTCTGCTCGCCATCAATATGCTCCCTGGTGGCCGCTTCCTGTTCTACGGGAGCGGTGCGGGGGAGGCGTTCATGTGGCGCCCCTCTTTGCAGGTATTTCGCATAATAGGATAAACTTTTAGTTAAAATCGTATGGCTTTGCCTCTTCATCCATGCTGGGTTGCGTCAGTGCATCGGGCAGCATCTTTCAGCTGCGGGAGAGCACTTCCGACGGGTCGAGCCTGGAGGCATTGCGTGCCGGCAGGTAGCCAAAGACGACCCCGATCAGCGTCGCGCAGATCACTGCCGAGACGATGGCGGTGTTCGAATAGACCAGGCTGAAGCTCGACCCGAGCATGCTGAAGAGCACCCCGAAACCGAGCGCGGCCAGGATGCCGAGCACGCCGCTGATCAGGCAGACCAGCACGGCCTCGATCAGGAACTGCTGCAGGATGTCACCCTGGCGGGCGCCGACCGCCATACGCACGCCGATCTCGGTGATCCGTTCGGATACCGAGACCAGCATGATGTTCATCACCCCGATGCCGCCGACGGCGAGCGAAATCAGTGCGATCGCGGAGATCAGCAGGGCCATGGTCTGCGTGGTGCTGGTGATGCTCTGGCGGATTTCGTCTGTATTGAGGATAAAGAAATCCTTCGCGCCGTGCCGTTGCGTCAGCATGTCCGTGACGGTCTGCTCGGCGACGTCCATATCGGTGCTCTCGTCCACGCGCAGGATGATACTGCGGAGGGACGTGCTGCCGAGGAAGCGGGTCTGCACGGTGGTGTAGGGCAGATAGACGGAGAGGTTCTGCCGGCCGCCGAAGCTGCTCTGGCTGGAAGAAACGATGCCGATCACAAGGCAGGGAACGGTATCGATGAAGATCACGCTGCCAATGGCGGTGTCCGTTGCGCCTGGAAAGAGCGTGTTCCGCGTGTTCTCGTCGATCACGACTTCCTGAGTCCGGAAGCGAATACTGTCTGTGTCCAGCAGCCGGCCTTCCACCAGCTCGGTTGCTTTCGCGGCGAAATACTGGTCGCCCACGCCGCTGATCTGGGCGTTGGCCTCGACCGGCCCGAAGCGGACCGTTCCGGAGGAGGAGACGGTCGGTGTGACCGCCGCGGCAAAATACTGTTTTTCCAGTTCCGCCGCGTCGCTCACCACCAGAGTCCTGATCCTGCCGGAGCGCAGATCGCCGAAATTCTTACCGGGGAAGATCTCCAGCGTGTTGGTGCCGAGTCGGCGGATATTCTCGAGCACCTGCCGCTGCGAGCCTTCGCCGAGGGCCAGAACGCAGACAACCGACGCAATGCCGATGACGATGCCGAGCATGGTCAGGGAAGTCCGCAGCTTATGCGCCCGCATGGCGAGCAGGGCCATCTGGAAGGCTTCGGAAAACCGGTCAACCGCCGCTTTCCAGGCGGATGCGGACTGGCCGCTGGTCGCTGGTCGCTCGGCTGACTGGATCTGTTTTGCCGGGCGGGTCTGCCGGTCCGCGATGATCTCGCCGTCGCTGATCTCGATGATGCGCTCGGCCTGGGCGGCGACTTCCGGGTCGTGCGTGACGATGATGACGGTGCGTCCGTCCTCGTGCAGCTCATGCAGGATGCGCAGCACTTCCTCGCTGCTTTTCTTGTCCAGCGCGCCTGTCGGCTCATCCGCCAGGATCACGTCCGCGTCGTTCATCAGGGCACGGGCAATCGAGACCCGCTGTTGCTGGCCACCCGAGAGTTGGCCCGGCCGGTGTTCCGCGCGATCCGCCATGCCGAGGCGATCCAGTAACTGGTGCGCTTTCTCCAGCCGGTCGGCGCTGCGCTGTCCGGCATAGATGGCAGGGATTTCGACATTCCCCGCCGCCGTCAGTTCGGCGAGCAGATTGTAGCGCTGGAAGATGAAGCCGAAATGCTCGCGCCGCAGTGCCGCCAGGTCGTCCGGGCCGAGTGCATCGGTGGGTTTGCCGGAGACCCGGTAGGTGCCGGATGTCGGTTTGTCGAGGCAGCCGAGCACGTTCATCAGTGTCGACTTGCCGGAGCCGGACGCGCCGATGATCGCGACCATCTCGCCGGCTTCGATAGTGAGGTCGATGCCTTTCAGCGCTTCGACATAGCCGTCGCCGGAGGGAAAGGCGCGGCGCAGGTTTTCGATCAGGATAAGGGGATCGGCCATGGCGTCAGAACCGCATCCGGAAACCGCGTCCGCCGGAGCCGGACGAAGCGCCGCCGGACTGTCCGACAATGACCTTTTCCCCCTCGGCGAGGCCAGATGTCACCTCGACCGTTACCTTGTCGTTGAGGCCGGTTTTGATCGTGCGATTGTCGACCTTGCCATCTGCGCCGAGAATGCGGACCCGATAGCTCCCATCCCCGGTCTTGCTGCCGAGCGCGGCCGCCGGGATGGTCAGTACGTCACGGGCCTGCTTGAGGACAATATGCACTTCCGCAGTCATGTAGGTGCGCAGCCGGCGATCCTCGTTCGGGATGTCGAAGGTTCCGATGTAGTAGATTGCGGAGGAGCTTGACGATGAGGTGGATGAGCTGCTGCTGGACGAGGTGGTGATGGCGCTGTCGGAAGTGATCGATTCCGGTGCGGGCTCTATGGCCTTCAAAACAGCGTCGTAGCGCCGCTCAGGATCGCCGAGAATGGTGAAATAGACCGGCTGGCCGCGCTCCACCCGGACGACATCTGCTTCCGAGATCTCGGCGCGCACGGTCATGGTGTCGAGCTCGCCGAGAACGATGATTGTCGGCGCGGATTGCGCGGCGTTGACGGTCTGGCCTTCCTGGCTGACCACGGCCAGCACGGTGCCGTCCGTCGGCGCGATGATCTTTGTGTAGCCGAGATTGGCGTCGGCGGTCTCGACCGCGACCTCGGCTTCCACGATTTCGGCCCGCAGCGCCTCGATCTGCGCCTCGGTGGTGCGCACGTCTGCTTCCGCCGCCTCGAAGTCTGCCTGGGAGACGGCCCGTTGGGCGACCATGGATTTTTGCCGGTTAAGGGTCAGGTTGTTCCGCGTCAGGGTCGCCTGTTTCTCGGCCAGCTGCGCCTTCACGTTGGCGAGTGCGGCCTCGGCGGTGCGCAGTGCATTGGTCTGGGTCACGGAATCGATTTCCGCGATCAGGTCGCCTTCGAGAACCTCGTCGCCCAGAGTGACGTGCAAGGCCGTGATCTGGCCTGAAACCTGGGCGCCGACCGCCACGAGGGTGACCGGTTTCAGGATGCCGTTGGCGAGCACCGTTTCCTCGATGCTGCCGATCTTCGCCTGCCGCGTCACATAGGAGATTTCCCTGGAGGAGAAGAACCTGTCCCATGCGTAATAGCCGCCACCGGCTGCGGTGATCAGGACGAGCAGGGCAATGAGCAGGCGCCGGCGCCTGCGGGAGGTATGTGTGTTTGTCATGATCGGGATACGGTCTGCATTTCGCTTGGGCTTCAGTCGAGGGGAACGGTCGTGGATGCGGGGGTGATGTCCCCGTTCACACCGTTCCATCCGCCGCCGAGCACTTTGTTGAGAGTGACGTAGCCGGTGGCGATGGTGACCTGACTCTGCAGCAGGGAATCTTCCGCGGAATAGAGCGAGCGTTCCGCGTCGAGCACGTCGAGGAAACTGCTGGAGCCGGCCTGGTAGAGGGTTCGTGCCAGTTGCGCCGCATCCCGGTAAGCGTTCGCGGCCTCGGTCAATGAGCGATAGCGGATGCGCTCCTGCGCCAGGGTGACGATGGCGTTCTCGACATCCTCCAGCGCGGTCAGCACCGCCGAGCGGAAGGCGGCCTCGAACTGGTCGCGCTGGGCGACGGCGATGTCGACGGCCGCCGCAAGCTGGCCGCCATTGAAGATCGGCACGCTGACGGAGGGGCCGATGAGCCAGCCGATGGAAGACCCTTTTGCCAGATCGCCGATGCTGGAGCCGGAAGTGGAGATGCTGCCGGTCAGGCTGATACTGGGATAGCGGGCCGCCTCCGCCTCGCCGATCAGGGCGGTGTACTGGGCAAGCTGGCGTTCGGCGGAGCGTACGTCCGGCCGGGTCAGCAGGATATCCGCAGGCACGCCGGCGGGGATCGGCTTCTCGGGCACCGGGATCGGGGCATTATTCTCGATCCAGCCGGTCAGCGCAGCCGGCGGCTGGCCGGTCAGGACGCTCAGCCGGTGGACTGCCTGCGCGTATGAAACCTCGAGCGTCGGGATATTGGCTTCGGTGCTGCTGGCTTGTCCGGCTGCATTGGCCATGTCCGCGCCGGAACTGGCGCCGGCCCGGAACATCGAGCGGGTCAAGGCCTCGGTTTCGCGCTGGGAGTCGGCTGTCCGCCGGGCGAGGGCAATGCGGGCGCGGAAACCGCGGGCGGAGACATAGTTCGACGCGATATCGCCGATCAGCGTCAGCATGGTGTCGCGCAGATCCTCTTCCGCGGCGTCCAGGCTGTAGGCCGCAGCCTCGACCCGGCGCTGCTTGCCGCCGAACAGGTCGAGCTCCCAGCTCGCATCGAACCCGGCCTGGAAGTTCGTGCCGACCGAGCCGTTGGTTCGGTTCCGGTTGGCCGATCCGGTGCCGTCAAGCGTTGGCGACAGTGCGCCGCCGGCTTGCCGGTAGGTCGCACGTGCCTCGCGGATCTTTGCTTTTGCCGCAGCCAGGTCGAGATTTTGTCCGCGTGCCACGTCAACCAGCCGGTTCAGGGTCGCATCGTCGAGTGCCAGCCACCAGCGGGAGAGCGCGGGTGCGGCAACGGGCACTGCCGGGGTAATGGTGCTGTCCTGGCCGTTCCAGCGTGCGGGCACCGGCAGTTGCGGCAGGGCATAGTCCGGGCCGACCGTGCAGGCCGCGAGCAGACCTGTCAGGGCAACAAGCGTGGCACGGGTCGCCGGGATGGCTTTTCCTGTATTACTCAAGAGGGGCACTCTATTGGTCGGCCGAACTTTGACATCTGCCGGCGAGTGGTCGTAACGGCGAGAACCGCCGGCGAAAAATCGGGACATAGAGCTCTAACGTCCGGGTTCTGAGTTTCCGTCGCGAGAGGGCACGGAAAAATTTTGCGTTCGGGTAAAAGCCGCCATCGACATCAAAAACGGGCATCGCCGGCTGGCAGTTGGGCTGGCAGCGGATGCCGTCGGAGACGAGCAGTTCAAGCTTAGGGGGCATACCGCTGGACGGCCATTATTTTTTGCCGTGAAAAGACTGGCCGGGGACGCAAAAGGGACTTCGTTTTGCAGTGCAAACAGGGCTGGTTTCGGAGCCCGGCTGCGGTGTATGGTCGGGATCTCGCTGGCTCTTCGGGGTCTCCGGGACGTCCCCGCGGGCAGGGGTGGCCTCGCCGAAAGGCACGATGGCCGCGCGCAAGCGCAGATCCTCCGCCCTGTTCATAATCCAGGGATCGGTTCTCGATCCGTCACCCGGTTTCTTGAGGTTTACAGAATGCGTACTGTCTTTGTTAACGGCAGCTATGTCCCGGAGAACGAGGCCCAGATCTCGATCTTCGATCGCGGTTCCCTGTTCGGCGATGCCGTCTATGAGGTGACATCGGTTCTCGACGGCAAGCTGGTCGAATATGAAGGGCATATGGCGCGCCTGCGCCGGTCACTGGATGAGCTGAAGCTGCCGTCCCCCGCCACCGACGAGGAACTGCTCGAGATCCATCGCGAGCTGGTGAAGCGGAACGACCTGACCGAGGGGCTGATCTATCTGCAGATCTCCCGCGGTGCGGCCGACCGCGACTTCCTGTTCCCGGGCCCGGACGTGAAGCCGACCCTGCTGATGTTCCCGCAGAAGAAGTCCCTGATCAACAGCGCGCTGGCCGAGCGCGGCCAGAAGATCATCCTGGTCGACGACCTGCGCTGGCGCCGTTGCGACATCAAGACCGTGCAGCTGCTCTATGCCTCCATCGTCAAGAACCAGGCACATGATGCCGGTGCGGACGATGCCTGGATGGTGCTGGATGGGGAGATCACCGAAGGCTCCTCCAACAACGCCTATATCGTCACCGAGGACGGCACCATCGTCACCCGTGACCTGTCGACCGACATCCTGCACGGCATTACCCGCAAGTCGGTTCTGCAATGCGCGGCCGAGCTGCAGCTGAAGGTCGAGGAACGTCCGTTCACCGTGGCGGAAGCCAAGGCGGCGACGGAAGCCTTTTCCACCTCGGCCACCAGCTTCGTGAACCCGGTGATCGAGATCGACGGCGCCACTATCGGTGAAGGCAAACCGGGCCCGATCGCTCAGCGCCTGCGCCAGGTCTATATCGAGGCGAGCAAGGCCGCCGGTATCTGATCGCTGCTTCTTGACTGAAGTAGCTGCAGGGGAGCGTGCAATGGCGCGCTCCCCTTTTCGTATGCAGAGGCTGCCCCCACACAACGGCCGGGAGGTGGTACGGCGGCAAGGCCATGCTCGGGGAAGAGTCTCGTGGCGGATCGGCAAGGCGGCGGCAAGCGAAACGCTCTATGCTTGCCATCCGCGTTTTCCGAAGCTCTCGCCAGAAGGAGCCCGCCCATGTTGCACCTTTCCGTTCTCGACCAGTCCGTCGCCGGTGTCGGCAAACCGCACGGCCAGACCATCCGCGATACCGTCGCCATGGCCGAGCATTGTGAGGCTCTGGGCTACAAGCGGTTCTGGGTGTCGGAGCACCATTCCCACCCGACCATCATCGGCACCGCGCCTGAAATCCTGTTGGCCGGGATCGCCATGAAGACGGAGCGCATCCGCATCGGTTCCGCCGGGGTGATGCTGCCGCATTACGCGCCGCTGAAGGTGGCCGAGCAGTTTCGCGTGCTGGAAGCCTTCGCGCCGGGAAGGATCGATCTCGGTCTTGGTCGCGCGCCCGGCAGTGACGGCCGGACCTCGCTTGCGCTTAATCCGGCAGCGGCCGAGCGCCCGGCCCAGTTTCCGAACGACGTGCAGGATCTGATGGCCTGGGTCAGCGGCCAGCCGCTGCCGGAAGGCCATCCGTTCGCCGCCGTCCAGGCGAACCCGCAGGGCGAGACCTCGCCCGAGATCTGGATGCTCGGCAGCTCGCTTTACGGCGCCCAGGTGGCGGCCCATTTCGGCCTGCCCTACAGCTTCGCCTGGTTCTTCACCGAAGGGCAGGGTGGTCCGGAAGCGATCCAGATCTACCGCGACCGCTACCAGCCGAGCGAACGCTTTCCGGAGCCGAACCCCGGCATCTGCGTCTGGGCGCTGGCGGCGGAAACCGAGGAGGAGGCGCAGCACCACTTCACCTCCCGTGCCCGCTGGCAGCTCTACCGCGATCGTGGCCGCTACACTCCGCTGGAAAGCGCCGAGACGGCGCGTAATGCCGCCTATTCGGAAAGCGAGACGGCACGGATGGACGAGCTGCGCGGCAAAGCGATGGTCGGCACCCCGGAGAAGGTGGCGGAGCAGATCAACGCGCTGGCGAAGCGGCTCGGGATCGAGGAAATTGCCGTCGTGACCTGGGCGCATGACGAGAACGTGCGGCGGCGGAGCTATGAATTGCTGGCTGCGGAATTCGGGATGACGGCATAAGGCGCGGCACGGCAAAGTGACGCAAACGCGCGAACAACAAATTCAAAGGATGGAGACGAACAGATGAGCAAGCTTGGTTTTATCGGCCTCGGCATCATGGGCGTGCCCATGGCGGGACACCTGATCGCGGCGGGCCATGAGGTTTTCCTGAACACCATCGGCCAGGTGCCGCGCAGCCTGGTCGACGCCGGCGGCAAAGCCTGCCCGAGCGCGGCTGCGGTCGCCAAGGCGGCCGACATAATCTTCATCATGGTGCCGGACACGCCGCAGGTGGAAGAGGTGCTGTTCGGGGATGATGGCGTCGCCGAGGCGCTCTCTGACGGTAAGACCGTGGTCGACATGAGCTCGATCTCGCCGCTCGCGACCAAGGATTTCGCGACAAAGATCAACGAGCTCGGCTGCGAGTATATCGACGCCCCGGTTTCCGGTGGTGAGGTCGGCGCCAAGGCGGCGTCCCTGACTATCATGTGCGGCGGCTCACCGAAGGCCTTCGCCCGGGTGAAGCCGCTCTTCGAGCTGATGGGCAAGAACATCACGCTGGTCGGCGGCAATGGTGACGGGCAGACCTGCAAGGTCGCCAACCAGATCATCGTCGCGCTGACCATCGAAGCTGTCGGTGAGGCTCTGCTGTTCGCCTCCAAGGCGGGGGCCGATCCGGCCAAGGTGCGCGAGGCCCTGATGGGCGGCTTCGCCTCCTCGAAGATCCTGGAGCTGCATGGCGACCGCATGGTGAAGCGCAATTTCGACCCGGGCTTCCGCATCGAGCTGCACCAGAAGGACCTGAACCTTGCCCTCTCCAACGCCCGCGAAATGGGCCTCAGCCTGCCGAACACGGCGACGGCGCAGGAACTGTTCAACGCCTGCACGGCGCATGGCGGCAAGGCATGGGATCATTCGGCGATGGTGAAGGCGCTGGAGCTGATGGCGGATCACGAGGTCGCGTAAGGCGCGCCTGGTCCATAATCCCCCGGCCCGTTGTTATCGGCAGCGGGCCGGACCCTACCGCAGGGCGAAGATCAGAACGGCAAGCAGAAGCAGGGCGCTGGTCCCCCAGACGCCGGCCTGGATCCTGTGTCGCAGCTTGCTCATGCCAGCCCCCTCGCGTGCTTCCTAATCATAATAAAACTGCTCGGCGATAATCTGCTTCGGCGGAACCCCGTGCGCCAGCAGGGCGTCTTCGACGCTCTCCAGCATGGCGGGCGGCCCGCACAGGATATAGAGCCAGTCGCACGCGTCTTCCGCTGTAAAGACCTGCCCGATGGTCTCCCGGTCGATCAGCCCGACCCGTCCGGCCCAGCCCGGCCCGGGCTCCGACAGGACGTGGATGACCTCTGTGTTCGGGCGCCCGGAAAGCGCTTCCAGTTCGTCCGCGTAGACGATCTGCTCGGCGGTGCGGTTGCCGTAGAGCAGGGTCATCGGGCGCGGGTCGTCTTCGGCGCGGAGCTGCCGGGCGATGGAGAGCAGCGGCGCGATGCCCACCCCGCCGGCAATCAGCGCGATCCCCGTTCCCGTGCGCCCCTTGAGCGTGAGATTGCCATGCGCATTGCCGAGCCAGGCGACGGTGCCCGGCGCAACGTCTCCGATATGCCGGGTGGAATCCCCGGCTTCCTTGATGACGAAGCGGACATCGGGGCGGTCGGCCGGGGCCGAGCTGATCGAGAACGGGTTTTCCTGCAATGAGAACGGGCTGTGCCCCAACTTGAGCCAGGCGAACTGCCCCGCCTCGAAGGCGAGCGCGTCCCCGCGCCGGGGCCGCAGGGCGAGCTCCCATGTCCTGAGCGCGATCTTCCTGACCGAGGTGACCTCGTAGGGCCGGCGCGCCTCCCCGAGCGGCGCAATCGCATAGGTCCAGACCAGCGAGGCAAGGGCGAGGGTGAGCAGGACAAGCCAGAACCCGGCGAGCAGCGGGTCGGCACTGTACCGCCCCGCCTCAAGCGCGTGATGAGTCACCGCCGCCGCGATCACCACCGCGCCGATGGCATGCATCGCCCGCCAGACCTCGTAACGATAGGGCAACTGGTCCCGAAAAATCGACATCAGCACGAAGCACGGCAATGCCACCCAAGCGATCAGCCCGGTGATCAGCGAGCCGGCATCGAGGCCGAGCGTAAACTGCCCCGTCGCGTCCCACGGCAGCGGCGTGCCGAAAAACTCCGCGCTGTAGAGATAGGGGTGAACAAGAACGAAAATCAGCGCCGTGCGCGCCACGAGCTGATGAAACCGCATGGTCACATCCATCCCGATCCGCCCCGAAATCGCCCGGAACCGCCCCGACAGCACGAACTCGACCAGCAAAATAGCGAACGCCGTCATGCCGAGCCCGGAGGCGATCTCATCCAGCAGGGGGCGCGGCGGGAGATTTTGCAGGGCGCTAAGGAGAAGCGGGGCAACCGTGATGAGGAGATAGCCGGTGAAGAGGATTATGGGGTGCATTGGTTTGCTCTCTTCGGGAGGGCTATTGCGGCGGGCTGGTCAGTGTGGGGGGAGGATAACGCATTAATCGATGCTGGTTCGTGTTTGTTTTTCAGTGCAGAGGGTAGTTCAGAGGTGTCTCCTTATCTCCCGTTAGTGATGATGAAAGCGCGAGGAATGCTCGCGGGGCATATGTTGGCGTGTGGGAATTGGTAAGTTAGGGCATGATATTGGTGGCGGAAATCGAAAGCGTAAATCGCCGGAGGGAATATGTCAGATGGTGATGGAGTAAAAAATTATGACCTTGTTGGTCATCCTATCAACATTGATACGGTCTCGCCTCTCCAGGATGTGGTCAAAAATCACATCGATACTATTTCGGAATCTCACGTTCGGGAGCTTTTGCAGGCTCTGAAAAAATTTGAAGCTTCTATTCTGATGAAATTTGACAAAAATTTGGCCGCTCAGAATTCGGAGGGAGTAGGTTTACTTAAAGTTTTTCAGGATGAAATGGCAACTTTGAGGCATGTTTTTTATTTATCATCTCAGAAGCTGTCAGATAGTATAATGCATGTTAGTGCAAGCTTAAATATTCCTAATGAATTAAAAATAATTACTCCTTGGTATGATACTTTTGCGACATTTTGGGTTGGTGTAAGTATTACACCTCTAGTGGTTGGTGTTGCGGCGTATATTGTTGGAAAGAAGCAAAATGAGCTGATTGCAAATCAGAATGCCATTTACGACAGGCAGAATGATTTGTATAAGCTTGATATTGCGCAAAGGACTTATCAATTGAAAGTAGATGTATATAATGAAGTGAAAGGTATATTTAATTGTGTGATCGTTGACCCAAGTTATCCTGACATTTCTATGAAAAATATGTTAAGAGTAGTTTCTGAATCTAAATTCTTATTTAGTAATGTGGTGGCCGATTTCGTCGCGGAGATGGAGAGGCGGTCTACCAAAATGAAAGCGTATGGAAAAAGCATAAAATCTTTAGAGAAAGTAATAAATTCTGGTGTTTATTCGGAGGCTCAACATAATAGATATTCTAAATATCTAGACGATAATCAAAGTAATTTGGAATGGTTTTCTGATAATATGTCTAAAATTGACGAGTTGTTCGTTCCAGAAATACGAATATCAGAGAGAGAGTAATTTTTTATAGTTTCTGAACTAGTGATTCTCAGGCTGTTTGATAGGATTGAGGCTCATGCCGGGCGGCCCTGGATTAACTCCTTCACTGTGACGGAAAGCGGTTTCGCCGTCAGTTCGGCAAGCTTGCGACCCAGCCCGCGACAAGAAAAGAGTTGGTCATGGCTGCCTCATTTTCGATCACCCGCGTCATCGCGTTCTGGGACCGCCTGAACTCCAGCTTCTGGTTCGTGCCCGCTCTCATGGCCATCGTGGCTGTGGCGCTTTCGTTTCTGCTCATCGAGGTCGATACCCTGCGCGACGTGGACCAGACGGACGACCCGAATGCGTTTTATACGTTCGGGCCCGAGGGCGCGCGGTCGATCCTGTCGGTGATCGCAACCTCGATGATCACGGTGGCAAGCCTGATCTTTTCAATCACGATGTTGTCGTTGCAGCTTGCCTCCTCGCAGTTCGGGCCGCGGGTTCTGGACAATTTCATGCGCGATCGCAGCAACCAGATCGTGTTGGGCACGTTCATCGCGACCTTTCTCTACTGCCTGTTCGTGCTGCGGTCGGTGCGGGGCATGGAGGGGGCCAGCTTCGTCCCCCATCTGGCGGTCGGGTTTGGTGTTGTTCTGGCTGCGGCCAGTGTCGCTGTTCTGATCTATTTCATTCATCACATCGCAACGTCGATCCGGATCGAAACCTTGCTGGCGAAACTCGCCCGGGAAGGGTGTGCCGCTGTTGATCGCCTGTTTGACGAACGGCCCGAGCAGGGTGCCGGGCACCAAATGCCTGACGGTTTCGAAGCATCCAGCAGGCAGATCGCGGCCGACTTTGGCGGATATGTCCAGAATATCGGCATTGACGCGTTGATGCGGATTGCCTCGGAGCATGATCTTGTTCTGCGGGTCGATGCGCCGCCCGGCAGGTTTGTCATCAAGGGTGCGTGCGTGATCACCGCATATCCGCAGGATCGGGTATCGGACAAGATCGCCGAAGAGCTCCGCGGTGCGGTCGTCATCGGCCGGGATCGGACGCCCTATCAGGATCTTGAATTCGCCATCCACCGTATCGTGGAACTGGCCCAGAGATCCCTGTCGCCCGGCTTGAATGATCCGACGACCGCTCTCTACTGCATTGACAGACTGGGAGAAGTCCTTGGTCGCGCAGCCGGACGGGGCATCCCATCGGCAATGCGATTGGACCGGGACGGCCAGGTGCGTCTCTCAATCGAAACTGTCGTTCTGGAGGATGTGGCCTGCCGGGCCTTCGCAGCGATTGCACGATACGGGATCACCGACGCGGATGTCGTCAGTCGGCTTTCGGAAACCCTTGTCAGGTTGGAAGAGGTTTTCCCGCTTGCCGCACGTCGCGGGATTACCGACTTCCGGGAGCAGGTGCTGAGCGCAAGCCGCGGCCAGCCAATTCCCGGGTTCGATGACAGAATTCTTTCCGATTTACAGGACACCGACAGCACGCAGCCCTGAAGCGAGGCGTTTGCTTTCCATGCTGCGCTTTCATGAAGGACACCAAAATGCCGGCCGGATATGCCGCAGCCCCCTTGCTGCCGGCATTGGATCGCTCTAAGCCTGCGTGATGCGTATTCTCGAGAACATCATCAGCGACCGCGGATCGAAATATGCGGTCTCGGGCGGTCCGTGCGCGTCCGAAGAGGAGGCCAAGGCCTTTATCAAGACGCTTTGCGCCAAAAAGAAATTCGCCAAGGCCACGCACAACACATGGGCCCTGCTGACCGCTGATACGGCGTTGAAAAACGACGATGGCGAGGCGGGAGCGGGAATGGTGATCCTGCGCATGCTGGAGCGGGAAGGGCTGCGCGACCATATCATCGTGGTGACGCGATGGTTCGGCGGCAAGCATCTCGGGGGCGACCGCTTCCGGCATGTTCAGAATGCGGTGCGGATCTATCTCGACGAGCTCGGCGCGCGTTGATGGGGCGCGACCTGATTGGAGAGCGTTTTGTTTGAGCCATGTGAGTGCGGCAGCGGGAAGAGCTATCTGGGCTGCTGCGGCCGGTTGCATTCTGGGGCGCCGGCGCGGGATGCGGAGGAGCTGATGCGCTCCCGCTATTGCGCGTTTAGCCGGGGAAATACGGCTTACCTGCAGAAGAGCTGGGCAGCGGAGACGCGGCCCTTGATCCTTGATCTGGACCCCGCCCAGGTCTGGACCGGGTTGACGATCGACCGGCACGAGGTGACCGGGCCCGATACCGCGACTGTCCGCTTCACGGCGACATGGCGGAACGGCACCCACACCGGCCGCGTGCGCGAAACCAGCCGCTTCCGCCGCGAGGGCGCAGACTGGGTCTATATCGACGGCACTTAGAGTGAGGTTCGGGCGCGCGACGATTACGCGCTTTCCGCCCGGATCAGGTCGGCCGCCTTCTCGGCGATCATGATGGTCGGGGCGTTGGTGTTGCCGGTTGTCAGATAGGGCATCACCGATGCGTCGGCGACGCGCAAGCCCTCGACGCCGCGGACTCTGAGCTCGGGGTCAACGACCGCCATGGGATCGATCCCCATCTTGCAGGTGCCGACCGGATGGTAGAGCGTGGTGCCGCGTTCCCGGGCGAATTGCGCGAGCGCGGCCTCGTCCGCTGCAGCCGATCCCGGCCAGAGTTCCGCAGCGCTGTGGCGCGCCAGGGACGGCGCCGCGAAGATCCGCCGCACATGCTCCATGCCGGACAGCATCACGCGCAAATCGTCGCGATCCGACAGATAGTTCGGCTTGATGCGCGGCGGCTCCGACGGATCCGGGCTGGCGGCCATCACCGTGCCACGGCTGGCGGGACGCGTCGGACAGATTACCGTCGCCATTCCGGGCGCGCGCTCAAGCGCCAGCGGCTTGTCCGGATCGTAGCTGGCCGGCGTGAACAGGAGCTGAAGGTCCGGGCTCTCCAGGCCCTCGCGGCTGCGGCAGAACACCATGGCGCTCGTCACGCCGAAGGTCAGCGCGCCGTTGCCGAAAAGCGCGAAGCGGCCGATCTCGCGCAGCACCCGCCAGCCCCGCGACAGCTCGTTCAGCGAGATCGCGTCCCGCACCCGGTGGGTGATGCGCGTGACATAGTGATCGGACAGGTTGGCGCCCACGCCCGGCAGGTCCTGCACCACCGGCAGCCCGAGGCCCGCGACATGCCCGGCCGGGCCGATCCCCGAGAGCTGCAGGATTTGCGGTGAATTGACGGCGCCGCCGCACAGGATCACCTCGCGGGAGGCGCGGACGCGGACATCCTCGCCGTGGCGGCGAAACACCAGCCCGGTGCACCGGCGCCCTTCGAAGGTCAGCTTTTGCACCAGCGCCTCCGTCTCGATCCGCAGATTGGGGCGCTCGCGCGCCTCGGCCAGGAAGGTGCGTGCGGTCGACGCGCGCCAGCGCCCGCGCCGCGTCATCTGCGAATAGGCGACCCCGTCCTGCTGTGAGCCGTTGTAATCGGGGTTTAAGGCAAAACCGGCCTCCTGGGCCGCGCGCACGAAGGCGTGGGTCAGTGGCAGAATGGTCCGGTAATCCTCGACGGGCATCGGGCCGCTGCGCCCCCGGACAGCATCCTCGCCTTTGTCGTAGCGCTCGGACCGGCGAAACAGGGGCAAGACGTCGCTGAAGCTCCAGCCCCGGCAGCCGAGCTGCGCCCAGCCGTCGTAGTCGGCCGGGTTGCCGCGCACATAGAGCATCCCGTTGATCGAGTGCGATCCGCCCAGAACGCGTCCGCGCGGCCAGTGAATAGCCCGTCCCGCCGTGCCCTCTTCCGGTTCGCTCGCATAGTTCCAGTTGACGTTCGCGTTATAGAGCAGGCTCTTCACGCCGGCCGGAATATGGATCAGGGGATTGTGGTCCGCGGGCCCGGCCTCCAGCAGCAGGACCTTTGCCCCGGTCTCGCTCAGGCGGCTCGCCACGACACAGCCGGCGGAGCCTGCGCCGACCACGACATAGTCCGTTTCCATCGCATCCATGCGGATCACCCCTTCGGCGACAGCGGCGTCTCTTCCTCCACCGTCTCCACCGCCGCTTTCAGCTTCAGCAGCCCGATATCCCGGTTCCGGAACAATTCGTCCGGCTTCATGTCGCCATAGTCGAAATAGCCTGACCCGCTCATCACGCCCATCTTGCCGTCCGCGATCAGCCCCTCCAGCGTCTCGCTGTAGCCTTTCACTTCCGGCGGCGTGTACATCTTGTTGGAGAGCGAGCGGCGGGTCATGTCGAGGCCGGTGAAGTCCGCTTTCATCAGCGCGCCCATGGTCGCCATGCGCAGGGCGAGGCCGTATTTGATGCTGTCGTCGATGGCCTCGGGACTGGCCCAGCCCTCGTCCAGCATCCGGGTGATTTCCAGCGTCATCGCCGCCTGCAGCCGGTTTGCGACATAGCCGGGCGTGAAGCGGTCGAACAGCACCGGCTTCTTGCCGATGGCGCGGTAATGGTCCCGCATGGTCGTCAGATGTGCCGGATCGGTTTCCGGCCCGCCGGCGATATCGACCAGATCGATGATATAGGGCGGCGTGTACCAGTGGGTGATGATGAAACGGTTCTGCAGGCTGGCCGGGACCAGCGGGAAGACGTCGAGATAGGAGGTGTTGCTGGCGATCAGCGCCCGCGCCGGGGCCGCCGCTTCGATCTCGGCATACACCGTGCGCTTCACATCCCGGTTCTCGACCACCGCCTCGATGATGAAATCCGCGTCCGAAACCGCGTCGGCGAGGGTAGCCACTGGCGTGATCCGGGCGAGGATCGGGGCGACGTCGGCGCGGGCGATGCTGCCTGCCGAGACCATGGTCTCCAGCGCGCTGGCGGCGAGGTCCATGCCGATCTTGAGCTGGTTCTCGCTGATATCGGTCATCTTCACCGGATGCCCGGCGATTGCATGCACCAGGGCAAGCCCGTGTCCCATCAGTCCGGCGCCGATCAGGGCGATCTTGCTTGAGCTGTCCATTGCCGCGTTTCCCCTTGCGATATTAGTGCTTCGTGTTTTGCCAGGAGGCTAGCAAAGCCGGGCCGCGCCGATTGATGGTATTTTGGCAGCACGGCTGGCGAGCGGCGCGGAGAGTGCCGGGTGTTCCGGCAAACCGTCACCACACTTGTGCCCGCCTGCGGCTTTACGGGGCCTGTCCGCAGGCTCACACTCCCGGAAAAAGAGAATAAACATCGGGAGGATTCGCCATGTCTGCTGAGCCAAAGTCTGCTGAGCCCACACTGATCATCCGGAATGGAACCATCGTCGACGGCACCGGGGCGGAGCCGGTCGAGGCGGATCTGGCGCTGGCCGGGGATCGCATCGTCGGCATCGGCGATTTCGGAGCGCAGACCGCCGTCGAGGAGATCGACGCGCGGGGCAAGCTGGTCACGCCCGGGTTCGTCGATATTCACACCCATTATGACGGCCAGGCGGTTTGGGACAAGCACATGGCGCCCTCGGCCTGGCACGGCGTCACCACGGCGATCATGGGCAACTGCGGTGTCGGCTTCGCGCCCTGCAAGCCGGAGGACCGCGAGAAGCTGGTCGAGCTGATGGAGGGGGTGGAGGACATTCCCGGCCCGGTCCTGCATGAAGGACTGAACTGGCAGTGGGAGAGCTTTGCGGAGTATCTCGACGTGCTGGAGAAGCTGCCGCGCGACATGGATCTCGGCGTGCTGCTGCCCCATGCCGCCGTCCGGGTCTATGTCATGGGCGAGCGGGCGATCAATCTCGAACATGCGACGCCGGAAGACATCGCCCGGATGCGGGAGATTTCGGCGGATGCTGTGCGCGCGGGAGCCTTCGGATTTTCGACCTCGCGCACCATCAGCCACAAGAGCCTCGCCGGTGACTACACACCGACCCTGCGCGCCCAGGAGGAAGAGCTGACCGGGATCGCGCGCGGCATGCAGGATGCCGGGGCAGGCTTCCTCGAGATCGTCTCTGACTGGGACGAGCCGGACCCGGAAACCGAGTTCGCCATGCTGCGCCGGATCATCGAGAATAGCGGCCGGACCGCCGTCTTCACCCTGAACCAGCGGCACGACCGGCCGCATTTCTGGCGCGACCTGCTGCGGATGGCGGGGGAGGCGGCGAATGACGGACTGTCGATCCGGCCGGTGGTGGCGCCGCGCCCGATCGGTATCCTGCTCGGCCTTGAAGGCAGCCAGAACCCGTTCTCCGGCACCGAGACCTATCGCTCCATCGCGGATCTGCCGCTGGCGGAGCGGGTCACGGCTTTGCGCGATCCGGAGGTGCGCCGGAAGATCCTTTCCGAGGACCCGGTGAAGAACAGCACCTTCCCGCTGATCCACCGGATTTCCTTCTCCAAGATGTTCCGCCTCGGCTCGCCCGCCAATTACGAGCCCGCGAAGAGCGAGTCCATCGCGGCGATGGCCGAGCGGGAAGGCCGGACGGCGCCCGAGGTCGCCTACGACATCCTGCTGGAGCGGGAGGGGCGCGGCTTCATCTACACGCCGCTGGTGAACTACGCGAATTACGACATGAGCGCGCCGGAAGAGATGCTGGCCGACAGGAACGCGATCATGGGGCTGGGGGACGGCGGCGCCCATGTCGGCTTCATCCTCGATGCCGGCTATCCGACCTGGCTGATGAGCTACTGGGGCCGCGACCGGGCCCGCTTCCCGATGACGGACGTGATCCGGCGCCTGACCTCCGACACCGCCAGCGCCGCCGGTCTGTCCGACCGTGGTGTGCTGGCGCCTGGCAAGAAAGCCGACGTCAATATCATCGACTGGGACAAGGTCGGCTTCTCCGATCCCTACGTCACCTATGACCTGCCGGCGAACGGCAAGCGGCTGATGCAGAAATCGACCGGCTACGACGCCACCATTGTCTCCGGCAAGGTGACATACCGGGGCGGCGAGGCGACGGGCGCCCTGCCGGGAGGAGTGGTGCGAGGGCAAAGATAGCGGTAGAGGTAGCGTCCAACCTTCAAGGACCCACCATGCCCGTGACTGATCTTATGCAGGGCTTTCCTGCCTCTCCCGAAACACAGGTGACGCTGGCGAACTGGCGGACGGCGCCGTTCAGCCGGTGGGCTTTTCACCATGTGCGCGAAATCGTGGCGTCTGCGGATATTCCGAACGATCCCGATGCGGTGTCCGGTCTGCGGCATGCGCCGGGCGGCCTCGACGGGCTCACGCTGGACGGTGGGGTGAGCCTCTCGGATTTCCTCGCCAACACGGACACTGACGGGATCGTGGTTCTGCGGCGCGGCGCGTTGGTGTTCGAATCCTATGCGAACGGCATGGATGTCTTCACACCGCATATTCTGATGTCGGTCTCGAAATCGCTGCTTGGCCTGATCGCCGGGATCCTCATTGAGGAAGGTGTTCTCGATCCGGACGCTCCGGTCACCAGCTATGTGCTGGAGATTGCGGGCACGGCCTACAAAGGCGCGACGGTGCGTCACCTGCTCGACATGCGGGCCGGAGTCGCTTTTGACGAAGATTATCTCGCGACATCAGGGCCGATCATCGAATACCGCAAGGCGCAGAACTGGAACCCGCTGGAGCCGGGCGAGCTTCCTTCGGATCTGCGGAGCTTTTTCGCGACGATGACCGGCGCGGACGGCGCGCATGACGGCAGCTTCCACTATGTCTCGCCGAATACCGATCTGCTCGGCTGGGTGATCGAGCGTGCCAGCGGACGGCGCTATGCCGATCTCGTCTCCGAAAAACTGTGGCGGCCGATGGGGGCGGAGCGCAGCGCCTATATCACCGTCGACCGGCTCGGCGCCCCGCGTTGTGCAGGCGGTTTCTGCGCGACGGTGCGCGATCTCGCCCGGGTCGGGCAGCTTCTTGTCGAAGGCGGGCGCGGTATCGTCCCCGCTGGCTGGATCGACGATCTGATCGCGGGCGGCGATGCTGCCGCCTGGGCGTCGGGCGATTTCACGGAACTCTTCCGCGGCGCGCCGATGCGCTATCGCAGCAAATGGTACGTCGAGGACGGGCCGGCGCCGCTGCTGTTTGGCTACGGCGTGCATGGCCAGAACCTGTTTGTCGACCGGGCGAACGAAATCGTGGTCGCAAAGGTCTCGTCCCAGGCGCTGCCTGTCGACGAGGAGCGAAACGCACTGACGATCCGGTCGGTGAAGGCGATTGTTGGCGCGCTCACGGCTGATTGACCTGTCTGCTTCGCGCCTTTATTGATCAATGCTGCGTTATAGGTAAGTGTCTTGTTTTGTTGGTTTTTTTGTTGAGAAGAGGATCAAGTGAAATTACGCATACCAAACATTGACGATATTCCTGCGTATGTTTCCGCGCTCAAAAACGGTTGGTCACCAGACAATTTGCGCCCTGAAGCCGCAGATGAACAGATCGCTGCGATTTCAAAGGACGCGGCATCGTTCGTTTCAAAACTTGACGATCCGACAGCGAAGGCTGGCCCTCTTACGCTTCCAGACGGCTCGAAGGTGCCGCGCTTGCCGAGCATTCGCAGATGGATATGGGATAATGAGTTTTGCGGTCACATAGGTTTGCGGTGGAAGCCTGGGACAGAGGAACTGCCGCCGACTTGTTCGGGTCACATCGGGTATGCCGTCGTGCCTTGGCGACAAGGAGAGGGCCTTGCGTCTGCAGCGCTTGTCGCAATTCTTCCAGAGGCGAAAGCAGCCGGCCTTAAATACGTTGAAATTACGACCAGCCCTGACAACCCTGCTTCGATACGGGTCATCGAAAAAGCAGGCGGGGTGATGGTTAGAACCTATAGTGCCGACAAGGCTCTCGGTGGACGCGAGACCGTAGAGTACAAAATCCCGCTGACTTAAGACGCAGACTTCGGAGAGCCGCCATTCATACGCAACAAATGAACGGCGCCTTTGTCCGCATAGCGGGCATACTGCTGAAATGAGCTAACAGCGCGATTTAAGGCGCGACGGGAGGATTGACGGGATGCGTGATTTGGGTGGGCTTGGTGAAGCCGCTGGACGGTTGTTGACGGCACGCGGCGAGACCATCGCCGTCGCCGAGTCCTCCGCCGGCGGGCTGATTTCCGCCTCTCTCCTGGCGGTGCCGGGCGCCTCCGCCTATTTCGTCGCCGGCGGGGTGATCTACACCCACAAGGCCCGCGAGATCTTCACGGATATTGTGTTTGAGCAGCACCCGGGCATGCGCTCCTCCTCCGAGCCCTACGCGGCCCTGCTGGCCGAGACCATGCGGCGGAAGATGGACACCACATGGGGACTTGCGGAGACCGGTGCCTCGGGCCCGCGGGGCAACCGCTACGGCGATGCCGCCGGTCACACCTGCATCGCGCTCTGCGGCCCGACGACCCGGGTCTTCACGCTGGAGACCGGTGAGGGAAACCGGGAAGCCAATATGTGGCGTTTCACCGAAGCCGCCCTGAACGCCCTGGCGGCAGCCCTCGAGCAACCGGTGACCGCCTGATCTGTCGCGTGATTCGCGGTGAGGCCGCAAAGGTCTGAGGCAACCGATTGCCTCTAAAGGGGATCAATCCGGGCGCCAACAGCCGGACGGTTTCCCGTCACATAAAAATATCAATTTGATATCGGAAAGCTGGCGGAGGGACGGGGATTCGAACCCCGGAGGGGCTTACACCCCAACACGCTTTCCAGGCGTGCGCCTTAAACCACTCGGCCATCCCTCCTGAAGAGGCGCGGACCATACAAAAGCCGTCCGGGCTTTGCAACGATTTGAAGCCTGAAATTGAAGAAAAAAAGACAGTTCTGCCGCTGACCCCCGGATATGCGCGGTACGATTGGTTGTGGGGCTCGATTGGTGTAGTCTTTCCAGACTGTTAGGGGGCTCGTCAGTTGTTTGCGCGCAGGTCCGCCGGAGAACCGGTTCGGGCGCGCCGGGGGATGTATGAGGCGGTTGTTCCGGTTTATTGCGCTGCTGTTGATCCTGATTGCGCTGGCACTCGCCGCGCGGGACGGATATGCGAGCTACCAGGCGGAGGCGCTGCGCATCATGGATGCGGGCACGCTCTGGGCCGGATTGCATCGGGACAGCCTGCAGCTCGCCGAGCCGGCAATCGCCCGATATCTGCATCCTTTTCTCTGGCATCCGGTGATGGTGACCGTCCTGCTGTTCCCGGCCTGGCTGGTCTTTGGTGGGCTCGGGATCCTTCTCTGGCTGCTGACCCGGCTGCGTGGCCGACCCGCCTCACGGGATCTGTTCATGCGCGACTGATCGTCCGCCCAGATAATTAAAAAAGAATAATCTTGATTTAATAAATTCCCGGCGCAGAATGCTCTGCAACGAACCCGTCGTTGCGAGGAGGCCTACCGTGCCGGAAGTTTCCGCTGAAAACCCTATCCCATCCTCAACTCCCACCCCGGTTCCCGTGGTCGGGATCAATCACATCGCGCTTGAGGTTGGCGATCTCGACGAGGCGCTGAAGTTTTACGGCAGGCTTTTCACGTTCGAGCAGCGCGGCCGGACCGAAAGCCAGGCCGAAATTGATCTTGGCGACCAGTTCATCGCATTGGTCACGAGCCGGCCTCAGCCGGCGGATGTGAAGCGGCATGTCGGTCTTGTGGTGGCGGACAAGGAGGCGGTGCGCGCGGTGTTGCTGGCGAACGGGGTGGAAATCCTGCCCCTGCCGGATCGTTTCCTCGACTTCCTCGATCCCTGGGGCAACCGGATCGAAATCATCGGCTACGAGAATATCCAGTTCACCAAGGCGGACCATGTTCTTCGCAGCATGGGGCTCGGTCATCTGCGGAAGACGGACGCGGCCATCGATGAGCTGACCGAAAAAGGCATGCGGCCGGACTGAGCGGACCAGACTGACCGGATAAGACAAGAGGAAGAGGTGTCATGGAACACAGGCAGAAACCCGAATGGGTCGAGGCAATGCCGCTCACACTGCTTGAGCAGGCAGGCCGTAAGATCTTCAAGGCGGGCGGCAAGCAGATTGCGCTGTTCCATGCGGATGGATGCGTGCATGCCTGCAACAACCGGTGCCCGCATGAGGGTTATCCACTGATCGAAGGCACCATTGATCAGGCGGGGGGCGATCAGGCGGCGGGCGCCTGCCGGCTGACCTGCAACTGGCATAACTGGAAATTCGATCTGGTCAGCGGCGCCAATCAGGTCGGTGGTGATCGTCTACGGATCTACCCCACGCAAGTTCGGGACGGCGCCGTCTTTGTCGACATTGCGGATGCACCGGCGGCTGAGCGGATCGAGACCGCGCTCGGTAATCTGAAAGAGAGTTTTCGCGACCATAATTACACCCGCATGGCCCGGGAAATCGCCCGGCTGAAGGCGGCCGGAGGCGATCCGCTGGAGGCGGTAAGGCAGGCGGTGCTCTGGACGCATGAACGGTTCGAATGGGGCACCACCCATGCCATTGCCGCGGCGCCGGACTGGTTGGAGTTGGGGGAAGATTATGGCGGACAGGACGACGCCTCCTCGATCATCCCGCACGTCGAAATTGTCGCTCATCTTGCGTGGGATAGTTTGCGCTGGGAGCGGTTTCCGTTCCCGGACGGAGAGACCGCGTTCGATGCAGACCGGCTGGTCGAAGCCATCGAGGCGGAGGATGAAGCGGCGGCTGCCGCGCTGGTGCGTGGCGCCTGTCGTGGTCCCGGCTGGCAAGTGCTGGATGCGCCGGTAACGCGGGCGGCGCTCGCCCACTATCAGGATTTCGGCCATGCGCTGATCTATTGTTACAAGACCCGGCAGCTCGTTGAACGATTGGGCGACACGTTGGCCGAGCCGCTTTACCTGACGCTGGTCCGGGCGCTGGTGAATGCCAGTCGGGAGGATCTGATCCCGGAATTCAAGGCCTATCGTCCAGCCCGGGAGGCATGGGACGGGGCAGGAGATGCGCCGGTCGCGCCGGAGGAATTCTACAGCCTCAACGTGCCCCGCGCGCTGGACCGTGCGAACCGCTCAAGCGGGGACCGCACAGCCCTGCTCGATGCCCTGATGGGCGCTGCCGCCTGGCAGATGCTGCATTTCGATACGCACTGGGGCGCCCGGCACGACCGCCCGGTGCCGGACAATGTGAACTGGCTCGACTTCACACACGGCATCACCTTCGCCAACGCGGTGCGGGCGCAGTGCGGACGGCTTGAGGATCTGTGGCCGGACGCCCTGTTGCAGATGGCCTGCTTTACCGGCCGTAACGCCGCCTATACCGAGGTCCAGCAGGACACGGCGCCCTATGCGGTGGATGATCCGGAGGCGTTTCTGGCTAACCTGCTGCCCGGCCTGTTCGATCATGCGGAGCCGGAATATATCGTCTCCGCCCATATGGTGAAGCTGCCGGTCGCCACCCGCGAGGAAATCCGGGCTCGCCCGGACGCTCCCTGGGTGCCGGTGCTGGCGGCGGCTGTGAACCGCTTCTTCCAGTCGAAGATCAAGCGCAAGCATGTCATGCGAACGGCGAAACAGTCGGTCGCGTTCGTTGCGGCGGAGGGGTGAGCGAGAAGGGGTGAGGGTTACTCGTCCCCCGGCACGCCGTAAGACGGTGCCTCGCGCGGGTCGAGCGCGCGGGTGACATAGGCGTCGAGCTGGGGTTTGTAGACCTCCCACGCCGTCGCAATCGCTTCGATCGGGCAGTCTTCCGTCCAGTCGCAGCGCAGGTCCGCGACGGGCCAGCCGAGTTCGTCCGCGATTTGCATGCCGGCGGAATGCACCGGGCCCGCTTCGCCGCCTGCCGCGAGGCCGGCCTTCATGGCGGCGATCAACCTGTCACCCAGATGACCGGTGGATTCCGTGAAGGCGGCGACGATGGCCGCGGGGACCTCCGCGTTGGCGAGCAGGTTGCCGCCTGACGCGACGTTTTCGGCCTTTGCTTCGGACCAGATACCCAGCGCGTTACCGCCGGAATGAATGGCGCTGCCGCCGTGTTTATCAACAGCGAGTACCTGGCGGTAGTCGAGAAATTCACACTCCTTGCGCATTGCCTCGATGGCACCCTCGGCGGATAGGCCGATTTCCATCCGGTCCAGCACCAGCGGGCCGAGGCGCGGATCAGTGATGTTCTGGCTGGCCACGGCGCCGACGCCGGCGCGGGTATAGGCGCAGCGGGCCGCGACGGCGGGCGAGGAGGAGGAGATGGCAATGCCGAACATGCCGGTCTCGGCGCAGCGGGCAACGAGGGAGAAGGTCATGCGGAACTCCTGATTACGCGTCCGGATCATTCATCCGGAATAACGGCGGTGCCGTCGATCTCTACCAGCCAGTCCGGCCGGGCAAGCGCCTGAACGACAAGGCCGGTACAGACCGGATGGACGCCTTTGATGTACTCGCCCATGGTCCGGTAGACGGCCTCCCGGTACCGGACGTCCGTTATATAGACGACAAGTTTTACAAGATGATGCATGTCGCCCCCGGCTTCTTCGAGGAGCTGGCGAATGTTCTGCATCACCTTGTGGGTCTGCTCGACGGGATCGTGACTCTCGATGTTCTTCGCCGTGTCCAGATCCTGCGGGCACTGGCCGCGCAGCCAGACCGTGCGGCCGCCGCGCGTGATCACCGCCTGGGCCAGATCGTTGTCCAGCTTCTGTTCCGGGTAGGTGTCCTTGGTGTTGAATTTCCGCAGCCGTTCATGCGCCATGCTGGCCTCCGTTGAGTAAGAATGCGGCCCGTCTGCCGTCTTGAAGAATGTTGATCAGGCCTTGGCGCCCGGCGCCGCGCCACGCGCACGGGCGGCGGCATCGACGTCGAGATAGGATCGCTGGATGGCAATCTGGTCCGCGACATATCGGGCGTCGTGCCAGACGCCCCAGATGAAGCTCGATCCACGACGCGACTGCCAGGGCAGACCGAGGAAATAGATCCCCGGTTCGCGCGAGACGCCGCGCTGGTGCAAGGGCTTGCCGGTCTCGTCGAACGTATCGACCTTTAGCCAGCTATAGTCATGTCCGAAGCCGATTGCCCAGATGATCGTAGAGATCCCGGCTGCTTTCAAATCGAGCTCACGGATCGGGTTGGTTACGCAATCCGGATCGGGAGCGATGATGTGCGCCTCGGGCTCCTCCGGCAGTTCAAGCCCGGTCCGGGCGAGATAGGCGTCCGCTTCCCGCAGGACGGAGAGGTAATTCCTGTCGCCATTCTCGATGTTGCGGCGGAGGTCGTCGGCGAAGCTCATGACGCCGTCTTTGCAGCCTTCCGCGCGGCCCACGAGGGTGAGGCCCTGTTCCGCGAGCTTGCGAAAATCGATGGTCTCTCCGCCACGCGCACCGCTCACTGCAATCGTCACATGCTCGGCCCCGGCGGACGGAGTCGCGGCCTCCCATTTGCCGAGAACGCCGAGCCACCAGCAATTGTCCCGTCCGCGATAGGCCCGGGGTGGGCGGTCATGCGGGCCGACCGCGAGCGTGACCTTTCTTCCCGCCCGGTTCAGCTCGTCTGCGATCTGCACGCCGGACGAGCCCGCGCCGATCACCAGAACGCCACCATCCGGGAGCTGGCCGGGATTGAGATAGGCGCTGGAATGGAGCTGGGTGATCCCGAGGCTATCCGGGACCACCGGCGGGATCGTCGCGGTCTGGAACGGGCCGGTGGCGGCAACCACACTGTTGGCTTCGATCACTCCATCCGATGTCTCGACACGAAAACCCGGGCGGCCCTCGTTCCGTGTCACGGACGTTACCTCGACACCGCAGCGGACCGGGGCATCGATCATCTTCGCGTAGTCGACGAAATAGTCGGCGACCTTCTCTTTCTCGACGAAGGCGTCGGGGCTCTCGCCCTTGAATTCCATGCCGGGAAAGCGGTCGTGCCAGGCAGGCCCGTTGGCGACCAGAGAATCCCAGCGGAACGATCTCCAGCGCTCGGCGATCCGGGACCGCTCCAGAACCAGATGAGGCACGCCAGCCTTGCCGAGGTGCTCGCTCATCGCGATCCCGGCCTGACCGGCGCCGACGACCAGCGTGTCTATTTTCTCAACTGGCATTTGAAGGTCCTTTTTTCAGGGGGATGACCCCTTTCGGCGACGTCTGGAGCTTGTTTTGCCGGAATGGCATACCGGCGTGCGGGACACCTGTATCGGAAGCCCGCAGTGTGAGGGGAGGCCGGTCCGCGCTTCAAGAGGCAAATCGTCGCTTCTCGCCTTTTGATCGGTCGTGCTCAACCATTCATCTGCTTGACATGCCATGGTTTTCCACGCCAAGCAGAGAAATGGACTCTGATCGCCCCCGGAACAATTTCTACCTCGCAAATGCCCGCTGGCTCGGTGCAGGCCTGCTGTGCACGTTCGGCTCGTCCTTCGGGCAGACCTATTTCATTGCGCTCTTCGCCAGCCAGTTCATGGCGCTGCACGGTCTCAGCGACGGCGATTGGGGAACGCTTTATGCCGGGGCGACGCTGACCTCCGCTGCATTGCTCATCAAGGCGGGCCAGCTCGCCGACACGATGTCGTTGCGCAAACTGGCGATGCTGGTCATTGCAGGCTTTGCGCTGGTCTGCGTCGGCATGGCGCTGCACGAGTCCATCATCATGCTTTTCGTCATGGTGCTCGGCCTGCGCTTCTTCGGGCAGGGCATGATCAGTCATGTCGGCATGACGGCGACCGCCCGCTGGTTCCAGGCACGGCGCGGACGGGCGATCGCGATCACCAGCCTTGGCTACGGGATTGGCGAGGCGGTGCTTCCGGCCCTGGCGGTGCTGGCAATCGCGCTGGTCGGCTGGCGCGGCACCTGGGTGCTCGCCGCAGCGATCCTCGCCGTGGCCTTCGGCGGCGCGCTATGGATCTTGTTTGCTCGCGACCGGGAGCCCCAGGGCGGGGAGACCAGCGGCCCGGCGGCAGGTGCACTCGGTAGACACTGGACCCGGCCGGAAGCGCTCCGGCACTGGTCCTACTGGGCGTTGTTCCCCGGGATCCTGACGCCGCCCTTCATCGGGACGGTGATCTTCTTCCATCAGGCGCATGTCTCCGGCGAGAAGGGCTGGAGCCTGGTCGAGATGGCGGCCGGATATCCGGCCTATGCGATCTGCGCCATGATCGCGGTTTTTATTGCGGGCCGGATCATCGATGCGTTTGGAGCGCTGGCCCTGTTGCCGCTCTTCCTGCTGCCGATCGGTCTCGGCATCGTTTTGCTGGGCACCAGTGACGCGGTCTGGATCTGGGGTGTGGTGCTCGGCTGTATCGGCTTCGGCGCGGGCTTTTCCAGTGCGCTGAACGGAGCTGTCTGGGCGGAGGTTTACGGCACACGCAATCTCGGCGCGATCCGGGCGCTGGCGGTTTCGGCCATGGTGTTTTCCACCGCCATCGGGCCCGCGATTACCGGACTGCTGATTGATGCGGGGATCACGCTGGAACGGCAAGGCGTGGTCATGATGCTTTGGTGCGTCGGGCTGTCTGCCATTTTCGTGCTGGTCGCGCGCCGTTTACGTCTGCTGATTGCGGCTCCGGCCTGAAGCCCGATCGCGCTGGGTGCCGTTCCCGTAACCGATTGTTTCACAAGCATTGATCGAATATTGCAGACGTCATCGGCGCCGTCGGGCGGCAATGGCATACGATTTTTGCGCAATTTAAAGGCAGAAATCAGGTTGACCTACCTTGTGGTGACGCAAATCATGGTTGCATAAGCGTGCCAACAGGGAGGAAAATCTGATGAAACAGATAATCGCATTGGCCGTGGCTGCGTCGTTCTTTGCAGGCGGCGCGTTCGCGCAATCCGGACAGGTTCCGGACAATCTCGAAAAATTGTCGGGCTTCAAGACAACCGGCGTGACCGAATTCACCTTTATCGAGCAGGGCGGGGACTATGCTGTCGGCATCGAGAAGACGCTGGAACGCATCTCGCTGCCGGACGGTTTCAAGATCGAGCTTTATGCCGTGGTTCCGGATGCACGGCACATGGCGGTCGGCCCGCAGGGCATCGTCACCTTCGTCGGCACCCGCAAGGACAAGGTCTGGTCCGTCACGGACCGGAACAAGGACCGTGTCGCTGACGAGGTGAAGGATTTCGCACCGTCGCTGACTTTCAGCATTCCGAACGGGCCGTGCTTTTCGAAGGACGGCTTCCTCTATATCGCCGAGCAGAACCGGGTGCTGTTGTTCCCGGCGGCCGAGTTCTTTTACGAAAGCCCGGACGTTGCGGCCTTCAATCTTGTCGCCAAGGGCGATCTGATCCCGCCGGACGAGGAAAGCTTCAATCACACGGCACGGGTCTGCCGGATCGGCCCGGACGGCAAGATCTATATCTCGCTCGGTCAGCCTTTCAACGTGGCACCGGCGGATAAGCTGGATCTGTACAACAAGTGGGGCATCGGCGGGATGATCCGCCTGAACCTCGATGGCACCGGCCGGGAAGTTTACACCTACGGCATCCGCAATTCGGTCGGGCACGACTTCCATCCGGCGACCGGGGAGCTCTGGTTCACGGACAATCAGGTCGACGGGATGGGCGATGATATCCCGCCCGGCGAGTTGAACCGGCAGACCGCAGCAGGCCAGAATTTCGGTCATCCGTGGTATGGCGGCGGTGACACCCGCACCAACGAGTACAAGGGCGAGGAACCGCCGGCCGACACCGTGATGCCGGTCGTCGCGACGGTCGCACATGCGGCGGATTTGGGGATGCATTTCTATACGGGCCGTATGTTCCCGGAGAAATACAAGCATGCCATCTTCTCGGCCCAGCACGGATCCTGGAACCGGACCACCCCGGTTGGCGCCCGGGTCATGGTCACCTTCATCGACGATCAGGGCAACGCCGCAATAGAGCCGTTTGCCGAAGGGTGGCTTGATGAAGCGACGGGCGAATATCTCGGCCGCCCGGTAGATGTGGCGCAGCTTCCGGACGGATCGATCCTGGTGTCGGACGATCTGGCGGGGGCGCTTTACCGGATCAGCTACACCAAATGAGGCGTGCGATCCTGCTCGGTCTCGGCGGGCTGATGCTCGCCGGGGCCGCTCCGGCTTTTTCAGGCGATCCCGCGGCCGGCCGCAAGGTCGCGAATATGTGCCGGACCTGTCACGGGCTCGATGGTTTTGCGAGAATCCCGATCGCCCCGCATATCGGGGGCGAGCCGGAATCCTATCTCCAGCGGCAGCTGCGAGCCTTCAAGTCCGGCGCCCGCCGGCATGAGATGATGACGGTCGTCGCGTCAGGCCTGAGCGAGCGGCAGATGGACGATGTCTCGGCTTGGTATGCCGCTCATAAGGCGACAGCGTCTCTGCCTGCCGGGACCGATCCGGCCAATGCGCCGGAAGCCTGCACGGCCTGCCACGGCGTCGACGGCATTGCGCTTTTTGAGGATGCTCCCAACCTTGCGGGAGAGACCAACATCTATATCGACACCCAGCTGAAAGCCTTCAAGCGGGGCAAGCGGACGCATGAGATCATGAACGGTATCGCCGAGGCGATGTCGGACGAGGAGATCCGGGCGGCGGCCGATTGGTATGCGTCGGTGGAGTTCAAGGTCGACGCCGCGACGAAATGAAGGCCGCGCGTCCGGTCCGATCTTTCTCTGCCGCCTTGTGTCAGAAGCTCTTGCTCAATTCGAAGAATACGCGCTGAAAATCCCCGCCATCGTCCGCTGCATGGCGGGTCAGCGAGCGGGCATATTCTAGCTGCAGCCGGGTCGTGTCCGTCAGATCCAGGCGCATGCCCAAGCCCGCGGAGGAGAGGCTTTCCCGGGTCTGTTCGAATTCTCCCTCGTTCCAGACCATGCCGAAATCATAGAAACTGAAAATCTGGAACCAGGTGAAGTAATCGTCCCGCAGGCTGTCTCCGTATTGTAGCTCGATACTGCCGCCGACACCGTGATCTCCGGTCAGCTCGCTGAAATCGTAGGCCCGGCCGATCGAGGAGCCGCCGAGGCTGAATTCCTCCGATGAGAGCAACTCATCATCCGCTAGCTGTCCTGCGACATGAAACCGGATACCAGTTTCGTTGGTAATCTCCTGCTGGCGCGTGACCGAGGCGCGGAGTTTCAGGAACTCTGCGTCGGCGCCGAGGCGGGAGCGGAGAGCGCCGACCCCGGATGCGCCGAATGCAGGTAAACCGCCGGACAGCTCTCCGTAGAGCTGGTTTTGGCCGCCGAAATCATCCACTGCGTACATATAAAGATTGCTTCGGAGCACCCGGAGCTCATCTTTGAAATTGCTGCCGTCGTCGTCTTCTTCCGAGATGCTGCGGATATCGGCCGAAAGATTGAGCCAGAGGCTGGCCTCGGTGCTCCGGAGGACCGGGTGTGCCGCTTTCAGGACCAGACGTCGGCTGCTGCCTTCGATCCCGTCGATGGCATCAATGCCGCCGGCATCGCTTTCACTCGCCGAGAAGACGGCGCCGACGGTGGTCCCGGCAGAGCCGACGAGACGGCTGATCTCCATTTCGCCGTAGCGCAGTTCCTGGGGTTGATCGGGGATGGTGAACAGGCCGACCCGCAACTGAGTGTCGGGGTCGATAAACCGGTTGCTTGAAACGGACACCCAGATCTGATTCTTGCCGGAAGAGGTGGTGCCCCTGTTATCGTAGGACACCAGGCCACTCTCCGGTTTTGCCGTCAGGGTGAGCTGGAGGGCGTATCGGCCGTCACGGGCATCGATCTCCGCCATCTCCGCATTCTCAACTATACGGCCAAAAGAATCCCCGATCAGAAGCAGGACGCGCTCGAGGTCCTTGCGCTTGATCGGTCTAAACTCGTCGATCGCGGACGCCAATCGGCGGACCATCCCGTGGACCTGTCCGTCGCCCTGGAAGTCGACACGCTCGACATAGCCTTCCGCGACCCGAATAACGGCGATCCCGGAGGAAAGGTCCTGGGGCGGGAGGTAGGCCTGGGTCAGGAAATACCCTCGCTCCTTGTAGTGTTCCGTAATCCTTGTCGCGGCGGCCTGCAGGTCTGAGGTGGTCACCAGCCGAGCCAGGATGTCTTCGTAATAGAGGGCGAGATCAGCCTGCGAAAACAGGGTGTTGCCTTCGAGGCTGACGGCAGCAAGCAGGAATGTCTGCTCCTGTTCCCGGACGGCTTTATCGGGTGCGGGCGGAAGCGGGGTTGCGGGGCCTCCAGGTGTCTGCTCGGGAGCCCTTGGCACCCGTTCTTCGATCTGCGCATCGGGCGATGACAGCGTCTGCTGAGCGGATGCAGAATCCTGCGCCTGCTGCAAACTCAATAGCAGTAAAAAAAATAAGTATAAATAAAATTTTTGCTGAAACATCGACTTCTGTAAGTAGTGAGGCCGTTGGCGAGGTGTTTGTTCTTAATGGTATTTGTCTTATAAGTCGAGAGCGGGGTAGTAAAAATATAGTTAACTTCCATTAATACTTTGTCGCCGGATAATATTGTTGTTGAGAGAGTGTGTTTGATGTAGATACTGGGGGCTAACTAACTGAAAAACAATACTTATTTATAATTTGTAGAAAATTTTCGGCAAATGGAGAGGCGAGGGAGCCTCAACGAGCGTGGCCAGGATGGCGGCGACTTAAACGGACAGAAGACCGTGTAAGGACGGAAACTGAAATGGGCAACGCGATCAGAACTGCTTCTCGCGCAATGCTGGGATTGGCCGTGATCGTTCTGTGTATGAGCAGCAATGTTGTTCAGGCGCAACAGAACGAAAACTGGACCATTCTGGAGATCTCGGGGAATGTCGAGATCGATCGGAATGGTAGTGGTCTGGCTCCGGTCTCCGTTGACAGTCGCATAGGCGTTGGAAGCGTCATTCGGACCAGGGATCGGGGCCGGTTGGTGCTGGTTCGTGGCGAGGAGTCCATCATCGTTGGCCCGCACACGGAAATCAGCATTCCGGAGCAGGACAAGAGCTGGGGAACGAGAATACTGCAATCGCTCGGAACTGCTCTTTTCAAGGTCAAGAAGCAGTCGTCCCCGCATTTCGAAGTCGTCACCCCCTATCTGGCGGCGGTCGTCAAAGGGACGTCGTTCACGGTCAATGTACGGGACGGCGAAAGTCTCGTTCATGTTGTTGAAGGGGCTGTTCAGGTGACGGATACGGCGAGTGGTGCCGCCGTCATGGTGCGTCCGGGGCAAACTGCGCGGACGACATCCCGATCCGGTCTGCAGCTGGACAGCGTTCCGGTGGACAGCGGCGCCGGTGCAACGCAAACGGATAGTGCGGCGGTGGATGAAAGTGGCACATCGGATGTTGCCCTGAACGAAACGGCCGGCGCCGGAGTTGAAGGTGTAACCTCAGCGCTCGCGGCTGAAGAGCCTTCCAATTCAGTGCTTTCGGCACCGGTGGGGCTGACCACAATCGATGTCAGCAGCGCGACCAACGGCTTGGTTCGCAACGCGACGGCTTCCGGTGGCCGCGGTGTGGCCAAATCGTCCTCGAACAACAACGCAAACAACAATGGTCGGGGTAACGGCGGTGTGTCGGCCCGTCCGGCTGTGGAGGTTGCGCGCGTTTCCGATAGATCCGCAACGGCGCGCTCCTCAAGCAGAGCGGCGACCCGGACGGCATTGGTATCAGCGAATAGCAGAGGCAATTCCGGTAACAACGGAAATGGCAACGGCAATTCCGGTAACAACGGAAATGGCAACGGCAATTCCGGTAACAACGGGAATGGCAACGGCAATTCCGGTAACAACGGGA
>NZ_JACZFS010000066.1 GCF_014904795.1 Nisaea nitritireducens
GCCGCCGACGCCGCCAGAGCCTCCGCCGCCAGAGCCTCCGCCGCCAGAGCCTTCGCCGCCGCCAGAGCCGCCGCCGCCGCCGCCGCCGCCGCCGCCGCCGCCGCCAGAGCCTCCGCCGCCAGAGCCTTCGCTGCCGCCAGAGCCTTCGCCGCCGCCGCCTCCAACGCTGCCAACGCCGCCGACGCCGCCGGTATCGAGTCCGGAATCACGGCCGCTGCGCTCTGCCGGATGCCGCTTTGGCCGGATACCATACCGGACGAGATAGGGGAGGATTGGGCGCAGCTCAGCGACCTGTTGCGCGATCTCGATCCCAACTGGTCCGTCTGGACCGAATGGTACGAGGACCGACTGCGCGGCGCCGACGATCCCCGCTCCCGCCCCCTGATCGAGGAGTTGGAGGTCGAACGCGCCCTGATTCCGGACGAGGAGTGGGACAAGGGCGCGGCGCATGTCAACGCGCTGATCGCAGAGATCGAGGCGAAATATCGGGAGCGAGTGTCAGTGGACGAGCAATCGGAAGCTGGCGAAGATGGAGTCCATCAAGACCCTGCGACTTCAACGCCTGAGGTGGAAGAACGGATCGGCGGATCATCAGGTGGGGGTGATGCAGATCCGGAGATCGACGACAGTATAGATCCCTATTATGGAAACTCTTTGCAAGGTATCGCGAAGGATGAGGTGAGTTCTAAGCCCACCGCTTCCAAATCTGCGCAGCCGGGCTTGAAGATTCCGAGAAGAAACCCGAGCCTTAAAGCTAGCGCAACCCTTTGGAATGAGATCAGGGGGCGCGGAAACCCGCAGCTGGTGATCCGTGCGGTGACGATCCCGCCGTGGAAACAGACAAACAAACCATTCAACCTCGATGAGTTCCTGAAGCATATGGAATTCGAGAACGCGGTCGTCATAGATGAACCTGGCCAAGTGGCGGTGGCGGCAGAAAGCACAATTAGGGGGTGGCTGGCTGAGGCGGTTCAGGACTCGGGATACGATTTGAATCCCGAAGACTGGCATTCTCGCGTGTTTGAGGACCCGTGGGTCTCGATCAACAGAAGCCCCATTAAGAACCTGGATTTAAATTGGATCATTCGGAATTCAGACGTCTTCCTTAAATCAAGCGTAAAAGTGGCTCTTGGGATATTTATAATCGGTGCTGCCGTTTGCGTTGTGAATGTCGGTTGGCGTGCTACTGGGCCAGTCGGCGATGCAGTTGGAAGCAAGATCGGAAAATGGATAGACAGTGATCAGACTGTTGAAGACACGGTGCAGCGGGTGGAAGAGTTCGCGGAACAATCGGACATTGTCGATATTTGACTGGGTTTGTCCTCACGCAGGCGCGGGGCAAGGACCGTAGAGGGCCGTCCCCCGTCGCTGGGTCCCTGCGTCCGCAGGGATGACAACGGCAAGAATGCCCGTTCAAACCGCTTTAAGAATGGCCATCCAAACGGTTCTCCCGGACTTGATCCGGGACCTTCCGACCGTTTCTCTCACCCTACGATCCTATCCGCTCTACTATCAAAAAGGTCCCGGCTCGGGGCCGGGATAACAATGCTTTAGGGACTTAGCGAGTTCTCATGGGTCGGTTACGATAACACGGTCGAAGATACGGTGCGGCGGGTAGTGTACGCAGTCTCTCTCTTCGTCATCCTCACGCAAGTGGGGACCCAGGGATCATAGAGCACCGCCCGTCATCGCTGGGTCCCTGCGTCCGCAGGGATGACGGGAACAGGAAGGCGCTGCCTCCACCGCTCAATAAGACGCCAGCGCGGACGGGGCGAAGATGGTCGCTGCCGCCGCCAGTCCGCGCCAGCCGGCGTCCGCGCCGAGGTCGGTTTCCGACGCATGGACCGGCACGCCGAGATGGGCTTCCAGTCCAGCCGTGAACTCGCGCCCCGCACGGTGCGCGCCGGTCGAACAAGCCATGAGGAGAATGTTCGCGCCGGGCGCCAGTGCCGCGCGGATTATGGCCAGCGTGTCGGCGCATAAGACGAGCGTGTTCCGATTGATGCGGTGCCCCGAAAGCGTGAACGTTCCCGGGCTGCCATTGGTCAGGATGGCAATCTGGCCGACCGGCGCGGCGAGGCTGACGACGGATGCGATTTGGGAAAGCGGGTCCCCCCATGACGTCAGCCGACGCACCTTGGTATCCGGATCGAGACCCTCCACCAGAAGAGGCGCATATCGGACGGAGGAATCGACGAACAGAATGGTTTCGGGGCGTGTCATGACCGGGCGTGCCTGACTTTCGGCGAATGTGGTGAAGGTGCGGAGCTGCATGTCTCGCTGAGAAGCGTAGAAGTCGTAGGCCAGAAATTGCGCCTTCGGTGGTGACCCGGTTCGAGATATCCCAACGCATGCAATGGTGCCGCGCAGGGCAACGAAATTCTGAAACTCGTGTCGCCCATCTGTCCGTTCCGCAGGCCTTCTGCCTGGAAGAGGGGATCGGTCTTTTGAGGTGCGTGATGCAGCCAAGACCGATCCGAGTTGCTGTTCTTTGCTCCGACCTGTCTGTGCTTCTACATACACAGGTCTGTAGGCGCTAAAATAAGGCCGTAGCCTTCTACCAAGATGGTATCGAGGCCGGGGTCAGGCTGCTTTCCCGGCTGTCTCAATATCTTTTTGTAGATGTCTCATCTCGTTGTATTGATTACCCGAGCCTCGTTGCGCAATCGGTGGTGCAGCGCGCGATTTCGGAAAAGCGGAATGGCGTTAGAAACAGAAGCACGAATTCCGTCATTATCTCTCTTGCCTGGCATGTTGCCGCCGGAAGAGCTGTTCTGGCATTGGCGGCAGGCGATCGCGCCTTATTTTGAGTCCGTCCCCCTTGCGGATCCGCGCAATCCGCCGCAGGTGCCGGAAATCCACATGTACAATGCCAGTGGCTTCCTGTTCATGGACACGAAGTTTTCGGGGCAGAAATTTGTCCGGGACACTTCCTGGGTGCGCCGGAATGACGATTCCGATCACATCGGTCTGCAGCTCTATATCAGCGGCCGGAACCGCTGCGAGAACGGCGGCACAGACTTCACGCTCGATACGAACGGGGTCTATGCCGTCAATCTTGGATATGAGGTGGATGCATTCTGTTCCGATGCGGAAGTGCTTTCCATCATCCTGCCGCGGGACCGGGTGATCGAAGATCTGCCGGCATTGGCAGAAGCGCGCGGCTTGATGTTTGACGGCGATACGACCTCGGGGAAACTGCTCGCCGGTTTTTTCCATCTTCTTCGCACGACCATGCCGGGCACGTCCGCCAGCGATGCGCCGGTTCTGACCGAAAGTCTGATGGGCCTGTTGCGGGCCCTGGTCACGGCTGGCGATCCTTCTTCCATAGAGGCGCAGTCAGGCGTGCTCACTGCCTTGCAGAGATATATCGATCAGAATTTGGGAGATCCCGGCCTCGGCGTTGAGAGGATATGCGCTCATTTCCGGATGTCCCGGGCGACGCTCTACCGGATACTGAAAGCACAAGGCGGTGTGCGCGACTACATCCAGAGCCGGAGACTGATGCTTGTTTTCAAGGCATTGGCCGCGCCGGCCAATATCGAACGCGGTGTTTTTGATATCGCGCTCGAATACGGATTCGTTAATGCCGGCCATTTTTCCACCCGGTTCCGGGATCACTTCGGCATGTCGCCAAGCGAAGCCCGCGAAGCGGCCAGAAGCCATGCCGCGCATGGAAATGTGCTGTTCAAGGGAGGTGACGAAGGTGGTCTCTCAGATGTTGAGATCATGCAGCGATGGTCCAGGGAACTCGGGGCATCGAGCCGCAATTTTATCGCGGCCGTCTCCTAGTCCTGCATCCCAACCCGGCCGACGCCGGGCAGTTTCAGGGCCGGGTTCTTCAAGTCGATGCCAAGCGTCAGCCCGAGCACGTTCACTTCCACGCCTTCCTCCAACGCCAGCATCAGGCCGGCGAGGCCGAAGAACGAGACCTGGTAGCCGGTACCGCTCGGCGTTTCTGCGAATATGCCACCTTCCGGGATGAAGTCCTTGCCGACAGCGGTTGGCGGCAGGTCGAGCCGCAGCTCCGGAACCTGCCGGGCGATATGGGCGGTGAAGGTATTGCTGTTCGGGCCGGGCCAGACCCGATAAGTGCTCGCGTGAGGATAGCTTTTCGCGGCGGCGAAGATGCGGGGGATCAGGGCCTCGGCTTCCGCGCCCCGAATCTCCCGCAGCAGATCGGGCTTCGAGCCGAACCAGTAGCCGTCCGGATTACCGTTGGTGGCCCGCACGGCGGTATTGGAATGTCGCAGTTGCCAGCCCATCACTTCGAAGCGGGTGTAGTGCGCGGCATCGGGCTGCTTGACGGCGATCCAGGTATGGACACCGAAGATGCCGCGCCAGCTCCAGGCGCGGGCGGCATAGATGTGAACCACGGCTTCCGGTGTCGTTTCGGGTGATGGTGCGATTTCAGCTGAATCTCGCCGTGCCTGGCTCCAGTGCGTTGGGCCTTCCGCCCATTTCCCGACCGCGCTGGCAGCCAGCGGTAAGCCGAGAAAGCCGACCAGTACCAGACCGAATAAAGTGATGCGTTTGAAGACAGTCCTGACGTGCGCCATCAGGATGAAATGGGGCGAGGGCCATGAGATGCAAGGCCGGTCCCGTCATGACGGGACCGGCCGGGTGCTTTATTCCGCTGCATCGCGGGTTGCCGCGGGATTCCGGAAAGCCTCTAGGGCTTCCTCGCGGCGCGTGGCCGCATTCTTCAGATGCCGTTCCTTCACATGGCCATAGCCACGGATATGTTCCGGGACGGTTGCGAGGGTGACGGCGGCGGTGTGGTTCTCGCTGGAAAGGCCGCGGGCGACCTCTTCCATGTCAGTGAAATACTCCTCGATCAGCCGGCGTTCGGTGCGCCGTTCCTCTGTCCGGCCGAACGGATCGAAGGCGGTCCCGCGCAGTCCCTTGAGCTTCGCGAGCAGGCCGAAGGCGGTGAAGATCCACGGCCCATAGGCGCGCTTTTTCAGCTCCCCGGTCTCCGGGTCGCGTTGGGCGAGGAGAGGTGGTGCCAGATTTACTTCAAGCTTGAACTTTCCGTCGAACTGCTCGTCAAGCTGCTGCCGGAAGGCCGGATCGGTATAGAGCCGGGCGACCTCGTATTCGTCCTTATAGGCCATCAGCTTGTAGGCATAGCGGGCAACGGCTTTGGACAGTTTTTCGGAGCCGGGCATGGCCCGTTCCTCGGCCGCCCGGACCGTTTCGACCAGCCCGGCATAGCGCGCGGCATAGCCGGCATTCTGGTAGGCGGTGAGCTCTGTGATGCGCCGCTCGATGGTCTCATCGAGAGTGGCGGACAGACCGAGATGTTTCGGCGGCTCTACGACCGGCGCGGCGGCCTTTTCGACTGTGGCGAGATCGTGCGCGGCCCGGCGGCCCCAGAGGAACGCCTTCTTGTTAAATTCGACCGCGACCCCGTTCAGCTCGACCGCTTTGAGGATGGCTTCGCTTGTCAGCGGCACCTGGCCGAGCTGGTAGGCATAGCCGAGCATGAAGAGGTTGGAGGCGATGCTATCGCCGAGCAGGGCGGTAGCGATCCGGTTGGCATCGAGGAAGTGGGTCGAGTTTTCGCCACAGGAGCTTTTGAGCGCCGCTTTCACTGCTTCGGCCGGGAATTGCAGATCCGGGTTCTGGGTGAAGGCGCCGTTCATGGTCTGCTGGATATTCACGATGGCGGTGGTGTCGCCGAGGCTGAGCTTGGACAGGCTGTCCACACCGACCGCCGTGATCATGTCGCAGGCCAGCAGCAGGTTGGCCGATCCGGCGGCGATCCGGACCGCATGCAGGTCCTCGGGTTTCGCCGCGAGCCGGACATGGGTGACGACGGAGCCGTTCTTCTGGGCGAGGCCGATCTGGTCGAGAACCGTGACGCCCTTGTCTTCCAGATGCGCGGCCATGCCGAGCAGGGCGCCGATGGTGACGACGCCGGTCCCGCCGATGCCGGTAACGACGATGTTGTAGGGATGATCCAGCGCCGGGAGCGTAGGCTCCGGCAGAACCGGGAAGATATCGGTACGGGTCGATGCTTCAGGCTGCGCGCCGGTTTTCTTCCGGATGCCGCCACCGACAACATTGACGAAGCTCGGACAGAAGCCCTTGGCGCAGGAATAATCCTTGTTGCAGGAGCTTTGGTCGATGGCCCGCTTGCGGCCGAATTCGGTTTCGACCGGGGTCAGCGAGACGCAGTTGGATTGCACGCCGCAATCGCCGCAGCCTTCGCAGACCTGCTGATTGATGAACAGCCGTTTTTCCGGCTCCGGCAGCAGACCGCGCTTGCGCCGGCGGCGCTTTTCGGTGGCGCAGGTCTGATCGTAGAGGATGATGGTGACGCCTTCGGTCTCGCGCAGTTCCTTCTGCACGGCATCCAACTCGTCCCGGTGGTGCAGAGTGGCGAAATCCGGCCAGTCGGTGCCGAGCGGATATTTATCCGGCTCGTCGGTGATGATGCGCAGGGCCGCGACCCGTTCGGCGGCGACCTGGTTGGCGATCTCCAGCACCGAAAAGGCGCCTTCCGCCGGCTGGCCGCCGGTCATCGCGACCGCGTCGTTGTAGAGGATCTTGTAGGTGATGTTCACGTTCGCGGCGACGGCGGCACGGATCGCCAAAACGCCGGAATGGGTATAGGTGCCGTCGCCCAGATTGACGAACATGTGCTTGTGTTCGGTAAAGGGCGCCATGCCAATCCATGGTGAGCCCTCGGCGCCCATCTGGGTAAAGGTCTTGGTCTCCCGGTGCGGCATCCAGCTTGCCAGGAAGTGGCAGCCGATGCCGGCGAAGGAGATGCTGCCATCCGGCACTTTGGTCGAGGTGTTGTGCGGGCAGCCGGAGCAGAAATAGGGGATGCGCTGGAAGTCGGTCACCGGCTTCAGCGCGGTCTTGGCGTGATCCTCAAGGAAGCTCAGCCGGTCGCGCAGGCGGGTATGGTCCTGAAGCTTCAGAACGCGCCGGGCAAGCAGCCGGGCGATGCTGCTGGCGGACAGCTCGCCGTTTGTCGGCATGATGGTCGCGCCGGTTTCGTCCTTCTTGCCGATGACGCGCGGCCGATCGGCGATGTCGAACAGGATCTGCTTCACCTGATCCTCGATCAGCGGGCGCTTCTCCTCGATCACCAAAACTTCCTCGAGCCCGGCGGCGAATTCCTTCAGTCCCTGCGGCTCCAGGGGCCAGGGCATGGCGACCTTGTAGATCCGCAGACCCAGATCGGCGGCCTCTGCGTCGGAAATACCGAGATCGTCGAGCGCCTGACGGACATCGAGATAGGACTTGCCGACGGTGATGATGCCGATCCGCGGTTTCGGGCTGTCCAGCATCAGCTTGTCGAGGCGGTTGGCCCGGGCGAAGGCAAGCACGGCGGGCAGCTTGTGGCTATGCAGCCGTTCCTCCTGCTCCAGCCAGGGATCCGGCCAGCGCACGTTCAGACCGCCTTCAGGCATGGCGAAATCATCGGGGGTCACGATTTCGAGCTGAAGCGGGTCGATATCGATGGAGGCGGAGCTGTCCATATTCTCCGCGGTCGCCTTCAGCCCGACCCAGCAGCCGGTGAACCGGGACATGGCAAAACCGTAAAGCCCGTAATCCAGCACATCCTGCACGCCGGCCGGATGCAGTATCGGAATGCAGGCATCCATGAAGGCATATTCGCTCTGGTGCGGGATGGTGGAGGATTTGGCGACATGGTCGTCACCGGCGATCGCCAGGACGCCGCCATGTTTCGACGTGCCGGCGAAGTTGGCGTGCTTGAAGGCATCGCCGGACCGGTCGACACCGGGGCCCTTGCCGTACCAGATGGAAAACACGCCGTCATACTTGGCGCCGGGATAGAGCCCGGTTTGCTGGCTGCCCCAGACGGCTGTGGCGGCGAGATCCTCGTTCAGGCCCGGCTGGAACTCGATATGGTTCTTCTTCACAAACTCCCGGGCACGCCAGAGCTGCATGTCGAAGGTACCGAGCGGCGAGCCGCGATAGCCTGAGATAAAGCAGGCGGTGTTGAGGTCGCGCGCCGCATCGCGCTGTCGCTGTGCCATGGGCACGCGCACGAGCGCCTGGATGCCGGTCATGTAGACCCGCCCCCGGTCGAGGGCGTATTTGTCGTCGAGCGAGACGGGCTTGAGTGCCGTCATGATATCTCCCCGGCAATTCTGGGTGCCGATTGTCACGGCACTCCATTTGTTTCATTTGTAATTAAGGTATGCCTGCATCGGGGGCGCGGCAATCTGTGCCGGAGCCGCTGTGCAAAAACGCAAGAAATCGACGTTGTGACGTGACAGAACGACGCAGTTTTTCGTTAATCCAAGCCCGCGCGAAATGAAAAGTATGCTTCGATCACGAGCTGCCGAATGTGAAATTCCTGTTTCCGGTGCTTGGCGCCCCTGATTCCTTCCGGCATAAGATGCCTCGGAATTTCCCGGCTTTCACCGACCCGGAAGAGACTTATGACGGTACTTCTGACTGGCGCCGCAGGGTTCATCGGCATGCATGTGGCGGAGCTGTTGCTGGCCCGCGGCGAGCGTGTTGTCGGGATCGACAATCTGAACAGCTACTACGATCCGGCCTTGAAGCAGGCCCGGCTGAAAAACCTCGAAGGCCGCAACGGTTTCACGTTCGAGGAGCTGGAAATCGCTGACACGGACGCGGTGATGGGCCTGACGGCGCGTTATCCCGATATCGACCGGGTGGTGCATCTCGCGGCGCAAGCCGGGGTGCGCTATTCCATCGACCATCCGGGCGACTATGTCCGCAGCAACCTTGTCGGCCATTCCAACATGCTGGAATTCGTGCGCGGCCTGATGGACCGTCCCGGCGGCTGCAAGAGCTTCGTCTATGCCTCCTCTTCATCGGTCTATGGCGCCAACAAGGAGATGCCGTTCAGCACAGACCAGAAGACGGACAGCCCGGTCTCCTTCTATGGCGCGACCAAGAAAGCGAACGAGCTGCTGAGCTATTCCTACGCTCATCTCTACCGGGTGCCGTCCATCGGCCTGCGCTTCTTCACGGTTTACGGTCCCTGGGGCCGTCCGGACATGTCTCCCTGGCTGTTCACCAGCGCCATCCTCGAAGGCCGGCCGATCAAGGTCTTCAACAATGGCGACATGATGCGCGACTTCACCTATATCGCGGACATCGCCGCCGGTGTCGTCGGCGCGCTCGACACCCCGCCATCGGGCGACGGCGAGGCCTGCCCGCACAAGGTCTACAATATCGGCAACAACAAGCCGGTGAAGCTGCTGGACTATATCCGGGTGATCGAAAAAGCCTGCGACGTCGAGGCGATCATGGACATGCAGCCGATGCAAGCGGGCGACGTTTACGCCACCTACGCCAACATCGACCCGGCATCAGAAGATTTCGGCTACGCACCGAGTACCCCGATCGAAGAAGGCATTCCCGCCTTCGTCGACTGGTACCGGAAATATCACGGTATTTGAGAGGGGGGATTTCGCTCCTCTTGTTCCCCAAACTCAAATCGTCATCCCCATGCAAATGGGGACCCAGGGATGACGGGGTGGGGAAGCTTTCACACTTCAAAAAAACTCATCCCTGCCAGCGCGGGGATGAGCAGAAAGGTATGTTCAGGTGACGTCGACCATGACGATGTCGGTGTCGCCGAGGGCCAGGATGGTGATCTTGTCCTCGCCTGAGATGACGACGCCATCCCGCGCTTCGGCGAACGCACCATTGACCTCTACCGGGGCATCGGTCGAGACGAGATAGCCCTGCCGTCCGGCGCCGAAGCTGTAGGTCACTTCCTTGCCGGTCTTCAGTTTGGCGCCGAGGACGGCGGCATCCTGATGTATCGGCAGGGCGTTGCCTGCTTTATCTTCAGCGCGGCCCGATGCGAGGGCTGTGAAGCTGCCTGAAGACGTTTCCGGAAAACTCCGTGAGCCCCAGCCCGGCTCGTGGCCGGTTCGGTCCGGGTGAATCCAGATCTGGAAGATCTGGGTCTCTTCGTCTTCCAGATTGTATTCCGCATGTACGATGCCGGTACCGGCATGCATCACCTGCACGTCGCCCGCGACAGTCCGACCTTCGTTGCCGAGCCGGTCCTTGTGCGTGATCGCCCCTTTGCGGACATAGGTGATGATTTCCATGTCCTTGTGCGGATGCGGATCGAACCCGGTTTTCGGCTTGATGGTGTCGTCGTTCCAGACCCGGAGTGGGCCGAGGCCCATGCGCTTCGGGTCATGATACTGGCCGAAACTGAAATGATGGTGGGCATTCAGCCAGCCGAATTGGGCCGAGCCGAGCGAGTCGAAGTGTCTGACATCAATCATTGTGCCCACTCCTGTCTGGTGTGTGAGTTAGCCGGCAAGTTTCGCCGCGATGGTTGCCACGTGCTTGCCCTGATATTCCGCGAGCGAAAGTTCCAGCTCACTCGGCTGGCGGCTGCCGTCGGGCCCAGCGATCGTGGCCGCGCCATAGGGGGAGCCGCCGCGGACTTCGGAAATGTTGGTAAGGCCTTCGGCGGCATAAGGCAGGCCGACAATGACCATGCCGTGATGCATCAGCGTCGGGATGGTGGTGAGAATGGTCGACTCGTTACCGCCGCCAGTGCCGGTGGAGGTGAAGACGCTGCCGACCTTGCCGACCAGCGCTCCCTTGGCCCAGAGGCCGCCAGTCTGGTCGAGGAAGTTGCGCATCTGCGACGCCATGTTACCGAACCGGGTCGGGGTGCCGAAGATGATCGCATCATAGTCGGCAAGTTCGGCGGGTGTCGCGACCGGTGCGTCCTGGTCCAGCTTGATCCCGGCATTCTTGGCAACGTCGTCGGGCATCAGTTCGGGAACGCGCTTCACGGTAACCTCGACGCCATCGACAGCGGAGGCGCCCCTGGCGACCGCGTCGGCCATGGTTTCGATATGGCCGTAGGATGAATAATAAAGAACGAGAAGTTTCGTCATGATGTGTCTCCCGCGACGGGGTTGTGTCGTCGCTTCGATCTGGAAACTGGGGGTATTGGTTGATTCGAACAATCGGGGTAAAATGAAAAAATTTGTTTCCCATAAGAAACTGTGAGTAGGCGAGATGCTGGATAATCTGACCGGACTGGTGGTGTTTGCGAAAGTCGTCGATGAGGGCGGTTTTTCGAAGGCGGCAAGCAGCCTCGGTATCTCGAAATCCTCGGTCTCCAAGCAGATCAGCGCGCTGGAAGACCATCTCGGCACGCGTCTTCTCAACCGCACGACGCGCCGGTTCAGCCTGACCGAGCCCGGAACCCTGCTTTACGAGCGGTGCCAGCGCATTGTAGCGGAAGTCGATGCAGCGGAGCGCGAGGCGGGGTCCCTGCAATCGAACCCGAGCGGGCGTCTCCGGATCAGCGCAGGGGTGTCCTTCGGGCGCCTGCATCTCGCGCGGGTGTTGCCGGATTTTCTGTTCGAATATCCCGAACTCAGCATGGAGCTGGTGTTGAACGACCGCCGGGTAGATCTGGTCGAAGAGGGCTACGACGTGGCGGTCCGGATTGGCCGGCTTGAGGATTCAACGCTGATCGCCCGCAAGCTCTGCCCGGCGCGGCTGGTTACGGTGGCGTCTCCTGATTATCTGAAAAAGCGGGGAGAGCCGAAACACCCGGGCAAGCTCGCGGAGCATGAACATCTCGCCTACAGCTACCTGAATGAAGGGGCGGCTTGGGATTTCCGGATCGAGGGGCGGTCCCAGCAGCATCGCATCACGCCCCGCATGCTGATGAATAACGGCGATGCCATACTGAGCATGGCGGAGCAGGGGGGCGGCATTGCCCAGATCCCGACCTTCATTGCCGGAGACAGTATCCGGGCAGGGCGCCTGCAACAGATCCTGTCCGACTTTGCCCCCGCGCCAATCGGGCTCTACGCGCTTTACCCGAACGCGCGGAACCTGCCGTTGAAGGTGCGCGTCTTCATCGATTTCCTGCGCAAGAAATTCCGTGATAACCCCGAATGGGATGGCGGACTGGGGCTGACCTGAAGGCTTACCAGTCCGAGCTGACCTTGCCGGTTTTCTTGTAGGCTTCGATCATTCCGGCAAGCCGTTGCCGCTCCTCGCAGCCTTTCCCGGCGGCACACAAAGCGTCCAGCACGGAGAGTTTCTGTTCCGCTTCCCGGACGCGGCCGGTTTCCAGATAGAGTTTCGCCGCATAGGCATTCGCCGCGAGGTTCTTCGGGTCGGCTTCCAAAGCCTTCTGATAGGCGTGCTCGCTATCGACATAGCGTTTGGTCTTGCGCAGGCTGAAGCCGATCAGCGCCCAGGCATCGGCGTCTTTCGGATCCTCGTCGACGAAAGACTGCATGATCTCGAGGCCCTTGGCGTAGTCGCCGTCCTCGATGGCCTTGATGCCGGAATAGTAAATCGGCGGCCGTTCTATCTCACTGTCCCCGCTTTCCGGGAACACCGCATTTGCTGCGCTCCCCCCGAGGACGACGAGAAAAGCGATCAGGATCGGCAGGCTGGCACGGACCATCGTCATCATCTCCCAACATATTCTCCGGCGATACGCGCGGGAGAAGCTCCTGGACCTAATAGTTGTTCTGCAAACCGGCGAGATTGTGGCGCGGCGCTTAGGTCTGTTCCCTACCTGAGGAACCAGGAATTATCCATCATGAAGGATTGGCTGTAATTGGCCCAAGGCAGGGCGTAGGCATAGGTTTCGAAGCGGTCCTGCTCGTCAGGGCCTTTTTCCGGCAGATTCGCTCTGTAGCGCTCCAGATGGGCCCGTGACATTTCGCGAAACCGTGCATCAAGAGATCCGTCGGCCTCGAAAGATCCGTCCAGTCTCTCCTCCATCTCTTTGACCGCCGACAGGATCTGCTCCGGGCTGTTGTCCTCCAGCGCAACGCCTGCCCGCGCGAATCCCTCGACCGTGTTCTGCAGGAAGAGGTCGCGTGCCAGCATCTCGTCATACCCGATCTGAGCGCCATTCTCCGTGTTCCGGTATGTCTTGAACAACAACAGGTCCCTGGTGTTCACCCAGTGGTCCGGTTGGCTGTAGCCGTTCACCATCACCATCGGTGTGTTGAGGATGCGGGCGATTGCTTCCGGGCCGGAGGAGCAGGTGATGGCAAAACGAGCCTGTGCGAAGCAGCAGACGTCCAGAATGTCGGCGTAGTCCGGGTGATGCGGCAGATCGACCACCAGCGGACTTTCGTGGTTCAGCGGCACCGAGGTGCGGTCGCCAAGTCGGAAGACTCTGTAACCCTCACTGACAAGGTGATCGATGGCCGGGAGATAGTTTTCGATCCGGTTGGCGCGGAAGTGGTGGTAGCCCATTTCAGGCAGGTATCCGGTGTCGCGGACATGCAAGACGACTGCCGGGCGGTCATCGTCGTAGCCCATCTTGGCCAGCAGACTGGCGCCCTCCGCGAGCAGGTCTGCCGGTGGCGTCAGATGCCGGATAGGGTTGCCGGCTTCCAGGTGCAGGACGAAATCGCGAAACAGGGCACTTGGGGAAATCATCGCCCAGGTGAGCGGTCCGATATCCATGGTGCCGGCATTGAAGTGGCCCATCATGACCAGCTTGCGGTTCATGGTCTCCAGGAAGTCGATCCGTGATTCATGCAGGCGCCTGACGCCCCGGCTATGTCCCTGAAACCTGTGGTCGTGAATGATGGCCGCGATGTTCGGATGGCTCTCGCCGAAGAGATTGGCGAGATAAAAAGGCTCCAGACACATATGCCCAATCCGGGAGGCCGCGGGGAGCATGTAGGCGAGCGTTTGCCCGCCGCGCTGCATCAGCGGTCCGACAATCTCCACGAGACTCTGGAGGTTGGCCTGGGAAAAAATCTCTTTTGCTGCGTCGAGACCGACCGAGGCGACTTCCGGTTTGCTCTCGGTCATCGGTCCGGAGTCCATTCGTCATTAGTGTGAGGCGAGTCTAGCCCGGAGCGTCGTGTGATGACAGTTAGAGATGCCGCTACATTGGGAATGCTCACACAACCGTAGTAATGTGGCGCTATACACAGCGCTTTAGCGTTCTCCGTCCGGTAACAGTCTGTATGCCTCTCCGACACGCCATTGCCCTTGCGGCGTTGTTTTTGGCTCTTTACCTGCCAGGCCTCGCGACTACGCCGCCGCTTGACCGGGATGAGCCACGCTTCATGCAGGCTTCCAAGCAAATGCTGGAGACGGGTGATTATGTCGATATCCGCTTCCAGGAAGACCCGCGCTACAAGAAGCCGGCGCTGATCTATTGGATGCAGGCTGCCTCGGTGCAACTGTTCGCAGGCGGCGATAAAACCGCGCTCTGGGCCTACCGGTTGCCATCCGTGCTGGGCGCTGTGTTGGCCGTTACCTTCACCTATCTGACTGCCTCTACTCTGGCTTCGCGATCTGTCGCCATTGTCGCGGCGGGGGTGCTGGCCTCCAGTATTTTGCTGACGGCGGAAGCGCATATCGCGAAGACAGACGCGATGCTGCTCGCCGCGATCACGGCCGGGCAATATGTCCTGGCGGCGCTTTATCGGGGCGAGCGGCGCCGCCATCATTTTCCATTGTTCTGGCTCGCGCTCGGGGCCGGGGTGATGCTGAAGGGGCCTGTCGCTTTGGTGCCGGCCGTTGCGACTGTTGCCGGGCTTGCTGCGTGGGACCGGACCCTTGCCTGGGCCAAGCCGCTCCGTCCACTCATCGGCATTCCGCTGATGCTGGCGGTCACGCTGCCCTGGTTCATAGCAATCATCGTGCAGTCGGACGGCCACTTCCTGCAAAAGGCAGTGGTCGAAGACATGCTGAACAAGGTCGGCGGCGGCGTCGAAAGCCATGGCATGCCGCCGGGCTATTACCTCGCCATTATCGCGCTGACTTTCTGGCCGGGGTCGCTCTTCCTCCCGGTGGCCGTTGCCGGAGCCTGGTTGAACCGGGCCGAGAAACCGGTCCGCTTTCTGATCTGCTGGGCTCTGCCGGTCTGGCTGATGTTCGAGCTGATCCCGACCAAGCTGCCGCATTACACCCTGCCGATATTCCCCGCACTGGCAATCCTGACAGCGATGGCTGTCACCGATACAGGAGCCATTGCCGGTCAGCTCTCGCGTCGCTGGAGCAAGGTCTGGGGTGGCATCTGGCTGCTTCTCGGGATTGTGCTCGCGGTCGGGCTGCTGGGCAGCCCGTTGTTCCTGATAGAACCGCTCACACTGGCAATACCGGAGGCGGCGTTCTGGAGCGCTGGAACTGCTGCTCTGGCGGTCGCGCTCTTCTCCACCTTTGCCTATTGGCGTGGAGACGTGCGGTCTGCCCTGACGGCTGCGGTCATCGGCGCGGCGGGACTCTATGTGCTGATTTTCGTTGCCGCACTGCCCGCCCTTCAGCCGCTTTGGGTCTCTACCCGTCTCGCCGACGCTGTTTCCAAGGCGTCTCCCGATCGATCCTCACCGGTGTTCATTGCTGGCTTCGGCGAGCCGAGCGCGGTCTTTCTGCTTGGTACTGAGACAAGGCATGGCAGCGGAGAGCAGGCGGCCCGATATCTTGACGCGATCCGTGATGGTGTCGTGCTGGTCGAAGCCAGGCATCGTGAGGCATTCATGACGGAAGCGGAAATCCTCGGTCTCCAGCCGGAGGCCGGTGCTACAATCAAGGGGCTGAACTATTCCCGGGGCGATCCGGTTACCATCACGCTTTACCGTGCCGCACGCCGTTAGGCGCCTGCGACAAATCAGCGTCCCGTCCTTGGCGGTTGATCGGGGCGTCCCCACACCTTAAAGAACCGCAGAGACAGGCATTTTCGAAAGGGCCGACGTGCCGCATTCAAGTGTTTCCAGTCCCGAGGCAGGCGCCGACGTGCCGCCCTTGCTGTCCGTCATCGTTCCGGTCCTGAACGAAGCCGAGAATATCGCGCCGCTGGTTGGCGAGATCGAGGCGGCGCTGACCGACGTCTGCGGCTTCGAGATCATCTATATCGACGATTGCAGCAGCGACGAGACGCCGGACATCCTGCGGCGCCTGAAGGCAGACCGCCCGCATCTCCGGGTGATCCGGCATGACCGGACCTGCGGGCAGAGCGCGGGCCTTCGAATCGGCGTCACCGCCGCGCGGGGCGAGATCATCGCCACGCTGGATGGCGACGGGCAGAACGATCCGGCCGATATCCCGAAGCTGCTGGAGAAGTACCGGCAGACTGCGACGATGGAGCAGCCGGTCATGATCACCGGTCACCGGGTCAACCGGCAGGACACCGCCTCCAAGAGGGTGGCGTCGAAATATGCCAACAAGCTCCGGCGCGCGCTATTGAAGGACGACAATCCGGATACCGGCTGCTCCCTCAAGCTCTACGCCCGGGAAACCTTCCTGCGGTTCCCGTATTTCGATCACATGCACCGCTTCCTGCCGGCTCTGGCGAAACGCGAGAATTGCGCGGTCCACGTCGTTCCGGTAAACCATCGCCACCGTCAGCACGGTCAGTCGAAGTATTCGAATTTCGGCCGTGCATTGGTTGGCATCCCCGACCTGCTGGGCGTGGCCTGGTTGCTGCGCCGGAGTCCGGGCGGCCTCAAAGCGAAAGAAATCGATCAGTGAACCTGGATGCCTTCTTCGACCTCTCTATTGAAGAGATGGTCATGCTCACATTCGGATTTGTTGCCCAGGCGTTGTTCGCGGCGCGCTTCCTGGTGCAGTGGGTCTCCAGCGAGATCGGCCGCAAGAGCGTGATTCCCGTCGCCTTCTGGTACTTCAGTTGTGCCGGCGGTATCATGATGCTGATCTATGCGATCTGGCGTAAGGATCCGGTATTCATTCTCGGTCAGTCGACCGGCCTCATTGTCTATATCCGCAACCTTTTCCTTATCCACCGCGAGAAGCGGATGGGTATGGCGGTTGCGAAAGACGCGGGCGGCGACGACTGAGCCGGACCGGCTTCGGATCGCAGCGGGAACTTTTCTTCCCGTTTGTCATTCTGCTGTCATGAAATGAGGGGACACATTCCCTCTTTTACGAAGTCCAGCCCGTTCGAGGTCCCATGTCTGTTTCCCTGGTTAATGCCCGTGTTCTGCTTGAGGATGGTTCGGTAGAGAAAACCGAGATCCTTATCGAAGGCGGAGTGATTCAGGCGATCGGTACGGGTGCGGTTACCGGGCGTGCATTCGATCTCGATGACAGGCTCGTGCTGCCGGGGATCATCGATCTGCATGGAGACGGCTACGAGCGCAGTCTGATGCCGCGTACCGGCACGCATTTCCCCATCGATATCGCTTTGATCGACGCGGACCGCTCGATTCTCTCTTCCGGCATCACTACGGCTTTTCTTGCTCAGGGGGTGAGCTGGGAAGGTGGCATCCGCAGTTCCAAGACCGCCGAAGAAATTCTCACGGCGATCGAGCGAGGCCGGAAACGGTTCGGGGCGGATCTTCAATTCCATCTCCGGTTCGAGACCTTCGCCATCGAGGAGCAGGAAACCGCGATGCGCTGGCTTGAGGACGGTCGTGTCTCGATGCTGGTGTTCAACGATCATCTGCCGCAGTTCGAGCAGTCCCTGCGCGAGACACCGGACAAGATGCAGCGCTGGGCGCATCAGCTTGGCATGACTTTCGACGATTTCCGGGCCGAGGTCCGTGCCCGCCGCGCCCGTGAGGACGAAGCTGAGGAAACAGTGCGTCGGATCGCCGAGCTCGCGCGTCAGGTCGGCGTGCCGACCGGTTCCCACGACGACGATACGCCGGAGCTGCGCCAGCATTATAACGCGATGGGTGCGCGGATCGCCGAGTTCCCGGTCAATCTGGAAACAGCGAGAGCGGCCCGGGCATTGGGTAATCCGGTTGGCATGGGGGCGCCGAATGCCCTGCGTGGCGGCAGTGCGTCGGGCAATGTTTCCGCCCTCTCGGTGATCGAGGAGGGGCTCTGCGATTACCTGATCTCCGACTATTACTATCCGGCCCAGTTCCACGCCGCATTCAAGCTTGCCGCAGATGGCGTGCTGCCCCTGGGCAGTGCGTGGGGTCTGGTCTCGGCTGGCCCCGCCAAGGTCGGCGGTCTGGATGATCGCGGTGTCATCGCGGTCGGCAAACGCGCGGACATGATCGTGGTCGATGACAGCGACAAGGCTTTACCGAAGGTGGATTTCGCCGTGGTGAACGGTGCTTTGTCCTACGCGTCCGAGCCGTACCGGGTTGCCGCGCTGCCGGAACTGTTTCCGGTTTGACGCTTCCCCAAAGACCGCGAGCGGTGCCAGACTGAATTATGGATGCTGAGCCCTCGTTCTCTTTGATGCTTCATGTCGCCTTCGGGGCGGTTTCGCTTGTGACCGCCGCGCTGGCTATCGCGGCGCCAAAGGGCCGGCGCCTGCACCGGCTTGCCGGGAAGCTTTATGTCTTGTCGATGGCGGTCGTATTCGCGAGTGCCGTATGGCTCAGCCTTGCCACCAACGACCTCTTTTTGATGACGGTTGCAATCTTCAGTTTCTACATGGTGCTGAGCGGCTACCGGGCGCTTTACTTGAAAAAGCCTTCGGCATCTCTCGATCCGCGTTATCGGGTCGGGGCACTGGATAAGGGCGCCGCCCAGTTCACTATGATCGCCTGCTCGGCGATGGCGACCTATGGCGGTGTCTATTGGTACACCGAACCTATGGCGCCGGTACTTGTCGTGCTTGGCACCGTCGGCAGTCTTATGGCGTTTTTCGATCTGAAGCGGTTCCGCTCTCCGCCGAAAAACCCGCGCGCATGGTTCTTCACCCACATGACCCGGATGCTTGGCGGCACAATCGCCTCGGTCACGGCTTTTCTCGTCAATACCGGCGATATGGTACCGCCGCTCGCGCGCTGGCTTGCACCGACACTCATCGGCACTGCCGCGATCATTCTCTGGGTGGCATATTACAAACGGAAATTTTCCGGCGGCGCGGCACCAGAGACTGTTGCGGATGTCAGATTGTTCGAGATGCCGGACGAAGACGAGGAAGACGCGATCTAACCGCCCTCAGAGCGGCGTTTCCGCCATCTCCATGATGATCTTCCATTGCTCCTCGCTGACCGGCACGACGGAGAGGCGGGACTGACGCACCAGTGCCAGATCTTCCAGCCGGGGCTCAGCCTTCACGTCCGCCAGGGTTACCGGCTTCACCACCGGCTTCACGGCCTCGACCGTCACCATGCCGAACCGGCCCTTCGCGTCGGTCGGGTCCGGGTGATATTCCTCGATCACCTTCACGATGCCGACGATCTGCTTCTCGTTGACCGAGTGGTAGAAGAAGCCGAGATCGCCGACTTTCATGGCCTTCATGTTGTTCGAGGCCTGATAGTTCCGCACCCCGTCCCAGCCTTCGCCTTCCGCGCCCTTTTTTACCTGATCGTCCCAGGACCAGGTATTCGGCTCGGATTTGAACAACCAGTAGGCCATTGACGGTGTCTCCTTCACTCAGATGGCTTGGACGCCGATGCGCCCGGCATTTCCCAGCCGGTCGGCCGGGACAGAAGTTCATGCACTACCGTGCCGAGATCGATGCCGCGGTTCAAGACCGCATCCACACCTTCGGCAATCGGCATCTCGACTGAAAGGGCGCGTGCCCGGCGGATCAGCGCGGCGGCGGTATGAACGCCTTCCACGACGGACTGGCTGGAGCCGAGAATATCCTCCAGCCGCTCACCCATGCCAAGACGCCTGCCGAGCGAGAAATTGCGGGAGCTGGTGCTGGAACAGCTCAGCATCACATCGCCGAGGCCGGACAGCCCCATCAGGGTTTCGGTCCTGCCGCCGAGGGCGACCGCGAACCGGGTGGCTTCCGCCAGCCCCCGTGTGATCAGTGCGGCGCGGGCATTTTCGCCCATGCCCATGCCGCTGACGATTCCTGCGGCGATGGCCAGCACGTTCTTCACCGCACCGCCGACTTCGGTGCCGGCAATGTCGGTGGAGGCATAGAGCCGGAAGGTATCGGTGCCGAGCGCTTCCACCAGCTGCAAGGCCAGGTCGCGGTCTGCTGCCGCCAGGGTCACGGCTGTCGGCTTTCCTGCGGCGGTCTCGCTCGCGAAACTCGGGCCGGAGAGCATGGCGGCCGGATTATCGGGCAGGAGCTCCTGCAGCACTGCGCTCATTGTCTTGTCGGTGGAAAGCTCAATCCCCTTGGCGGCGGAGATAAGCGGGACACCGGCCGGAATGTCGAAGCCGGCAAGAGCCCCGCGCATATGCTGTGCCGGGATTACCAGCAGTATCGCATCGGCGCCTGTAACGGCTTCGGCCGGGTCGCTGGTCACCATTAGAGCGGGTGGCAGGGCGATGCCCGGAAGATACTTCGTGTTTTCACGGGTCCGGGACATGGCTTCTGCATGCTCCGGGCGGCGGGTCCAGAGAACGGTTTTTCGCCCTGCGCGCTGGGCGGCGAGGGCCAAAGCCGTGCCCCACGCACCGGCGCCGAGCACTGCGATAGTGTCGATACTCATGCTTTCACTCCCGCACCGATTGCCTTTGGAGCGCCGGGATCAAGCGGCCAGCGCGGACGCGGCGCGAAGCTCAGCGGATCGCTTTCCCCGGCCTGCAGGCGTTCGATACCGGCCCAGGCCACCATGGCGGCATTGTCGGTGCAGAGTGCGATAGGCGGGGCGGTAAAACTCATGCCGGACTTTTCGGCAAGCTCCGACAGCGCGGTCCGAATTCGCTGGTTTGCCGCGACACCGCCGGCAACGACGAGAGCATGGCCTGTGCCATGTTCTTCGCTGAAAGTACGGATGGCATTGCGGCAGCGGTTCACCAGACTGCCCGCGACGGCTTCCTGAAACGCGGCGGCGATATCGGCAATATCCTGTTGCGTCGGCGCGGCGATGGCTTCGACTTTCTGCCGCACGGCGGTTTTAAGACCGGAGAAGGAAAAGTCGCAGCCGGGTTTGCCGACCATCGGACGCGGTAAATCGAACCGACCCGGGTGTCCGGTCGTCGCGGCTTTCTCAAGCGCCGGGCCACCGGGATAGCCCATGCCGAGCAGTTTGGCGGTTTTGTCGAAGGCTTCGCCAACCGCATCGTCGATGGTGGTGCCGAGGCGGCGGTATCGGCCGAGGCCTTCGACCGCGATGAGCTGGCAATGCCCACCCGAGACCAGCAGCAGCAGATAGGGAAAGGCGACCTTGTCGGTCAGCCGTGCGGTCAGCGCATGGGCTTCCAGATGATTGATGGCGAGATAGGGAATGCCGCGTGCCATGGCGATGGCTTTGGCTGTCATGGTGCCGACCAGCACGCCGCCGATCAGGCCAGGCCCGCCCGTTGCCGCGACTGCGTCCAGCTCGTCAAAATCGAGACCGGCTTCTTCCAGCGCGTGGGCGATCACCGGCTCCAGATGGTCGAGATGGGCGCGTGCGGCGATTTCCGGTACGACGCCGCCAAAGGGGGCATGATCCTCGATCTGGCTGAAGACGACATTGGCGTGCACAGTCCCGGCGCCATCGACAATCGCCGCGGCGGTCTCGTCGCAACTGGTCTCGATCCCGAGAACGAGCGGGGTTCCGGACGGGGCTGTTTGCTCTTCCAATGCCATGCGCACCGGTCTACACAGTCGGCCCATGGAACACCAGTCGAAAGCAGCCCCCCTGATCCGTCTCGGAACCCGTGGCTCCAAGCTGGCTCTGGCGCAAGCCTATGAGACCAAACGCCGTCTTGGCGAGGCTCATGCGGAGCTGGCACCGGACGGTGCCGTCGAGATCGTGGTCATCAAGACCACCGGGGACAAGGTGCAGGACCGCGCGCTGGCCGAGATCGGCGGCAAGGGTCTGTTCATGAAAGAAATCGAGGCGGCCCTGATCGAGCGCCGTATCGATATCGCCGTGCATTCCCTGAAGGATGTGGAAACTTTCCTGACGGAGGGTACGGAGCTGGCCGCGATCCTGCCGCGCGAGGATCCGCGCGATGCGCTGATTTCCCGGATCGCGACCCGTATTGAGGATCTGCCCAAAGGCGCGGTCATCGGCACCGCGTCGGTGCGCCGGGCTGCCCAGCTCCTGCACAAGCGGCCCGATTTCAAGATTATCCTCTATCGCGGCAATCTCCAGACCCGTCTGCGCAAGCTCGATGAAGGTGTTTGCGATGCCACCATGCTGGCTATTGCAGGGCTTAGCCGCCTCGGTCTGGCGGACAAGGCGACTTGCGTTCTGGAGCCGGAAGAGTTGCTGCCGGCAGTATCGCAGGGCGCTATCGGCGTGCAGTGCCGTTCCGGCAAGAAAAACGGCGACAAGCGCATTCTGGACTGGGTGCGCGGCATCAATGATCGGGAGAGCGAGATCCGGGTGACGGCGGAACGGGCCATGCTGGCCCGGCTCGACGGTTCCTGCCGCACACCGATTGCCGGTCTCGCGGAACTGCTGCCGGGCGGAAAGCTGCGGTTGCGCGGCCAGCTCGCGGCGATTGACGGCAGTGCGTTGTTCTTTGCCGAGGAAGTTGGCAGCGCGGACGATCCTGCCGCGCTGGGCCTGGTTGTTGGCGAGGCGCTGATTGCGCAGGCCGGACCGGACTACAAGGTGTAGTGGCGGTGCGCGTTCTCGTCACCCGGGCGATCGAGGATGGATTGGCGTTGCAGGCGGAACTTCTGGGCTGCGATATCGATGCCGTTCTCGCCCCGATGCTGTCTTTTGAGTTCTTCAATCCGCTGGCGGAGGCCGAAGATCCAGTACAGGCCTATCTGATCACCAGCCGCAACGGTGCCGAAGCGCTGGCACGGTATACGGAAAGTCGCACTGTTCCGGTTCTGGCGGTGGGCGCGGCTACGGCGGAGCGACTGGCGTATCTCGGGTTCGAGTCTGTTGAAAGCGCGGATGGCGATGCTGCCGATCTTGCGGCGCTTGCCCGAAGCCGGCTTGATCCTGCCGCCGGACCATTGATTTTCCTGAGCGCTGAAATTGTCGCCGGCGATATCGAGGGCGCGCTGTCTGCGGATGGTTTCGACCTGCGGCGAATTATCGCTTATCGAGGCGTTCCCGAGCGGATTCTGGCCCGCGATGTCGAGGCTCAGATACGCGCCGGGGAAATTCAGGGCGTGCTGTTTTTCTCGCCGCGGGCGGGACGAACCTTCATCTCTCTTGTCGAACAGGCCGGGCTCGCGTCATTCTGCGACGAGATGACGGCATATTGCCTCAGCGACGCTGTTGCGGATGCCGTCTCTACAATGCCATGGGCGGCCGTCCGCATCGCGGCAAAGCCGACCAAAGGGGATTTACTCGCCCTGCTTGCGGCCCCATGTCACAAAGATGCCTAAAAAATATTTGCTGAATCTTCGGCGCCTTGGTGCTTCGATGGTGAAGGGCTGAAATCTGAGGCGGTGCGCTGCGTGCCGCTGAGTTTGGAAGATCTGACGTATGACCGATCCGAAAAGCCAGACCGGCGAGAAGAATGCCGGTGAGACCAATGTTGAGGACGCAACCGTTATTGACGTTGAGCCGACGCGGGTCTCCGAAGATTCCGCGGATGGCGCTGCGAAAAAGTCGGGCCTTTCCTTGCGCACCAAGCTGATCGGGTTCCTGATCCTGCTGGTGATCATTGCCGGCGGTGTGGCTGCAGCGCTCTACCCGCTCTGGCGGGACAGGGCGGATGCATTGGTGAGCCAGAGCGGTCTGCCGCTCGCCCTCCCGGAAGTGCCGGACAATGAATTTTATGGAACGGTCGATGATGTCATCGCTTTCTTTCAGGGCGAGACCTCCGACGCTGCACCCGATGAAAACACGGGAACGGTGGCTGTTTCGCCTGCCCCTGAACCGGCACCTGAGCCGGTTGTCGATCCACTGACGGTTCTGGCGACCCGTCTGGATGGTCTGGAAACCAAATTAGGCACTCTCGCGGAAACCGCACAGGCGGCGCAGTCCGCGGCCGAAAGCGCTGCCGAGACTTCTGCGGCGATCGCGGCCAGTCCACAGCCCGATGAAGAGGTGGTGACTGCTCTCGCCGCACGGCTGGAGCGTCTGGAGCAACGGCTGGACGGGCTGGAGGCGCGGCCGCTTGCCGCCGCTGCCGAAGGAGGCTCGGAGGCCGCTGCGGTCAACGAGGCCTTGCTCAATCTGATAGGCTCTCTCCGGGAACGGATTGTTTCCCTGGAAGCACGCGAGACTGTTGCTCCGTCGGATCTTGAAACGGTGACAAGCCGGATCGAGACAGCGGAAAGCGGCGCGGGTGCGCGTATTGCCGGGCTGGAAGCGGATCTGGAGACGGTTCGTCAACTTGCCGAGAAGCGGGCTCCGCAGCGTGAACGCGCAGGCCTGCTGCTGCTCGCGGTCGGACAACTCGAAGCGGCGACGTCGACTTCCGGCAGCTTCGCGGCGCAACTCGCATCGGTGAAGGATCTGGTCATCGGAGAGCCCGTCGAGACGGTGGAGGCTCTCTCTGTGCTTGAGGGACATGGTGGCGGCGTTGAATCCGTGACCTCGCTCAGCCAACGGTTCAACGATCTCGCCAAGGCGGTCAGTCAGGCGAAGCTGGCGGGAAGCGATGAGGGGCTGGTCGGCAAGACGTTGAATACGGTTGCCTCACTGGTGACCATCAGGCGCACCGATGTGGCCGAAGGGCCGGGCGTCGATGCGATCTTGGTGCGGGCCGAAAGCGCAGTCAAAGCCGGAGACCTTGCCGGCGCCGTTACTGCACTTGAAGAGCTCTCCGGCGCTCCGGCGGAACGGGCATCCGGCTGGATTGCGGCGGCGAAGGCACGTGTGGCGGTCGATCAGGCTGTCGCCCGTCTGCGCGGTGCCGCGTTGGCTTCCGTTGCGGAAGCGGGGTAAGGCCATGTTGAGATTTTGCTTCGGCCTTATCATCCTGATCGGTGCAGTCACCTTCGCGGCCATCCAGCTTGCGGATAATCCGGGCCAGATCTCGATCGACTGGCTCGGCTATCATATCGATACCTATTTCGGCGTCGCCTTGCTGGCGATGCTGGCCGGCCTTTGGGTTCTGCTGGTCATCTACCGTCTGTTCCGGGGCATTGTCGGATTGCCTGGCGGGTTTTTCGACCGTCGCGCCGCGCGGCGCCGGGATGAGGGAGTGAATGCCCTTAGCCTCGGTATGGCGGCGATTGCCGCCGGGGATGCCGAAGAGGCACGCAAGCAGGCCAAGCGGGCCGAGAAACTTCTCAACGATCCGTCGAAGACCCAGCTGCTTTCCGCCCAGGCGGCAGCGCTTGGCGGCGATAGCGAGGCCGCGGGCCGTTACTTCGATGCACTGACCGAAAGCCCGGAAACCCGGTTTGTCGGTCTGGTCGGTAAACTGCGTCAGGCGCTCGAAGCGGGTGATCGGGACGAAGCCCTGGCGCTTGCCCTCCGGGCCCGCGACCTGCGGCCGGATTCCGGGTTCGTCGCTCGCACCCTGTTCACGCTGGAGACCGGGGCGGAAGATTGGGACGGCGCCCAGAAAACCTTGTTCGATGCAGTGCGTCGGGATCTGATCCCGGAAGATGAGGCGAAGCGCTACCGGGTGGCCATCGACATGGAGCGCGCCCGTTTGAATCAGGAGGCTGGCGATCTTGGTGGCGCGGCAGATTTCGCGCTGCGGGCATTGGCGGTGGAGCCGTCTTTCCCGCCGGCGGTGCAGATCGCCGTCGAGGCGGAGCAGGTCAAGGGGCGGGACAAGAAGGCCCAGCGTCTACTGGAAGACGCCTGGTCGGCAGCGCCGCATCCGTTGCTTGCGAAACTCTATGCCGGTCTCTGGCCGGACGATGACCCGTCCCAGCGGCTGAAGCGTATCCAGAAACTGACCGAAGGAAAGGCCGACGGTCTGGCGGGGCGTTTGGCCGTCGCCGAGGCGGCCATCGCGGCCGAACTCTGGGGCGTGGCGCGCGCGGTGCTTGAGGCGATTCCGGAAGCGGAGCGTAGTGCTGGGGTCTTCCGGCTGCTTGCCTACATGGCGCAGGCGGAACGCGGTGACGCGGCGCAGGCCCGTAGCTTCCTGGAGAGCGCCGGAAATGCTCCGGCCGACCCGGCATGGACCTGCTCCGATTGCGGTGCCACCTCTGGAAGCTGGACGGTCTCGTGCGGCAATTGCGATCACTTCGCAACCCTGACCTGGAAGCAGCCGCCGCGGGTCTCGGCCCTCGTCGTCCTGCCGGAGTCCGACATCGTGCCGGCTCCGGCGCTGCTCGAAACATCACCGGCGGCAGAGGCTCCGGCCCCGGCCGAAGTGGTGGTTGGAGAGCAGGTGGAAGCAGGGCAGCCGGATAAACCATCCGGTGACGAGCCGAACCCGGAAGATGTGGTGCGCCGTCTCGCGTGACTCTTACTGCACTATGAGTTAATCTGGGGGTTGATTTCAGGGTATAGTAAACCCGCTATACTTCTTGAGGGGCAGGAAGCCCCGGATCTTTCAGGGCCCAGAATGGAGCCTGTACGATGACGAGCATTTCCAGTCTGTCGAGCTTTACCAAACTGCAGGTCGCCCAGCCGCGTGTCGTCGGCCAGGACGCGACAGCCAAGAGTTCGTCTACGTCTTCCTCGCCGAGCTATCGGACCGCCGAGAGCGGGGCCAATCTGTTTTCCGCCTCCATCTCCGCGAGCGACCGCACCACGACGGGCTTGCAGGAACTGCTTGGTGGTGAGCTTGAAAAGCTGTTCGGTGCTCTCGACAGGAAGAACGACCCGGATGGTTCCGTCTCCCGCGCTCTCGACAGCCTGAAGGACTTGCTTGGTAAAGCCGGCGAGGATTCGTCTGTCTCCGGCTTCCAGATCCGGATCTCCAGTGTCAGCCAGCAATTGCGTACAGACGATGGCGGGGGCGATGTGTTTTCCAGCGTCTCGCAGCTTTCCATCGAGGTCGGGCTGGTGCGTGACGGCAAGGTTGCCGCCGAGGATGTGGAATTGCTGTCCTTCGAAGGCAAGAAGCTTCCCCTGACCGACACGCAGAAGCAGACCGGTATCGTTACCGGACGGTTTGTCCTCGACGATCCGGCGACGTCTAGCAAGGCACAGGAAACGGCTGCCGATCAGGCCCTGGAACGCCTGAAACTGGTCAGCGATGCGCTCGCGGCATTCCGTCGCGGCGATCTCGGCCCGTTGCAGAATATCGAAAGCCTGTTCCGTGGCGGTACGCTGGATGCGGAAAGCGTCCGGGCATTGTCCAGTGCCAAGGATGTGACGAAGAGCGCGGTCTTTCCGGGAAGCGGTATTCTCGACGTCTGATCCACCTGCCTCTCGACAGGACTTCCGGCTTCCGGCTAAACCGGGGCGCAGCCCTTGACGGGCGGCATCGTCGGTTCAGCATCGGATAGGCCAATGTATATCTCCACCGAAGAACAAAAGGATGCCGCGCGCGCCTGGTTCGAAAATCTGCGCAATCAGATCTGCGCGGCTTTCGAGCGTATGGAGGATGATTACGAAGGTCATCTTAAAGATCGGCCCGCCGGCCGCTTCAAGCGCAAGAGCTGGGAACGTGAAGGCGGTGGCGGCGGCGTCATGTCCGTCATGGAAGGCCGGGTCTTCGAGAAGGTCGGCGTCAATATCTCGACCGTGCACGGTACCTTTTCGGAAGAGTTCCGCAAGTCGATCCCCGGTGCCGACGAGGATCCGCGCTTCTGGGCGGCGGGCATTTCGCTGGTCGCGCACATGCAGTCGCCGAAGGTTCCGGCGGTGCACATGAACACCCGGCACATCACCACGACAAAATCCTGGTTCGGCGGCGGTGCCGACCTGACGCCGATGGTGCCGGAGCAGGTGGACACAGACGCCTTCCATGCCGGTTTCAAGGCTGCCTGCGACAAGCACGATCCGGCCTATTATCCGAAGTTCAAGGACTGGTGCGACGAGTACTTCTTCCTGAAGCACCGGAACGAGCCGCGCGGCGTTGGCGGGATTTTCTATGACTATCTGGACAGCGATTTCGAGAAAGATTTCGCCTTCACCCGCGATATAGGCACGGCATTCCTTGAGACCTATCCGGCGATTGCCCGGCGGCGGATGAACGAGGACTGGACCGAAGAAGAGCGCCACCATCAGCTGGTCCGGCGCGGACGCTATGTCGAGTTCAACCTGATCCATGACCGGGGCACGCTTTTCGGCCTGAAAACCGGCGGAAATGTAGAAGCTATCCTGATGAGCATGCCGCCGATGGTGATCTGGCCCTCTCCGATAGACGATTAGCTCTAGTTCGCCAGGCTTCCGGAATGCTGAGCTTGTCCACCATTTAGGGCCTCATTTGATAAGGCCAGTCGACGTAGATGGAGCGCGCCAAAAAATTCCGCGTGTCCTCTGGCATCATCCAATCCGTGATGTGTGTGCTCGGTTGGGCCAAGAAGTTCTTTAGGATAAAATTCCCTGCGACACCGTCTGTAGTCTTCCCCAAGAATTCCCATTGCGTAAGAGGGGAGATCAATTCCTGCACCAAAGAACAATGAACGGCCACCGAAAGGGCCTGTAAAAAGCCTCAATTCGGCAAAGCGGCGTAGGTAGTAATCTATCCATGCGCCGTCGAACGATAACGGGTGGGCCACGATCACCCGGTCACCTTCGAAACCGTCGACGAACTCAACAAAAGCATTGATGGCGGTCTCTGGCGGCTCAAGATCGGTCCTCAATTGAGCATAAACCTCTGGAAATGTTTTCCACCACGCAAGAGTGCCGGGGTCTGGCACTCCCTCAGGCAGCATTTCAAGATTTCGTGTGAATTCCGCTTTGATTTGTCCGTCGTGGTGGCAAGCGACGGCAGCTAAATTAAGCATTGAATGACGGCCTGGATTTGGCCCGTCAGTTTCGATATCAACGACAATAAAGGTTATTTCATTCACTGCCCTGTCCAATATTGTATTTTTTAAATTTGAGCGTGATTTTGTTTTTGGGGTGTTTTGAGAAGCCCTAATCAATATTCAGGATTGACCCTGCTAAGCTGCTCACGTTTATCGCACGACATCCTAAGTTCGTTATTTGTTCGTGGGGCGGGGTATCAAGGCAGCCTAAGCACCAAATGATACTCCTATTTCAGTTGGACTCAACGCAGGGATGAATTAATCTTTCGTTAAGGCCTGGCGCGGGGGCGTCAGGGTTGTTGGGGCCTTGCCGATCAATGTCCATTTCTGGTGCGTTAAATCTGACAGTGACGGGCTCGCTTGAGAGAGCTGCCGGTAATTCCCGTCCGGGGGCGGAGGGTTCGGCTGCCGATGTCCGTGAAACTCCAGCGGCCAATCAGACAACCGCGACGACAGCACCTCCCGGAGAGATAGAAACCCGGGATGAGTCCGGACAAGGCTCGGCTCCTGTGGCACCGCGTTCGCTTGTCGACCCAGCAAACCTTTCTCAAGTGCAGGAAACGGCAGAGGAAACGGAAGCGGCGGCTGAGGACGGTGAGCCACTGACCATATCGGCGCGTCTGGTCCCGGTAGGGGATGAGGAGTCGACGGAGAGTGTCGCCCTGGACGGCCGTCCCGAGGCGGTGAAGTCCGGGGAGTTGGTCAGTGAAACCCAGAGGCTGACGGGTGAGCCGCTTGAGGTCCCCAATTACAGCATCGACCCGGCCGAGCGGGACATTGAGGTGTTCAACGAACGCATCAGCCGGTCGACCCAGGTGCTCCAGTTCCTGAACAGCCGTCCGGCTCCGCGCTCCGGGGGCGGTGTCAGCATTATCGCCTGACGAACCTCCTCTTTATCCGAACCGCATGTCCGCCTGCCCGAGCCCGGGAAATTCGATCCGTGCCGTGGTGCCTGCCTTGGCAAAGTGGACCCCGTTCCACGACCCGGTTGTGATCACATCACCGGCTTTCAAGCCCCGTCCTTTAAGAGAGCCTGTCCGGCCGGGCGCATGATTGGCGAGCCATGCCATCAGGGTGAAGGGATCGCCGCCGCCAAACGTTCCGGTGTCCTCGAAAGCGATACTATCGTCGAACAGCAGCCGGACGGGCTGGGTGGAGAAGTCGAGCGCCTCAGGGACCGGCATTTCGGTGCCGAGCACCAGAGAGTCATTCGCCTGGAAATCCATCAGCGCCCAGAGCGGATCGGTTTTCGGCCAGTCCAGCAGGCGGGATTCGACGATCTCGATGGCGACAATCATGCTCGACACGGCCGCCTTGATATCGTCGGGGCTGTAGGCTGTCTCACGTTTGGGCAAATCCTGGCCGAGCCGGAAGGCGATCTCTGCTTCCACACCGAAATTCCGGTGGGCGTCCGAGGCGAGCACTTGTCCCGAGGAATAGAGCTTGGAGGCGGCTATCGGCGCTGACGTCGGTTCTGTACCAGGGCTGCCGCCGACTTTCCAGGCGCCGACTTTCCGGTCGAGGAGGTCGAACGTGGCATCCTGAATGGCAAAGGCATCGTCGCGTGTCTGCGGCGCTTCGGCAGCGGGTATATCCGCGATTGGTGTGCCGGTCCCGAAAGCCTCGAATAGCCGTTGGGCCGTTGCGCTCACTCTGTCAGACATTGTTACTCCTTGCCTGCAATGCGGTGGACCTCAGCGAGGCATTCCTCGTGTCCGGGACTGAAATCCCGCTCGATCCACCAGGTTTCGATTTTCCGCAAAAAGTCTCCGACGCCGGGTCCGGCGGCAATCCCCATTTTCACGAGATCGGCACCGCGTAACGGCAGGTCGGGTTTGGGCCAGTCTTGCGACCGGGCGATGAGGTCCTGGGCGCGTTCCTGCTCGAGATCGCCGTTTGCATAAGCAAGCCGGACGAGATCTTCAAACAGTGCGTTGCCGTGGATATAGATCTGCCGGCGCATCGCGGGGGCATCCGGCATTTCCTCGAGGTTGCGGCCCGAAAGGCGGGTGAACCGGGTCGCATCCGCGTTCGAGAACCGCATCCGCGCCGACGCACGGAAAGCCTGTTCGGGCACTTCCGGCGCGAATGCCGCGAGGCGCAGAATGGGGTCGGCGACTGCCGGCTCGAACGCGATTAACCGGGTGAGAGCCGTCGGATCGTAAGGGCCGGGAAGGTAGCTTTGCAGTATCCCGGCTGATTCCATAACCTCCAGCACGGAAACCGGATCGGGCGCGGCCAGAAGTTTCAGAAACTCGGCTCCGATCCGCTCGCCTGAAAGGCTCTCGATCAGTCCGGCGTGGTCCGCACAGGCCTTGAGCCCGACTGGATCGATACCGTCCTTGCCGAAATGGGCATGAAACCGGAAGAAACGGAGAATGCGGAGCACGTCTTCCTGGATGCGGGTCGCCGGATCGCCGACGAACCGGACCCGGCCGCTCAGCGCATCGCCGTGCCCGCCGAAGGGGTCTTCCAGCGTGCCGTCCGGGCGGAGGAACATGGCGTTCATTGTGAAATCCCGCCGGGCCGCGTCCTCTTTCCAGTCTTCGGTGAAGGCGACGATCGCGCGCCGTCCGTCGGTCTCGACATCGAGCCGAAGTGTTGTGATCTCGAAATGCTCGTGGTTGATGACCGCCGTCACCGTGCCGTGCTGCAGGCCAGTTGGCACAACCCTGATGCCGGCATCTTTCAGAAGCTCGGTTGTCTTCTCCGGAGTGAGGCGGGTGGCAATGTCGATATCCGCGATGGGCAGGTGCAATACCGCGCTGCGCACGCAGCCGCCAACGAAGCGCGCCATGTCGCCGTCCCGGTTCAGCACGTCCATCACGGCCCGCGTCTCGGGGCTGGTCATCCAGGGTAGCGGAGAAATGCGCATCAGAGGGACTCAGGCATCGACGCGGGGGAGTAGCACGTCGACGAAGTTTACCAGCATTCCGGCGGTCGCGCCCCAGATGTAATAATCACCATAGGGCATGGCATAGAAGCTGCGGATCTTGTTGTTCCATTCCCGGCTGTGCCGTTCGTGATTTTTGCGGTCCAGAAAGAATGCGAGCGGGACCTCGAAGATTTCCTGCACTTCCATCGGATCGGCCCGCATGTCGAAAGGCGGGGTGAGCAGGCCGACCACCGGCGTAATCTCGAAGCCGGTGCGGGTGCTGTAGAGGTCGAGCTGGCCGACAATATCGATGTGGCGGCGATGGATGCCGACTTCCTCTTCCGTCTCGCGCAGGGCGGTGTCGACAGGGCCGTCATCGTGGGACTCGGCCCGGCCACCCGGAAAGCTGACCTGCCCCGGATGGACCGGCAAATCCTCCGACCGCTTGGTCAGCAGCATGGTGAGGCCCTCGTCGCGCTCCACAATCGGGATGAGAACGGAAGCCGGCCGGTTTTTGACCGGCGGCTTCATGTCCGGGTTCAGATCGTGATCGCCGCGGCCTTTTTCCGTGTCCTGTGGCCTCCCTCCCTGGAAGGCCGAACGAAGCCTGCTGCTGTCAAAATTATGCATCAGAGAGTGCCGAGTTCATGAAAAACGCCATCGCTCCAAAGCCCGATTACGGTTTCGTCACCGCGCTCCAGACTTTCCGCCTTATCCACCAGATCATAGAATACAGGACGCAGAATGAGAGCATCCAATCCGTTCCCGGTATCTATATAGGGGCGCGGCTCCCCGGTTTCAGGATCGGTCACGACACGAATTCGGTGATCCGGTCCGGCGGTCACAATGTGGTCAAGGTTTGTCCGGAGCATAAGTCTCCGAGATGTCATTTTCGGCGGCCCCGCATCGTCGTACCATGCATCGACGATTGTGAAGGGAGCGTCATCGACTGTGATCCTGCCACGCTCGACAGGCGTTCTGAGGGAGTAACCGCCGTCTTCGTCGCGGTGCAGGACAGTGGCGAAGAGCTTCACCAGGGATTGGCGGGTGAAGGGAGCGCCTTGATGGTACCATGTGCCGTCGGCTGCGATACGGATCCCGTAATGGCCCATATCGATCTGTTTGCGTTGTTCGCTCTTGCCTGTTGCTGCAGCTGCGATACGCTCTAACTGATCTGATGCGGGGGAGGTATCGGAAGGCGCGTTCGATGCGGTCATCGGTTGCTGGCTGCTTCTATGGGTTCTTCACATGCGCCGCCGGTTGCCGGCGGGCTCTTGATAAGAAGGAAGTATAGAGTCCATGACCAATTCCTCCACTCTCGATCATCGGCTCGAAACCGATACCGTTGAAAAAATCGATGCGCTCGGCGCGCGGATGGCGAAAGCCAGGGCGCAGATCGAAACGGTGATTTTCGGTCAGCGCGAGGTTGTCGATCAGACATTGACGACGGTTCTAGCCGGTGGTCACGCGTTGTTGATCGGAGTGCCCGGACTGGCCAAGACCCGGCTGGTCGAGGCGCTGGGCACGGTGCTCGGGCTTGAGGACAAGCGCATTCAATGTACCCCGGACCTGATGCCGGCCGATATTGTCGGCACGGAGATCCTTGAGGAATCGGAAGACGGAAAGCGGCATTTCCGCTTCGTGAAGGGCCCGGTTTTCGCGCAGATCCTGATGGCGGACGAAATCAACCGGGCCAGCCCCCGGACCCAGTCTGCCCTGCTGCAATCCATGCAGGAACGCACAGTTTCCGTCGGCGGCCATACCTATGACCTGCCGTCGCCCTTCCTGGTGCTGGCGACCCAGAACCCGCTGGAACAGGAAGGCACATACCCGCTTCCGGAGGCCCAGCTCGACCGGTTCCTGATGCAGATCGATGTCGGTTATCCGGATCGCGATGCGGAGCGCCGCATGCTGCTGGCCACGACCGGCAGTGAAGAAAGCACGGTCCAACCGGTGCTGAACGCGGCGGAACTGATCGATGCGCAGAAACTGTTGCGGCAGATCCCCGTCGGCGAAACCGTGCTTGAGGCCATTCTCGAGATCGTTCGCTCCGGTCGGCTTGAGACCACAAATGTGGATGAGGTAAAGCGCCACGTGGCCTGGGGGCCGGGCCCGCGCGCCAGTCAGGCGCTGATGCTGGCGGTCCGGGCGCGCGCCATTCTCGATGGCCGTCTGTCTCCCTCGGTCGAGGACGTGCTTGATCTGGCGCCGCCGGTATTGCGGCACCGCATGGCTCTGAACTTTGCCGCACGCGCGGAAGGTGTCTCGCTCGACGATATCATCCAGCGTCTGCTGGCCCCGCATCGCTGAGCCGGGACGCGCCGATGCGTCATCATGCCGAGGAACTCGCCGGAAAATTCCCGCCCCTGCTTGTGGCGGCGGAACGGGTTGCCGCGACCGTGTCCCAGGGCATGCACGGCCGCCGGCGCGTCGGTATGGGAGAAGCCTTCTGGCAGTTCCGCCCCTATCAGGTGACTGACTCGGTGCGCCGGATCGACTGGCGCCGCACGGCGCGGACCGATGAAGTCTATGTCCGGGAGACCGAATGGGAAGCGTCGCAGAGCGTCTGGCTCTGGCGGGATTCCTCTCCCTCCATGCGTTTCTCCTCGGACCGGACGCTGCCGGAAAAGGCCGTGCGCACCGATCTTCTCACCCTCGCGCTCGGCGCCCTTCTGGTCGAGGCTGGGGAGCGTATTGCCCTGCTGGGCGAAGGCATACCGCCGCGCGGCGGCCGCAGCGGGCTGAACCTCTTTGCCAACACACTTGAAAACGCCCGGGACAGCGCCGCCAGCCTTCCCGCCCTTGAAAGCCTGCCGCGCCATGCCGTGATGGTTCTGGTGTCCGACTTCATGGAACCCGCGGCGGATTATGCCGAGATCATCAGGCATTACGCGGCGGCCGGCATATCGGGCTTTCTGCTGCAGGTGACCGATCCGGCTGAAGAGGCTTTTCCGTTTCAGGGCCGGATTCGCTTCGAAGGCACGGAAGCCGAAACCGCGCATCTGCTGCGGCGGGCAGACCGTGTGAGAGACGCCTATATCGAGAAATTGGCGAAACACAGGGCGCAGCTGAAGGATGTCTGCCGGGGCGCGGGCTGGTTCTTTGGCCAGCATGTGACTTCCGAGCCGCCTGAGTCCGCCCTGCTCAAGCTCTATACCGCGATGACGCGGCAGGACGGGTGAGGGCGCGCCGATGCTGACACTTGGTCCCCTGGCTTTTGCCTCACCCTGGATCCTTGCCGGGCTGATCGCCCTGCCGGCGATCTGGTTGCTGATCCGGATCACGCCCCCGGCTCCCCGTACCGTCGCTTTCCCGGCAATCAGGCTGCTCTACGGATTGCAGTCTCCGGAGGAAACGCCGGATCGCACGCCCTGGTGGCTGTTGCTGCTGCGTCTGCTGTTCGCCGCGCTGGTCGTGCTGGCGCTGGCGAAACCATTGATCGGCGCCCGGCAGGAACTGGTCGGCTCCGGTCCGGTGATGATCGTGGTCGACAATGGCTGGGCGTCCGCGCCGGGCTGGACGGACCGCAAGGCGGCGGCACTGGATCTGGTCGAACGGGCAGAGCGGGCAGGCCGCGCTGTCGCGATTTTCCCGACTGCCGTTTCGGATTCCGCCGCTATCGAGCGTGGCGGGCTGATGGCCCCGGACGACGCCCGCACGTTCGTCAACGGCCTGGCACCGCAGCCGTGGCCAACGGCGCCCGCCGTCGTGGCGGAGCGGATCGCGGAAGCTCCGTTGGGTGCTGCGACTACTGCTTCCGTCTTCTGGCTGGCGGATGGGATCGAGGATCCGGAAGACCGGTTGCTGGCGGCGCGGCTTGCCGGTTTCGGCAGCCTGACTGTCTATGAAGGTGGCGAGAGCCCGCTGGCCCTGACCGCAAGGGTCGGCGAGCGCAATGCCCTGACCGCGCGCCTGACCCGCCTGACCGCCGGCGCGGAAGAGATCGTAAATGTCCGTGCGGTGGCGACCGACGGCCGGGTATTGACCCGGGCAATGGCGACTTTCGCGGAAGGCGAGCCTGCTGCCGAAACCATCGTCGAACTCCCGCTGGAATTGCGCAACGAGCTGGCCCGCCTTGAACTCGAGGATCGTCCGGGTGCAGCCTCGGTCGCTTTGCTGGACGAGAGTTTTCGGCGCCGCCCGGTCGGTTTGGTGGCCGGGTCCGGCTTTCAGGAGTCTCAGCCCTTGCTGGAGGAGATGTTCTATCTCGACCGGGCACTGGCGCCGTTCAGCGAGGTCAGCCGGGGCACGCTGGAGGATCTGCTGAAGCGTGATATCTCTGTCATCGCGCTGCCGGATACCGGCCTGCTGCCGTCCGGGGAAAAGGCTCTGCTGAACGACTGGGTCGCCGACGGTGGCACGTTGATCAGGTTTGCCGGGCCGCGGCTGGCGGCGGCCAGTCTGGAAAATCGTGGGCTTGGCGAGTCCGAGCTTTTGCCGGTGTTTCTGCGCGGCGGTGACCGGTCGCTCGGCGGTGTGCTTTCCTGGTCGTCCCCGGCCGCGCTCGCGCCGTTCGAGGGGGAGACGCCGTTCTCGGATCTGCCGGATTACGAAAATGTTCTGATCTACAAACAGGTTCTGGCCGAGCCCTCTATCGAGCTGGCGGACCGGACCTGGGCCAGTCTTGCAGACGGCACGCCGATCGTGACCGCCATGTCGCGTGGAGACGGGCGCATCGTGCTGTTCCACACCACGGCGAACACGGACTGGAGCGATCTTTCCATCTCAGGTGCCTTTGTCGAGATGCTCCGCCGCATCGTCGCGGTCAGTGCCGGTGTCGGCGAGGCGGCGGGCGGCGGGACCGTGCCGGCGGTGGAAACCCTGAACGGCTTCGGCCAGCTTGGCGCACCGCAGGCCAGCACCCGGGCCCTGGAATTGGGCGGGGATGCGGCACCGGTGATCGGGCCGGACCACCCGCCGGGCTATTACGGCAGCGAGCTGTCCCGCACAGCCTTCAATCTCGGTCCGATGGCGGCGGGTATGGCGCCGCTCGCGAGTATTCCCGAAGGCAGCCTGACATCCCATTACGGCGGCGGGGACGAGCTTGATCTTGCGCCCTGGGGGTTGACCGCCGCGGCGTTGCTGCTGCTGGTCGACTTCATTATCACCCTGATCATGCGGGGCCTTGTGCGTGGTGTCGGCAATGCCCGATCCGGGGCAAGTGCGGCGGTCCTTCTGCTTGGCGCGATGCTTTCTTTCGGCCAGTCGGGCGGTGCCATTGCACAGACGACGAGCGTGATGAGCGAGCAGGAGCGCTGGATCATGCGCGCCGCGCTCAATACGCGGCTGGCCTATGTCATTACCGGCGACCGTGACGTTGACGAGATCAGCCGTTCCGGGCTCAGCAGTCTCAGCGAAATCCTGAACCGCCGCACGGCGGTGGAGCCGCTGGAGCCGATGGCCGTCGATGTGGAGGTGGACGAGCTGTCGCTGTTCCCGCTGCTCTACTGGCCGATCACAAGTGCGCAGACCGACCTAACGCCGAGCGGGGAAGCGCGCCTCAACCTCTACATGCGCAATGGCGGCACGATCTTTTTCGACACGCGGGACCGGATCGACGCCGCCCCCGGGAGTGCCGGGCCGGGTCTACAGAGGCTGCGCTCCCTGACAAGAAATCTCGATATCCCCGCCCTCGCGCCGGTACCGGAAAACCATGTGCTGACCAAGACCTTCTACCTGCTCGATACTTTCCCGGGCCGTTATGAGGGCGGCAGGCTTTATGTCGAGCTGGGTGAGGGGAGCAGCGAGAGCGAAGTCTCCCCGGTGATCATCGGCAGCCACGACTGGGCCGGTGCCTGGGCGAAATCCGAAGACGGATTCTACCGCTTCCCGGTGGTGCCGGGCGGCGAGTTGCAGCGGGAAATGGCCTTCCGCTCCGGCGTCAATCTGGTGATGTACATGCTGACCGGCAATTACAAGGCGGATCAGGTACATGTCCCGGCCATCCTTGAAAGGCTGGGGCAATGATCGGCGCGGCAGTAGGGCTCGATTTCTCGCCGATGGTCCCCTGGTGGGTGATCGGTACGCTGGCGGCGGTTGGCTTCGCGCTGGTGATCTATACGGCATCAATGCGCGGGCGCGGTGCAGTCTGGCGCAGTCTGGCGCTTCTGGTGCTGCTGACCGCGCTCGCCAATCCCTATCTGATCGCCGAGGACCGGGACCCGCGCGACGATGTCGCCGTTCTGCTGCTGGACGAAAGCACCAGCCAGTCCATCGACGGCAGGGCGGAACGGGCGGCTGAAATCACCGAAGAGCTGAAGCGGCAGCTCGGCGGCCTCGACGATCTTGAGCTGCGTACTGTCGCCGTCGGCGGCGGTAGTGGCCGGGCGGCGAGCGGCAGGGATGGGACAAGGCTTTTCACCGCCCTGCGCGACGTGCTCGACGATGTGCCGCAAGGCCGGCTTGCCGGTGTCATCGCGGTGACGGACGGTCAAAGCCATGACCGGGTGGAGGAGCTTGGTGGACGGGAGCTTGGCGCGCCGCTGCATGTCATTCTGACCGGCCGCAAGGGTGAGCGGGACAGGCGCCTCGTCATCGAGCATGTGCCCTCCTTCGGCGTGGTCGGGCGGACGGTGACCGCCAAGATCAGGATCGAGGATGCGGACGAGACGGCGGCGGTTCCTTTCAGCATGTCGATCGACGGCGTGCCCCGGCCGGACGCGGTGATCCGCGCCAACCAGGTGGTGGAGATCGAGATTCCCATCGACCATGGCGGCGAGACCATCATCGAGATGATGGCCGGGCCGGGACCGGACGAGCTGACGGAGAAGAACAACCGCGCGGTGCTGGCCATCAATGGCGTGCGCGACCGGTTGCGGGTGTTGCTGGTCTCCGGCGCCCCCCATGCGGGCGAACGCACCTGGCGCGATCTGCTGAAGGCGGACCCGTCCGTCGATCTGGTGCATTTCACCATTCTGCGTCCGCCGGAAAAGCAGGACGGCACGCCGGTGCGCGAGTTGTCCCTGATCGCCTTTCCGGTGCGGGAGTTGTTCGAGCTGAAGCTGGACGAGTTCGATCTGATCATCTTCGACCAGTATCAGCGCCGGGGCGTGTTGCCGCGCAGCTATCTGCGCAATATCGTCGAGTTCGTGCGCAATGGCGGTGCCTTCCTGGAAGCCAGCGGCCCGCCCTTCGCCTCCCGCCTGTCGCTGGCCAACACGCCGCTCGGCGAAGTGCTGCCGGCCATGCCGACCGGCGATATTGTCGAGCAACCTTTCCGTCCCGCCACGACGCCCGACGGCCACCGTCATCCTGTGACGGCGGACCTGCCGGGCGGGTCGGTGCTGGATGCGGACGGGGCCGAGACTGTCGCACCGACATGGGGCCGCTGGTTCCGGCAGATCGAGGCGGATGTGTTGCGCGGTGTCGTGCTGATGGAAGGGGCGGAAGGCCGCCCCCTGCTGATCCTTGACCGGTTCGGCGAAGGCCGCGTCGCCCATCTTCTGACCGATCAGATGTGGCTCTGGACCCGCGGTTTCGACGGCGGCGGCCCGCAGGCCGAAATCCTCCGGCGCACCGCCCATTGGCTGATGCGCGAGCCCGATCTGGAAGAGAACGATCTGCGCGTCCGGGTAAAAGGCGACCGGATCGACGTCACCCGCCGGTCGCTCGACGGCGAGCTGCCGGACGTCACCATGACCCTGCCGGATGGCACCCAGCTGACCCTGCCACTGAGCCGTACCGGCCCCGGCCGGGGCCAGGCCAGCTTCACCACGGACCAGGTCGGCCTGCATGCCTTCACCGACGGCACGCTCAGCAAACTCGCCGCCGTCGGCGCCCTCAACCCGGTCGAATTCTCCGACGTCCGAACCACCGATGAATGGCTTGGCCCGCTGGCGCAACAGACCGGCGGCTCGGTCACCTGGGGCGCCGAGGAAGACTCCCCATCCCTCCGCCGCGTCCGCGCCGGCCGTGCCACATCAGGCCGCGACTGGGCCGGGCTCGTGCGGAACGAGGATTACATCGTGACCGGCGTCCAGACCGTCCCTCTGCTGCCGGGCGTGCTTGTGCTGCTGCTGGTGATCGGCGGGATCATCATGGCGTGGAGACGCGAGGCGGGGTGAGGAAACAGGACGAAAGTCCCTCTCCCTGAAGTCGTCATCCCGGCCAGAGAGCCGGGACCTAGGTGATCGTAGGAATGAATTTGTCTTCCCTGGGTCCCTGCGTGCGCAGGGATGACGGTTATGCGAGGGCGGGGAATGCGGGCGTTGGAAGAAGTGCTGATGCCGCTGGATGTTTTCCGAATTCAAGGCTGCATACACTCAGCTCTTGATACTCAGGACCGCATCACCCAAACAAACTCATCCGCCGCATCACCCCGTCTCGTTTGATCAGCCAGTGCCGGAGCGCGCCGGCAATATGCAGGCCGAGCAGCAGCATGACGGCCATAGCTGTCAACCCGTGCAGGGTGAAGAGTATCTCCGACAGGGCCTTGTCCTTGCCGATCAGGCCGGGAAGTGTCCAGTTGAAGAATTCGACGGGAAAGCCGCCGGCCGCTGTGGCGAGCCAGCCGAAGACCGGCAGCGCGATCAGCGCAAGATAGAGCAGGTGCTGCACGGCTGTTGAGAGAATCCGCTCCTGCGGTGTCAGGCTTTCCAGCTTCGGCGGAGCGCCGAGACGCAAACGCAGGACGACGCGGAGAAGCATCAGACCCAGTACGAGAACGCCGGCGGTCTTGTGATATTTATAGAGTGCATTTGTGACCGCCCCGCCGAAGGTGTCCTGCAATCCGCTGAAACCGAAGGCGAAGAAGAGGATGCCGGCGGCAAGTGCCAGCGCGACCAGGCCGGCGATCCCCCAATGGAGCACTCTCTGGGGGAGGGAGTAGCGATCTTCCTGCATGAGGCGCTCCTTGCTGGGTCGAGGCGTACCGCAATCAAAACGGGCGCGGCGCTCGTCGTCCTGGCTGTCTTCACTGGTCCTGATCTCATAGGTGATGCCCTTGAAAATCAAGGAAATTGAAGGCGGGCGGCATTCAAAAAGCCGCCATCCCCGTTGTAGCCACGGACTTGAGAACGCCTCTTCCATCCTCGGCGCACTGCTCTAAGCTTGTTGGCAGCGTGACGCGCCGCGTCTGCCGCACGCGTACGAGCCCGAAGAGAAGGAGCAATTCCCATGTGTGGTTTCGTCTGTCTCTGGAATGCCGGAGACGAATCCCTCGCCAACCGAATGATCGCCAAGATCGCGCACCGGGGGCCGGACGCCGTCGAGGTGGCGCGCCTGCCCGGGACGCAAACCGTGATGGCGCATTGCCGGCTATCGATCATCGGACCTGAGGACGGACGGCAGCCGATCCACCAGACGGACGATCTGCTGGTGGCGAACGGTGAGATCTACAATCATCAGGACCTGCGCGCGATCCTTGGCGAGAGCGCCTTCCTGACGGCGAGCGACAGCGAGACCATCCTGCATCTTTTCCGCTCCGGCGAGGCGCGCTGGATCAGCCGGCTGGACGGCATGTTCGCCTTCGTGCTGGCAACCCGTGACCGGATCATCGCGGCGCGCGATCCGCTCGGCATCAAGCCGCTCTATGTCGCCCGTCTGGGTGACGGCTATGCCTTTGCGTCCGAGCTGAAGGCCTTCGATGGCGTCGAAGTCGAGAATATCGAGGCGATCCCGCCGGGCACGCTCTATGACAGCCAGGATGGCTGGCGGCAATGGTACCGCACGCCGCAGGGCGCGGCGGAGGCGGAGCCGGATCTCGATGTCGGCCGGACAGCGCGGGAGCTTCGGCTGGTGCTGGAGGAAGCGGTCGCCAAATGGATGGTCGCGGATGTCGAGGTCGGCTCCTTCCTCTCCGGCGGGTTGGACAGCTCGATTATCGCCGCCATCGGCCAGAAGGTTCGGCGCGATGCCGGCAAGGGACCGTTGAAGACCTTCTCCGTCGGCACGGCGGGCTCGCCCGATCTGCTGGCGGCCCGAGCCGTCGCGGATCATATAGGCTCCGATCACCGGGAATATGTTTTCACGGCCGAGGATGTGGCGGAAGCCTTGCCGCACGTGATCTATCATCTGGAAAGCGCTGACGTGGATCTGGTGCGTAGCGCCATTCCGACCCTGTTCGCCGCCCGGCTGGCCCGGCGCGACGTGAAAGCGGTGCTGACCGGCGAGGGGGCTGACGAGTTGTTTGCCGGCTATACCTATCACCATGCCTATGTCGACCAACCCCGGGCGCTGGCGGACGAGCTGACGCGGACGCTCGGTACGATGCATAATATCAATCTGCAGCGGGTCGACCGGGCAACCATGGCCGAAAGCCTCGAGGCCCGTACGCCGTTTCTCGACCGGGATCTGATCGATTTCGCACAATCCATCCCGGCGGCCCTGAAGCTTTGCCGGACCGACCCGGCTGCTCTTGAGTCGACCGGTGCCACCACGGAGAAATGGATCCTGCGCAAGAGTTGCGACGATCTGCTGCCGGCGGATCTTGTCTGGCGCAAGAAGGCGCAGTTCGACGAAGGCTCAGGCACGGTCGCTGCCCTCGATGGAGCGCTGCGCGGCTTGATCGGCAAGAAGGGCGCCGTCACCCGGGCGGAGGAGGGATTGCTTTACGAGAAGATCCTGCGCGGCCAGTTCGAGAACCCGGACCGGATCATCGAGAACGCCGGAACCTGGTCGGCAGACCGGGTTGCCGTATGATTTCTGCCGGACCGACATTCAGATGCCCTGGCCTGATCGCCGCGATCGGTCTGTTCCTGTTCATGGCCGCGTCGATCCAGCAGCCCCCCTCCTCTGAGCCTTCTGAAGACGCGAGCGAAATCGCGATTTCCCGCTTGCGGGAGGCTCTGACATTTCTCGCGCTGCCTCCGCGCGAGAAGATTCCACACCGGGAGGAAAACCCGGTTCCGACATGGCTGCCTGAGCGCGGATGGCGTGGCCTCTATGCGGATTATGGGATCACGCCGGCGTTTCTTGAGACCGTTACCGGAGAGGCGGTGTTCCTAACCGGCCCGCATGGCGCGGCAATGGACTTCAAGAGCACGCGGGACTTTGGCCGTTACAACCCAGACTTCCTGCGCCGCCTGATCGCGCTTGCCGAAACGTTGAGCGGCAACAGCACGGCCCGGGCGCTGGCTCGGGATTTCTATGCTGCGCGCCTCACGGACATGGCCGCAGCCTATGGTGAAGCCAAGGCCATCGTCGATGCGCCGGAGAATGCGCAGACGATCCGCGAGGTGATCGCCGAATACGAATACCGGATAGAGGCGGGCACGCTTGAGCCGGGCGGGTTCGGCAATTTTCCCTATGATGTGCAGTTTGAGCTGCTGCACACCGCCGGTGAAACGGATGCCGATTTTTATGAGTTGGTCACCGCTATCGGTTTCTGGATCCGCCGCCGCATGGACGGCAGCGAGCCGTTGTTCCATGAGCTGATGCAGAAATCCTTCGAGATCGTTTCCGTGGATTGATGCGGACTGTTACCGCTCAGGTCGCGTAGTTCGAGCCTTCCTCGTCGAGGATCGCCTTCAGCTCGTCGAGATGCTGCTGTGCCTGTCCCGGATAATCATCCAGCTCCTGCGCGGTTTTCTCGGCGATCTCGTCCGGGATCACCCGCAGTTCCATGCCGGTCTGCAGGGCACGGATATAGGTCTCCGCCGCGCGCTCGAAATAATACAGCCGGTTGAAGGTATCCCCGACGCTGTCGCCGATCACCAGAATACCGTGATTGCCCATCACCATGACCTTGACCTTCGGGTCGGTCAGCATGCTGGCGCAGCGCTCGCCCTCTTCCTCGAAAGCCAGCCCGCCATACTCGTTGTCGATCACCATGCGGTTGTAGAAGGTGGCGCAATTCTGGTCGATCGGCGGCAGGCGGCTGTCCTTCAGGCTGGCCAGCACGGTGGCGTGGATCGAGTGCACATGCATGACGCAGCGGGCGTGCGGACAGTGCCGATGGACCGAGCCGTGCAGGCCCCATGCGGTCGGGTCCGGTGCGCCGGGACGGCTCAGCACGTCGGGATCGTTCGCATCCAGCTCCAGCAGGTCCGAGGCCTTGATGCGGGAGAAATGCATCTGGTTCGGGTTCATCAAGAACTGCGTGCCGTCGTCGTTTGTCGCCAGAGAGAAATGGTTCGCCACCGCCTCGTGCATGTCGAGCCGCGCGGTCCAGCGGAAAGCGGCGGCAAGATCCACGCGCTCCGGCCAGTAGCCGAGATTGCTTTTCGGGGTGAGGGCGACGGGCGAGGACATGGCGGGCTCCGCAAGGTGTGGTCTTGTTCTGGGCGCAGAGTGCCGCGCCGTTGGTGTCTTCGCTACTGCAAAAAATGAGGATGCTGCGATTAACGTTTCTTATCGAGCTTCCAAAATCGTCATCCCGTTGAAAAACGGGACCCAGGGGAAGGCGAGCGCAACCTTATGATCATCTAGGTCCCGGCTCTCCGGCCGGGATGACGATTAAGGTAAGGGGGGCGAAGAAATGAAAGGGAAAGGCTAATCAAACTCGCCGCCGAGGCCAGCCAGCCACTCCAGCAGGCTACGGGTCGCCTCATCCTCGGCGCGGTCGAAGGCGGTGACGGCATAGAAAGCGCTCGGTGGGGTGAGAGGTGCTTCGGCTGCAGCCACCAGACGGCCCTCGCTGACATGGCCGCCGGTAATGGTGCGCCAGCCAAGCGCCACACCGCGCCCTGCAAGCGCCGCCTGGGTGGCTTGCACATAGTTCGAAAAGCGAAGCTGCACCGGGTGGGTAGGGCGACCGAGACCAAGGGCGGCGAGATAGTCCGTCCAGCCGAGCCAGCGCGGGTCCTTCACATCGACATGGATCAGCGGTGCCGTGTGCAAACTCTCCGGTGTCAGTGCGAGCCGCTTGGCCAGATCCGTTGTGCAGACAGGCTCAATCCGTTCCTCCAGCAGCGGGGTGACTATGCCGTCGGACCAGTTGCCGTCGCCGAACCGGATGGCGATATCGACATCGCCCGCGATCGTTGGCGCGCCGCTTTCCGAGGTGATGACATTCACCTGCACGTCCGGATGGTCGCAATAGAAGCTCTCCAGATGCGGCATCAGCCACAGCGTGGCGACACCGACGGAGCAGGTCACCGTGACGCTGGAGCCGCGTTGCGCCAGATGGCGGCGGATCTCGTCGACGGCGCCGGAAATCCGGCCAAGCCCGTCTTCCGTCGCCCTTAGCAGGATTTCGCCTTCGGCCGTCAGCGAGGCCGGGCGGGTGTTCCGGTCGATCAGGCGGGCGCCGATATGATCCTCAAGCTGCCGCAACGACTGGCTGACGGCAGGTTGGGAGACGTTGAGCGCGGCGGCGGCGGCCCGGAGGTTGTCCGTCCGGCAGACAGTCTCGAACACGCCGAAGAGGCGGAGCGGCGGCAGGTGACGTGTCATTTAATAAGCTCACCTTATCGAATAATCCGATTTTTCAGGCTTTTCACGACCTGAATGTGAGTTCAAGTTTTTCATTGAAAACATACAGTTACTTGGCGAATTCAGGCCATGAACTGGCTCGATTGCGACATGGGTGATGCATTTTCTCTTATGGCGCGGTTTCAGCGCGGATGAGGAGCATTTGACATGCAGGCGAGAAAAGAAGGCGGTGTCACCTTGCGCGACGCGGGACTCGATGTGGCGTTCCCGGATGGAAGTTCGGCCTATTTCAATTACTTCTGGCTGCGGGATAATTGTCAGACGTCTTTCGATGCGATTACCCGGGAGCGTAGCTTCGACATTTTCGCCGAGGAAAGCGCGCCGGAGCCGGAAGCGGCAGTGCTGGTGGAGGATGCGCTGGAACTGGTTTGGCGCTGCGGCCATTGCAGCCGGTATCCGCTCGATTTCCTCACCTCCTATGCGGCCGGTGCGCCACGGCCCGATCCGGCCGATCTGCCACGCCGGGCCTGGCTTGGCGATCATTATCCGGACGTGCCCCGGTACGCCCAGCCAGCCCTTGTGGCCGATCCGGCGCTCCGGAAAGCCTGGTTCGAGACGATCCTGACCGAAGGCGTGGCGCTGATCACGGACATGCCGGACACACCGGACGCTCTGGAAGTAACGGCCGCGCTGGCAGGCTATGTCAGGCCAAGTTTCTTCGGGAACTCGTTCGAGGTGATGACCCACATCAACCCGACGAATACCGCATTCACGGCGAGCGCGCTGGAGCTGCACACGGATCTTCCGTCGGAGGAATTCGCGCCGGGCATCCAGTACCTGCATTGCGTTGCGAACTCGGTGGAAGGCGGCAACAGCATCTTCGTCGATGCGGTCGCGGTCGCGAATGATTTCCGGGAGCAATATCCGGAGGATTTCAAGCTGCTGGCGGAGACCGAGATTCCTTATTTTTGCGAGCATGATGCCTTCGACATGCGGGCTCGCCAGCGCGTGATTGAACTCGACACGCATGGTGAGGTTTCAGGTGTCACCATCAGCCAGCACATGGCGGATATCTTCGATCTGCCGCAGGATTTTCTCGACTTCTATTACCCGGCCTTCCACCGCTTCGGGCGGATGTTGCAGGACGAGAAATACGTCATGCGGTTCCGGCTCAATGCCGGCGAGTGCATCTGCTTCGACAATCATCGCGTGGTGCATGGCCGGGAGGCCTACACGGCAACCAGTGGAGACCGTCACCTGCGCGGCTGCTACACCGACCGGGGCGAGTTGCGCAGCGCCTATCGCGTCCTCTCCGGGGCGGGACGGTTCGCGTAGGGGGAGCTATTGGCTCTCTCAATTCGTTGTCATCCCGTCGAAAGACGGGACTCAGAGGAAGGCGAGCGCAGTCTTATGATCATCTAGGTCCCGGCTCTCCGGCCGGGATGACGATGTAAGGTGTGAGCAGGGTGCTGGCTTCCGGGACGCTCCGGCGGTATGAAACGGCCCGACCGGTACGATTTTACACGGAGCCGCCCGATGACCTCGCATTCCGAAGAGCGTTTTTCCAGCCTGACCCAGCTCGGCGGCGCGACCGAACTGCCTGAAAGTCCGGAGAAGGCCGTACTGGAGAAGGTTCCGAACTCCATGGCGGATGTGAATTATCTCGTCCGCTTCACGGCGCCGGAATTCACCTCGCTCTGCCCGATGACTGGCCAGCCGGATTTCGCTCATCTGATGATCGACTATGTCCCGGACCAGTGGCTGGTCGAAAGCAAGTCGCTGAAGCTGTTTCTCGGCTCGTTCCGCAATCACGGCGCGTTTCACGAGGATTGCACGGTGGGCATCGCCCGGCGCCTGATCGGCGAGCTGGAGCCGCGCTGGCTTAGGATCGGTGGCTACTGGTACCCGCGCGGCGGCATCCCGATCGATGTGTTTTTCCAGTCCGGCCCGGTACCTGACGGTGTCTGGCTGCCGGACCAGGGCGTGCCGCCCTATCGCGGCCGGGGCTAGAACGCACCTTCACCTAACCGATCCGTCATCCCTGCGCAGGCAGGGATGACGAGAATTATAGCGGTGATCGACCCGCTCAGAGCGAGACCGGTTTCACGTTCTCCTGCAGCCAGGCGGCGAAACCGGTCATTTCCTGATCCCGGTGGGCCTGACCGACCAGTTGTACCCCGACGGGCATTCCGTTCACCGCCATCAGCGGCAGGGTCATGCAGGGCACGCCCAGCGCCGATGTTGCCGCGTTGAAGGCCGGCAGGCCGGTCTGGTGTGTGATGCCCGGCTCACCGACCGAACCGGAGCCGTCGAACGGAGGCGCGATGCCGACGGAGGACAGGGTGATGCAGCCGTCCGCAAAGGGGGCGAGAGCGCGAAACCGGGCCCGCATCCGCTCCCGGTTGTCGAGTGCGGCGCGGTAATCGTCCAAAGTCATGTCTTCGGCCAGGGCGAGGCGCTGTTTCAGGCTCTCGCTCATCAGGCTTTCGTCCTTCTCCGCGAGATTTCGCAAGGTCCAGCGCAGCTCCCAGCAGCAGATATCGCGCGCCAGCTTCAGGCTGTCGGCGATGGCCGCTTCGCAGGCATCGATGGTCGGGCTGTCGGCGCGGGTCAGAATCTTCACATCCTGTCGCCGGAGCTGATCCAGCACTTTCTCGAACGCTGCGCGGGTTGTGCCGTCCAGCATCTCCCAGCCTTCGGTTTGCAACAGGACGAGATGGCTCGGCTTGCGGGCCTCCGCGGGCGCTTCCTCGCCGTAGAGACCGGGATAACCCGCGTCACCGCCGGCCTGCGCGGCGATCTGATAGGCAACGGCCCACATGTCCTTGAGCGATCCGGCATGCACGCCGACATGGCTCTGGCTGAGGCCACCCGCCCGTTCGCCCCGGTTCAGCGCGCCAAGGGTCGGCTTGATGGCGATGTTGCCGCAGAAGCTGGCGGGCCGGATGACCGAGCCGACGACCTGGGAGCCGATGGTTGCGGGCACCATGCCGGCACCGATTGCAGCCGCCGAGCCGCTGGAGGAGCCGCCGGGTGTGCGGTTCGTGTCGAACGGGTTCCGGGTCGGGCCCGGGTGGGAGAAGCCGAGTTCGGTGGTGACGGTCTTGCCAAGAACGATGCCGCCCGCAAGACGCAGGCCATAAACCAGGGCGCTGTCTGAATCGGTCCGGTTTCCCTTGAACAGCGGACTGCCCATTTCCGTCGGCATGTCCTTCGTCATGAAGAGATCCTTGATGCCGATGGGCATGCCGTCGATGGGGGAAAGGGCGCGCCCGGCCTTGTAACGCTCTGTGGCCGCATCTGCGGCGGCGCGGGCGCCGTCACGGTTGATCGTTACCCAGGCCTGGACCTCCGGCTCCCGCGCCTCGATCACTTCGAGGCAGCGCTCCAGATAGGCCCTCGGACTGTCGCTTCCGTCCTGGAAGCCGGGCACCGCGTCGTGGAAGGTAGGCAGGCTGACGTTCGCCGGATCGTAGTTGCCGCTTGTCGTCGTCTGCTGGTGCTTTGCAACACTCATGCTTATGTTTCCCCCTGTCGTTTTTGTTGGGTCTTTTGTTCAGTCTGTCGTGTCTATGGACCTCTTCACCACTTTGATCGTACTTGGCGCCGCTGCGCTGGTGTTCGCCTATGCCTACTGGCAGGACAAACGCGAACGGGAGCCGGGTCAGGTTAGCCTGATCCCCTATACGATGATCCAGATTTTGGCTGTCGTCACCTGCCTCGTGCTGCTGGCGCACCTGGTGACGTTGATTTCAGGCGCGCCGTTCCGGGGAAGATTGGGCGGCTGATCCTGGAAAGTGGCGTTGGCGAAGGGGCTTGCGTGGCACTCTCTATCGACGCATCCATTTGACCGGCGGGACTGCTTTTGGTGGCAATCCGTCTTACGCGGTACCCGCCGTTACAGCGAGGGACGCAGTTGCCGCGCCGGCGTCGTGGGCGGGAAGGCATGCGATTACCTCCTCGATTGTATCGAGAGCGATGTGTAAAGCGTCGGTGGGGATGGTCAAAGCCGGCAGGAGTTTGAGCACCTGATCGCCTGCACCACAGGTTTCGGCCATGACGTTACGGGCGAACAGATCCCGCGATACGGCCTCCGCCGTTCCGGGGCCACGCAGGACCAGACCACGCATGAAACCACGCCCGCGAATTTCCTCAATATGACCCGGGAATCGCTCCGCCATTGCCTGCAACCGCGCATCGAGGATCTCGATCTTGCCGGAAACCTCATTCCGGAACCGGTCGTCTTCCCAATATTGCAAGGCGGCGGAGGCGGAGACAAAGGCCAGGTTGTTGCCGCGAAAAGTTCCGTTGTGCTCACCGACCTGCCAGATATCGAATTCGGGTTCGATCAGAAGCAGAGCCATCGGCAATCCGATGCCGCTGATCGATTTGGAAAGGCAGATCAGATCCGGGCGCACGTCAAAACTTTCAAAGCTGAAGAACGTGCCGGTGCGCCCGCACCCAGCCTGAATATCGTCGACGATCAGCAGCGCGCCGCAGCGATCTGCAATGGTTCTCACTCGGCGGAGCCAGGCGCAAGATGCTGCTCGCAAGCCGCCTTCGCCCTGAATGGTTTCAACCAGGATACAGGCGGGAGCGTCGATGCCGCTGCTGGGATCGTCCAGAGAGCGTTCCAGGAATTCGAGGCCGTCCCCTGATACATAGCCGTCATAGGGTACGCGCACCACGTTGGACATGAGGTGCGCGGACGCGGCCCTGCTGTTGCGGTTGGATGTTGCCGACAAGGCCCCGAGGGTCATGCCGTGAAAGCCGCCGGTAAAGGCGACGACTGTCGATCGCCCGGTGACTTTCCGGGCCAGCTTGAGCGCGGCTTCCACGGCATTTGTGCCGGTCGGGCCGGTGAACATCACGCGATGCCGGAACCCGCTCCTGTCGAGGACGATGCGTTTGAAACGGCGCAGGAAATCGTCCTTTGCGCCGGTATGCAGATCCATTGCCTGAACGATGCCGTCATCGCGCAGATAGTCCATCACCGCATTCTTCATGATCGGATTGTTGTGCCCATAATTCAGGGCGCCGCATCCCATCAGCAAATCAACTACCCGGCGGCCATCCTCCGTGATCAGTTCGTGACCGACGGCCTTGGTGAAGATGGCGGGAAAGCCCCGGCAGTAGCTGCGGACCTGGGATTCAGCGACTTCAAAAATATCGTTCATCGACCTTCCTCCTCAGGGATTTTCCGATGTGACGGCAGTTTTTCCTTTCGGTTTCACGGCGCGGAAATCCTGACCGATACAGAAGAACTCACCGCTCCCGGTCATTTCGAGACGTGGCACCTGCATGCTCAATTCGAAGTCCCGTGCCAAGAGTTTCGGCAGCCATTGGTCGCCTTTTGTCGACCATGGCCCGTAGTGAAATTCTCCGAGGATCCATTCCGCATCCGAAAGCACGGCCTGGGCTGATTGCAGGCCGAATTCCCCTCCTTCTATGTCGAGCTTGAGACCGTAGCTGCTGGCGTCGCCAACGAGCTCGGTCAACCCGATGGCATCGACCTCTGCGGTCGGTGCGTTCGTTAGAGTGATCACGGTGGAATTCATCATGCTTGTGGCGTCCGGTCCGTCCACCAGGCTGGCTATGGTGGCGGTTCCGGACTCGGCCGCGAGAACTTTGCCGATTGTCCGATGGCGGATTTGCGGGGCGTTGAGGCCAAGCGTCTCCTTCAAAGCCCGGAGGTTGGCCGGATTTGGCTCTATCGCGACGATGTCCGCGTCCGGATAGCAACTGTTCAGATAGATCGAGGAGAGGCCGACAAACGCGCCGATATCGAAGATCGTGTCGACCGGCTCGGGCTCGTGCGCGTAGTTCAGGCGCAGGAAAACCTCGAAGAGGTTGGCATAGGCCATCCAGTCGGGTGGCATATCGATCTGGTAGAGGCGTCCGTTAAGCGTGATGACGAGGCGCTGGGCGTGGAGCCTGAAATCACCTGATTGGCGCGCGGCGGCATCGGCAACGGCAATCAGCCAATCCCGTGTCTCGGCGTTGGCGGCGAGGGCTGGGATTTGATTGGCCGCCTCGCTCAGCCCGCGCATCAGCGCGTCCTGATCCTGCTGGACGATCATGCGCGCTTCCCGTAGTTGCCGCGCATCCAGCCGGCCGATCTGCTGGAGGATGTTGTCGTCGCTATCCCCCATTTCGGAGCGCTGGCCGAACTGGACCAGTGACGCGGAGAGATCGCCTGCCGACATGCAGGCGGCGATCCGCCGGAACATGTCGTGGAAGCGCTTTGCCGGATGGGCCGGGTCCGCGCGGCAGAGGGTGCAGTCGCAGACCGCGCTCATCGGCTGGCGCTCTTCTTGCCGGCTTCCTGGGCGAAACCGGCAAGATCGGAAGCCATTGCGGCAAACAGCTCCCGCCAGCTCCCGCCTTTCGGCTGCCGGTAGACAGTCGCTGACGGGAACCACGGCGTGCGGTCGCCCTCAAGGCCCCAGCGCCAATCCGGCATGGAAGGTGTCGCGACCCAGACCGGCACGCCCATCGCACCCGCGAGGTTCGCGACGACGGTGTCGATCGTAATCACCAGATCGAGACCCGCGATCGCGGCCGCCGTATTCGCGAAACCCTTGATCCGGTCGCTCAGGTCCTCGACGGCCATTCCCTCCGGCGGCGGCATCAGTTGGGCGGTGGGCGCACCGAATTGCAGGCTGAAGAGACGCACGCCCGGAACGCTGGCGAGGGGCGCCATTTCGGCCAGCGAGGTGCTGCGGGATCCGGCTTCCCAATGGGTGGCGGTCGTGGCCCAGACGAGGCCGACTTTCAGCCCGTCACCCGATAGCTCCAGCGGCGCGGCGGCGTGAAGATAGGGGCCGTCCCATATCCTGCCACGCGCGATGCCGAAATGTGCCGCCAGCTCCGCCGTCTGTACATGGAAGTCGCAATCCGTGACCTCGGTCTCCAGGGGAAGCACGCGGGCGACACCGGAGAGGGATCGGAACAGATCCACGAGACCGGGACGGCATTGCAAGGTGATCTCGGCGCCGTGGGTCTCGGCCAGCATGGGCAGGAAGCGGGCATAAAGAACATCGTCGCCAAGGCCGCCGCCCCAGGCGACGATCCGGCGTCCTTCCAGCGGTTCACCCTGCCAGCGGGGGACTGGGTAGAGGGGCGGGCCGAAGGCGTTGGCCTTGCAGCAATCGAGCAGCAATTGGCCGCCCTTTTTGGCATCGCCCGCCAACAGGTGCAGGCGGATGAGAAGGGCTGCAGAAGCTTCACCGTGATTTTCCAGCGCCTCTAGCCGTGCGATGGCATCGCCATAGTCGCCTCGGCGGGCGGCGATGACCGCGCCGAGCTGCTGGATCGGCTTGAAGCCTGCCTGATAGGCCGCATCTGCATGAAGGGCGGCGGCGTCCAGATTGCCGTCCTCGAATGCTGCATAGGCAAGTGCCGCGTCGCGATCTTTCATTTCGGTGTCCCCCGTTCCCGTGATTTTATCAGTGCAGATGCGGGCGGAGCGTGCGCTCCACGGTTTTCAGCAATGCGTCCGACTGGCTCTGCAAAAAGAAGTGATCGCCGGGGAACATCTCGATCTTCACCGGCGCGCTGGTCGTCTCCTGCCAGGCTTCCAGTCCGGCCTGATCGACTTCTTCGTCTCGATCGCCCCCGAGCACCTTTATGGGGCAGTTCAATCTGGTCTGCGGCGCACGCCGGTAGGTCTCGCTCATTTCGAAATCGCTCCGCAGCAGCGGTAGGATCATCGACAGCAGCTCGGGTTCCGCCAGCACTGAGGCGGGTGTGCCGTTGAGGCTGCGTAGCCGCTCGCAGAAATCGGTGTCGGACAGGTGATAGCTCTCGGGCCGCGATAGCGGCAGGTGCGGCGCCCTCTGGCCGGAGACGATCAGTTGCACCGGAGCGCGATGTTCCTCGGTCAGGGCGCGGGCCAGCTCGAAGGAGAGGAAGGCGCCCATGGAGTGACCGAAAAACGCGACATCCCGATCGAGGTAAGGATGGAGCCGTTCCATAAGGACCGGGAGTAAATCCTCTACCTGCCGGAACGGCGTCTCGGCGATCCGGTCCTCGCGCCCCGGAAGCTGAATGGCGCAGACCTCGATGCGGTCCGGTAGCGTGCGCCCCCAGTTCTTGAAGATGGAGGCGCCGCCGCCCGCATAGGGCAGGCAGAACAGTCGGAGCGACGCCGCTGGGTTCGGTTTTGAGCAGCGGATCCAGGGATCGGTTTTTGCCGTCGCGTTCATTGTAGTCTCCGGTCTTTCTCGAATGTCGGGGCGGTGTCGGATGCCCGCAGGATCTTCTCGAGAAGCGCTGCATTGGCGCTGTAATGCGGTTCAAGCAGCATGTCGCCATGATCGCCATGGCCGTCATGCCGGTGAAAGGCGCCGCGGGTCACCTCCGCCCATGCCGGTTTGCTGGCGATGAGATTTCCCGCTTCGTCGCGATGCTCGTCCTCGCCTGTGGGGCTGCTGATCAGGTGAATATCGGCGTCGATTGGCGCCTCCTCGGTTATCGAGGAAAGGAAGGCGTAATAGCGCCGGACGCGGCGCTGGATCTTGTCCCTGAGCATGCTGCTGGAGACGATGTCGGCCACGCCATCCGCCTCCAGAACGCTCCGGGTCAGCCGGTCCGCTTCTGCCTCAGGGAAATCGAAACAGTTGAGGAAACGTGAAGTATCCAGCATCACAATGGCGCTGACAGGGCGACCGCGCCGTTCCAGTTCACACGCCACGTGAAAGGCGAGATTCCCGCCGCCGGAATAGCCGAACAGCAGATGCGGGCCCTGCGGGTCGCGCTGCGCGATCAGGTCCGCATAATCGGCGATCCGGGTTTCCGCCTCGATGAAGTTGAAGGCGTGGAGGGCGAACCCCGGCAGGTCTCCTCCCAGACGGCCATAGCTGAGAGCGTCTGTGGTGCCTGGGGGCAAGGCGAAGACCGGACGTCCTCCCGGCTCCGGGCTCAGCCGGACGCATGGCTGATCGATGGAGGCATTGCCGAACCTGGCCGCGTCCAGCACGGCCCCTGCCAACTGGCGTACCGTGGGATGGGTAAAGATGGAGGTCAGCGGCAAGGTGACGCCGAACTGTTTTTCCATCACCGAGACCATCTTCGCGGCCATCAGGCTGTGCCCGCCCAGTTCGAAGAAGTCATCGTGTGCGCCGACGGGTGCGAGGCCGAGCAACTCCTCCCAGAGTGTCGCAAGCGCGCCTTCGGTTTCGCCCGATGGCGGCTCAAACGGGGCATCGTCCGTGGCCGGGCGCAGGTTTGGTGGCGGCAGGGCGCCACGGTCGATCTTGCCGTTTGGATTGAGGGGAAGTTTGTCGACCCGGATCAGGTGGGTGGGCACCATGAAGTCCGGCAAAGTCGCGCGGAGATGCGTGCGCAAGGCGTGCTCGTCGATCTCGTCCGCCCCATCCTCCGCAACGTAATGCGCGATCAGCATGCGACGGTCTTCTTTGGCTGCCGCTTTGCCGGTATTCCAGGCTTGTGCAATCGCTCCCGTGACCTCGGGAAATTGAAGGATGGCGGTCTCGACCTCGCCGGGCTCGATCCGGAAGCCCCGGATCTTGAGCTGGTCGTCAAGCCGGCCGAGAAAATCGATGGAGCCGTCGCTGCGCCAACAGGCCAGATCGCCGGTGCGGTAAAGCCGTTCGCCATGACTTTTGACAGGAGCGAAGGGGTTGGCGACAAAGCGTTCGGCGGTCAGGGCGGGATCGTTCCAGTAGCCAAGGGCGAGGCCGTCGCCCCCGACATAGAGCTCTCCGGCCACGCCGGGCGGCAGATGTCGCATCTCGCCGTCCAGGATATAGGCCGTCGAATTGGCAATCGGCGATCCGATGGGGATGGTGCCGCGATAGTCGCCGGGGGAGATCTGGAAGCAGCAGGAAAAGGTCGTGTTCTCGGTCGGGCCGTAGCCGTTGATGAGGCGGCAGTCTGGAAGCGCCTTCAGGGCCTTCAGGACATGCGGAACGGAGAGCGCCTCGCCTCCGACCAGAAGCTGGCGGAGCGGTTTCAAGCTCTGTGGGTATTCGTCGATCATCACGTTGAACAGCCCGCCGGTGAGCCAGAGCGTCGTGATGCCCTCGCGCGCGATTACGCCGCCGAGATCGGCGAGGCTTTGCTTTCCGGGGGGAGCCAGGGCCAGCCTGGCACCGTTCAGCAGCGGCCCCCAGATCTCGAAGGTTGCGGCGTCGAATGAGATCGGCGCGTATTGCAGGAAGACCTGACCGACGTCGAAGTTCGCGTAATCCGCGCTGTGGACCAGCCGGATTATCCCGCGCTGCGGCACGGCAACCGCTTTCGGGCGGCCGGTCGAGCCGGAGGTGTACATGACATAGGCGAGCCTTCCTCCGGCTCCGTCACGAGTTGTCGCCGGCAGCGGGTCATCCGGCGCGCGGGCGATCCCGGGCCCGTTCCTGTCCAACAGGATCTGGCGGGCACCACTATCCGGCAGGTTTCCGGAACAGTCCGTGCGTGTGACGAGGGCCGACGCGCCTGAATGTTCCAGCATGAAGCGGAGCCGGTCCGCCGGATAGGTGGGGTCGAGAGGCAGATAGGCAGCGCCGGCCTTCAGGATTCCCAGCAACGTGACAATCAGCTCCGGGGAGCGTTCGAGGCAAACCGCGACAAGTGCGCCGTCGGAGAGCCCGACAGTGTCTTTCAGATAATGCGCCAGACGGTTCGACCGCAGGTCCAGCGCGCCATAGGTCAGGGTCTGCCCACCCGCGCTGACGGCGACTGCATCCGGCCGGGCGGCTGACTGTTCCGCGAACAGGTCGGCGACAGTACTGTCGCGTGGATAGTCCCGTGCCGTCTGGTTGAACCCGTCGATCAGGGCGGTGATGTCATCCGTGTCGCCGGTCTGCCCGGTGAGGCTGAAGCTCGAAAGTTTCATGTCCGTCCTCTCATGCCGCGTCGGCCGCGACGGCTTCGGCGAACCGGTTCAGGGAGTTCAGGTAACGTTCGGCGGCCTCCGCCGTGAACAGATCAGCGTCATATTCGAGGGTCAGCTCGAGCCGGGACTGGTGCTCGGCGACCAGCAGCATCAGGTCGACCTTGGCGAACGGGAACGCGAGTTCGAGTTGTCTTGCCTCCGCCCCGTTCGGTGCGTCGTCCGTACTGCCGCCGCCGATATTGACGTCGGAGGTGTTCTGGTAGGCATAGATGACATTGACCGGGTCCCGGCCCGGACCTGTCTTCCGGCTGCTGAGCATCAGGTCATAGGGGTAATCCTGATGGTCCAGGGCGGCGGTGCTGGTTCGCGTTACCCGATCTAGCAATGTGTCGAAATCCGTATCGGCGGAGACCTGCGTGCGCAGCGGCAGCAGGTTCACGAACGCGCCGAGGAGTGGCTCCAGCTCCGGCCGTCCGCGATTGGCGACCGCCATACCAACGCAGATGTCCTCCTGTCGCGTGAGCTGGAACAGGAACAGCTTGAAAAGGGCGAGGAGGGTGTTGGCAGGCGTGGTGCCCCGCGCGCGGGAGAGGGCGCGCAATGCCTTGGTGCATTCCTCCGAGAGTTCGAGGCCGACCCGCTCCCCCCTTCGTTCGTCGCCGGCGTTTGGCGCGATATCGCGGGGCAGGCGCAGCGGACCGTCGAGACCGTCGAGCTGTGCCATCCAATAGCGGGCATCGTCGGTCAGGTCGCGCGCGTCCTGCAGAACAGCATAGTCACGGTACTGGATCTCAAGAGGAGGGAGTGCGCTCCGTCCGCCCGAAAAGGCAGCGTCGTAAAGCGTCAGGAGTTCGCGATAGAAGATCTGCATCGACCATCCGTCTCCGATGATGTGGTGCATCACGAGCACGAACGCTGTGGGGCCGCCGTCCCGGGTGATCAGGGTGACGCGGAACAGCGGCGCCTGATCCAGGGCGAAGCGCGTCCGGTTCTGCACCGCGACGATCGCGCGGGTTTGCGCGTCGGCATCTTCTGCATCTCCCAGATCAACGGACGTGAGCGGCACGTCGATGGTTTCCAGAACCTTTTGGCGCGGCTCGCCTTCGATCTCGATGAAGACGGTGCGGAGAATTTCGTGTCGGGCGATCAACTGTTCCAGCGCGCTGCGCAGGGCATCCGCATCGATCTGCTGCTTCAGCTCAAAGGCTGCGGGCATGTTGTAACGGGCATCCCCGGCGAGCCGGTCCTCAAGCCAGAATCTCTTCTGTGCATGGGAGAGCGGATAGCTTTCCTGCGCCGGCGTTGGCCGGATCGGCTCGTAAGCCGCCGCGCCCTCGAGGCCGATATGCGGTGCCAGCGCGCCGATGGTCGGGTTCTTCAGCAGCAGTCCGACGGGCAGCCGGCGGCCAAAGACCTGATTGATGCGGGAGACGACCTGCAGGGCTTTCAGGCTGTGTCCGCCGAGCGCGAAGAAATCGTCCTCAGTGCCGATGTTCCCCACGCCCAGCACGTCCCGCCAGATCTCGACGAGGCTCTGTTCGACCGCGTTTGCCGGTGCGGTGGACCCGGGATCAATAGCGGCGCGGACTTCGGGTTTCGGCAAGGCTGCGTGATCGGTTTTGCCGTTGCGCGTCAGCGGGATGCGTTCGATCGGAACGAAAATCCCGGGAACCATATAGAAAGGCAGGCGCGATGCCGCCCAGTCACTGACCCCCTGTATGGCCTCGCTGTCAGCCACCAGATAGGCGACGAGCCGGCCTTCTTCCTGCTGCGCGACGACAGCAACCTGCCGGACGGCCTCATGCTGACTCAGCGTTGCCTCGATCTCGCCGATCTCGATGCGGTAGCCGCGCAGTTTGACCTGTTTGTCCATCCGTCCGAGATATTCGAGGCTGCCATCCGTGCGTCGCCGGGCGAGATCGCCACTGCGGTAGAGCCGCTCGGCACTCCCCCCAACAGTTCGCTCCACAAAGCGTTCTGCTGTCAGCTCGGGGCGGTTGAGATAGCCGCGCGCCAGCCCGGCCCCGCCGACATGGATCTCGCCAGCGACGCCGACTGGTACTGGCTCACCGCGCGGGTCCAGCAGATGCAGATCGAGATCCCGGAGCGGATTGCCGATCAGGCTCGCCGTGCTGCTGCAATCCGCTTCGGTCAGTGGGCACCAGGTGACATGCACCGTGGTTTCGGTGATCCCGTACATATTGACGAGCCGGGGTTCCTGGTCGCCATAGAGCGTGAACCAGGGCTTCAGGCCCGGCAGGTCCAGGGCTTCGCCGCCGAAAATCACGAGCCGAAGCGATAGCGTCCTCCCGCGCTCAACAGCCTCCGGAATGAGATGTCGGAAGGCCGAGGGCGTCTGGTTCAGAACCGTAACGCTTTCATGCTCCAGCAGAGTGTGAAAGGCGGCGGGGTTACGCCGCACCTCGTCCGGGACCACGATCAGGTGCCCGCCATGCAGCAGGGCTCCCCAGATTTCCCAGACCGAGAAATCGAAGGCGACGGAATGGAACATGGTCCAGACATCGTCGGCCGAGAAATGGCAGTCGGGCTGGGTCGCATCGAACAGGCGCAGCACGTTCGCGTGGCTGACCATGACGCCTTTGGGCTGGCCGGTAGAGCCTGACGTATAGATCACGTAAGCCATATCATCCGGTTGCGCCGGTGTTCTGGCGCAGAGCGGAGAGGTGTCATCAACCTCAGCCGGATCGTCCAGATAAAGGCGGGGTCCTTCCCATGCGGAATGGTCTTCCGCGAGCGCCCGTTCCGTGACCAGGGCGATTGCGCCGGCATCTTTCAGCATGAACGCAACGCGCGCGGCCGGTGTCGCCGGGTCTATCGGCAGATAGGCGGCGCCCGATTTCACGATCCCGAGCAGGCCGGTAATGAGATCGTTGGATCGCTCCGCAAGCAGGCCGACCAGCCGGTCCGGCCCTGCACCCAGAGCGGAGATGCGCCGGGCTATATCGTCGGCCCGCGCATCGAGTTCTGCATAGGTCAGCGTCTCGCCCGCACAGGTGACGGCTGGGCGGGCGGCGTATTGTGCGACCTGCGCGGCGAAACGCTCGGTCAGCGCGTCGGTGACGGGCAGGTGGCAGCGGGCGTGTCCCGTCTCCCAGAGGGCTTCGCGCTCCGCGTCGCTGACGATGCCGATCCTGTCGAGCGGCTGATCAGCATCCGCTTCGATCAGGCCGTGCAGCGCGGTGCTCAGAAAGGCGAAAATCCGGTCTATATCGTCTGCTGCGAACTGCGTTTCGTCATAGCCGACACGCAGGCGAATCTCGTCGCCATGCGCCGCCGCGATCAGGGTGAGCGGATAATTGGTATGGTCGATGGCGCGTCCGTCGGAGAAGTGCGCTCCCCCACCTTCGTCCATGCTTTCGCCCGCGGGCAAATCGGGATCGAGCGGGTAGTTCTCGAAGACGAGCAGGCTGTTGAAAAGAGCGGTGCCGGGCGGCAACGCGCTGTCCTGCTGGATATCGGCGAGCGGCACGAAGCCGAACCGGCTGTTATCCTGATGCTGCGCCTGCAGCGCGTCCAGCCAGACACCGACAGGGCAATCCTCGGTCGAAACGCGCATCGGGACCGTATTGATGAACAGGCCGACCATGTCCTCGATCCCGGCGAGATCGATATCGCGGCCGGAAAGTGTGACGCCGAAAACACTATCGCGCTCACCGCTGGTCCGGCTCAGCACCAGTGCCCAGCCAGCATTGAAGAGAGTGTTCAGAGTCAGGTGGCGCTGGCGTGCGGTTTCGATCAAGGCCTGACCGAGTGCGGGCTCGAAGGTGAAGATCTTCTCATTCGGCTGCGCAGTGTTTTCTCCGTCCGGCGCTGTCGTGCGCGCGCCCGGCAGCGGGGTGGGGGCGTCGATATCCGCAACAGCCTGTTGCCAGTGGGCGCGGGCCGCCGCGTGATCCTGCTTCTGCAGCCAGGCGATGTAATGCTCATAGGGCGCGGCCGCCGGAAGGTCCGTTGAGCGTGACCCGTAGAGCAGCATCAGATCCCTGAAGAGGATCGGCAGGCTCCAGCCATCCAGCAGCAAGTGGTGGAAACCCAGCACGAACTGCCACACATCCTCCTCCAACCGGACGAGCAGGCAGCGCAGCAGAGGCGGTCGCGTCAGATCGAAACCGGCGCCGCGCTCTTCGGCGAGAAGCTGTTCCAGCGCCTCGGCCTGCTTGTCTTTTTCAAGGTCTCGCCAATCCAAATCCCGCCATGGGAGCGTGGCGTCGCGGCGCACATACTGCAGAGGTTCCGCGTCCTCCAGCCAGAGCGCGCTTCGCAGGATCGGATGGCGCTCCACCAGCGCGTGCCAAGCCGCGCGGAAGGCGTCCGGGCGGAACGGATTGGTGATTTTCCAAGTCAGTTGCTCGAAATAGACAGACCCGCCCGGCTCGTCGGCGAGACTGTGGAAGGCCATGCCCTGTTGCATAGGACTTAGCGGATAGAGAGCCGCCACGCCGCGCCCTTGCTGTGCCGCGAGCCGGTCGAGCCGATCCTGCGTGACGGGAGCGAGGGGGAAGTCGCTCGGCGTGTACCCGCAGACCGTCCCATCGCGGCATAGGTCAACAAGGGCGTGCAAGGCAGTCTCGAAGCTCTTGACCAGAGTCTCCATCGTCTCGGGCCGGTACTGCTGGTTGCTGTAGCTCAGCGACACAGTCAGGGCGCCGTCCGATACCAGTCCGTTGATATCGACCGTGTGCGGCCGTGTTCCGTCGAGGCACTGGCTCTCGCCAGCGCCTTCTTCGGCCACGGAAAAGAACCCGGCGCTCGCGTCAGCCTCGAACTGGCCGAGATAGTTGAAAGCGATCTCGGCTTCTGGGAAGTCGTGCGGCTGGCTTCCTGTCAGATAGCGCTCGATGCCATAGGCCAGTCCCTCGCCAGGGATGGCGCGGAATTGCTCCTTCACCGCCTTCAGACAGGCCGCGAGATCGGTCCGGTCCGGCAGGTCCAGACGCACTGGGTAAATCGCAGTGAACCAGCCGACCGTCTCGCTCAGATCCGGCGCGCCCGGCCGCTCCGGACGCCCATGGCTCTCGAGCGCGATGGGCCAGTCGCTGCGTCCGGTCCAGTCGGCCAGTGCCAGCGCCAGGGCCGTCAGCAGCAGATCGTTGATCCTTGTGCCAAAGGCGCACGGCACCTGCTCTAGCAGCGCGGTTGTAGTCTCCGGGTCGAATGCGACCCGCACATGTTCGGTGCTGTCCCAACGCGCCATGCCCGCCGGATCGTCCTTCGGCAATGGAGGAGCCGCCTGCCAACCACGCCAGTAAGCGGCTTCTTCGGCGATTTCCGGTGTTCCGGAGAGGCTTTGAAGATAATGCGCCCAGTCAGGGAAAGAGGCTGGGGCCGGCTCCAGGAATATGTCGGCGCCCTGCCGGATCTGGGTGAAGGCATGATCGAGATCGCCCAGCAGAATGCGCCAGGATACGCCGTCGACCGCGAGGTGATGGATGCACCAGAGCAGGCGCTGGCCCGATGTCATATTGAACAGGACCAGCCGCATGACCGGGCCGCTTTCCAGGTCGAGGCTGCGTTGCCAGTGGCTCGCGCGCGCGGCCAGGGCATCGGCCTGCGCCTCGATCAGCAGATCGCGGAGATCCTCTTCGTGGACAGGCAGGTCTCCGGGGATCTCTGTCGGCTCCTGTTGCCAGCCATCGGAGCCGTGCCGGAAACGGAGACGCAGTGCGGCGTGCCGCGCGATGATCGCGCGGGCGGCGGCTTGCAGTTCTTCTGTCGAGATCTTCTCGTTCGGGCGCAGCAGCAGTGCCTGATTGAAATGCGACAGGTCGGCCAGATCCCAGCAGAAGAACCAGGATTGAACCGGAGTTAGAGGGGCCGGCCCGATCGGGTTCTTCGTTGCAGCTTCCTCGGACAGCACGATCGATGCCGCGTGAGGGGCAAGGGCGGCGATTGTCTGATGCTTGAAAATATCCCGCACCGCCAGCCGCAGCCCGGCGCTCCGCGCCTGCGCGACGATCTGGATGCTGAGGATCGAATCCCCGCCGAGCTCGAAGAAATTGTCATTCCGCCCGATCCGCTCGCGTCCGAGCACGCCGCCCCAGATTGTGGCAAGGGCTATTTCCCGATCAGTGCGGGGCGCTTCGTAAGTTTGTGCTGCGGGCGCCATGTCCGGCACAGGCAGTGCCTTGCGGTCGAGCTTGCCGGTTACCGTCAGCGGCAGGGCATCGAGCACCATCACTTCCGACGGCACCATGTAGCTCGGGAGAGCGGTCTGCAACTCCCGCCTGAGCGTCGCACCGTCGAGGCTTGTACCTGTTGCATAGGCGACGATGCGTCGATGCTCTCTTTCGCCGGCGAGGGTGGCGACGGCCTCCTCGACGTCCGGCCGGGCCCGCAGGGCTGCCTCGATCTCTCCGAGCTCGATGCGGAAGCCGCGGAGTTTGATCTGATGGTCTGTGCGTCCGAGATAGTCGATGGCGCCGCCGTTCGTGCCATCGGCATTCCAGCGACAGAGGTCGCCGGTACGGTAGAGGCGGCCGAGGATTGGATGGTCAATGAAGCGCTCTTCTGTCAGCTCCGGCTGAGCCAGATAGCCGTCCGCGAGGCCGTCACCACCGAGATGCAGCTCGCCCGCGATCCCGGCAGGCACAGGATTGCCTTCCGGATCGAGAATGTGTGCCGTGGTGTTGGCCAGCGGCCCTCCGATGGGCACGCTTGCGGCGTCTTCGGCAACGGCGTGCACCTCGTGCCATGTTGCGTACGTGGTGCACTCGGTCGGGCCATAGACATGCAGCAGGCGGTTGGGTGGCCCTGCCTTGAGCACGGCGCGCACCCAACGTGGATCGACGGCCTCTCCACCAAACAGCAACGTGTCGAGAGAGGAGAAGAGCGCGGCATCGATCTGCGCCAGACGATTGAACAGTGCCGTGGTCAGGAAGAGGATGCTGAAGCGCTTCTGCCGCAGCAGCCCTGCGAAGCGGTCCGGATCGAGTATGTCGTCGCGTTCGAGCAGCTCGATGGCGGCCCCGTTGAGGAGCGCCCCCCAGATCTCAAAGGTTGCAGCATCGAAGACGGGTGTCGCGGCCTGCGCGATGCGATCACCGGGCTTGATGTCGATATAGTCGGTGTTGCGGACGAGGCGTGTGACGGCGCGCTGGGGCACCATGACGCCCTTGGGGCGTCCTGTTGAGCCTGAGGTGTACATGACATAGGCGAGGCTGGCGCCGTCGCTCTGCGGCGCTGGAACATCCGCATCGCAGACGTCGATCTCCGCCGCGT
>NZ_JACZFS010000067.1 GCF_014904795.1 Nisaea nitritireducens
GACGATGAGATCGATTCCGCGCGGCAGGCAGAGCCCGATGACGGCGCCCGGTGCAGGATCGAAGCACGCGGCGACATAGGCCGCCAGACGGTTAGCCCGCGCATCGAGTTCCTCGTAGCTGAGCTCAATCTCACCGAAGCGGAGCGCCGTTGCATCGGGTGCCGCATGCACCTGTTCCACAAAGAGCTCCGTTAGAGCGGCATCGCGCGGATAGGGGCTCTCGCCGCCGCTCCATTGCTCGAGGTCACGGCACTCGCCCGGTGTCAGCAGCGGCAGGGTGCCGATGGGTGCCTCGGGTGTGGCGAGGATGCTTTCCAGCAGGGTGCGGTAATGGGCAGCCATGCGGTCGATGCGGGAGGGCTCGAAGAGATCGGCGGCATATTCCCAGTTGCAGGCCAGCCCATTCGGTCCCGCATCGATGCTGAGAGTGAGATCGAACTTGGCGGTCTCAAGATCCGGTTGCAGGGGCTGGATCGTTGCCTCGCCGAGAGCAAGCGCTTCCTGGGGTGCGTTCTGCAGGGCGAACATGACCTGGAAGAGAGGGCTGTGGGAGAGAGAGCGTTCGGGCTGCAGCTCTGTCACCAGTGTCTCGAAGGGAAGGTCCTGATGGGCATAGGCGTCGAGCGATGTCTCCCGCAGTTGGGAGAGAACAGTCTCAAAGCTCTGTGCACGTTCGATCGTGCTGCGCATGACGAGTGTGTTGACGAAGAAGCCGACCAGCTCCTCGCTCTCCGCCTGGGTGCGGTTGGCGATGGGTGAGCCGACGAGGATGTCTTCCTGACCGCTATAGCGGTGCAGCAGGACCTTGAAGGCGGCGAGCAGGGTCATGAAGAGGGTGGCGCCCTTGGCCCTGCTGAAGGCCTCCAGACGTTCCGTCAACTCCGGCGGCAGGGTGAGAGCACGCTGCCCGCCCCTGTAACTCTTCACGGCGGGGCGGGGGTGATCGGCGGGGAGCTCCAGCAAGGCGGGTGCGTTCTCGAGACGGTCGCGCCAGTAGGAGAGCTGGGTCTCCAGTACCTCTCCACTCAACCAGTCACGCTGCCATGCGGCATAGTCGGCATACTGGATCGGCAGAGGCGGCAGAACAGACAACAGATCATCTTCACGCTCTTCGAGGGCAGCGGCATAAAGCGCGC
>NZ_JACZFS010000068.1 GCF_014904795.1 Nisaea nitritireducens
CCCCAGCACCGGCTGCCCGTTCTCGACCCGGATAGTCATGCGCAGGCTGTCGTGCCGTGCGGTGAGGGCGACGAGCGCGGCACGCAGGGCACTCTCGTCGAGGTCACCGTCAAGGCCGAGGGCGGCTGTGATGTTGTAGGTGGCGGCATGCTCCCCGTCTTCGAGCTCTGCGAGGAACCAGAGGCGCTGTTGCGCGAAGGAGAGGGGGAGCGTGTCGCGATCTTCGCGCCGAACAATCGGCGGCGGTGGTGTGCCGCGGCGGTCTGCTTCGATGGCTGCGGCCTGTGCCGAGAGTGTGGGGTGCTCGAAGATCAGGCGCAGGGGGATGTCGGTTCCGAAGGCGGCGCGGATGCGGGAGAGCAGCTGCGTTGCCAGCAGGGAATGACCGCCAAGATCGAAGAAGTTGTCCGAACGGCCGACAGCGCCAGTCTTCAGCACGTCGGCCCAGAGGCCCGCGAGCAGCTCCTCGCCAGGCGTCGCAGGCACGCCGGATCCGCGACGCTCAACCATATCCGGCACGGGGAGGGCTTTGCGGTCGAGTTTGCCTGTGACGGTGAGGGGCAGGGCATCGAGCACCATCACTTCTGACGGCACCATGTAGCCGGGGAGGGCGGTCTGTAGCTCCCGCCGGAGTGTCGTGCCATCGAGGCCTGAGCCGGTGACATAGGCGATAATGCGGCGATGCTCTCCTTCGCCTGCGAGGATGGCGACGGCCTCCTCAACGTCCGGCCGGGCACGCAGGGCTGCCTCGATCTCTCCGAGCTCGATGCGGAAGCCGCGGAGTTTGATCTGATGGTCTGTGCGTCCGAGATAGTCGATGGCGCCAGACTGGTTCCAGCGGCAGAGATCGCCTGTGCGGTAGAGCCGCCCGAGGGTGTCGTGCGTGATGAAGCGCTCTTCTGTCAGCTCCGGCTGTGCCAGATATCCGTCGGCGAGGCCGTCACCGCCGAGATGCAGCTCGCCCGGGATACCGGCGGGGACGGGATTGCCGTCCGGATCGAGGATATGCGCCACGGTGTTGGCGATGGGATGGCCAATGGGGATCGAGGCCGCGTCCTCGGGAACCTCCGTGATGTGATGGCAGACTGCGAATGTGGTGCATTCGGTCGGCCCGTAGCCGTTGAGAAGCCGGGTCGGCGGTTCGGCCTCAAGCACGGCACGGATCCATCGTGGATCGAGTGCCTCGCCACCGACCAGCAGGGTATCGAGTGCTGCAAAGAGGCTCGGGTCGATCTGGGCCATCCTGTTGAACAGGGCGGCGGTCAGGAACATCGTATTGAACCTGCCTTCGCGCAGCAGAGTAGCGAAGCGTTCTGTATCGAGGATGTCGTCGCGCTGCAGGAGTTCGATAGCGGCACCGTTGAGCAGTGCCCCCCAGATCTCGAATGTCGCGGCATCGAAGACGGGTGTCGCGGCCTGAGCGATACGATCACCGGGTTTGATGTCGATATAGTCTGTGTTGCGGACGAGGCGTGTGACGGCGCGCTGGGGCACCATGACGCCCTTGGGACGCCCCGTGGAGCCGGATGTGTACATGACATAGGCGAGGCTTGAGCCGTCGCTCTGTCCCGATGGAACATCCGCATCGCAGGCGTCGATCTCGTCCGTGTCGCGATCCAGCAGCAGCAGGCTGTGCCCGCCTTCGGGCAGCACGTCCGCTAGCGCCTCGTGGCTGAGAACGAGCGTCACCTCTGCCTCTTCAAGCATGTATCCGAGACGATCTGCCGGCAGGTCCGGGTCCAGCGGCAGATAGGCAGCCCCGGTCTTCAGGGTCGCCAGCATGGCGGTGATCAGATCAATGCCACGTGGCAGGCAGAGCCCGATGACGGCGCCCGGCGCCGGATCAAAGCGCTCGGCGATATAGGCGGCCAGGCGGTTTGCCCGCGCATCAAGCGCGGCATAGGTGAGTGTCTCGTCTCCGAAGCGGAGAGCCGTTGCATCGGGCGCCGCCTGCACCATCTCGCCGAAGAGTTCCGTGAGCGCAGCATCACGGGGATAGGGGCTCTCCCCGCCGCTCCAGTCCGCGATCTGGTTTCGCTCCGCGCGGGTCAGCAGGGGCACGGTGCCGACCGGCGCCTCGGGCGCTGCCAGGACGCCTTCGAGAAGCCGTTCGAGATGGCTGCAAAGACGCTCGATGGCCGTCTTGCTGAAAAGGCCGGTGCTGTAGGTGAGGTTAAGGACAAGGCCATCACCATGCTCAGCGAACTCGAAGAGCAGGTCGTATTTCGCCGCTTCCTGTCCGGCTTCGAATTGGCTGATCCTCAGATCAGCGACCTGTGCTTCCGCCGCAGGAACGTTTTGCAGGGCTACCAAAACATCGAAGAGCGGGGCCCGTGTGGCATCGCGCTCGACGCCCAGCTCACCGATCAGCTCTTCCAGCGGGCAATGCTGGTGATCGAAGGCCTCATAGGCTGTGCGTGCGACTTGATCGAGCAGAGCCGTGAAGCCCGCGCCGGGATCCACCTTGTCCCGAAGGGCGACGACATTCATGAACAGGCCGACAATCGTCTCTAGCTCCGCCCGGTCGCGCCCGGCGACGGGGGTGCCGACAATGATGTCGCGTTGGTGGCTGTAGCGGTAGAGCAGCAGTTTGACCAACGCGGTCAGCGCCATGAAAAGGGAGGCGCCATGCCGGGTGGCCAGGGCTTTCAGGCTGCGGACATGGATCGGGTCGAAGTCGCACCGGCGGCTGGCTCCCGGCGGCTGGACCCGGCGTGGTCCCGGCATGTCGGACGGGAGCTCCAGAAGCGTCGGGTCCGCCAGTTTTTCCAGCCAATAGGTTCTGGCCGCCTCCATGGTCCGGCGTGCATCCGGTGCCCGCTGCCGGATCGCATAGTCCCCGTATTCGAGCTGCGGTGCCGGCAGGGCGGGCTCTGCCCCGTTCGCGATGGCCTGATAGCGCAGGGCGAGTTCCTGCTGCAGCAATTCGAGCGACCAGGCGTCGGCGATGATGTGATGGATGATCAGCGCGAGCGCCCAGTCTCCGTTCCCGAGTTTGCACAGCCGCACCCGCCAGAGCGGAGCCCGGGCAAAATCGAACGGGGCCGCCATGTCGTTCTGGAGAAGGGCGCGGCAGGCGGCGTCCGGATCGGAAGCGTCGCTGAGATCTCTTTCCATCAGCGGTGGGGCCAAGTCTGATTCCACGATCTGGCGCAGCGCGTCGTCCTGCATGATGAAGCGGGTCCGCAGAATGTCGTGCCGCGCCATCATGCCCTCGAGGGTGGCTGCAAGGGCCGCCGTATCCAGCGGGCCGCGCAGCCTGAGGGCGCGGGTAATGACATAGGCATCGGCGGACCGGTCCATCTGGGACAGGACCCATATACGTTGCTGCGCGAAGGATGCGGGGTAGGATGTTTCCGGCACGTACGTGGAGAGAGCGGAGGTTTCGGGAGACGGGGATGGGTCTGCATCGAGCACATCCGCCCCGGAGCCGCCGACTGGTAAGAGTTCCGGCGTCGTCATGAGAGACCTCCCGCTTCGTCCAATTGCGCGGACGCGTGCTCCCGCCGGGCGCCGCGTGCGGTGAGCACCCGGGCGAGGCCGCGCACGGTGCCGTCCGGAAACAGCTCCTGGAGCCTCGCCTCGACACCGAAGTCCTGATAGACGCGCGAGAGCACGCGGATCGCCTTTAGGGAGTCGCCGCCGAGATCGACGAAACTGTGCGTCACGCTGACTTTCTGCAGCTCAAGCACCTCGCCCCAGAGTGCGGCGAGGCTGGTCTCGGTATCGTTCGCAGGGGCAATACAGGGCGCATCCTGGTACAGCAGGTCGGCAGGCAGGGGCAGGGCGCGCCGGTCGATCTTGCCGTGCAGATTCAGCGGGAACTGCTCCATCTGCACATAGTGCGCGGGCTGCATGGCAGGGGGCAGCCAGTCCGCCAGATGGTGCCGGATATCGGCGCCGGTGAGGGCCGGGGCGGCCATGAAATAGGCGGTTAGGCCAAGCGCTCCCGCTGTCGAGCGGTGCGCGACGACGACGGCGGTCTCGATCCCGGGGTGCTGCAGGATTGAGGCTTCCACTTCCGCCAGCTCGATCCGGATGCCGTTGATCTTGACCTGCTGGTCCTTCCGGCCGAGCAGCTCGACCGTATGGTTCTCCAGATAGCGGCCGATATCCCCGCTCCGGTAGATGATGTCGGGCGTGTCCGGGGTGAGGGGGTTCTGGACAAAGCTCTCGGCCATCAGGTCAGGCGCGCCGAGATATCCCTTGCTCATGAACGGCGTCTTGATGAAGACCTCGCCGATCTCGCCCGGATCGCAAAGCTCACCCTCCTTGATGACCAGCAGCGCGCTGTTGGGGAGCGGGGTGCCGACCGGCACCATGCGGCCGGGCTCGTCCGGTGTCTCCGTGATCCGGTGGAACGCCTTGGCGAGGGTCGTCTCGGACGGGCCATAAAGATTGGTGAGCTGGATGCGCTGCCCCATCAGCGCGTGCCAGCGCTGAATATCGGCGCCGTAAAGCGGCTCTCCCGCCAGAAGCACGTGCTGCAGATCGGGCAGGCGCGCGTCGGGCGACGCTCCGGCGCCGAGTTCCGCCATGAGCTGGCGGAACAGCGAAGGCACGCAATGGACCAGAGAGACTTTTGCGGTCTCCAGCCAGCTCAGCAAACGGCGGCTGTCGGTGCGGACTTCATCCGGCGGGATACAGAGTGTTCCACCCGCCAGCAACGGCGCGAGGATATCGCGCAGGCTGACATCGAAGGTGGCGGGCGCGAGCTGGCTGACCCGGCTCTCCGCGCCGAGACCGAACTCGCTGATCTCCCAATGCAGGAAATGACTGAGGCCCTTCTGGCTGCCGAGGATCGCTTTCGGCATGCCGGTCGAGCCGGAGGTGAAGACGATGTAGCTTGCGTCGTCTCCTTCTACCGTGAGTTCAGGGTTCTCCGGCCGGTCGACGGACAGCTCCGCAAGGGTGCAAACCGCAAGACCGGGCGCCAGCTCCATCGGCCTGTCGGAGATTGCGAGCACAGGATCGGCGATGGAGAGGATCTGCGCCTGCCGCCGGGGCGGGGCCGCCGGGTCGAGTGGCAGGAACACGCCGCCCGCCTTGGCCACCGCAAGCAGAGCGATTACGTAATCCACGCCGACTGGCATCGACAGGGCAACGACATCACCCCGGCCCAGCGCGTGCTTTTCCGTCAATCCGTGAGCGGCCCGATTGGCGGCTTCGTTCAGCGCCGCGTAGGTGATCGTGCGACCCGGTTCCTCTATCGCCGTCCGGCTGCCGTTCGCGGCGGCGACATATTCGAAAACGCGGTGCGGAATCAACTTACTCATGCGTGTTTTCCTCGCGGGCTCACAGAGGGGGGACATCGAAGCACTCCCGGAAGAGTTCGAAGGAGAGGACGATCATCAGAAGGTCAGGCTCGAAGGTTGTGTTCAGCCGGAAGCCGGGCTGCCGATAGCGGGTCTTCAGACGCTCAACCGTGTCGGCGTCAAAATACCCGGCGCGTTTGATCCGTTCATGGCTCAGCAGATCCTCGACCCAGTCGGCGCCGTCCTGCAGCAGCGACGCGCTGGAGGGGGCGACAAAGCCGAATTTCTCGCGCTTGGTCACTTCCGGCGGCAGGCGGTGCGCGGCGAGACGGCGCAGTGGGTATTTCTCGGTCATGTCCTGCACGAGGCAGTCGGGCGGCGCTGTCCGCACCCACTCGATGACCTCGGGATCGAGAAACGGATAGCGGGCCTCGACCGAATGGGCATAGGCCACCCGGTCGCCGTGATCGGAGAGCAGATGGTCGGCGAGGCGGAGCTTGAAATCCGCATAGGACCTCTGGTGAAGCGGATGCCGTCCGATCATCTTTGAGCGGTCGAGCAGTGCGCCTTGGCAGCAATCGAAGGAGGCAAGATCGGCGGCGATTTCGGGCGCGTAGAGCGCGGTCTTGATCTCCGCGAAGGCCCCGTAGTCGCGCTCGTAAAAGAAGTCGGGGTCGCCCCAGAGCCGTTCCTGGGTTTCGCGTGCGTTTTGCGCCTCAAGGCTGAAATCGCCCGCCCCCGCACGGCGTTGCCGGTCGAGACGGTAGCCGACATAACCGCCGAACAACTCGTCCGCGCCCTCGCCCGTGAGGACGACCTTGAGGGCGTTGCTGCGCACCAGATCGGAGAGGGCGAGCGAGCAGGTGTTATAGGATTCCTTGAGCGGGGCCTCGGCGTGCCAGACGGCCTGCCGCAGTCGGGTCCGGATCGCCTCGCCGTCGAAGATTTCCGTGTGGTGCCGCGCACCGACCTGACGGGCGACCAGATCTTGCGGCGCGCGCTCGTCGATCAGCCGGTCGGTAAAGCCGATGGAGAAGGCATGACGTGCCCGGTTCAGGTTGTTTGCATGATCGTGCTCGCAGATCAGGGCGGCGATCAGCGAGGAGTCGAGGCCTCCGCTGAGATAAAAACCGACATCGACATCGGCCTGAAGGCGCCGGGAAACAGATCTCCGCAACCGCTGATCCAGATCGTCGTAATCGGGCTCGGCCGCCGGATCGAGATCCTTTGCCATCGGGTAGTCGAGATCCCAATAGGGCTCGGAGGTTACCCTGCCATCTTCCAGCGTCAGCAGGTGGCCGGGCGGCAGACTGCGGACGTCGGCGAAAAGGCTGTTCGGGCTCACCGGGCCGGGGAAGGTCAGCACCTGGTCGAGGCCTGTCAGATCGACCTTTCGACTGACCATCGGATGTTCCAGGAGAGCCTTGATCTCGGAGGCGAAGAGCAGCATTCCGTCGCGGAAGACATAGAAGAGCGGCGCAATCCCGGCCTGATCCCGGCCAAGCAGCAACCGACCGCGCGTCCGGTCATAAAGGACAAAAGCGAATTGGCCGTTCAGCCGCGAGACGAAGGACGGGCCGAACTCTTCATAGAGATGCGGTAGCACTTCCACGTCGACCCGGGCGCGGAAGCTGTGACCGCGCTGGATCAGCTCGTCGCGCAGCTCCCGGTGATTGTAGATCTCGCCGTTGCAGACGACGGTGATCGCGTCGTCCTCGTTCCGGACCGGTTGCTCGCCGCCTTCCAGATCGATGATAGCCAGCCGGCGAAAGCCAAGCGCAAGACCGGGCTCGGTCGTCACCGTTTCGCTGTCTGGCCCCCGGTGCGCCAGGGTGGCGGTCATGCGCCGGAGAAGCGCCATGTCGAAATCAGCGGGCGCGCCCGGGCGATGGCATCCAACAAAACCGCACATCCCTAGAACACCTCGTCGAGATTGAGCGCGCTGGAGAGGAACGCGGCTTTCGCTGTGGCGGCCTCGGAAGCGGCTTCTCCGGTCCGCCTGCCGAGCCGTGCACAGAGGGCGCGGACGCTTTGCTCCGGGTCCGCCGCGAGGCTCCGGAGCAGGGTCAGATATCCGTCGGCAAGCCTCTGTACCGCCGCCGCTTCGTGCCGGTCGGTGTTGTAGGCGAACTCCATGGCGAGGCCGGAGGGAGCGTCGTTGACCATGACGTTCAGATCGAACAGCGTTGTGTCGTTCTCGGCCATGAAACTCTCAAGCTTCAGATCGCCAAGCCGCAGGTTCAGGTCCTGGCTCGGCATCAGATTGAGCATGACGTCGAAGAGCGGCTTGCGCCGTTCGCCACCGGGGGAAGAGAGGTCCTCTACCAACCGGTCGTAAGGGTAGGACTGATGCGCAAAGGCGTCGGTCACGGTGGTGCGGACCCGGCGCAGCAAATCCTTGAAGCTTTCACGCCGGGTAATGCGATCCCGCAGAACCAGGTTGTTGAGATAGAGCCCGATCTGGCCGTCGAGTTCCGCCACCTCGCGGCCCGCGACAGGGGTCCCGATGACGATATCTTCCTGGCCGCTCGCCTGGTGAAGCAAGACCTTGAAGGCTGCCGTCAGCACCATGAACAGCGTGACCTGTTGCTCGCGGCACAGATCTTCCAGACGTCGCCGGTCCTTACGCCCCAGGGTGACGAAAACCTGCCCGCCGTCGAAGCCACGATTCCGGCCGGTCGAGCGGCGATTGCCGAGATCCAGCGCCGGTATCTCGCCCTGCAGCTTATCCAGCCAGTAGGCGCGGTGGTGTGCCATGGCCGGGCTGTCGATCTGCTTGTTTTGCCAGACCGCGAAATCCCGGTATTGCAGCATCAGCGGCGGAAGAGTCGGCGCGGCTTTGTCGCGCAGCGCGCTGTAGGACCGGTGCAACTCGCGCATCAGGACATTCAGGCTGAGACCGTCGCAGACGATGTGATGCAGGCTGATCAGCAGCACATGATCTTCGTCCGACAGGCGGAGCAGCTCGACGCGCAGAAGCGGTGGCTGGGCGAGATCGAAAGGCCGTCGGGCTTCGGCTTTGGCGGCGTCGCGCGCAGCCTCGACGGGATCACCTGCACCTGAAAGATCGCGGACGGGCAGCATGAAGGGCAGGCCGCTGCGCACGATCTGACGCGGCTCGCCCTCCCGTGTTGCAAAGGCTGTCCGGAGACTTTCGTGGCGATCGACGATACAGGCGAACGCCCCCTGCAGCGCCTCCGTATCCAGTGGCCCGCCAAGACGCATGTTGTAGGCCATGTTGTATGCGACCGAGGCGTCGCGGGATTGCGACAGGATCCAGAGCCGTTTCTGACCGTGGGTCAGGGGATAGTCTTCGGCGGGTGCGGCTGGAGTGATGCTCTCCGCCTCTTCAGTTTTGTCTTTCGGCGCGTTGTCTTCCGCGATCAAGGCGCTGAGCCCGGCCACGGTCGAATTTTCGAAAAGGGTTTTAATCTGGAGGCGGCTGCCGAAGCGCCGGTTGATCTGCGCCATCAGTTGCGTGCCGAGCAGGGAATCCCCGTTCAAGGCAAAGAAGTCGTCATTCGGGCCGATTTTCTCGAGGCCGAGAACCGCGCTCCAGATCGACGTCATGATTGCCTCCGCACTGCTATTCGCATCCTCGTTATCGGAGGAAGAGACGGTCTTTTCCTCCGCATCGGGGAGGCGTGGGGCGTGCTGGCGTGCGATCCGGGCCGGAAGATCGCTGGTTGAGACCGCGATCTGACTGGTGAAGAAGCTGTTGAACAGCAGCTCGAACGCGCGCGTTCCTTCTTCCGCCGTGATCGATGCCTCGCGCAGCCGGCATTCGAGCGCGGATCCGCTGGCGCGTGTCGTCTCGAAATCCCATCCGTCCCAATTGACGCTGATCCAGTCCGCGTTGCCCGCGCGTTGGCGGTCCCGGGCAGTGGCGTCGAGGATGCTGTTGGCTGCTGCGTAAGCAGCGAAACCGAGTCCGCCCAGCACGGCAGAGAGGGAGGAGAACAGCATGAAGAAATCGGGGGGCGTTTCTTCGAAGATCTCTTCGAGAACAGCCAACCCGTCGACCTTGGCGTGGAACTCCCGTGCCCGCTCGGCAGCGGTGAGTGCAGCGATTTCGCGATAGCTCTCGGAAGCGGACAGGGTTGCTGCGTGGATGACCCCGTCGATCCGGCCGAACGCGGCCTCGGCTCTGGCCTTGGCGCCGCGCATCTCTTCCGGATTGCCGACATCGGCACGGAAGGTGATGACGCGGCCACCGTTCCGTTCGATTGCGGCGATATGCTCGGACTGTGCGTCCGTTGGGGCGGAGCGACCGATCAGCACGAGCCGGGCTTCGGCGCGTTCCGCGAGATAGGATGCCAGCAACAGGCCGATCCGGCCAAGGCCGCCAGTGATGAGATAGACGCCCTTGTGGCGGAGCCGGTTCGGCAGGCTTTCTTCCGGTGCGCGGGTTGGCGTGGGCTCGAATACCTGACCCCACTTGTAGCGGCCGCGCAAAGCGATGCGCCTTTCCGTGCCGGGGGTGGTCAGCACGCGGAGCAGCGCGTCGAGGCTTGTTTGCCGCGCCGCTTCGTTATCGCCCGGATCGACAATGTCGACACTGCGGCAGGAAATGCTCGGGAATTCCTGGGGAATCACCATGGCCGGGCCCATTGCGGCGGCGGCGTGCGGAGAAAGCTCTTCCTCGCCGTACACATCTTCCACGCCGCGGCAGACGAGTGTGATTTCCGCCTGCTGTCCGGTGTCGTGCTCCGAAAGTGCCTTGGCTGTTGCAATCAGGCTCTGGAAGACGAAGCCGTCCTGGTCCGGATCGTCCGGCACGAGAGACCATAGATGCACGATGCGGGCAGGCGTTTTCCCATCGCGGGAAAGGGTGTTCAGCATTGCGATGAAATCCTGATGCGCTGTCGGGCGCACCAGGAAGGAGTCGGCTGTGAGGTTGAAAAAGCCGGGGCCTCTCCGGACCGTGACGACATGCTCGCCCCGCGCCCGCAGACGTTCGGCCAGGGCGAGCCCGAGCCCGTCACCATCGCCAAGCAGGAGCCATGGGGAGTCATTCTCGGTGGCGGCGTGTCCCCCGTCACCCCAGGGCAGCCGTTTCCAGGTTGGGCTGTAGAACCATTTGGCGATATCCGCCCGTTTCCCGGTCTCCGGCTCCGGCGCGGCGATTTCGGCGGTGGCTCCCGCATCGACCCAGTGGCGGGCACGTTCGAACGGGTAGCCGGGCAGCGGTACCCGGCCGCGCTCCGCCTCCGAGAAACTGTCCCAATCGACATCGATCCCCGCGCACCAGAGCGCGCCGAGGCTGGCGAGCAGGACTTTGTGGTCTCCTGTCCCGCTTCCAGCGGGCGGCAGGGAAGAAAGGGTTCGTATCTTCGGTCCCGCGATGCGGCTTGCCATGCTTGCCAGCGCCCGGCCTGGTCCGATCTCCAGGAACACCGCATCGGGATAGTCTTTCAGCACGCATTCGATCCCGTTGGAAAAGGCGACCGGCGCGCGCAGATGGCGCAGGTAGGCGGCGGGATCGAGTGCCTCTTCGGCCGTGATCCAGGTGCCGGTCACGTTGGATACGTATGGGATTGAGGGCGTGTTCAGCGTGTGGCGTTCGAGCTCGCGCGCGAAATCCTCCAGGATCGGGTCCATCAGGGCGGAATGGAATGCGTGGGAGACAGCCAGCCTTTGCGCCTGATGACCCGCTTCTTCGAGCCGCCCGGAAAGGGCGTCGATGGCATCGCCGATCCCGCTTACCACGCAGCGGTCGGGTGCATTGATGGCGGCGATCTCCAGCCCGTCGCCGATAAATTCCTCCAACTCCCGGGGGGGCAGCGCGACCGCCAGCATGGCGCCGGGCGGCGCGGATTGCATCAGGCGGCCGCGCGCGGCGACAAGTGCTAGCGCGGTATCAAGATCCATCACGCCGGAAAGGCAGGCGGCGACATATTCGCCGAGGCTGTGGCCGATCAGCACAGACGGCTCCACGCCCCAATGACGCCAGAGAGCGGCAATCGCGTACTCGACGGCGAAGAGGGCGGGCTGGGCGAAGGCCGTCTGCCGCAGCCGGTCTGCCACCTCTTCCTCGTCCGCTTCCGGTTCGGGATAGAGCAGGCCGCGCAGATCCAGTCCGAGATGGGGGTGCAGGCGGTCTGCGCAGTCATCCATTGTGGCTCGGAAAACCGGCTCGTCCCGGTAGAGTGCCCGAGTCATGCCCGGATACTGGCTCCCCTGTCCGCTGCAGAGGAACACGATGGGCGGTGCGTTTTCTGGTGTGGCGGAGAATGCCTCGGCATCGGTACGGAGCAACGCCTCGCGCGCTTCCGCGATGTCACTGGCGACAACGGTGGCGCGGTGGCTGAAAGCCCGGCGTCCGCATTGTAGTGTGAAGGCTGCATCGCCAAGGGGCTCTTCCGGATGCGCTTCGAGCCAGGACGCTAATTCCTGAATGCGTTCGGCAAGAGCCTGTTCACTCCGCGCACTGACCGGCAAGAGCTGGAGCGGGCGCGCGTCGGGAGAGACCTCTTTCTCCGGCGCTTCCTCTAGAACCACATGAGAGTTGGTGCCGCCGATCCCGAACGAGCTGACGCCAGCCCGCCGTGGCGTGCCATCTGCCGACGCTGACCACGGGCAGAGAGTGTCGTCCACAGTGAAGCTGGAAGCGGAAAGGTCGATTTCCGGGTTCGGGCGCTTGAAATGCAGGCTCGGCGGAATTTCTCTGTGCTGTAGTGCCAGCGTCACCTTGATCAGGCCCGTAATGCCGGCGGCCTCGTCCAGATGGCCGAGATTGGTTTTGACCGAACCCAGATGTCGTTCCGTGTCGCTGGCGCCGAAAATCTCGTTGAGTGCTGCAATCTCGATCGGGTCGCCGAGCGGGGTGCCGGTGCCGTGGGCTTCGATATAACCGATGCTCGCGGGGTCGACCTCTCCGACCTCCTGCGCTTCGGCGATGACCCTTGCCTGACCGTCGACGCTGGGCGCGGTGTATCCGGCCTTGTGAGCGCCGTCATTGTTGACGGCAGAGCCCCGGATGATTGCGTGAATGCGGTCGCCGTCGGCCACAGCGTCGGCCAGGCGCTTGAGAACCACGATGGCCGCCCCGTTGCCGCCGACAGTCCCCTTGGCGTCGGCATCGAAAGCGCGGCAGTGGCCGTCGGGGGAGAGGATCCCGCCCTCCTGGTGGAGATATCCCATGTCCTGCGGAACCTGGATCGACGCCCCGCCCGCCAGTGCCATGTCGCACTCGAAGCCGAGCAGGGACTGGGCGGCGAAATGCACGGCCACGAGCGATGTCGAGCAGGCGGTGGTGATGCAGACGCTGGGGCCCGTAAGGTTCAGCTTGTAGGAAATCCGGGTCGCCAGATAATCCTTGTTGTTGCCGATCTGCAGCGGCAACTCCCCGCTGCCGACGAGGGCGGCGCGGTTTGGGTAAAGGTTGTTGAGCAAGTAGCTGCTTGGCCCGCAGCCGACATAGACCCCGATGCTGCCGTCATAGCGTTCCGGGTCATGGCCGCTGTTTTCCAGCGCGTTCCAGGCCAATTCCAGCATGACGCGGTGTTGCGGATCGGTGATGCGGGCCTCGCTCGGCGGCATCTGGAAGAAGGCTGAGTCGAACATTTCAATGTTGGCGAGCGCACCGTTCACCGGCACATAACCGGGTTGAGCGGAAAGCTCTTCAGGAACACCCGCGGCGCGCAGGGCATCCGGATCGAAACGTGTTAGCCCCTCGCGCCCCTCGCGCAGGAGCTGCCAGAGGGCTTCCACCCCGTCCGCCTGCGGAAAACGCCCCGCCATGCCGACGATCGCGATCAGGTCCCGCTCCGGAACTGTGTTTTCTGCCGTCATCAGGGTCTCGCTCCTTGTTGCTTGCCACGTGTTCGCGATGCTTTTCGTCCGCGCGCGGCCCCGCGCCGTTTTGCCGCGCGGTCGGTGCCGTCGCTGGCGGCCTTTGCTCCGCCGGAGCTCTCTGCCGAAGCTTCAAGAGCCGCGGCCAGGGCGGCCGGTGTCGGGTGCTGGAACAGCAGGACGATGTTCAAATCGCGTCCCAGAAGGGCCTGAATGCGGGCGCGGGCGCGAACGGCGAGTACGGAATGCGCGCCGTGTTCGAACACGTTCTGTTCGACGCCGAGCCCCGGATGGCCGAGCAACTCGCGCCAGATGGAGAGAACTTGTTCTTCCATCTTGGTGCCCGGCGCACGTCCTGCCTCATCGACCGAGATCGTCTCCGGGTCGGGCAAGGCGCGATGGTCGAGCTTGCCGTTGATCGTCAGCGGCAGATGCTCAAGCGCGATGAAGCGGGACGGAACCATGTAGGCGGGAAGTTGTGCCTGCAGGTGCCGGCGCAGGTCCTCGGCGGTGGGAGGTGCCTCGTGCGGCACGTAATAGCCGACCAGGGATTTGTCGCCGTCCCGCTCATGGATGGTGACCGCAGCCTCCCGGACGTCCGGATGCTGGTTGAGGCAGGCGGAGATCTCGCCAAGCTCAATGCGGAAGCCGCGTATCTTCACCTGGTTGTCGAGACGGCCGAGATATTCAAGCTCGCCATCATTGCGCCGCCGCACCTTGTCGCCGGTCCGGTAGAGCCGTTCGCCGGGCCGGAAGGGATTTTCGATGAAGCGCTCGGCCGTCAGATCCGGTCGGTGCAGATAGCCCGCGGCAAGGCCGGCGCCGCCGACAAGCAGCTCGCCCGGAATTCCGTCTGGCACGGGTTCCAGAGCGTCGTTCAGGACATAGAGCTGCAAGTCGGGGATCGGCTCGCCGATCAGGCTGGCCGATCTTCCCGCGTCGGAGGCGGAAAGCGGCCGATAGGTCACGTGAACCGTCGTCTCGGTAATGCCGTACATGTTCACGAGTTGTGGAGAGCTGTCGCTGCGCCGCTCGAACCAGGGCCGCAGCATCGTCGGGTCAAGGGCCTCGCCGCCGAAGATCACGTATCTGAGGGCCAGCGCGGCGGTCTGCTCCGGGTCTGCCTGCAGCAATTGACGGAAGGCGGAAGGGGTCTGGTTCAGAACCGTGACCTGTTCCCGCTCAAGCAGCTCAAGGAAGCGGTCGGGGGCGCGGCTGACATCGTAGGGAACGATAACCAGCCTGCCGCCATGCAGAAGCGCACCCCAGCTTTCCCAGACAGAGAAGTCGAAGGCGAAGGAATGGAATAGTGTCCAGACATCTTCGGGGCCAAAGCCGAACCAGTGATCCGTCGCCGTGAAGAGACGCATCGCGTTGGCATGGGTGATCACGGTGCCTTTCGGCTGCCCGGTACTGCCCGAGGTGTAGATGACATAGGCCGCACGGTCGGGGCTTTGCGGAATGTCCGGATTGCTGTCTTCCTCAGTGTCCCGAGTGTTGGGCTCGTCGAGCAGGCAGAGCGCGCAAGTTTCCTCATTGGCGAGCGAGGCGAATTCGCGGCAGGTGACCAGGACCGGTGCCTGCGCATCTTTCAGGATGAAGTCGAGGCGCGCCGCCGGGGCGTTCGGGTCCAGCGGCAGATAGGCTCCGCCGGCCTTCAGGATGGCGAGCATCCCGACGATCAGCTCCGGACTGCGCGGCAGACAGAGTCCGATCAGTGGTGCTGCGCCGCCGTCGGGTATGTTGATCAACGTGCTAAGGCGGTGGGCCAGACGGTTTGCCTGCCTGTTCAGTTCCGCATAGCTCAGCTGTGTTTCGCCATCGCTGACCGCGATCGCGTCCGGGCTGGCTTCTGCCTGTGCCTCGAACCAGCCTGTCAGGCTTTGGTGAGGCGGCGCGGCCGGTATCTCGGAGACGGCTCTGGCGAGCAATGCCGACCGCGCGTCGGGGGTAAGAAGCGGCAGGCGCCCGATGGAATCGTGCGGGGTTTCGAGGGCGCTTTCCACGAGCGTCATCCAACAGGTGAGCTGCCGCGAAATGCTGGCTTCTTCGAACAGATCGCGGTTGAAGCGGAGTTCCACCTGCAGCCCTGTATCGGTCTCTGCGAAACTCCAGAGCTGGTCGAACTGGGTCGTGCCGTAATCGAGCGAAAGGGAGGAGACATCCAGGCCGGGAAGATCGAAGGCGACATTCTCCGTGTTCTGGAACGCGACCATCACGTCGAACAGAGGGTTGCGGCTCGGGTCACGCGGCACGTTGAGGTCGCGCACGATCTCGTCGAACGGATAATCCTCATGGGCATAGGCCGCGATGGAAGTCCGCCGCACCCGGTCGAGAATGTCAGAGAAGCTTTCCGCCCCGCTCATCCGGTCGCGCAGGACCAGTGTGTTGACGAAGAAGCCGATCTGATGCTCCAGGTCGACATGGCCGCGCCCGGCGGCTGGCACGCCGATGCTGATATCGTCTGCTCCGCTGATCCGGTGCAGGAAGGTTTTCACCAGTGCTGTCAGGACCATGAAGAGGCTCGTGCCGTGTGCCCTGGCGAAGTCGTTCAGAGCATCCAGCGTGCCCGCGTCGAGTGTCTGCCGGAGTTTCCCGCCGTTATAGGTTTTGACCGGTGGTCGCGGGAAATCGGTCGGCAAATCCAGCGGCGGAGGCAGGTCGCCCAACTCGTCGTGCCAGAAATCGCGATGCTCCTCGGCCCGTTTGGCGAGGCGCCCGGACTGCCAGGCGACATAGTCGCGGTGCTGGATCAGGAGTGGCGGCAGGTTTGCGTTGCGGCCTTCGGTTTCAGCCCTGTAAAGCGCAACGACCTCTCGGACCAGCACGTCCATGCTCCAGCCGTCCGAGACGATGTGATGCATGTTGAACAGCAGCACATGATCGTCCGCGCCGAGCCGGAGTAGATGCAATCGGATGAGTGGCGCCTGTGTCAGGTCAAATCCCCGCTCCGCATCGGCAAGGGCACGTTCCCGCGCTGTTTCGAGCGGGTCGGGCGCATCGCTCAGGTCGACAAGCTCGACGGGTGGCTCACCCAGCGCCTCGACCCGCTGGCGCAAAGTGCCGTCACGTTCAATGAAAGAGGTTCTGAGGCTTTCGTGGCGCGCTATGACGGAGCCGAAGGCGAAACGAAGGCTCTCCACATTGAGCAGTCCCCGGACCCGCAGGCTGTCGACCATGTGATAGGCCTCGCCTCCGTCCATCTGGGAGAGGAACCAGAGGCGTTGCTGCGCATAGGAGACAGGATAATCTTCCGCGTCGGGCAGTTTTTCGATCGAGGCGGCGTCGGCGTCCTCCTGCTGGTCGAGCAGCTCCGACAGGGCCGCGATGGTCGGGTTGTTGAAGATATCGCGCAAGGTCAGCTCCTTCCGGAGACGGTCCTGCAGACGGCTGAGCACCTGTGTCGCCTTGAGGCTGTGCCCACCCAGCTCGAAGAAATTCTCCTCCGTGCCCGGCGGTGCGATGCCGAGCACTTCGGCCCAGATTTCCTGCATGGCGGTTTCGGTCGGTGTGGCGGGCGCGGATCCCATGCCTGAAGCAAGCGTCTGCACCCGCGGTGCCGGAAGCGCCTGCCGGTCGACCTTGCCGTTCGGCATCAGCGGGAAGCGATCCATCACGACAAAGCCGGACGGGATCATATGCTCCGGCAGACTGCCTTTCAGTTCCTGGCGTAGCCTGGGCAGCAGGTGACGGGTAAAGCTTTCGCTCAGCGGGTTGTTGGTCAATCCGGCGAAGGGATCGTCCGACGGCAGCGAAGACAGAGTCTCCGTCTTCTCCATCAGACTGGACCAGGCGCCGGCGATTGGTACGTGGCTCTTCGGCCGGACCAGCACTGCGAGCTCCCCGCAGTCGCTTTCGGGCTCCCAGAAGATCTCGACCGACACCGGCAGTGTCTCCTGCAGTCGCCAGAGAGTTTCGGGGTCGAGCCCCTGTCCCGCAGCCGCTGGCATCTGTTTCCGTGCCGCTTCGACCGTATCGGCCGGCTCCGCCTCGTCGAGCCAATCGAGCAGAGTGCGCATCTCGTCGAGCCGCCCATTGGGAATGTTGCGAAGCGCGAGGAGAGCAGGCTCCGTCTCAAGCCGGTTCCGGATTTCGTCCAGACCGGGGCAATCGATCCGCCAGTCCTCCCAGTCGATGGGCGCTCGCGCAGCTGAATCTGTTCCGACGCGGATCACCACGTCATAGCGGAAGCAGGTCATCTCGTTATGGACCGCCCCGCGTTTCGGCCGGATCTCCACACCCGCGACACGCGGCAACATCCGGCAGAGCAATTCGAAGAATGCGGGCGCCACGGCAAGCTCCTGCTCGCGGGCCAGGTGGTCCTCGATCCGCTCCGAAAGGTCGGCAAGGGTGAGGTCTGGCTCTGCCTTGAAGCATTGCACGGCGCTGTGATAGCCGCGCAGAAGCGGCAGACTCCGAACGTCCCCGACGAAGATCGCGCCACCCTCGGCGCACCGCTCGACGGCTTCACGCAGGACGGTCAGCAGATAGTCGTGGTTCGGGAAATACTGGATCACCGAATTCAGGACGAGAGTATCGAAGCTGCCCGGTGCGATCCCCTGGAAATCATCGGCGGTCTGCGCACGCAGCTCGGCCCGGCTCAGTCCCTCGACCGGGAGCCGGTTTTGCCGGACCCGTAGTTGCTCGATGGCGACCGCTGAAAGATCGGTGCCGAGATAGCTCTCGCATTCCGGCACGAGGCGGTAGAGCAGCAGGCCGGTGCCGCAGCCGATTTCCAGCAGGTGCTTCGGGGCAACTTCGAGGATCCGCGAAATTGCGTTATCCACGCATTCCCGCATTTCTTCCGCCGAAAGCGGCTCGCCAGTGAAGGTGCTGTCCCACCCGATCGTGTTGAAGGTGGCATCCTCTTCGGCGACGCTTTCGTCCGCGTAGCTGGCCTCGTGCAACTCCTTCCAGAGCGCGACCTGATCCTGCATCAGCTCCGACGCCTCGGCGCTTGGCATCCGGACCTGCAGATAGGCGGCGAGACGGCGCTCGCCCCCAGGATCCTGATAGTCCTGGACCAGAACTTCGCGGATCTGCGGATTGCGGGCGATGGCCGCTTCGATCTCGCCCTGCTCGACCCGGAAGCCCCGGATTTTCACCTGCCCGTCAATACGGCCGAGATATTCGAGATTGCCGTCAGGCCGCCAGCGCCCGAGATCGCCGGTGCGATAGAGTGTGCTACCGAAGGTCTCATCAGTGTGGGGATTGGCAACGAACGCCTCGGCGGTCAGCTCCGGACGGCGCCAGTATCCGTCCCCGACACCGATGCCGCTGACACAGATCTCGCCGGGCACGCCAATCGGCTGCAGCTCGAGTGACTCTCCCAGGACAAGCACGGAGATATTGTCGACGGGCATGCCGATCGGAACCGTGACCTGTTCGGCCGGAAGCGGTACGTCGATCACGCTCTGGCACACATCGTCTGCGGCTTCTGTTGGGCCGTAGGCATTGATTAGCGGGATATCCGGCCAGATCGACAGCCAGCGATTTACAAGAGCAACCGAGACGGCCTCTCCCGTAACCATCGCCGCGCTCAGATCGGGCATCGCTCTGCGGTCGTCCGGCAGGCCGTCCGCCTCGTTCATCAGGCTTTCGAGAACCACGGGCACCAGCTCGATCAGGCTGACGTGGCTTTCCCTTATCAGGGAGAGCAGGGCGCGCGGCGAGGCAACTGTCTCGAAATCCGCGAAGACAACACGGCCGCCGACCAGGAGCGGCCCCAGGCATTGCCAGACCGAGATATCGGAGGATGCGGGCGCGCTTTGCAGGATGGCACCATCGGCGCCGAAATCCAGCAGGCGGAACTCCGCAAAGATATGGTTTAGCGCTCCCTCGTGACGCACCAGCGCGCCTTTCGGCCGCCCCGTCGAGCCCGATGTATAAAGCAGGTAGAGCGGATCGCGGGGGCCGCTGGTGACAGATGGGTTTTCGTCCGTTTGTGCGGAGAGTGCGCTCGCCATATGCACCCGGATCCCGACCGGGCTGTCCCCCAGTGTTGTCTTGCCGCCGACGAGAATCACATCGCCGACAGTCTCCGGCAGGCCATCTTCCGCAAGTGTCGCGAGACTGTCCCCGTCTGCCACAAGTATGGCGGCGGTGCTGTCTTCCAGCATGTGACGCAGCCGGGCCCCCGGATACGCTGTGTCGAGCGGCAGGAACATTCCCCCCGCCTTGATGATTCCGAGCACACTCGCGAGATAGTCGAGGCCGCGCAGCACCAATATGGCGACCGGGTCTCCCGGCGCGATATCCAGTGCGATCAGAAGATTTGCGAGCCTGTTCGCGCGCCGGTTCAGTTCCGAATAATCGAGGCGGATTCCGTGCGCCTCGGCCGCCACGCGCTCCGGCGAGGCGGAGACCTGGCGCTCGAACGCTTCGGCGACACTCTGCGCGACCGGATGTATGATGTCCGGTCCGTTCGACAGCGCCAGGATCGCCGCCCGCTCGTCCATCTCCATCAGGGGCAACGCGTCGATCCTCGTCTCCGGTGCCTCTGTGATCGCCTGCAACAGCACCGTGAAGTGACCGACCATGCGCTCGACCGTGTCATGGTCGAAGAGGTCGCGGTTGTATTCGATCACGCCCTGCAAGCCGTCATCCATGTCCCAGAAATCCAGAACCAGATCGAACAGGGCAGCGCGCCGGTCGATATGGACGGGGCTCAGTTGCAGGCCTTCCACATCGCTTTGTTCGAGCGGCATGTTCTGCAGCGCCATCATGACCTGGAAGACCGGATTGCGGCTGAGGTCGCGGTCCGGCTGCAACTCGTCGACCAGATGCTCGAAGGGAAGATCCTGATGCGCATAGGCGTCGAGCGCTGTCTGCCGGACCTGATCCAGCAGGCCTGGAATGTCGGCGTTGTCGGACAGCCTCACCCGCAGCGCCAGCGTATTGACAAAGAAGCCGATCAGCTCCTCGCTTTCGGCCCTGGTGCGGTTGGCGATGGGGGAGCCGATGACGATGTCGTCCTGGCCGCTATAGCGGTACAGCAGCGTGGCGAAGCCGGCCAGCAAGGTCATGAACAGGGTGACGTTATGCGTCCGGCTCAACTCTTTCAGCTTGTCGCGTGTCTCCGCGCCGATGGTGAAGCGCAGGCTGCCGCCCCGGAAACTCTGCACCGCCGGGCGTGGCCTGTCCGTCGGCAGGGAAAGCATGGGCGGTGCGTCGGCAAGCTGGTGTCGCCAATAGGAAAGTTGCTGCCCCAAGACGTCACCGCGCAGCCAGTCGCGCTGCCAGGCGGCATAGTCGGCATATTGGACTGGCAATGGCGGAAGCACTTCCGGGGCGCCATGCAAATGGGCTTTGTAGGCTTGAGCGAGCTCGCGGGTCAGGACGTTGAGCGACCAGCCGTCGATGATGATGTGATGCACGGTCAGGAGCAGGACATGCTCTTCCGGCCCCAGGATGACGAGTTCCGCGCGCAGCAGAGGCGGTACGCCGAGATCGGTGAACGGCGCGCGGGCGGCCCTTTCCGCCTCTGCCAGCATCGCGGTCTCGCGTGCGTCCGCCGGCGTTCCGGTAAGGTCGATTTCCTGCAAGGGCACGTCGAGATGGTCGAGGATTACCTGAACAGGTTCCCCATGGGCGTTCCGGAACGCGGTACGCAGCACCTCATGGCGCGCGACCAGTTGGTCGAATGCCTGTTGCAGCGCGGTCCTGTCGAGCTGGCCCTTGAGGCGTAGCGCGAGTGGTGTGTTGTAGAACGGGTTGTCCGGCTCCAGTTCAGCGAGGAACCAGAGGCGCTGTTGTGCGAAGGAGAGGGGGAGCGCGCTCTGATCCGAGCGTCGGACAATCGGCGGCGGTGGCGTGCCGCGGCGGTCTGCCTCGATGGCGGCGGCCTGTGCCGAGAGGGTTGGATGCTCGAACAGCAGGCGGAGGGCGATGTCGGCACCGAAGGCGGCGCGGATGCGGGAGAGCAGCTGCGTTGCCAGCAGGGAATGACCGCCGAGATCGAAGAAGTTCTCCGACCGCCCGATGGCGCCTGTCTTCAGCACATCCGCCCAGAGGCCGGCGAGGAGTTCCTCGGCAGGGGACGCGGGAGTATCTGCATCTGCCCGTTCCGCCACAGCGTCTGGTTCTGGCAGCGCTTTGCGGTCGAGTTTGCCTGTGACGGTGAGGGGCAGGGCGTTGAGCAGCATGACCTCGGAGGGAACCATGTAGCTGGGGAGAGCGGTCTGGAGTTCCCGCCGGAGGGTTGCACCGTCGAGACCTTCACCCGTGACATAGGCGACGATGCGGCGATGCTCTCCTTCGCCAGCGAGGATGGCGACGGCTTCCTCGACGTCCGGTCGGGCCCGCAGGGCGGCCTCGATCTCTCCGAGCTCGATGCGGAAGCCGCGCAGCTTGATCTGATGATCGGTGCGCCCGAGATAATCGATGGCGCCGTCCTGGTTCCAGCGGCAGAGATCGCCCGTGCGGTAGAGCCGCCCGAAGCTCGGATGGTCAATGAAGCGCTCTTCGGTCAGCTCCGGCTGTGCGAGATACCCGACTGCGAGACCGTCACCGCCGAGATGCAGCTCACCCGCGATGCCTGCCGGCACGGGATTACCGTCCGGATCGAGAATGTGCGCCACGGTGTTGGCGATGGGATGGCCAATGGGGATCGTGGCCGCGTCCTCAGGAACCTCCGTGATGTGATGGCAAACCGCGAATGTGGTGCATTCGGTCGGCCCGTAGCCGTTGAGAAGCCGGGTCGGTGGCGCGGCCTCAAGCACGGCACGGATCCATCGTGGATCGAGTGCCTCGCCACCGACCAGCAATGTGTCGAGCTTTGCAAAGAGGCTCGGGGCGATCTGCGCCATCCTGTTGAACAGGGTGGCTGTGAGGAACATCGTATTGAAGCGGCCCTGCCTTAGAAGCTCGGCGAAGCGATCCGGATCGAGGATGTCGTCACGTTCGAGGAGTTCGATGGCGGCGCCGTTGAGGAGCGCGCCCCAGATCTCGAAGGTTGCAGCGTCGAAGACGGGTGTCGCGGCCTGCGCGATGCGATCACCGGGTTTGATGTCGATATAGTCTGTGTCGCGGACGAGGCGTGTGACGGCGCGCTGGGGCACCATGACGCCCTTGGGGCGTCCCGTGGAGCCTGAGGTGTACATGACATAGGCGAGGCTGGCGCCGTCGCTCTGCGGCGCTGGAACATCCGCATCGCAGACGTCGATCTCCGCCGCGT
>NZ_JACZFS010000069.1 GCF_014904795.1 Nisaea nitritireducens
CACAATCAGATCGACCCCGCGCGGCAGGCAGAGCCCGATGACGGCGCCCGAAGCCGGATCGAAGCGCGCGGCGATATAGGCCGCCAGCTTGCCCGAGCGGTTGTCGAGTTCCGCATAACTGAGCTCGGTCTCACCAAAACGGAGGGCGACCGCGTCGGGTGCCGCCTGCACCTGCTCCGCAAAGAGCTCGGCGAGCGCGGCGTCACGCGGATAGGGGCTCTCGCCGCCGCTCCATTGCTCGAGGTCACGGCCCTCTTCCGGTGTCAGCAGCGGGAGGGTGCCGACAGGCGCCTCGGGCGCTGCTAGAATGCTTTCCAGCAGCTCCCGGTAATGGGCAGCCATGCGGTCGATGCGGGAGGGCTCGAAGAGATCTGCGGCATATTCCCAGTTGCAGGCAAGCCCGTGTGAGCTGGCATCGATGCTGAGGGTGAGATCGAACTTCGCGGTCTCGAGATCCGGCGCGAGGGGCTGGATCGTTGCCTCGCCGAGAGCAAGCGCCTCCTGGGGCGCGTTCTGCAGGGCGAACATGACCTGGAAGAGGGGAGAGTGGGAGAGCGAGCGCTCTGGCTGCAGCTCTGTCACCAGTGTCTCGAAGGGAAGATCCTGATGGGCATAGGCGTCCAGCGCTGTCTCCCGCAGTTGGGAGAGAACGGCCTCGAAGCTCTGCGCACGTTCGATCGTGCTGCGCATGACGAGTGTGTTGACGAAGAAGCCGACCAGCTCCTCGCTCTCGGCCTGGGTCCGGTTGGCGATGGGACTTCCGACGAGAATATCTTCCTGACCGCTATAGCGATGCAGCAGGACCTTGAAGGCGGCGAGCAGGGTCATGAAGAGGGTGGCGCCCTTAGCCCTGCTGAAGACCTCCAGCCGTTCCGTCAACTCCGGGGGCAGGGTGAGGGCACGCTGCCCGCCCTTGTAACTCTTGACGGCGGGGCGAGGGTGATCGGCGGGGAGCTCTAGGAGCGCCGGTGCGTTCCCGAGGCGATCACGCCAATAGGAGAGCTGGGTCTCCAGCACCTCTCCACTGAGCCAGTCGCGCTGCCAGGCGGCATAGTCGGCATACTGGATCGGCAGAGGCGGCAGAACAGACAACAGATCATCTTCACGCTCTTCGAGGGCAGCGGCATAAAGCGCGCTCAGGTCACGCACCAGCACACCGAGGGACCAGCCGTCTGCGGCGATGTGGTGCAGGTTGACCAGCAGCAC
>NZ_JACZFS010000070.1 GCF_014904795.1 Nisaea nitritireducens
TTCGGTGTCTGTATCAAGACGGAGCAGGGTGAGGCGGAGCAGCGGGTCTCCTGCGAGATCGAAAGGTTCGGCTGCATGCCGCGCGGCGCGGGCGCGGACCAGATCGTCGCGATCCGCTTCATCACAAGTCAGATCCTCGACAAGCAGGGGATCGTAGGGATCGCGCAAACCCAGCACGGGCTGACCGTTCTCGGCGCGCACAGTCATGCGCAGGCTGTCGTGCCGTGCTGTGAGGGCGAGGAGCGCAGACCTGAGGGCGTCTTCATCAAGTGCCCCCGCAAGGCCAAGGGCGGCTGTGATGTTGTAGGTGGCGGCATGCTCCCCGTCTCCGAGCTCGGCGAGGAACCAGAGGCGCTGTTGTGCGAAGGAGAGGGGCAATGCGTCACGATCCTGGCGCGGCCGGATCGGCGGCGGGGGCGTGCCTCGGCGCTCGCGCTCGATGGCGGCGGCCTGGGCGCCGAGGGTCGGATGCTCGAAGATCAGGCGGAGGGGAATATCGGTGCCGAAGGCGGTGCGGATGCGGGAGAGCAGTTGCGTCGCCAGCAGGGAATGCCCGCCGAGATCGAAGAAGTTGTCCGTGCGGCTGACGGCTCCCGTCTTCAGCACATCGGCCCAGAGGCCGGCGAGCAGCTCCTCGCCCGGTGTCACGGGCGCGCCCGCACCGGCCCGCTCAACCATATCCGGCACCGGCAGGGCTTTGCGGTCGAGCTTGCCCGTGACCGTCAGGGGCAGTGCATCAAGCACCATCACCTCGGAGGGAACCATGTAGCCGGGCAGAGCGGTCTGTAGTTCCCGCCTGAGTGTCGCACCGTCGAGGCCTGTGCCGGTGACATAGGCGAGGATGCGTCGATGCTCTCCTTCGCCTGCGAGGATGGCGACGGCTTCCTCGACGACGGGTAAGGCACGGAGGGCGGCTTCGATCTCTCCAAGCTCGATACGGAAGCCGCGCAGCTTGATCTGATGATCGGTGCGTCCGAGATAGTCGATGGCGCCGTCCTGGTTCCATCTGCAGAGATCGCCGGTACGGTAGAGGCGTCCGAAGCTCGGATGGTCAATGAAGCGCTCTTCTGTCAGCTCCGGCTGAGCGAGATATTCGTCAGCGAGGCCGTCACCGCCGAGATGCAGCTCGCCTGCGATACCGGCAGGCACGGGATTGCCATCCGGATCCAGAATATGCGCCACGGTGTTGGCGATGGGATGGCCAATGGGGATCGAGGCCGCGTCCTCGGGAACATCGCGCACCTCGTGCCATGTGCCCATGGTGGTACATTCGGTGGGCCCATAGGCATTTAGCAGGTGCTTTGGCGGTCCGGCGCGGAGCACGGCACGGACGCAACGGGGGTCGGCGGCCTCTCCACCAAACAGCAACGTGTCGAGGCTGGAAAAGACGCCTGGATCAGCCTGAGCTTGGCGATTGAAGAGTGATGTTGTCAGAAGGATAATGTTGAACCGCTTCTCACGAAGCAGTTCTGCGAAGCGATCTGTATCGAGGATGTCGTCGCGTTGGAGGAGCTCAATGGCGGCGCCGTTGAGGAGCGCGCCCCAGATCTCGAAGGTTGCAGCATCGAAGACGGGTGTCGCTGCCTGCGCGATCCGGTCGCCGGGTTTGATGTCGATATAGTCCGTGTCGCGGACGAGCCGGGTGACGGCGCGCTGTGGCACCATGACACCCTTGGGCCGTCCCGTGGAGCCGGAGGTGTACATGACATAAGCGAGGCTTGCGCCGTCGCTCTGTGTCGCTGGAACATCGGCATCGCATGCGTCGATCTCCGCCGCGTCTCGGTCGAGCAGCAACAGGCTGTGCCCGCCTTCGGGCAGCGTGCCTGCCAGCGCTTCGTGGCTGAGAACCAGTCCGACCTCTGCCTCTTCAAGCATGTAGCCAAGCCGGTCTGCGGGCAGATCCGGGTCGAGCGGCAGATAGGCAGCTCCGGTCTTCAGGGTGGCGAGCATGGCGACGATGAGATCGACCCCGCGCGGCAGGCAGAGGCCGATGACGGCACCAGGCGCCGGATCAAAGCGCTCAGCGATATAGGCGGCCAGGCGGTTTGCCCGCGCATCGAGCGCGGCATAGGTGAGCGTCAGCTCACCGAAGCGGAGAGCCGTTGCATCGGGTGCCGCCTGCACCTGCTCCGCAAAGAGCTCGGCGAGCGCGGCGTCACGGGGATAGGGGCTCTCGCCGCCGCTCCATTTTTCAAGGTCACGGCACTCGTCCAGCGTCAGCAGGGGCAGACTGCCGACAGGCGCCTCGGGCGCTGCCAGAATGCTTTCCAGCAGGATGCGGTAATGGGCCGCCATGCGGTCGATGCGGGAGGGCTCGAAGAGATCTGCGGCATATTCCCAGTTGCAGGCCAGCCCGCCCGAACCCGCATCGATGCTGAGGGTAAGATCGAACTTGGCGGTCTCGAGATCCGGTTGCAGGGGCTGGATTGTCGCATCGCCGAGAGCAAGCGCTTCCTGCGGCGCGTTCTGCAGGGCGAACATGACCTGGAAGAGGGGGGAATGGGAGAGCGAGCGCTCGGGCTGCAGCTCGGTCACCAGACTCTCGAAGGGAAGGTCCTGATGGGCATAGGCGTCGAGCGATGTCTCCCGCAGTTGGGAGAGAACAGTCTCAAAGCTCTGTGCACGTTCGATCGTGCTGCGCATGACGAGTGTGTTGACGAAGAAGCCGACCAGCTCCTCGCTCTCCGCCTGGGTGCGGTTGGCGATGGGGCTTCCGACGAGAATGTCTTCGGCCCCGCTATAGCGGTGCAGCAGCACCTTGAAGGCAGCGAGAAGGGTCATGAAGAGGGTCGTGCCCCTGGTCCGGCTGAAGGCCTCAAGGCGTTCTGCCAGCTCCGGGGGCAGGGTGAAGGCACGCTGCCCGCCCTTGTAACTCTTGACGGCGGGACGAGGGTGATCGGCGGGGAGCTCCAGCAAGGCGGGTGCGTTCTCGAGACGGTCGCGCCAATAGGAGAGCTGGGTCTCCAGTACCTCTCCACTCAGCCAGTCGCGCTGCCATGCGGCATAGTCGGCATACTGGATCTGCAGAGGCGGCAGAACAGACGACAGATCATCTTCACGCTCTTCGAGGGCAGCGGCATAAAGCGCGCTCAGGTCACGCACCAGCACACCGAGGGACCAGCCGTCTGCGGCGAT
>NZ_JACZFS010000071.1 GCF_014904795.1 Nisaea nitritireducens
ACCCAGCACCGGCTGCCCGTTCTCGGCGTGGACAGTCATGCGCAGGCTGTCATGCCGTGCGGTGAGGGCGGTAAGAGCGGAACGCAGGGCGGTCTCGTCGAGAGCAGCGTCAAGGCCGAGGGCGGCGGTGATGTTGTAGGTGGCGGCTTGATCGCCGTCTTCCAGCTCGGCGAGGAACCAGAGGCGCTGTTGCGCGAAGGAGAGAGGGAGCGTGTCGCGGTCATCCCGCCGGACGATCGGCGGCGGCGGTGTGCCGCGTCGCTCGGCCTCGATGGCGGCGGCCTGTGCCGAGAGGGTCGGATGCTCGAAGAGCAGGCGGAGGGCGATGTCGGCGCCGAAGGCGGCACGGATGCGGGAGAGCAGCTGCGTTGCCAGCAAGGAATGCCCGCCGAGATCGAAGAAGTTGTCTGAACGTCCGACAGCGCCAGTCTTCAGCACGTCAGCCCAGAGACCCGCCAGCAGCTCCTCGCCCGGTGTCGCGGGCACAGCGGAGCCGCTCCGCTCAACCATATCCGGTACTGGCAAAGCGCGTCTGTCGAGCTTGCCGGTCACGGTGAGCGGCAGGGCGTCGAGCACCATCACCTCCGACGGCACCATGTAACTTGGAAGCCGTTCCCGGCACCATGCAAGGGCGGTTTCCGGGCTTGCCATACCGGTCAAATAGGCGACCAGCCTCGGCTCGGTGGATGCTCCTTCCGGCGTGTACAGGATCGCTGCCGCTGCGCGGGTCTCCGGATGGTCGCGGAGCACAGCTTCGATCTCTCCGAGCTCAATGCGGAAACCGCGGAGCTTGATCTGGCCGTCGCGGCGCCCGACCATTTCCAGACACCCGTCCGGCAGGCGGCGGGCCATGTCGCCGCTGCGGTAGCGGGTGGCACCGGGGCGTGCCGGGTCCGCTTCGAATGCGGGGGACTCCTGCTGCCAATAGCCGAGCGCGACATGCGGGCTGCAGATTGCGATTTCACCGAACAGATCCGTCGGTGCGCCGCTCTCGTCGAGCAGCTCGATCATTGTGCCATCGACCGGATAGCCAACAGGCACCGACGAGCGCCTCAGATCGCTTTCGTGATTGGCGAAGAACTGCAGTGTCACGGTCGACTCGGTCGGGCCGAGGCCATTGACGAAAAGGGTTCCGGGCTCGAAGCGCTGCCGGAAGGTCTCGAAATCGGCACGGGTGACGGCCTCGCCCCCCATGACCACAAGCCGGATTGACGGCAGGCGGGTCTCCAGATCGGCAGTGAAAGCGCGGAAGACACTTGGGGTCGAGTGCCAGACGGTGATGCCCTCCTGTTCCAGCCAGGGCGCGCAGTCGGCGATGGACTGGTTGCGCGCGTCGAAGAGACAGAGCGTGGCGCCGTTAAGCAGCGCGCCATAGAAGTCCATCACCGCAGCGTCGAAAGCGTAGGACGCGACCTGGAGTAGACGGTCGTCGGAGGTGAGCCGCAGATTTTCGCTATAGCGCCGAATGAAGTGGAGAACGTTGCGATGGTTCTGCACCACGCCCTTCGGCCGTCCGGTCGAGCCGGAGGTGTAGAGCAAATAAGCGACACTGTCGGGGGAGGTGTCGGGAAGCTCGGTTGCGGGAATCTGGTCCAGCCGGTCGAGCGAAATCAGGGTGCAGCCCGCTCCCGCGAGTGTTGCGGCGAGCTCTTCGTGCTCGGCTGTGCAGAGGATGATCTCGGCGCCGACATCTTCGAGGATCGTCTGCAGTCTTTGTTGCGGTTGCGACGGATCGAGTGGGACATAGGTCCGTCCGGCTTGCAGCACGCCGAGCATGCCGATCGCCATGCTGGTATCGTGCGGCAGCAGCAGGGCCACCCGTCTGCTTTCGGGATGCTCCAGCAAGGTGGCGGCGAGGCGCCGGCTTTCCAGGTCCAGCGCGCCATAAGTGAGCGATTGTGTCGGCGTCCGGACCGCGATGCGGTCGTGGTGCAGAGCTACCTGTTCGGCGAAGCGGTCGGGGATCGAGCGTTCGATTGTCCCGAAACGGACGGGCGTTCCTGCCGGTTCAGGTATCTCGCGCCGCGCCGAAGGTTCGTCACGATCGAGCGATATTTCGGTCAGGGGGGCGTTCGGCTCTGCCGCAATGCCGCGCAGGAGCGTAAGGAAGCAGTCGCCGAGGAAAGCAACCGTCCCGTGCTCGAACAGGGCCGCGTTATATTGCAGCTCGCCGTCGAGCGATCCGTCCGGCTGTTCCGTGAAGCTCAGGTTCAGGTCGAACTTGGCCAGCAGGTCGTCCGTCTGACCAGTTTGTTCGACCTCGAGCCCGTCCAGTGTGATTTGCTCGCGCCGTGTGTTGACCAGATTGATCATCACCTGGAACAGCGGGTTGTGGCTGAGGGAGCGGGATGGGCGGAGCTGCTCGACCAGATATTCAAAGGGCACATCCTGATGCGCATAGGCGGCGAGCGTTGACTGCCGGATCTCTGCTAGGAAGTTCCGGAAAGTTCCGGTCCGGGGCACTTCCGCGCGCATGACGAGGGTGTTCAGGAACAATCCCACGATGTCCTCAAGCCGGCTGTCGCCGCGATTGGCCACCGGAACGCCGACGCTGATGTCGCGTTCGCCGCTGAAGCGGGACAGCAGCAGGTCGTAGGCCGCCAGCAGGACCATGAAGAGGGTGGCGTCATTTCCGCGTGCGAGTGCCCGTAGCGCGCCGCCAAGCTCCGCATCGATCCGCAGGGGGACGGCTCCGCCTTCATGGACCTGGACAGCGGGGCGGGGATGGTCCGTCGGCAGATCGAGCAGCTCCGGCGCTCCCGCGAGATGATCCCGCCAGAAGGTGAGTGCGCGCTCCAGAGTTTCACCGCGGAGCCGCTGGTTTTGCCATCTGGCATAACTGGAATAGTTCAGCGCAGAGGCAGGCAGGGCTGCTTCAGATCCGGCACGGAAGGTTGCGTAGAGACGGGCTAGGTCGGCGATTAGAAGATCGATGGACCAGCCGTCGCTGATGATGTGGTGCATGTTGAAGAGCAGGCGGTGCCGCTTCGGTGCCAGCTCGATCAGGCAGAGCCGGAACAAGGGGCCGGTCGCGAGATCGAAGGGCACGCCGGAATGTTCCTCGCCGAGCCGCAGGGCTTCGGCTTCCGCGTCTTCCTCCGGACGATCGCTCAAGTCCAGTTCCGTCAGTGGATCGTAGGCGTCGAGGTAACGCGCGACGGGCCGGCCGGCCTTGAACGAGAAGCAGAGTCTCAGGCTGTCATGCCGGGTGACGAGCGCCGCCAGGGCCCGGCGGAGGGCGGTGCGGTCCAGATCGCCCCGGAGTTCGAGTGTGGCAGGCATGCTGTAGGCGGTACTCGGCCCTTCCAGCTGATCGAGGAACATCAGGCGCTGTTGCGCGAAGGAGGGCTCCGGATGCTCTCCGTCGGGGAGAGGCGTGATATCGGGTCGCGTCCGGTTTCGGCTCGCCTCGATTAGAGAAGCGAGCCCGACGAGGGTCGGCTTCTCGAACAGCTCGCGCAGCGACAGCTCAATCCTGAATGCATCCGTGACCCGGGCGAGCAACTGGACCGCGAGCAGGGAATGACCGCCTATGGAAAAGAAGTTCGCCTCGCGGTCAATCGCATCAAGGCCGAGAAGTCCTGCCCAGATTTCGGAGAGCACGCGTTCCGTCTTTCCGCGCGGTGGCTCGACGGCGCGCGGTGTCACTGTCAGGCTTGCCAGAGCGCGGCGGTCGAGCTTGCCGTTTGGCGTGACCGGCAGGCCGTCGAGACGGATCAGCCGGGATGGAACCATATAGGCTGGCAGGCGCCGTTCCAGGGCCGGGCGCAACTCCTCCGGGTCCAGTTCTGCATCAGCTGCCAGATAGCCGACCAGTTGCTCCTGCGCGCCGGTTTGCGAGACAACGACCGCGGCGTCCTTCACGCGCGGATCTGCGCGTAAGGCAGTCTCGATCTCTTCCAGCTCGATCCGGAAGCCGCGGAGCTTGATCTGCTGATCCCGGCGGCCGAGATAATCGAGCGTTCCGTCGTCGCGCCAGCAGGCGAGATCGCCGGTCGCGTAGTAGCGGCCTTTGCGGCCGGCGATTTTCATATCGATGAATTTGGCGTCGGTAAGATCCGGCTGTCCGAGATAACCGGCGCCGACGCCGATCCCGCCGATAAAGAGTTCACCCGGCAGGCCCTCAGGCACTGGCGTACCGTTCGGATCGAGGAGAAGGACCCGGACATTGTCGATCGGGCGCCCGAGTGGGACTCCGGCCGCGCCCGAGGCAGGATCGAATGCGCCCGCCACCGCGACATCGGTACATTCCGTCGGGCCATAACTGTTCAGCACCGTCGCCTGGCAGGTCGGAGCAGCCAGCCAGTCGCGCAGCCGATCTGTCTGGATCGGCTCACCGCCCAGTATGATGTGGCGGAGGGACGAGAGCGGGGCGTAATCGTCTCCGGCCAGCAACGGATAGAAGGCGCTCGGTGTGCAGTTGATCCAGGTGATCGCGTCTTCCGCGATGGTGCGGAGAAGCGCTGCCGGGTCATAGCCGATGCCGGGCTCTGGAAAATGAAGCGCGGCACCGGCGATCAGCGGCGCGAACAGGTTCTTCTGGGTCAGATCGAAACCGAGCGCGCTGACGAGCAGGCCGCGATCACCCTCGCCCAGATCCAGCGCCGTGCAATACCATTGCAGCAGGTTGGCGAAGCCTCTGTGGTAAACCCCGGCGCCCTTGGGCGCGCCGGTGGAGCCCGACGTGTAGATGACATAGAGCAGATCGCCCGGCTCGGGACGGGTGGCTGGATTGTCGATGCTTTCTTCCGCGAGCACCGACGCTATTGCGTCCAGCCGGCAGATTTCAGCCGTTGATGGCAGCCGATCCGCCAGATCGCCCGTGCTCAGGACAAATCGGGCTTTCGATCCGGAAAGCATGGCGTCCAGCCGGTCGGCCGGATAGGCAGGGTCGAGCGGGAGATAGGCGGCGCCCGACTTCACGATGCCAAGCAGTGCGACCACCGCCTCAGGACCGGGCTCGAGGCAAAGCGCGACGATGTCTCCGCGTCCGATACCGTGCTGGTTGAGATGGTGCGCGAGCTGGTTGGCGCTCGCATTGACCTCTGCGTAATCGAGGCTCTCCCGCCGGTCGACCAAGGCCGGTGCGTTCGGCTGGAGGGCGGCCCGTTCCTCTATGGCGTCGACCAGGGTTTTCGCGTCGAGATCCACCTCCGGGCCGTCACGCCAGCAGGCGATGTCGTGGTGCTCCTGTTTGGTGAGCAGCTCGATACTGTCGAGGCTGTCCTCCGGATCGGCCAAAGCGCTTCTCAGGAGTTGCTCGAAATGGCCGGCCATCCGCTGGATGCGGGCCTCGTCGAATATGTCGGCGTTATATTCCCAGCGCGTGACGAAGCCGTCGTCACTCGGCTCGACATAGAGCGTCAGGTCGAATTTCGACACCGTGGCCGGTGGCGCCAGAAGACAGGTTTCAACGCCATCTAGAACCAGGTGTTCCAGCGGCGCGTTCTGCATCGCGAACATCACCTGGAAAAGCGGGCTGTGCATCAGGCTCCGCTCCGGCTGCAGATGGTCAACCAGCAGCTCGAAAGGCAGGTCCTGGTTGGCGTAGGCACGGAGACAGCGGCGCCGGGTCTCGGCAACGAGTGCGGCAAAATCCGATGCGTCGTCGTCGCGCCAGCGGAGGGCAAGGGTATTGACGAACATGCCCGCCAGATCTTCGCATTCTCGCAGGCGCCGGTTGGCGACCGGGGAGCCGATAAGAAGATCCTGCTGTCCGCTATAGCGCGAGAGCAGGAGGCCGAAGGCGGAGATCAGGGTCATGAAATCCGTCGCGCCGTGGCCCCGGTTGAAGCCCCGTATCTTCTCGGTGAGACCGGCGTCCAGAGTGCGTGTAAGGAGGCCGCCGCGATAGCTGCGCGTCTTCGGATGAGGGCGGTCGGACGGCAGCTCAATCAGGGTCGGCGCGCCGTCGAGCTCAGCGGTCCAATGGTCGAGCTGGCGCGTCAGCGGCTCGCCCTGCAGCCACTCGTTTTGCCAGCTGGCAAAATCACCGTATGTGATGGCCAGACTCGTCAGATCGGCGGTCTTGCCCTGCGTCTCTGCCCGGTAGAGAGCGGAGATATCACGCACGAGAATATCGATGGTCCAGCCATCGCTGACGATGTGGTGGATGTTGAAGAGCAACCAGTGAGTCCGGTCGTCGAGTTGCAGCAAATGCAGACGGAAGAGCGGGCCTTCGGAAAGGTCGAAGGGCTGGGAGCCATGGCTGCGGGCCAGGCGCTGGGCCTCGGCCTCACGTTCGCTGGCAGATAGCGACGTCAGATCCGTGACGCGCAGCGGATCATAGGGCGCGATCACCTCCGCCACGGGGGCTCCCTTGGAGGAGGGGAAACGGTTTCTGAGGCCGGTGTGCCGTGCGACCAGCGCCCGGGCTGCAGCGCCAAGTGCGCTCGCGTCGAGTGAGCCGCGCAACTCCAGCGTTGCCGGCATGTTGTAGGTGGCGCTGGGACCCTCAAGCTGTTCCAGAAACCACAGCCGGCGCTGGGCGAAGGAGAGGGGCGCGGTGCTGGCATCCGGCGCGTGTGTGATGGGCGGCAGGCGTTCGCCGTCCCGGAGCTGTTCGATCCGTTCCGCCAGTCCGGCGATTGTCGGCGCCTCGAACAAGGCGCTGAGCGGCAGGTCCACGTCGAAACTGTCGCGCAGACGGGTGACGAGACGCATGGCGATCAGGGAATGGCCGCCCAGTTCGAAGAAGTTGGCGGTTATCCCGACCCGGTCATGGCCAAGCAGATCGGACCAGATTTCAGCCATAAGTGCCTCGGCTTCGTTGCGCGGGGCGACGAATGCCTCATCCGCTTCAACCGACGGCTTGGGGAGCGCGCGGCGATTGAGCTTGCCGCTGGAGGTTTTCGGAAGTTCCGGAAGCAGGATCAGGCTGCTGGGAACCATTGGTGCCGACAGGTTCGCGCGCAGATGATCCATGAGATCTGCTTGCAAAGAGTTGGAGGCGGTCGTCCCGTCAGATGGGGCTACATAGGCGGCGAGGCGCTTGGACGAGCCGGTGCCTGACAGGATGACAGCGGCTTCGCCGACGGCGGGGTGCCCGCTCAGGACGGCTTCGATCTCGCCAAGCTCGACACGCACGCCGCGCAGTTTGACCTGATCGTCTCGTCGTCCGAGATAGTCGATCAACCCGTCCGCACGCCAGCGGGCGAAGTCCCCGGTTCGGTAAATCCGGCCATGTTCCGGATGCTCCACGAACCGCTCGGCGGTGAGGTCCGGCCGCTCCAGGTAGCCGTCGGCAAGGCAGGGGCCGGCGATGCAAAGCTCACCCGGAACGCCGACCGGCACAGGCTGACCCGCCTCATCCAGAAGATGGATCGCGACATTGCCGATCGGCCGTCCGATTGGCGGTAGGTCGTCCCATTCCGCCACATCGCCAGGCAGGCTGTAAGCGGTCGCGACGTGGCTTTCGGTCGGGCCGTAATGGTTATGCAGCCTGCAGGCGCTGCGCTCAAAGACCGCTCTTATCGCAGGCGTCGTTCGCAATTGCTCACCGGCGGTCACAATGTCGCGGAGGCTGGCTGAAAGTGCCTTGTAGCCCGCACTCTCCGCAAGATGTTGCAGGGCGACGAACGGCATAAAGGCGCGCTCGACATTCCGGCTTTCTATCCAGTCGAGCAAGGCGCGACCGTCCCGGCGGCGGGTCTCGTCGATCAGCACCAGCGTCCCGCCGGAACACCAGGTCGAGGCGATTTCCTGAAATGAGACATCGAAGGTCAGCGGCGTGTATTGAAGCGTGCGTGCCGGTTCTTCCAAACCGGCCTGGGTCATCTGCCAGCCAACGAGATTGACGAGCGCCCGGTGCGGCATGGCGACGCCTTTCGGGCGGCCCGTCGAACCCGAGGTGAACAGCACATAGACAAGATCTTCCGGGCCAGCGGGGCAAGCGGGCGCTTCCGCGTTGCCTGTGGTGAGGATCGGGTCGTCCGGATAGAGCGTGATGATGGGGGTGGCATCCTCCGGCATCCGTTCCTTGCCTGCCGGGTCGGTCAGCAGAACTGCCGCTTCGCTTTCCCTCAGAAGGAAGTGGATCCGCTCTGCCGGGTCTTCGGGATCGACTGGAAGGCATGCGCCGCCGGCCCGGAGCACTCCGAGGACAGCAATCAATTGTTCGGCTGAACGTGGAAGTGCCATTGCCACCACGTTGTTCGCGCCGACACCGCGTGCCTGGAGATGGCGCGCCAGTCGGCAGGCGCGGGCGTCGAGTTCGGCATAGCTCAGTTGCGTATGGCCAGACTCCAGCGCTATCGCATCCGGACATGCGGCGACCTTAGCGGCAATCAGTTCAACCAGGTTCGCGACCGGCGGCACCGGGCATTCAGCCTCGGTCCAGTCCCGGATCCGGGCGGCTTCTGTCTCCGAGAGCAGAGGGAGGCTTTGAAGCGGTTGGTCCGGCCGGTCTAGCAGCGCTTCCAGCAGACGCTCGAAATGGCCTTCCATGCGGGCAATCGTGTCGGTTTCGAACAGGGCGCTCGCATATTCCCAGGTGAGGCGGAAACTTTCCTCCCGGTCGAGCGCGGTGAGCGTCAGGTCGAAGACCGCGCCGCGCTGACCGCCGATCAGCATCTCGCTGAAAAGCCCTTGTTCGAGAAGTGGCGTGCCGGTCTCGCGCTCATAAACGAAAGCGACCTGAAAGAGGGGGGAGCGGCTGGTGTCGCGCTCCGGCTGCAATCGTTCAACCAACAGCGGGAATGGATAGGATTGATGCTCCAGCGCACCAAGAACGGTATCGCGCAGCGCGGAGAGATAGTCCGGAGCGGACAGATCGTCGGTCACGTTGAGGCGCAGGGTCACCGGATTGACGAAATAGCCGACGAGATCCTTCAGCTCCGGCTGGGTCCGCCCGAGCATTGGCGAGCCGATCAGGATTTCGCGCTGACCGCTATAACGGCGCATCAGGAGGCCGAATATGCCGAGCAGAAGGACATAAGGCGTTACCTCAAGGCGCTGGGCGGCATCCTTGATCTTCTGACTGAGAGTCGGGTCCAGAATCTGAACCCGGGTGGCGCCGGCATGGTTCTGCCGGGGCGGGCGAGGCGCGTCCGTCGGAAGATCGAGCGCTGGAAGCTCGCCCTCCAGCGTGTCCAGCCAATAGGCCTCGGCACGTTTTCCCGCCGGGGCGGCAAGGCTTTTCTGGGACCAGTCGACATAGTCGCTGTGCGTCCAGGGCAAGGGCGGCAATGCCGCCGGCTGATCTCCGCATGCCGCCCGATAGAGGCTGGAAAGCTCCGCCATGAGGATTTCGAGGGAACGGAAATCGACGGTAATATGATGCGCCACAAAGGCGAGGACCGGCGTCGGCAGCGTGCCGTTCATCACCCCGGTGAAGAGATGCCAGCGAACGGGCGGGGCGGCTTCAAGATCGAACGGAGTGTCGGCGAACTCCGCTATTGCCTCCTTGACCTCCGCCGGACTCCAGCCGGTGACGTCAGTGGTCTGGACATCGACGGGCGCGGGCGGCGTGACGGTCCGGAAGGGCGTGCCGTTGGCGGTGTCGAAGCGGCTGCGGAGTCCGTCATGCCGTTCCGTCAGTTTGTCGATTGCGGCCTGAAGAGCGCCTATGTCGAGGTCTCGCCGCATGCGGGCGGCGAACAGGGTGTTGTAGGCGATGCTCTGCCGGTCGAGCTCGTACAGGAACCAGAGCGCTTCCTGACCAACAGAGAGCGGTTCTGTCCCGGGGGGCAATTCTTCCGGGAACGCGTCCGGCGCGCGGCCCAGATAGTCGATCAGGTCCGACTTGCGATCACGGATTTCGGTCAGCACCTCTTCGTCAAGGGCTTCGCTCGGGCCGTGATACCGGATCTGACCTTCGGTCACGGAAAGCTCGACCCGGCGTTCCGCCAGGCTTTTTACAAATTCTGCGATTGTCATATCTGACCTGCGATCCATGCGTTGTCTGGTTCGGGGGAGGCGGTTCCGGCCGGCAGATCCTGCGCAAGGCGCTCGGCCAGATCGTTGAGGCTGTGGCTGCCGAGAAGGTCCGGTAGGCCGATTGTCAAACCGAGTTCCCGCTCGATGAGGGCTCGGATTTCCATGGCGAGCAGGGAATCGAGCCCGAGCATCGGTAGCGGCGTGTCGGGGGAAAGCCGGTCCGGCGGAATGCGCAGAACCTCGCTCATGGTGGCCGCGAGCCAGTCGCGGGGTGACTGATCCGGCTCTTTGTGAGTTTGCGCGATCTTGCTGGGTAGCGAGGTTGCTACCGGTGAGGGCCGGGATACCGCCTGATCGGCGAGAACGGGGTCGAACAATCCGGTTGGCCGTTGACTGCGATAGAGTTCCGCGAAACGCGGCCAGTCTGCGGCAGCCAGCGCGATATGAGCCTCCGCCGGGTTCAATAGGTCCGGCAGCCGATCCAGAAGGCGGTCAGCCGGGAAGGGCTCAAGACCCATCCGGCGCAATTCACGATCGGTCTCCTCGCTCACCATGCCGGTGTCCGAGAGCGGGCCAAGATCAAGGCTCACGCCGCACAGGCCTCTGGTCCGTCGGAAAGCGGCCAATCCATCGAGGAACGCGTTCGCCGCCGCGTATGAGGCTTGCTTTTGCCCACCCCAGAGGCCCGCGATTGAGCCGCAGCCTAGGAAGAAATCAAGCTCCTCTCCTGCTGTCGCATTATGAAGCGCCCAGGCGCCACCGGCTTTGCCGGCGAGCACGGCGGCACAATCCGCCCAGGTCAGGTCGGCGAGGTTACGCATCTCGCCGATGCCGGCGGCGTGGATCACCCCCCGGAGAGATGGGCCGTTCTGTCCCCATTCCGCGATATGTGAGGTCAGTGTTTCTGTATCGGAGACATCGAGTGCGGCCGTTTCCACGGCGGCGCCCAGATCCTGAAGCGCTTTTATATGCTCGCGCGCGGCCGCCGATTGCGCGCCCTGGCGCCCGGTCAAGAGGATGCGCCCTGCCCCTTGCCGCGCCAGCCACAGGCCGATTGTGCGGCCGAGACTGCCGAAACCGCCGGTGATGAGATAACTCGCGTCCTGCCGGATGGAGGCGGATTGTCGTTGGGCCAGTTCCGCCGGGTGGAGCCGTCGCACGAGGATGCGCCCGTCCCGTAGGGCTAACTCGCTCTCTTCTCCCGCGCCTGTCAGTACATCCGCGATCCGGGATGCCATCCCGGGCATGTCGAGTGTGAGTGGCAGGTCGATCAACCCGCCCCAGATGTGCGGCGCCTCCAGTGCGATGCTGCGGCCAAAGCCCCAGACCGGCGTATGGGCCAGACCTTCGAGCCGGTCGCCCGGGTGCGCGTCGACCGCGTCGCGGGTCAGGAGCCAGAGCCGGGACGGATGCGGGAGGTCCAGCAGGGCGCGCGTCAGTGGTGGCAGGCTTGCAAGACTACCGGTGGTTCCGTCGGTGAGATTTTCGGAGGTCAGGCCCTCGGCGTCCGGGCCATCGAGGCTCCAGAGATGAACAATGCCTTCGAGCGGTCCCAACTCTTCAAGGAGTGCGCGCGCAGCGGCTTCGTCTCCCGGAACGAGATTGCGGCGATGCCCGTTGAGAGGCGCCTTGAAGATCAGCGTACAATCCACGTTGTCGCCGCCGCGCGTTTCAAGCTCGGTCGCCAGCGCCTGCCCTAAGCCGCTTTCGTCGGCCAGGATCAGCCAGTTTCCATGCGGGGGTGCTGGCTCTTCCGTGGAGGGAGCGACGGGCTCCCAATTCACCTTGTAGGTGACGGGCGCTGCGTTGTGCCGTTCGCTCTCGGACTCCACCCAGTAGCGTTGCCGCTCGAAGGGATGACCGGGCAGGTCCGCGAGGCGCAGTGGTAGTCCGGCATAGAGTCCGGTCCAGTCCGGATTCTCGCCGTCCGCGTAGCGTCCAGCCAACACGCGCCAGGCAACAGAGCCTGCTTGTCCGGCGGAGATTTTTTCGGCGGTGGAGCGTTGCCGCGTCACCGCCCCGTCACGCGAGATGGCGCCTTCGTCGTCCCGTCCTTCCAGCCAGTTCTCCAGCGCCATAACCAACGCGGTCTTGTCGCTGCCGAGAAGGGCGAGGCGGTGGGGAAAATGGTCGCGCCCGCAGGCTGCGGTGAAGCACAGATCGGCAAGCGGTGCCGGACTTTGTTGGAGGGTGTTCACGACGCTCCGCGCGAGCCGACGGAGTGCCGGGCGGCTCTTGGCGGAGAGGGGCAGCAGGTAGCGGCTGAATTCCGGCACCTGGCGCTGAGCGGGCTCCGGCGCCTGTTCCACGACGAGGTGGGCATTGGTGCCGCCGAACCCGAACGAGCTGACGCCACCCCGCCGCGCCTCGCCCGACGCCGGCCAGGGCTCTGTGCCTTCCGGCAGGCGGAGTCCGACACGCGCCCAATCGATGTTGGGGGTGCGGTTGGCGTTGTGCAGGCTGGCGGGAATAGCGCCGTTGTTGAGGGACAGCACGACTTTCAGCAATCCGGCCACTCCGGCGGCGGACTCCAGATGGCCGATGTTCGATTTAACCGACCCGATGGTAAGCAGACGGTCCCGGTCTTTCGCCCCGAACACGGCATCCAGCGCCCCGGCCTCGATCGGGTCGCCGAGGGCGGTCCCAGTGCCGTGCGCCTCGACATAGTCGATCTGCTCCGGCGCTAGCCTGGCTTGGTTAAGCGCGCGGCGGATGACTCGTTCCTGTGCCGGTCCGTTTGGAACCGTCAGCCCGCTGGTGCGGCCGTCCTGGTTCACCGCCGAACCCCGGATCACGGCCATGATCCGGTCGCCGTCGCGGACCGCATCCGGAAGCCGTTTCAACAGCACCAGACCGCAACCTTCGGAGCGAACAAAACCGTCGGCCTCGGCCGCGAATGCCTTGCAACGTCCATCGGGCGCCAGCATCCGCGCGCGGGAATGGTTGATGCTGACGGTCGGGTCGAGCAGCAGGTTGACGCCGCCGCCGATTGCCAGATCCGTCTCCCCGCTCCGGAGGCTCATGCAGGCCTGGTGAAGCGCGACCAGCGAGGAGGAACAAGCGGTATCGATCGCCAAGCTCGGCCCTTCCAGTCCGAGGAAGAACGACAGTCGGTTGGCCGCCACACTCAACGCGTTGCCGGTGCCTAGATAGGCGTCGATGCGGTCGGGCGCGTAGTTCAGGCGATGCAGGTAATCGTTGGTGCTGATGCCGACGAAAACGCCGGTCTGGCTGCCTTCGAGGCTGCTCGGCGGAATGCCCGCGCGTTCCAGCACTTCCCAGCTTACTTCCAGCAGGAGACGCTGTTGCGGATCGAGATGCGTCGCCTCGCGGGGTGAGATCCCGAAGAAACCCGGATCGAACAGATCGATGTTGTCGATGAAACCGCCATGGCGCGTCTGGATCGTGCCGGGAATATCGGGATCGGCGCTGTAATACCGATCAACGTCCCAGCGGTTCCCCGGAATTTCCGTGATTGCGTCGACGCCGTCCTTGAGAAGCGTCCAGAAAGCTTCCGGATTATTGACTCCGCCGGGTATGCGGCACCCAAGGGAAAGGATGGCGATCCCGCCCCCGGCATCCGAGCTGGTGTTTTGTGCTGTGGCAGGGATTGTCCGGGACGCACTGTCGAGCCCGGCGCGTTCCAGCAGGTGCTGCGCCAACCGTTTCGGCGTCGGGTAATCGAACGCCAGGGTTGCCGGGAGAACTCCGCCGAGACCGGTCTGCAGACGATTGCGCAGCTCGATCGCGTTCATCGAGTCGAGCCCCTGATCGAAGAAACCGCGATCGGCATCCGGTGTTTCCGGTCCGGTCGGGGCAATCTCGCCGATCCGGTCCAGGATGAAGGCCGTGAGACGGTCGAGCCGCTCTTTCGGTGCCATTGTGTGCAGCTGTGCCGCCAGAGGGCTTCCCGGAACGGCGCTTGCGGTGCGCCTGTCATCCGCCTGAAGCGGGGCGCCATTGAGCAGGGGATGGACGAGCTTGGCGCCGCTTTGCCGGGGCAGTATTGCCACATGGGGCAGGTCGAGCGCAGTGGCCCGGTCCATCGCATCAAGGCCTTGAGCCGTCTCTATCGGCGCCAGTCCGTGGCGGGCCAGCCGGTCGGTCAAAGCCGCGTCGCGGGAAGCGTCGTCCCAGGCGCTCCAGCAAAGACTCTGTGCCGGAAGTCCCCGACGGTGGCGGTAGAGTGCGAGAGCATCCAGCAGGCTATTGGCGGCCGCATAGGCAGCTTGCCCTGGATTGCCGAGCAACCCGCTGGCCGAGGAAACCAGCATGAAATGCCGGATAGGATGCTTGGCCGCGAGGCGATGGAGTGCCCAGCCGCCAAGCACCTTCGGCGCCATGACGGCGAGCACACGTTCGGCGGATTGCTGATGCAGGACCGCATCGTCCAGGACGCCCGCCGCATGAAGGATCCCGGTCAAAGGCGGCCAATCCGCCGGCAGGGTGTCGACTAATGCCGAGAGTGCGGGTGCATCGGTGACGTCGACGGCGCCGACACGGATCTCGATCCCCCGGGCGCGCCAGTCTTCAATCCGGTCTGCGGCGGCTCCGGTTGGCGCGCTCCGGGAGATGAGCGCGAGGTGCGATACTCCACGCTCAATTAGCCGTTCGGCCATGGATTGCCCGAGACGGCCGAGGCCGCCTGTTACCAGCCATGTCCCGTCTCGCTCGGGCGCTTTCTCCGGTTGCGGCAGCGGCTCAGCCTCGAGCTTGAGGACGAACCGGACAGCAGTGTTCTTTTCCTGACGCCAGAGAGTCTCGTTCCCCGGCAGGTCGGCGCTAATCTCCGCAAGGAGTTGGGCCGCCGCTTTGCGTGGCGATCCGTCTACATCGATCAGGCAGAGATCCCAGCCCGGATGTTCGTGCCGCAGGCTCCGCCCAAGACCCCAGACGATGGATTGCAGCAATCCGATGCCGGCCTCCGGAAGCGCCGTGCCAGCCATGGCGAAAGCCTGACGGGTGACCAGATAGAGCTTTAACGGACGGTCAGCCTGCGCTGCCAGAGTATGCACCAGCCCGGTAAGCCGCGCGGTGAGTGAGGCGATGGCGTCGGTAATTTCCGTATCGGACATGCGCTCGGGCGCGGTCAGATCCAGAGGCCAGAGACATATGATGTTCAGTGGGTCGCTCCCCTCGGGAAGGCTGTCCGGAGCCGGTCCCGTGGCAACGCTCACGCTGTCGCCTGCCTTGCTGAGTGCTTTTCCGAGCGCTTTCGCTGTCCCTTTTCTGTCTGCCAGAAGCAGCCAGTCGGCGGGCGCTCGACCTTCGCGCGGTGCGGAGGAAACCTCTGTCCAGCGCGGCACAAAGCCCCATTCCTCGACGGGCACCGCTGTGACTGTATCTCCAGGTTGCTCCAAGCCGGACGCCAGAGCGGCCCGCACGGGGGCTGCAGCATCTCCCTCTACCGGCCGTGGCGGCAGCGGGAAGGTTTTTTTGCGGAACGGGTATGATGGGAGGTCCGGTGTTGCCCGCCCGGTAGGGCTGCCATGGAAAGCCGGCCAGTCAGGAGTGACGCCGGCGGTATAGAGCGCTGAGAGGCTTTCCGTTATGGAGGACCAATCATCCACACCATCACGTAGGGTTGGCAGCCAGAGCGTGTCTGGCAAAGTGACACACTGCGCGCCGAGCGCGGTCAGCAGAGGCTTCGGGCCGATTTCAAGGAAGACGCGATGATGCTCTGACAGGCAGGTCAGGCCATCGGCAAAGCGCACTGCACCGCGCAGATGGCGCGTCCAGTAATCCGCATCGGGAGCCCTCTCCAGAACCTTGCCGTCGAGATTGCTGACCAGCGGGATCGCGGGCGCTTCGAAATCGAAACGGGAGGCTGTCTTGCGGAACTGCTCCAGAATCGGGTCGGTCAGGGGCGAGTGGAAAGCGTGGGAGACCGGGAGAAATCGGCTGCGAAGGCCCGCGCTCTCCAGTTCCTCCTGAATCCGCGTCAGGGTTTCGCGCCGTCCTGAGAGCACGGCATTGCGCGGCCCGTTGACGGCGGCTATCGAGATATCGTCGACATGAGGTGCTACGAATTCAGCAACCCGTTCTTCGTCCGCCATCACGGCGAGCATGGCGCCGTCGAGTGGAAGGTTCTGAATGAGCCGGGCGCGTTCTGCAATCAGGCGCAGCCCTGTCTCCAGATCGAAGACACCCGCGATACAGGCGGCCACGTATTCGCCGACACTATGGCCGAGAAGGGCGGCCGGCTGGATGTCCCAACCACGCCAGAGTTCGGCCAACGCATATTCGAGCGCGAAAAGGGCAGGCTGGGTGTAGGCGGTCTGCGCAAGCAGGTCCGGGTCCTTGCCGAACATGACGGACAGCAGGGAACGGTCCAGCGTGTTGGCGAGCAGCCGATCGCAGCGATCCAGGGTCGCACGGAAGCCCGCGTGACGTTCGTAAAGGGACCGCCCCATGTCGAGATACTGGGAGCCCTGCCCGGTGAAGAGAATGGCGACGGGCGGCTGGTTGACCGGTATCCGGTGAAGGTCTCCTTCACCAGCTGCAACTGATTCCAGCCGCTCGGCGAAATCTCGGGTCGAGTCGCCGGTGATCGTTAGCCGGTGATCGAGATGGGGGCGGTGTATGGCTGCCGCGCGGCAGAGTTGTTCCGCTTTGATCGCTGGGTCCTCTTGGCGGCACAGGGCAGCGTACCGGCCGGCGAGATCGTGCAGCGCCTGCGGTTCGCGGGCAGAGAGTGTCAGAAGGTACGGTGGCAGCGTGGCCTGTTCCGGCTCCGGTCGCGGCCTGTCCGGGGCCTGCTCCAGAACCACATGCGCGTTGGTGCCGCCGAAGCCGAAGGAGCTGACCGCTGCTCGCGCGCTATTCGGCAGACGCGTCGAAGCACGCGGGATATCGAGCGCGGAGCCCTCCAGCTTGATCAGTGGATTGATCTCTTCGAGGTTCGGTTGCGCCGGGACTTCGCTATGGCGGAGGCAGAGCACGGCCTTGACCAGCCCCGCGATCCCTGCAGCGGCTTCCAGATGTCCGATATTTGCCTTGGCGGAGCCAAGCAGGCACGACCGCTCGCTTGAGCGCGCCGGGTCGAGAACCGATTGCAGGGCACCGACTTCGATCGGGTCGCCGAGCCGCGTTCCGGTACCATGGGTCTCGACAAAATCGATGTCACCGGCTTCCAGACCGGATGCCTTGAGCGCGTCCCGAATGACGCTTTGCTGCGCTTGCGGGTTGGGGGCAGTGAGCCCGTTACTGCGGCCGTCCTGATTGATTGCCGAGCCGCGGATCACGGCCAGCACACGGTCGCCGTCGCGCTCGGCGGTGGCGAGCGGTTTGAGCACCACCATGGCGCAACCCTCGCCGCGCACATAACCGTCCGCATCGAAAGCGAAGGTGCGGCTTCTCCAGTGTGGAGAGAGCATGCCCGCACGCTCAAGGGCGAGCTGCAGATGCGGGCCGCCGATGATGTTCACGCCGCCTGCAAGTGCGACGTTGCACTCCCCGCCGCGCAGGCTCTGGCATGCCTGATGAACGGCGACGAGCGAGGAGGAGCAGGCCGTGTCGATGGCCATGCTCGGCCCGTGCAGGTCGAGGTGATAAGAAAGCCGGTTGGCCGCGATGCTGAAGGCGACGCCGGTGCCGGTATACGCGTTCAACAGGCCCTCGGCGTCGCCCCGGCTGAACTGGTCGAAGGCGAAATCCGCCGAGGAAATCCCGACAAACACGCCGGTCTTCGAGCCTTCCAGTTGGTCTGCCGGCAATCCGGCATTCTCCAATGCATGCCAGGTGACTTCGAGCAGGATGCGCTGTTGCGGGTCCATGCTTCGGGCTTCGCTCTCGGAAAGCCCGAAGAAGGCTGCATCGAAGCCTTCGATATCGTCGAGAAACCCCGCCTCCACGCCAGGCAGGCGTTCGTCGGTCCGCACTGCGCAGCCACCATCCGTGAGGAGGTTCCAATAGGCTTCCGCATCCGGGGCGCCGGGCAGGCGGCAGGCAAGACCGATAATCGCGATGGCGGATGCCTTCTCCGTCGCCGGATCGGCGGTGGTCTCCGCCGCGGGTTGCGCGGGTTTCACTTCAGCGCCACTCAGTCGCTCGGAGAGCGTCGCGATTGTGGGATATTGCCAGAGCAGGGTGGGGTCGAGGGGCGTGCCGTCGAGCCGGTCTTCCAATGTCGCGACGAGGGCAACGGCCGAGCGGGAGTCGAGCCCAAGTTCAGCGAACGGAGCATGCTGGTCGATAGAATCGGGTGCGAGCGACAGCATCCCGCCCAGCTCGCGGCTCAGCCAGTCCCGAAGCTCGGCGCCTGTCGGCCGGCCCTGCTTCGCGCCGGACGATTGCTCCCGGCTCCAGCAGGCAACGCACTTGAGCTGGTTGTCGAGATACGCCTGTCTGCAGGCGCGGCGCTGAACTTTCCCGCTGGAGGTTTTGCGGATCTGTCCGCGCTCCAGGATCAGGATTTCGGCGGTCGCCAGGCCGTGGCTCTGGGCTACCGCTTGACGGATTTTGCCAAATGCGGCCTCCCACTCCTTCGTGCGCTTCCCTGCCTCGGCGAGAATGACGAGGCGTTCTTCGGCGTCCTGTTCCACGGAGAATGCCGCGCAATGTTCGCGTCTGAGTTCGGGGCAGGACTCCAGAACGGTCCATTCGACATCCTGGGGGTAGTGGTTCACGCCTGCGACGACGATGAGATCTTTCAGGCGCCCGGTGATGTGGAGTTCACCATCCTTGAGGAAGCCGAGATCGCCGGTACGTAGAAAAGGGCCGTCTTTCGGGCTGTCCGTCAGCCGGGCATGGAAAGTGGCCTCGGTTTCCTCTGGGCGCCGCCAGTAGCCGAGCCCCACGCTGGGGCTGGAGATCCAGAGCTCGCCGACGGTATCTGGCGCGCAGGTTCGCCCGGTCGCGGGATCGACGATCCGCAGGTCGGTTTTGGGGCGCGGGACGCCGCAGCCCACAACCGTGCGTGTCGCGGTATCGGCCGCCGCATCATCGGCCGGGACCACGCGGTTCTGTGCAAGCGCCTCGGCATTCAGTCGCGATGCATGCGGGCTTCGGTCGTGGGCGCGGGCGGTAACGAAAAGTGTCGCCTCGGCCATTCCGTAGGCCGGGTAGAATGTCTCGGCCCGGAAGCCCTGCGGGCCGAAGGCTTCGGTAAAACGACGCAAGGTCTCGGCGCGCACCGGCTCGGCGCCGTTGCCGGCGACCCTCCATCGCGACAGGTCGAGTGTTTTGCGTTGCTCCGCGGTTATGCGTTCCAGGCAGAGTTCGTAAGCGAAATTGGGGGCGTGGGTGTGGGTGCCGCCGAACCGGTCCATGGCTTCGAGCCAGCGGACGGGGCGCTTCAGCAGTGTGAGCGGCGAGAGAACGTAGCAGTCCGCGCCGCTGAACATGGGCTGCAGCAGCCCCTCGACCAGACCGTAATCGTGGAAATAGGGCATCCAGGTGACGCAGACACTGTCCGCGTCGCACGCAAAGCCCTCCTGCAGATAGGCCAGATTGGCGAGCACATTCCCGTGCGAAAGCATGACGCCGCGCGGCGCGGAGGTGGAGCCCGATGTGTATTGCAGATAGGCGAGGCTATCGGAGGTGATGTGGGGCCGTTCAAATTCCGGCGCGTTGGCCGGCTCCAGCCGATCTGTCGCGATCCAATGCACCTGTGGCATGGCCTCGCTCAGCCGGGTCTCGAGATCGTCACGCAGGCTGGCGGTCGTCAGGATGACATCGGCCTCTGCATCCGCGACGATGCCTTGCAGCCGCGGCAGGGAATGCTTGAGGCGGATACCGTCCGGCGGCGGCACCGGAACCGCGACAACACCGGCATTCAGGCATCCGAAAAAGGCGGGAAGGACATCGAGCCCCGGGGGATAGAGAAGCAGCGCCCGGCTTCCTTCGGCCACATGCTGCCGGAGCCTGTTCGCGGTCGCGAGGGCGTGAGCGCGAACGGCACCGTATCCAGCGGTTGCCGCGACATCCCGGCCATCCTTCAGGAAATGATACTTACCCGTTGACGATGCAGCGCGCCGGTCGAGCAGATCGATCAGGGTTTCGGGGGCTGATGTCACAACTCCACTCCAATTTCAGGCGCGCAGCAAGCCCCTCTGAGGAGGTCGGGAAGGTCGGCTATAACGATGCCGGGGGCGTTGGGATGCCGACGGGTTTGCATGATTTTCATGACCTTTTTAATGCAACTATGGCGAGTATATGCATAATATTTTACTCAGTGCAAGAAGGCTTGTTTTTCGAAATAAAGCCGGGGAAATAGCAGGCTTTCCGGCTTCTGTTCAGGAGGTTTTTCCCGCTGCGATGTTTTTTATGTGACCAATAATTGTGAGACGCGTTGCTGTTTGATGATCGCTAAAAGCACCTAAAAGTAGTAGAGTAAATTTCTACTCAATTAGAAAGCTGAACGGGACGGAGTCAAGTGACGGCTGCCGGACCGATCCAGGGGCGGGGCCGATACGTGAGGATGGATGAAGTTGAGGTCTGGGTGTCGAGGCCTGACGTGGTCGGAGGCGGACATCTCCCGGCGTTTCGCAGTGTGCTCAATGCTGAAGAGCGCGCCCGGGCCGGGTGCTTCCATTTTCCGGAGGATCAGAGGAGTTATATCTGCGCGCATGCGCTGACCAGGTGCGTCCTCGAAGCTGTATCCGGGACCCCTGCGCGGGACTTTAACTTCCGGGTTGGGCACTACGGCAAACCTGAAATCGATGAGTATCCGGAGCAGGCTCGGTTGCGCTTCAACCTCTCGCATTCACGCGGGCTGGTTTGCTGTGCGGTCAGCCGGGAGCGGGATGTTGGCATCGATGTCGAATGGGTTGGCCGCGATACTGATATCGATGGCCTGGCGCGTAAGGTTTTTGCTGCGGACGAGGTGGCTTACCTCGGGCGGCTGGAGGGCTGCGCCCGCCGCGACGCATTCTTCGCAATCTGGACGCTGAAGGAGGCGTACACGAAGGCTGTCGGGCGAGGGCTGTCTATTCCGCTGGATGGTTTTTCCGTTTGCCTTGATTCCCTGTCTCTCGTGATCGGCCAGTCATTGCTCGATGACCCGGATGCCGGAAACGGGGCGGACTGGCAGGTCCGACTGGCGCCGCCAATACCGGGATATAAGCTGGCCGTGGCGGTTCGCGCCGGTCGATCCGGCCGGATGGTCTATCGATTTCGCGAGGTCACGCCAGATGCGCTCGCGGCTCTGTGTTGCGTGCCGAAGGGGACCGGCAGAACGGGCTTCGAGCCCGCCTTTACATAGAAATTGCTGATTGTGCAGGGAGACTTAGCGGATGCGAATGGAATTGATGCGCCGATTGCCTGTTGCCTGCGGGGTGGCCTTGTTCTTGATGTGGCCTGATCCGGGCTCCGCTCGATCTGAATGCGGTGGCGGCGATATCCGATTAGCCGACGGCTTGGCGGTGTGTCCGTCGTGGAGTGAGACCGGTTGCGAAGCTGAAAAGGGTGTCCCGGGCGGGTGTGGTTCTTCGATCAGAGTATCGAGCGCCAAGTACGGCTCTGGGGATCAATGGTGTTCCGGGCTGGGGTGGGTGGCGCGTATCTGCAACGGTCGCGACACTTGTACCGTCACGCTCCCCGATGTCGGAACGCAATGGTCGAATGGCGGAGAACACGCGCTTTTGCGCCGGGAATTGATTTGTGGACCGCTCAACAAGGTTCGCAGGCTTTTGTATATCGGTTGGTATTGCAGCGATGGGGCGACGGCGTTGGATCAGCCCGAAGTCGTGGTCGGGGATGGTGGTCGCGCCACGCTTTCCTGCGCCCCACGCTGAGGTGAGTTTGAGTTTTCAGGGGGTCAGTTCGAGGTGCGTCGTGTACTGGTGATGACGAGGAACAGCAAGGTGAAAAACGGCGAGACGATATAAGACAGAATGAAAAATCCCCAAAAGCCCAGAAGCCGGTCGCGTCCATAGAGGCCGACCAATGCGCAGCTAATGAAGTAGATTATGACAAGTGTCGCGAATGTAAGTTGCGGCGGCCAAAGGTATTCCACGTTCCGCTCTCTCTCGATGACTTAACCAAAAAAAACGAGCGCGCTCGCGCATATCCTCGGGGGCATGCGCCCATCTCGACGGCTCAGGCGCTCCGCCCTAGCGCGCCCGTGGTTTTGAAGGTCACGGACGCGCCGGGCTCGAGGCCGGTTATGCGGCTTGCTGTGCGGTAGCGGCTTCAGCCTTTTCCTTGGTCGCAAGGTCATTCATGACCTTTTTGACCCTTGCCGTGGTTTCTTCAATGCTCACCGAGTCGAGGTCCTTGTTCTGCTCGAAGATGTCGGTGAAGACTGTGCCGATGGCGTAGGTCACCATCCATGAATATGTGGGCATCGCGACAAAGCCGAGCAGCTGCCCGAAGAGCGGTATGGAGCGGATCAGCCCGATGGTGCCGGTCTTCAGGGTCGTCGGGATGATGGCGCCCAGAACAGCGGAGAGCAAAGTCCGCCCGAGGTTGCCGGAGAATGGCACCTTATAAAGTTGGGCCAGCCGGCTCAGCATCATGAGCTGAACGGTAGCAAGTCCAGCAATGTCGACGACGACAAAGGGGATCACGCCGACGCCGGCTCCGATCGCGCTGTAGGTGGCGACGATCCGGTTCGCTTTAAGCCGGTCTTGCTGGAGCAATTGGGTCTTGGCCAACTCATACTTGACGAGGTGGCCTTCATCGGGTTGCCCTGCATTTGTGTTTTTGGCGTCGGTGTCTGGGTCGGGTTGTCCGGCTTGCGCGGTTTTGGCTGCGTTGCCTGCATCGGTTTGTGCGGTCATTGCTGAAACTTCCTTTCTAATGTCTCGGTCTTTGCTCGGAATGCGCTTTTCGCGATCATCCGACCTTGCCGCCGCGACGCCGGTCACGGCGGTTCCGACCTGTCCGTTGGGCTGGCCGGATTTCTCTGTCCTGGTTTTCAGTTCCTTTTGCAGCCCGTCTGCTTGTGCCTGTGACTGGCGCAGAGAGCTTTCGAGCCGCTTGAGTTCCCTGTCTCGATCGGCTGATTCCTTCTTCAGCTTCTCTTTGGTTCGGTTCGCACTCTCGACTCTCCTTTGAAGTGCTTTTGCTTCCCGGTCGCGCGCGGCTTGAGTCTCTCTCCGCGCTGCGGCTTCGGTTTCCGCTGTCTGGCGGTGCGCATTTGCCGCGTCGATCGCCTTTTTTGCATTCTGCCTTTCGCGTTCAGTGGCCTTGGTTTCCCTCTTCAGACGGGCGATTTCCCGCTTGAGGTCTTGAGTGTTGTTGGGGTCTTCGGTCACTTCGGAAGCCTCAAAACTTGATGAAGGAGCCAAATTCACTTGAATGACACGCGGTCCCAATTTTTACGGGAGGCGATATCATTAAATTCATCTTATAAGAGAATAGCATATTATTAATTGAGTAAAAACATATTTATCGAGTTGTGGATTCTTCTCGTGGTTTTCCGGGTTTTGATGTCCGGGTTGTGTGAAAATATTAGTAAAAAGAGATGGTTAGATGGGTGTGGGTGTGGGGTCGGGTTGAGTCCTCCTTCGCCTTCAGTGGAGCGTGACCGCGACTTTTAATTGAGTGGTGAATTTCGTTCGGCGGTTTTTTGTGAGGCGTTGGTTCCGGCCGGGGGGCGCGCTGTCGTCACCGAAGGGGCGCCCGCGCTTGTGCCGCTGGTTTTGTTCCGGCCGGGATCCAGATCCGCTGTGGAGCTGTTGGGAAAGATGCCGTCCCCTGTATTAGCGCGTTGCGGCGATTTCGCGGTTGGGGTGTCCGATTGCCGGCCGAGCAGCGCCTCGAGTTCAGTCCCTGGGTGTGTGCCCGGGGCGGGAGCGCCGGCATTGCCTGGGTTATTGTCGAGAGGGCCGAGAATGATCGGCAGCCCGTCTTTCCCCGAGCCGATAAGGACGATCTTGCTGTTGTTCGATAGCGCCAGCTGCAAGGTGGCATCGATACCTTTCCATCGCAGATATGCGTCCGTTATCCCGTCGCTCACGATCCTCTGAAAGGATTGGATGCCTCGGGCCTCAATGGCCTTGCGCTCACTCTCCTTGCGCTCGCGATCCAGGCGGAAATTGTATTCCTGATTGATGTGGAACTGTTCTTCCTTGCGCTCGATGGCTCTCTCGACCAGGTGAGGCAGGGTGACGCTGCGGACGGATACGTCGTGCAAATTAACGACTGGATCCGGCGCGTCGGGCAAGGGCGGCAGTTTGCGGGTTGCACGTTCTTTGGCTTCTGTCGCGATCACATCCTGTGTCACTTGCACCAATTGTTCTTTTGCGACAGCCAGGATCGCTTCTTCCACGTCTTCGCGGTTTGTGGAGTAAAGCTGGACGGGTGAATATTTTGCGGCCTCGGCCCGGGCGATGGCCCCGATCTTCGGGATCAGCACCGTGTTCAGGTAGTTCGGTCCGAGATACTTGTGCAGCAAACCGATCCGTTTGCGGGAGATCCGGAAGCGGAATGTGATGTTTGCGCCGATGGCCAGCCCATTGGCGGAAATGATGTCGTAATCCTCGCTGACCCTCTGCATACGTGCGTCATACGAGATAATCTTGTTCCAGGGCAGGATCAGACGGTTACCTTCGCGGTAGAAGCGGTTGGTTATGGTCCCGTTGTCGAACCGTTTCCATAGGACGCCGATATAGCCAGCTGGAATGGTGATCACCATGTTCGGGGTGAAATAGATCATGATGAACGCGGCGATCATGAAGGCGATGGTCACACCCGGCAGACTGCGCATCATGAAGTTTTTCAGGGCTTTCATGCTCCAAATTCCCTTATGGGCGCTCTCAGGGCGGGTATCGACTCCCGGGGCTCGATCACCGGATTTTCTTTTGCCGCCACCCGCACCTGTCTGTTTCTCACTATATGTTCATCGGCATGGGTAGTTACAACTTTTAGAGGTTATGTGATAATTTATGCAATCAAAAGGGTTTGCCTGGCCGTGGCGCGTTTTTCAGATGTCTGGCAATCCGCCGTTGCTGCTTAATGCGTTGATTCGTTCTGGGGCGAACGGGATGGCACGAGACGGCCTTCGACCATGTGTAAACAGCGGTCTGCGACGTCGAAATACTGGTCGTCATGCGTTACGGCGATGACCGTCTTGCCGTCCCGTTTCATCTCCGGCAGGAGCTCCCGGTAGAATTTCCGCCGGAACTGCGGGTCCTGGTCGGCGGCCCATTCGTCCAGGATGTAAATGGAGCGCTCCTCAAGCAGGCTGACCACAAGAGCGAGCCGTTTGCGCTGGCCGGTCGAGAGTTCGACAGTTGAAAACTCGTCGTCGATCAACTGGGTCTTGCTCTGGATTTCCATATGTTCCATCAGGCGCCGGGCTTTTTCGCCATCTCCCAGATCGACGCCATACAGGCGTTTGAAGAGGTGGAAATCGCCGAAGATGATAGAGATCAGGTTGCGATATTCATCGTAGGTCTCGGGCCCGATTTCCCGGCCGTTGACGCACATGGAGCCTGAGACCGGATAATAGAGGCCGGCGAGAATCTTGATTAATGTCGACTTGCCGGAGCCATTGCCCCCGGTGATGAAGATCAACTCGCCCTTACGGATCTTCAAATCCACCGGCCCCATAACAAAAGGATTGTCAGCCTGTAGCCCCTGATAGTGGAAGCTGACCTGTTTCAGTTCGAGTTCCTCGAAGCTCTCGCCGAGCAGGTTGGGCTGGTGATCTTCTGTTTCGCCGGCAGCCTCGGTGAGTGTTTGATCGAGACGCTTGATGTTCTCGGCCGCGGAATTGGCGTTGGCGAAGATTGCCATGAAGTTAACCAGAAAGCCGATCGGCCCGATCAGGAACAAGGTCGCCGTCGCGGTTTTGATGACGACCTCGTGGTAATCGGTGCCGACGCTATGGAAGAATTTCCCGAACTGCGGGACGAGGAAAACCATGGCGGCGACAAGGAAATAGAACATTGTCTGGGAGAGAATGAAGCTTTTGGCTATCCCCGACTGACTGTTCTTTTTCTTGTCCATCGCCTCTAGGGAAATCTGCTCCAGGTCGGCGTAGAGGGCGTCGCTGCGGGTCTTGTTCAGCCGAACTTCCTTGAATCCTTCCAGGAGGTCGGTGAGGAGGTCGAACAACCGGTTTTCCGTAACTGCTGCTTCCTGCAACTCGGCGTTCAGGCCTTTGAGGTTCTTCCCGTAGAACCAGGTTGCGGCCACGATGAAGGCTACGCATACGGCGAAAGCGATGCGGGAAAGCCAGGCGATGTAGAGCAGCGTAAAGAGAACCAGTATTGCGGACTGCGCACCAACGACGAGCGATTGCGCTGCTTGCGAGAGGGTCAGGGTATCCTTGTTGATACTGGCATAGATGAAGGAGCGTCCGATCCGCTCCAGAGGGATGAGGTCGGCGGTCCGGATTTTCTCAATCAGGCGTATCCGGATCTTATGGATGATTTCCTCTACCTCGCGGGTCGAGGAAATCATGACTGTTCGTTGGGCGACGACGTAAATTGCGACGACGATGAGAAAGATGGACAACTGATGGGTCCGTCGCTCGTCATCGAGCTCGGCAACGTCGCCCGCCGCCAGATTAATCACCGCAAGGACAAGGGCATTGGCCAGTCCGGAGATCGCAGCAAGGAAGGCGAAGCCGAACCAGGACGCGCTGGACTCTTTTCGTATCAGCTTGATCAGATCCAAAAGTTATTCCCCCAAAGATCCCGTTCGGTGTCACCCACCAGCTGTCGGGCGACCGGAGTTTGAAGGCGTCACTGATGCGTGACCGGCCCGTTGACGATGTCGGGCGACCTTCGTTTTTCTCGTAATGCGATGCGGTGATGTATTTTTTACATCGAATGAGTATAAAGATATTCATTCGGCTATACTTTTTCAATCTTGGCGGGGCTGTCTGGCAGGACGACGCCTGAAGTCATCGACCGGCTAAAGCGGATCGAGGATCTCGGTTATGAGGAGTTTTCGTTCTGGATCGACAGCGGCATGAACACGGAGCGGAAGAAGGCGTCGCTGGCGCGCTTCATCGACGAGGTGGTGTCGGCCTTTTCAGGAGAGAACCGGTGGCCGTTGTCAGGCGTCTTGCACCTGCATAAGGTTCCGGCTCTCTCCTGCCACCGGAAAACCGACCATGAAAATCCCCGCACTGCCGTTCACCGTCACCGACTGGTCTGAGGTCACGGAAACCAGACATCCCGGCGAAACAGGCGAAGCCATCTGGCGGACGATGGAAATCGGCGATATCCGCATCCGGCAGGTCGAATACTCACCGGGCTACCTGGCCGATCATTGGTGCGACCGGGGGCATATTCTCTATGTGCTGGAAGGCGAGTTGGTCTCCGAGCTGAAGGACGGCCGCAAGACCATTATGACTGCGGGCATGTCCTATCAGGTCTCGGACTTCGGAGACGCGGCGCACCGGTCCTCGACGGCGACCGGCGCCAAGCTATTCATCGTGGATTAGCCGTTACCGCCCCTTAAACTCCGGCTTCCGCTTCTCCATGAACGCCGTCCGGCCCTCGACGTAATCCTCGCTCTCCATGCATTTCAGGACCAGCGCCTCGCAGGAGGCTGCATCCTGCTCGTCTTCTGGTTTCTCCAGCTCGATCAGTGCGCGTTTTGCCGTCTGGATCGCGAGGGGGGCGTTTTCGGAGATACGGGAAAGCAGGTCCTCGACATGTTTGTCGAGCTCCGCGTCGGGCAGCACCCGGTTCACGAGGCCCATCATCACCGCTTCCTGTGCGGAGAACCGGCGGGCGGTGTAGAAGATTTCGGCGGCGAAGGCGGGGCCGGTGAGGGTGCGCAGGCGGCGGATGCCGTCCATGGCGTAGCCGATGCCAAGTTTCGCGGCGGGGACGGAGAAGCTGGATTTCTCCGAGCAGATCCGGATGTCGCATTCGATGGCGATGGCAAGGCCGCCGCCGATACAGAAGCCGTCGATCCTGGCGATGGTCGGTTTTTCCAGATCCCGCATCACCTGCTGGAAGCGGGCGACGGCGCGGTCATAGGCTTCAACCGCTTCCCGGCTGGCCCGCTCGTCCCCGAACTTGGAGATATCTGCCCCGGCAACGAAGGCTTCGGAGCCCGCCCCTGTCAGCAGGATTGCGCGGATATTGTCATCCCGCCCGAATGCCTCCAGCAGCTCCGCCCCATGGGTCCACATTTCCAGAGACATGGCATTGTGGCGGGCCGGGTTGTTGAAGATCAGGCGGGCGACGCCTCCCTTGAACTCGGTCAGGATCGGTTGCGGCGCGGTGCTGGCAGGCATGGGGCGGGTCCGTTTCGTGTCGACTGTTAGCGTGCGGATATGCGTCAGATGACCTGGCGGTCGCGCAGGGCCTGGATTTCCTCGGCGCTCATGCCGATGCCGCCCAGGATCTCATCCGTATGCTCGCCATAGGCGGGCGGTGCGGCGGCGAAGGTGCTGGGCGTCCGCGAGAGGGTGATCGGCTGGGCGACCAGATCGATATCGCCATGCTCATCCGAATGCACGGTTTTCTGCATGCCGAGATGTTTGACCTGCGGATCGGCGAATGTCTGGTCGATGGTATAGATCGGGCCTGCCGGGACGCCTTCCTTGTTGAACAGGTCGACCCAGTGTTTCGTGCTCTCGGTTGCGAGCACGTCCTGGATGATGGCGTTCAACGTGTCCCGGTTTTCAGAGCGTGACGGCGCGGTCTTGTAATCCGGATTGTCCGGCAAGTCCTCGCGGCCGATGACGGCGCAGAACCGAGTCCAGATCTTCTCCCCTGAGACCGCAATGTTCATGTAGCCGTCGCTGGTCTGGAACACGCCGGTCGGGATGCTGGTCGGGTGGTTGTTCCCGGCCTGCTTGGCAACCTCTCCGCTCATGGTCCAGCGCGAGGCCTGGAAGTCGAGCATGAAGATTTGCGCCTGCAGGAGAGAGGTGTGGACCCACTGGCCCTTGCCGGAGGCTTCGCGCTCCAGCAGGGCGACCATGATGCCCTGGGAGGCGAAAATACCGGCGGTCAGGTCTGCCACCGGAATGCCGACCCGCATCGGGCCCTCGCCCGGGGCGCCGGTGATCGACATCAGACCGCCCATGCCCTGCGCGATCTGGTCGAAGCCGGGGCGCTTGGCATAGGGGCCGTCCTGGCCGAAGCCGGAGATCGAGGCGTAGACCAGGCCGGGATTGTCCTTCGCCAGCGTTTCGTAATCGATGCCGAGGCGCTGCTTCACGTCGGGCCGGAAATTCTCGACGATGACATCGGCGGTCTTCGCCAGTTTCTTGAAGAGTGCGAGGCCTTCTGCGTCCTTCAGGTTCAGGGTCATCGCCCGCTTGTTGCGATGCAGGTTCTGGAAGTCGGAGCCGCTGCGGGCGCCACCGAGCTGGTTGCCGGCCTCCATTGCCTCGGGCAACTCGACCTTGATGACATTGGCGCCCCAGTCGGCGAGCTGGCGTACGCAGGTCGGCCCGGAGCGGACACGCGTCAGGTCGAGCACAGTGAAACGGGAGAGCGCTTCGGAGGCATGGATGGCGGGCATTGTTTACTCCCTGAGATCAGAATTTTTTATCGTTGTGTTCATTGGACGCGCGACTATTTCATCAGGTCGCTACGAGCGGGATAGAGCGGGCAGGATAGAGTGGATCAAAAAATACACTCCATGGTCTCGAAATCACCAGAAAGGTTCCTATATTTTTCATATACCGGCAGTCCCCGGTAAACCGACTTGACGGACAGTCCGTCGAGAACTGGTCCCCTTCTCCGGCTCTTTAGCGAGGGCCGGGAACTGAAAAAGCGGCGCCACGTTCCCCTCCCCCCCAGAACGGCGCCGCTTTCTTTATGCGAAATCCGGAAGCCATCTTGAGAGCACCTTGTGTCATCTTACCGCGTTGAGGCGGACGACGAGCTCCCCTATGGTGTTCGCGTCAGGTGCGAGGGCGTTGCTTTCATGGAAGTTTTCGGTAATCACCGGTTCGAGGGCAGGGGCCTCGGCTGCCAGAGAGGCGGCCGCCTTGTATTCGACCGACTGGATTTCACACTCGCCTCCGGTGGGGTGCTGATCCTGAAAGGCCCGAACGGCAGCGGGAAATCCAGCCTGTTGCGAACCATGGCGACGCTGGTCCGCCCGGCACGCGGTGATCTGATCTGGGACGGCGCGCCGGTGGCCGACGATCCGCAAGCCCATGCCGGGATGTTGCATTATGTCGGCCACGCGGATGCGGCAAAGCCTGCGATGACGGCGGAAGAACTTCTCACATTCTGGTCCGGTATGCGTGGCGCTAACGGTATTTCCGTGGCGGCGGCGCTGGAGCGTTTCGGCATCGGGCACCGCGCGGATTTCCCGGCGCGGTATCTTTCCTCTGGTCAGAAGCGGCGTCTGGCGTTGGCCCGTTTGCTGGTTAGCGAAGCACCGCTCTGGATTCTCGACGAGCCGACGGTGGGACTGGACGTGGACGGGGTCGCGGCATTGGAAGAGGCGATTGCAGGGCACAGGAGCCGCGGCGGCATGATCGTGGCCGCCACTCACATCCGCTTCGAGGCTGGGGAAAGTGTCTCTGAACTCGATCTTTCGGAATTCGCCCCGTCCGCGGTGGATCTCGCGGAAGCCTACAGTGCGCTCGGCGCGGTCATGGCATCATGAAGTCCTTTCTCGTCCTCGTTCGCCGGGATCTCTCACTGGCTCTCCGTCAGGGCAGCGATGCCGCCATGGCGCTGATGTTCTTCGTCATCGTGGTCACTTTGTTTCCGCTCGGCGTCGGCCCGGAACCCGGTGTGCTGGAGCGGATTTCATCCGGCATCGTCTGGGTCGCGGCGCTGCTCGCGGCGATGCTCTCCCTCGATCGGTTGTTCCAGGCCGATTACGATGACGGCTCGCTGGAGCTGATGCTGCTGACGCCGGTGCCGCTGGAACTGTTGGTGCTGGCGAAGTGCCTCGCGCACTGGCTGACTACCGGGCTGCCGATGTTGCTGATTGCGCCGCTGCTCGGGATCTTCATGAACATGCATACCGACGCCTTCCCGGTGCTGCTGGCCAGTATGGCTCTGGGCACGCCGGTCTTGAGCCTGCTCGGCGGTGTCGGTGCGGCGTTGGTTCTGGGGGCCCGGCGGGCAGGAACGCTGGTCGCCCTGCTGGTACTGCCTTTGACCATTCCGCTGCTGATCTTTGGCGTTTCCGCTGTTGAGGCGGCTGTCACCGGGCAGTCGGCCAAGGCGCAGCTCCTGATCCTCGGGGCCATGCTTATGGCCTGCCTGCCGCTTGCGCCCTGGGCAACGGCAGCGGCGCTCAGACAAGCGGCAGGTTGATGTTTTCCGGCGGTTGGTGTTCAAACATGTCTGCGGACGGAAAAAGACGGGGCCTGACCCCGCGGCCGGACCGCTCCATGCCGGTATGGCATTCGGAGGATATGCTCGGATGAACTGGTTTCACTGGCTTGCCAACCCGGCGCGCTTTATGCGCTTCGCCGCTCGGCTGCAGCCCTGGATCATGGCGCTCGGTCTATTGACTGGTGCCGCGGGTTTGTATTTTGGGTTGTTCGCCTCGCCGGCGGATTACCAGCAGGGCGAGACGGTGCGCATCATGTATGTGCATGTGCCGTCCGCGTGGATGGCGATGTTCATCTATGTGGTGATGGCCGCTGCGGCGGGAAGTTTCCTGATCTGGAAGCACCCGCTGGCCGATGTGGCGGCCCAGGCGGCGGCGCCGGTCGGTGCGGGTTTTACCCTGATGGCGCTGATCACCGGTGCGCTATGGGGGCAGCCGATGTGGGGCACCTGGTGGGTCTGGGATGCCCGGCTGACCTCGGTGCTGATCCTGTTCTTCCTTTATCTCGGCTATATCGCGCTGGTGAATGCCTTCGACGATCCGGAGCGCGGCTCGAAGGCCGGGGCCATCTTGCTGCTGGTCGGGGTGGTGAATATCCCGATCATCAAGTTCTCCGTCGATTGGTGGAACACATTGCATCAGCCTGCGAGTGTGGCGCGGATGGACGGGCCGTCCGTCGATCCGTCAATGCTGTTGCCACTGCTGCTGATGGCCGGCGCCTTCAAGTTGTACTTTCTGTATCTCTTGATTGTGCGCATGCGCGGCGAGCTGACGGCCCGGCGCATTCGATTGTTGCGTCTGTCCGACATTGCTTGAAGTCGGCGCGGGATTGGCCACGTAGTGATCAGACCGCGACTTCACGTCGCTTTGACCGGGTTTGGAATTAATTTAAATTCCAGGTGTTGATGAACGGTTTGCTGGAGCAAGGCCATTCAGGAATTTCTCGAAATGGGCGGATATGCTGCCTACATCTGGTCGTCCTACGGGGTGGTCGTGGCAGTGCTCGCCGTGATGCTGGTCTCTTCCATCCTTGGCGTGAGGGCGCGCGAGCGCGAGTTGTCCGCTCTGGAGGAACGGGTTGGTCCCAGGCGCCAGCGCCGTCAGCAATCCGGCCTGAAGGATGCGCACCATGACGCCTAAACGCCGCCGTTTATCCATCGTTCTGATCGGTCTTGCCATGCTCGGCACGGCGGCCGCGCTTGTGCTGACCGCGTTCGAGGACAATCTCGTCTTCTTCTTCAGCCCGACGGACATTGCGGAAAAGGGCGTCGGCCCGGACCGGCGTATCCGGATCGGCGGCATGGTCGAGGACGGTAGCTGGCAGAAATACGAGGAGGGGCTCCGCTCCGAATTCGTCGTCACCGATTTCCAGAATGCTGTGAAAGTCGTTTATCGCGGCTCGCTTCCGGACCTTTTCCGGGAAGGGCAGGGCGTGGTGGCTGAAGGCAAATTCAACGGCACCGTTTTCACGGCAAGCGAAGTGCTGGCCAAGCATGACGAGAATTACATGCCGCGCGAGGTTGCCGATGCTTTGAAAAAATCCGGCCGCTGGAAAGAAGGGGAGGAGGCGAAATGATCGCCGAGATCGGGCATTACGCCCTTGTGCTCGCCTTCTTCGTCGCGATCGCCCAGGTCGTCGTTCCGCTTTACGGCGCGGCCAGACGCGACACCGCCCTGATGGGCTTTGCGGCCCCCGCCGCCTCCGCCCAGTTCCTGTGTATCGCGATAGCCTTCGGCGCGTTGATGCATGCCTATATCACTTCGGACTTCTCGGTCGCCAATGTGGCGCAGAATTCCCACAGTCTGAAGCCGTTGCTCTACAAGATCTCCGGCGTCTGGGGGAACCACGAGGGTTCTATGGTTTTCTGGGTGCTGATCCTGGCCCTGTTCGGCTTTGCGGTCGCCGCCTTTGGTCGGCAATTGCCGGATTCTCTGAAGGCCCGCGTGATTTCTATCCAGGGGCTGATCGGGCTCGCCTTTCTCGCTTTCATTCTGCTGACCTCGAACCCGTTCGAACGGCTCGATCCGGCGCCGCTCGACGGTCGCGACCTCAACCCGCTGCTGCAGGACCCCGGTCTCGCCTTCCATCCGCCGATGCTCTACATCGGCTATGTCGGCTTCTCGCTGGCCTTTTCCTTCGCCATGGCGGCGCTGATCGAAGGCCGGGTCGATCCGGCTTGGGCCCGGTGGGTTCGGCCCTGGACTCTCGCTGCCTGGACCTTTCTGACCGCCGGCATCACGCTCGGCAGCTGGTGGGCCTATTACGAGCTTGGCTGGGGCGGCTGGTGGTTCTGGGACCCGGTCGAGAATGCCAGTTTCATGCCCTGGCTCGCTGGCACGGCGCTGCTGCATTCCGCGATCGTGGTGGAGAAACGCGACGCGCTGAAGGCATGGACCATCCTGCTCGCCATCATCACATTCTCGCTTAGCCTGATGGGCACGTTCCTGGTGCGCTCCGGCATCCTGACATCGGTGCATGCCTTCGCTGTCGATCCCGAGCGCGGTCTCTTCATCCTCGGCATCCTGATCGTCGCGGTTGGTGGCTCGCTCACGCTCTTTGCTGTCCGCGCGCCAGCGCTGAAGGCCGGTGGCCTGTTCGCCCCGGTCAGCCGGGAAGGCGGGCTGGTGCTGAACAACCTGATCCTCAGCGTGGCGACGGTAACCGTCTTTATCGGCACGCTCTATCCGCTGTTCCTCGATGCGATGACCGGAGACAAGGTCTCTGTCGGGGCGCCTTTCTTCAATGCGACCTTCGTGCCGGTGATGATCCCGTTGCTGGTTCTGCTGGCTATTGGCCCGCTGTTGCCCTGGAAGCGCGGCAATCTCCGTGCTGCGGTCGAGAAGCTTTGGGTCAGCGCGCTTTTCACAGTGGTCGTTGCCGGCGGCATTCTGGTCCTGGAAAAAGGCGCGCCCCTGGCGCCGGTGCTCGGCTTTGGCTTCGCCGCCTGGGTGGCGGGCGGCGTGGTGACCGAGCTGACCGAACGGATCCGCCTGTTCCGGATACCTCTCGGCGACAGTCTCAGGCGTCTCTTCAACCTTCCCGGTGCGGCCTATGGCATGAGCCTCGCCCATCTTGGCATGGCGGTGTTTATCTGCGGCGCTACAGGCGAGATGAACTGGACCCGGGAGCTGGTTGCAACAGCCCGGGCGGGCGATACCTTGACCCTGGGCCAGTACGAACTGGTGTTGGAAAAGGTCGAGCGCAGTCAGGGACCGAACTATTTCCGCGACATGGCGACGCTGAATGTCAGCAAGGATGGCGTGCCATACGCCACCCTGCATCCCGAGCGGCGGCTCTACCCGGTCCAGCAGATGCCGACGACCGAAGCGGCCATCCGCTCCGGCATTTCCGGCGATCTCTATGTCGCCATCGGTGAAGGCAGTGACCTGGGCGGCTATATCGTCCGGGTCTGGGTCAAGCCGCTGGTGCCGTGGATCTGGGCCGGCGCCATGATGATGGTTCTTGGTGGGTTGTTCTCCCTGTCGGACCGGCGCTTGCGCATAGGTGCGCCGAAACGCTCAAGGCGTCGTCCGGCCGCTCCTGCCGTGACGGAGGCGGGAGACTGAGATGCTGAACCGGCTGCTCTTCCTCCTGCCGCTGCTGATCTTCGCGGTGATCGCCGGTTATTTCACCGTGCCGATCCTGACCAAGAAAGACCCGCATCTGCTACCGTCCGTCATGATCGACAAGCCGGCGCCGCCGCATGATCTAGGACCCCTGCTTGAGGACAAGCCCGGGGTCGGCCCGGAGGCGCTTCGGGGCGAAGTGAAGCTGGTCAATTTCTTTGCTTCCTGGTGCGGACCCTGCCGGGTCGAGCATCCGATCCTGATGCGGCTTGCCGCCGAGACCGATCTGCCGCTTGTCGGTATCAACTATAAGGATCAGCGGGACGCGGCCTTGGTCTGGCTGCGTGAGCTGGGTGACCCGTTTGGCCGGATTGGTGTTGACGGGGACGGCCGCGCGGCCATCGATTGGGGCGTCTACGGTGTTCCGGAAACCTATGTCGTCGATGCGAGCGGGCATATCCGCTACCGGCATGTCGGCCCTTTGACCGCTCAAGCCCTGAAGGAGACGATCTTGCCGATGGTCGAGCAATTGAAGGCGGCCAAAGGATGATCCGTTCCATCATCCTGGCATTGGTTCTCGTCGTTCTGAGCATGCCTGCTTTTGCGGTGGAGCCGGGGGAAATGCTGAAAGACCCGGCCCTCGAGGCCCGGGCACGTGAACTCAGCAAGGAAGTCCGTTGCCTCGTCTGTCAGAACCAGTCGATTGACGACAGCAATGCCGGGCTGGCCAAAGACCTCCGGGTGATCTTGCGGGAACGTCTCGTCGCCGGTGACAGCGACAGCGAGATCAAGACCTTTCTGGTCGAGCGTTATGGCGATTTCGTGCTGCTGAAGCCCCCGGTCAAGGCGGAGACATTGTTCCTCTGGTACGGGCCGTTCGCCATCGGCGTTCTGGGCGCTATCGGCGTTGCCGTGTTCCTCCTGCGGCGGCGGGATGGCGGTGGCGATGAGGCCGTGCCGATGCCCTTGAGCGACGATGAGCGCAAGCGGATCGACGCACTGATGTCTGAACAGGATCGGAAAGCCTGATGATCTTTTGGGTTTTTGCCGGAGTTCTGACATTCGGCATCGTTTTGCTTCTGCTCTGGCCAGTTCTTTCCGCCGGGACCGATGAGGAGAACGGCGAAGGAGCGGGCGAGGAAGCGCTGGCGGTTTATCGTGACCAGTTGCAGGAATTGGAGCGGGATCTCGATGTTGGCCGTCTCGGCGCCGAGGACTTCGAGGCCGCAAAGCTTGAGGTCGAGCGCCGCATGCTGGCAGCAGCGGCGGAGCAGGAGAAATCCGCGGCCGCATCGCCACAATCGGTCCGCAAGCGCCGGTTGGCGGCGTCCGTATTGGTCATCTTCGCGGTCCCTGCCGGAGCGCTTCTGACCTATGTCTCCGTTGGCAGCCCCGGCATGCGGGATCTGCCCCTGACCGCGCGCACCGATGGTGCGGGAACCCGGACTCTTGCGGGGAGCACCGGCAGTCAGGCAACGGGCCAAGAGCGTGCAAACGGCGCTCAGCAAGAACAGCCTGGCGTTTCGGAGATGATCACAGGGCTGCAGGCCAAGCTGGAGAACAATCCGGACGATGCCGATGGCTGGGCGCTGTTGGGCCGCTCCTACATGGTGACAGAACGCTATCGCGATGCCGTCGATGCCTATGCGAAGGCGATCGCGCTGACGCCGGACAATCTTCAGCTCATTGCGGCGCGCGGCGAAGCGCTGGTGCTCGCCGCTGACGGCGTGGTGCCGCCTGCTGCCGTCGAGGATTTCCGCGCCGTCAATTTGAAGCAACCTCTGGAGCCGCGCGCCCGCTACTACCTTGGGCTCGCCCGCAGTCAGGCCGCGGACGCAGCCGGTGCGCTGAAATGGTGGATCGCACTGGAAGCGGACACGCCGCCCGGCGCTCCCTGGGAAGCATTGGTGACCCAGCGGATTGACGAGATCGGGACGGAAGCCGGTATCGATGTGGCATCTCTCAGAGAGGCCGAACGGGAGAGCCGCCCCGAAAGCCCGGCTCCTGCATCGGTGCCGGGGCCGAGTGCGGATGACGTGGCCGCGGCGCAGGACATGACCGCCGAAGACCGTTCCGCGATGATCCAGTCCATGGTCGACCGTCTGGCCGACCGTCTTCAGGAGGAGCCGGACGATCTCGACGGCTGGCTCCGTCTCGCCCGTGCCTATGGCGTGCTCGGCAAGACCAAAGAAGCGATCAACGCGCAGGCGAATGCGGCACGGCTGGCGCCGGACGATCTGAACATCCAGCTTTCATATGCCCGCGCTTTGTTCCCGCCGGGCACGCCTGAGACCGGCATGACGGAAGAGTTTGTCTCGCTGGTTGGACATATCCGTGAGCTGGCGCCGAATAACCCGGACAGTCTCTTTTATGGTGGGCTCGTCGCATACAGGAAGGGCGATGCTGCAACTGCGAAGGCGCTCTGGAGCGATCTGCTGGCTTTGATCGGCCCCGATGCGCCCGCACGCGGAATGCTGGAAGCCCGGATCAAGGCGCTCGGCGGATAGGTGAAAACTGCACGGTTCAGTGCAATTTTCATGGCGTTTCCGTGACATTAATCTTGCCGGTTTCTGATTGACCATTATGCTGCGCATGTCCGTTACGGTAGGGATTGCGTCAATATGGCAGTAGCGCATGCGCCGGACTCTGCGTCCGAGGCGCTGGTCGTTCAGGACCTGCACAAGAGCTTCGCCGGCCTGGAGGTCCTCAAGGGAGTTTCTCTTGAAGCCCGGCAGGGCGATGTGATTTCCATGATCGGCTCTTCAGGTTCCGGCAAGAGCACTTTTTTGCGCTGCATCAATCTGCTTGAAATCCCTGATCGGGGCATTGTGTCCGTCAATGGCGAAACCATCGCCATGAAACCCGGTCCGGATGGCACCCAGATCCCGGCCGACAACCGCCAGGTCGACCGCATTCGCTCCCGTCTTTCCATGGTGTTCCAGAGTTTCAACCTGTGGACCCATATGACGGTGCTTGAAAACGTCATTGAGGCGCCGATCCACGTCCTGAAGGTGCCGCGCGAAGAGGCTATCGCCCGCGCCGAAGGTTTGCTTCAGAAGGTCGGAATCGCGGACAAACGGGACCAGTATCCGAGCCATCTTTCCGGCGGTCAGCAGCAGCGTTGCGCGATAGCGCGTGCGCTGGCGATGGAACCTCAGGTGATGCTGTTCGACGAGCCGACATCCGCGCTCGACCCGGAGCTGGTCGGCGAGGTGCTGCTGGTGATGCGCCAGCTGGCCGAGGAAGGCCGGACCATGATCATTGTTACCCATGAAATCGATTTCGCTCGCGAGGTCTCGAACGAGGTGGTCTTCCTGCACGAGGGGCGTGTGGAAGAAATTGGACCGCCTGAACTGGTGTTCGACAACCCGCGATCGGAGCGCTGCCGTCAGTTCGTGAAACGAAACTGATCGGGGCAGCAACAGCAACCGCAGGGAACTAAACCGGATTCAAACTGGGAGCCTAAATAATGAAACGTTTTCTGACAGCTCTGGCCCTCGCGTCCATCGCTTTTAGCGGTGCCGCGGATGCCAAGGATTTCAAGGCGGGCAGCAAGGTCCGCATTGCCACTGAGGGCGCCTACGCGCCGTGGAACTTCACCGACAGCTCCGGCAAGCTCGCGGGCTTTGAGGTCGACCTCTATGCCGATCTGTGCGAGCGCATGAGCGTTCAGTGCGATCTGGTGCAGACGGCCTGGGAAGGCATCATTCCTGCGCTCCAGGCGGGCAAGTTCGACGCCATCATGGCCGGTATGTCCATCACCGACAAACGCAAGAAAGTCATCACCTTCTCGCGCTCCTACATGGGCTCCCCGGCATCCTTCGTGGTCGTCAAATCAAGCCTGCTGGCAAGCCTGAGCGCCGGTCTTGACGCGCTGACCCTTGCCGATGTCGATGCCAAGGAAAAGGCAGGTCTGGACTCGATGAAAGCAGCCCTCAAGGGCAAGACCATCGGCGTGCAGATCTCCACCACGCACGAGAATTTCCTGAACGAGTATATGGGCGACACGGTCACCGTGAAGACCTATGACACTCAGGAGAATCTGGATCTGGATCTCGTCGCTGGCCGGATCGATGCCGCACTGGCATCGCTTTCCTACTGGGTGCCGCTGCTCGAAGGCGAGAAGGGCAAGACCATGGCGATGGTTGGCCCGAAGATGGACGGTGGCCCGTTCGGTAACGGCGTCGGCGCGGGTATCCGTCAGGATGACCAGGAACTGGCCGACATGTTCACCAAGGCGATTGATGAAGCGCGCGCCGACGGCACGATCTCGAAGCTCTCCACCCAGTGGTTCGGCTTCGACGGCACGCCGAAAGAATGATCGGCATCTGCTGATCCCAGAACAATGCACGCGGCCGCCCCCGGGCGG